>NC_009659.1:3000000-3600000 GCF_000013625.1 Janthinobacterium sp. Marseille | reverse complement strand
CACACGTTGTGCCGGTGTCAGGACTTCAGCTGCATCAGCAAATGCCTGGGTCATACGGCGTGAACGCTGGTCGGCCAGCTTCTGCTCGGTCTGGCGTACTTGCTCCAGTGCCTTGCGGTCGATAGTCGGTTGCGCCAACAGTTTCAAACCTTGTGCATGCGCTGCACGGTTTTGCTCCTGTATTGGACGCAGGTCGTTGAAGGCAGACTTGGCAATCGCGCCGAGTTTGGTTTTTTGTTCCGGGGTGGCATCCGGTACCAAACGTTTGAGCATGTGATCGAAGCGTTTTTCTGCACGCTCCGGATTCATTTTGCCATGTGGGCCGCCCTGTTGTTGTGTTGCCTGAGGTGCCTGGCCTTCCTGCGCATGGCTGACGCCAATGATGGAGAATGCGCTGACGATGGCAGCGGTGGCGCCGACCATCATAAGACGACGTGCGCGACCGGTAGCTGGGATGGTAGCAATGCGTGGGGTTTGCTTGTTCATGTAAAGCTCCTTTGTCTATCAATGGTGCCTGCTGTGTTGTGCAGGCATGTTGATACTTTAGGAGCCCACTGTTGCGGATTCGCTTGCGAGCCGTAAAGTTATGTAAAGGCGGCATGCGGCCCGGATCACCCCGGGTTGGTGCGAGACCGGCAATATTTGCCTGTGAATCATGGGTTTGCGCACCAGTTTGGGCCGCATCAGGGGTATGTTTGCGGCTGTTGCTTGGCATAGCTTTTGCACCATGGAAAGAGTGCCTGTCTGTGCAAACTAGACGGACTGGGCACGAGCCTGACGATAATAAGGAATAAGAATGAACCGGCGCCACTTGCTCTGTGCCAGCTTGCTGGCAAGTCCCGTATTGCTGATCCGTCCCGTACAAGCCGAGGCACGGATTGCGCATATCAACGATGCAATCAACAAATCCGGCCGCCAGCGCATGTTGTCGCAGCGCCTGGCGAAATGCTATTTGCAGGTCGGGCAGGACATCGATATGCCGCGTTCGAAAAAATTATTCAATGCTTCGCTGGCGCTGTTTGAAAAGCAGTTGGGCGAGCTGGAGTCGTTTGCGCCGAATGCCGAAAACAAGGCGACGCTGGCGAGCCTGAAAAAGACCTGGGCCGCTTACAAAAGCGTTTTGCTGGACAAGACGCCGAACCCGTCGGATGCGAAGACTGTGATGCGCCTCGGTGAAGAGGTGCTGGCCCTGGCACATGCGTCGACGCTGCAACTGGAAAAGATATCGGACACAGCGGTGGGGCACCTCGTCAATATCGCCGGGCGTCAACGCATGCTATCGCAGCGGATGTCGAAGTTTTACCAGGCGATCAATTGGGGTGTCGCTTCATCCGAAGCATTGGCTAATCTGGTGAAGGCACGCGACGAGTTTCTGGCGGCGATGGCGGAGCTTTCCGCCTCGCCTAAAAATACCTTGCAGATCAGGCAGGACATCATGCTGGCGCAGCAGCAATGGTTTTTCTTCGACCAGGCCTTGAAGAGCAATGCCATCAGCAGCGACAGTAAAATGCGTTTCGCCACCAATGTCGCAACCAGCAGCGAACGTATCCTCGAAACCATGGACCGGATTACCGGCATGTACGAACAGTTGGGCTAGTGTGCCTGTCCGCACACCACGCATTTCGCATTGCGTTTGACCTTGATGCTGCTCCATTCCATGGTGCGGGCATCCAGCATGAGCAAACGTCCGGCCAGTGATTCACCGATGCCGACGATCAGCTTCAACGCTTCTGCCGCCTGCGTGCTGCCGACTATCCCGACCAGCGGTGCAAATACGCCCATGGTGCCGCAATTTACATCTTCAAATTCCTGGTCTTCCGGGAACAGGCAGGAATAGCAGGGTGCTTGCTCATCGCGCCGGTCGAACACACTGATTTGTCCGTCAAACTTGATCGCCGCACCGGATACCAGCGGTACGCGATTGGCAACGCAAGCACGGTTGACCGCGTGGCGGGTGGCGAAGTTATCGCAGCAATCCAGCACGACGGTGGCATTGCGTACCAGCTCATCGAGGCGGGCGCCGGAAACGCGTTCCTGCAGTGCGACCACCTTGATGGTCGGATTGATTTCTTCCAGCGTCTGTTTGCCGGAAGCCGCTTTGGCCTGTCCTACCCGTTGTGTGGTGTGCAGGATCTGGCGCTGCAAATTGGTCAGGTCGACGGTATCGTCATCGACCAGTGTGATGGTGCCGACACCGGCCGAAGCCAGGTAAAAGGCGGCAGGCGAGCCGAGGCCGCCGGCGCCTATGATCAGGACATGGGCCGCCAACAGTTTTTCCTGTCCTTCGATATCGATTTCATCGAGCAGGATATGACGTGAATAGCGCAGGAGTTGCTGGTCGTTCATAAGTAATCCATCAGGCATGGCCGTACAAAAAGGTCCGGTGACAATCAAAAAAAGCCGCATCGCTGCGGCCTTTTTTGTTAGCGGTCACGACTATTTTTTGTCGCCGTTTTTCGGTTCTGCTTTAGGTTCCGGTTTTGGTTCTGTCTTCGGTTTATTGATGCCGGGTTCTTCTTTCTTCGGCTCAGGTTTCGCTTTCGACAGAACGACAGGCAAACCTTTCAAGTGGTTCAGCGCCTGCGTCAACTGGAAGTCATCCTTGCTGCCGAATTCCAGCGGTTTGCGTTTCTTCTCGAGTGCGGCCAGGCGTTGCTCTTCTTCCAGTTCATCGACGGCGGCATGTACTTCAGGGCCTTTGTCTTTGTCATTGGTCAAATGTTTTTGCAAGTCTGCTTCACGCAGGCGCAGGCCGTTCAAGCCGTCGCCATCGGCGGTTTCATCAACCATCAGATCCGGCACGATACCCTTGGCCTGGATCGAACGACCGCTCGGTGTGTAGTAACGTGCGGTCGTCAGTTTGACTGCGGTATCAGCAGACAACTGGCGTATGGTTTGTACCGAACCTTTACCGAAGGTCTGGGTGCCCATGATGGTGGCGCGCTTGTGATCCTGCAGCGCACCGGCCACGATTTCAGACGCGGACGCCGAACCGGAGTTGACCAGTACCACCATAGGGATCTTTTTCAATGCTTCCGGCAACTTGGCGAGTGGATCACCAACTGAACGGCTGGCATAGAACTCACGACGTGCGTAATAGGTTTCCTTCGAGCTCGGCAACTGGCCGTTGGTGGATGTGACGACCACATCCTTCGGCAGGAAGGCTGCGGAGACACCGATTGCGCCCGGCAAGACGCCGCCCGGATCATTGCGCAGGTCAAGGACCAAACCTTTCAGGTTAGGATCCTGCGCATACAGGGCTGCGATTTTCTTGACCATGTCATCGATGGTCGGCTCCTGGAATTGCGAGACGCGCAACCATGCATAACCCGGCTCGACAACTTTTGCTTTCACGCTTTGCACGCGGATTTCCTGGCGTGTGATCGCGACGATGACAGGTTTGTCTTCATCCTTGCGCGCGATGGTCAGCGTGATTTTGGTATTCGGTTCGCCGCGCATGCGCTTGACGGCTTCGTCCAGCGTCATGCCTTTGACCGGGGTCGAGTCCAGGCGTGTAATCAAATCACCCGCCTTGATGCCGGCGCGGTAAGCAGGTGAATCTTCGATCGGGGAAATGACTTTGACGTAACCGTCTTCCATCCCGACTTCGATGCCTAGACCGACAAACTTGCCTTGCGTGCCTTCACGCAATTCCTTGAACGCTTTCTTGTCGAGGTAGGCCGAGTGTGGGTCCAA
Source organism: Janthinobacterium sp. Marseille (assembly GCF_000013625.1). NCBI lineage: Bacteria > Pseudomonadati > Pseudomonadota > Betaproteobacteria > Burkholderiales > Oxalobacteraceae > Janthinobacterium > Janthinobacterium sp. Marseille. The sequence goes on along the minus strand of NC_009659.1, from coordinate 3,596,304 downwards.
TGAGGACACCATGCCGGAAATGGCTTCGGTCAACAGTTTCTTGTCGTCGACCGGTTCTACGTAATCTGATTTTATGAGTCCGAATACTTCGGACAATTGGCGCAATTCTTCCAGGGGCAAGGGCGTACCGGCGGCGTTTTTTTGCGCCATCGCGTCCAATTGTGTCCCCATCGCGATCACGCCGGCAACCATGCCTAAACCGACCAGTCCGATATTCTTGAGTTTCGTTCCCATGTTCACCTAATAGTTACCCAACTGAGCGGGTCAAACGCGCGGCCTTGGTGCCGCATTTCAAAGTATAAACCTGATTGCTCATTGCCGCCGCTATTACCTGTGCTGGCAATCACATCGCCGGATTTGACGGTGTCGCCTGCATGTTTTAGCACGGATTGATTATTGCCGTAAATCGTCATGTACTGGCTGCCATGGTCAACAATGATCAAATTGCCAAATCCGCGCAGCCATTCGGCAAAAACCACACGGCCAGCGGCCACTGCCTTGACTTCGCTGCCTTCTTCGGCACGGATGAACAAGCCTTTCCAGTTAGGGCCTTCGCCCCGTTTGCTGCCAAATTTGGCGATCAGGTCACCCCGTACCGGCAGGCGCAAACGCCCGCGCAAAGCGGCAAACGCTCCGTCTTGGACGCTGGCGTCGGGTGTGAGTTCATTACGCGCCAGTGATTTGCTTGGCGGTTCGTCGTCTTCAATCGCGTCCGGATTGCTGATTTTGCCATTCGCGGCACGATCCGGCGTATTGCGGGTTTTGGCTTGCGCCAGGCGTTTTTCGCGTTCGGCCTGGGCGCGCGCGGCACGCTCCTGGCGCCGTTTTTCAGCGGCGGCGGCTTCGGCCTTGCGTTGTTCCTGAATCAGCACCGCCAGCTTGTCGACCAGGCTGGAGAGGCGGCGCTCGTCACGTTCGATATTGCCGACTTCCTTGCGTTGCGCGGCCAGTTTGCTGGAAAGCTGGGCCAGCAGGGCGGAGCGTTGCGCCTTTTCCTTTTGCAGGATGGCGTGTTGTTCGCGTGCCTCGGCCGCGATTTCATCCAGTTCCAGCTTGGCATTCTGTACTTCGGCCTGGTTTTCCTCGATTGCCGCCAGGTTGGCGCGCAGCGATTCAATCAACGTCGCCTGCGCGCGTGACACATAGCCCATGTATTGCAGTTCGCGGTTGATGCGGTTCGGGTTATCACCTGACAACAGCAGCTTGATGCGGTCTTCATTGCCGGCGACATATTGTTCGCGCAGCAGCTTGGCCAACTGCTCTTGCTGGGCTTCGACGACTTTCTTGAGGGCGGCTTGCTGTTTGGATAAATCACCGAGTTTGGCTTCGGTTTGCCTTTGTTCCTGCGCCAGGTCGTTCAGGTTGCGCTTGGCATCGGAGATGGCTTCTTCCGATTTGGCGAGCGCATCGGCGGCGTAGCTTTTGGCGGTTTCTGTCTTGTCTATGCTGCGTTTGAGGGTATTGAGCTTTTGCCGCAGGTCGGCGCGTTCGGTTTCGGCGACCTTTTTCTGCTTGCTGCGATCGGTCGCTTTTTGCGCATGGGCAGCACCCATCAGGCCGAAAGTCAGCACCAGCGCGGTGATGGCGGCAAAAACTCGCATGCCCGTGCTGCCTGGATGAAGCAGGCGGACGGGCATGGCGGATTTGCTATTAATGCGTGTTGGCAATGAAATTGGCACTGCGCTTACTTGCTTTGACCGTGGCTGGCGGCTGCCTGTACTGCAGCTTGCAGGGATTCCTGGTCGCCGAGGTAGTAATGCCGTATGGGTTTCAGGTTTTCATCCAGTTCGTAGACGATAGGACGACCATTTGGGATGCTGAGCGAGACAATGTCCTGATCGCTGATATCGTCCAAAATCTTGATCAGCGCACGCAGGCTGTTGCCGTGGGCTGAAATGATGATTTGTTTGCCGGCGCGTATCGATGGCACGATGGTATCGTTCCAGTACGGTTCTACGCGCAGCAAGGTGTCTTTCAGGCATTCGCCCAGTGGGATTTCCGCGCGCTGCAGGTGGGCGTAGCGGGGATCGTCAAACATGGTACGCGGATCATCTTCTGCCAGGTGTTTTGGCGGAATGTCGTAGCTGCGGCGCCATTGCAAAACCTGATCTGCACCGTACTTTTCAGCTGTTTCGGCCTTGTTCATGCCTTGCAGCGCACCGTAATGACGTTCGTTCAGATGCCAGTCGCAAACGACCGGTATCCACATCAAATCCATCTCGTCGAGCGCAATCCAGAGGGTGCGGATGGCGCGCTTGAGCACGGAGGAATAGGCCAGATCAAACGTAAAGCCTGCTTCACGCAGCAATTCGCCGGCATGTTTGGCTTCGTTGCGACCTTTTTCCGTCAAGTCGACATCGGCCCAGCCGGTGAAGCGGTTATCGAGGTTCCATGTGGACTCGCCGTGGCGCATCAATACGATTTTGTACATGGTTCAGTTAGATAATTAATGGTTTTTTGATGCAAAATGCCGAATCCGAATTGTATTCGGTCTTCTATTTTATAATGCGAACACTCTTTCAACTAATTGGATCACCGTGAAATTCATCATTGATAACATTTTCCTCATCGGCATCGTCATCCTTTCCGGTGGCGCGCTGGTCGCACATACCCTGCAACGTGTCGGTGCCAAAGTTACTGCTTTGCAAGCAACCCAGATCATTAACCAGGGAAAAACACTGATTCTCGACGTGCGTCCTGCCGCCGATTATGCTGCCGGCCACATCCGTGACGCGAAAAACATCCCATTGAAAGAATTGAAAGGCCGCGTGGCTGAATTGGAAAAATTCAAGGCCCGCCCGGTGATCGTCGTCTGCAGCAAGGGCTTGCAATCGAACAAAGCAACCGCACTTTTGAAGAAAGAGGGCTTTACTGAAGCCACTAGTTTACTCGGTGGGCTGGATGCTTGGCAATCGCAAGGTCTGCCGGTTACCAAGTAAAAAGGACAATTTATGACTGCGCATGTAGTGATGTATAGCACCGGCGTCTGCCCTTATTGCACAATGGCAGAGCGCCTGTTGACGGCCAAGGGTATCGCCAATATCGAAAAAATCCGGATCGACCTCGATCCTGCCCAACGCGTGGCGATGATGGAAAAAACCGGTCGTCGCACCGTGCCGCAGATCTATGTCGGCGACACCCATGTCGGCGGCTTTGACGATTTGAACGCGCTGGAACGCCAAGGCAAGCTGGATGCCTTGCTGCAAAGTGCGTAAGCGTATAAATTCTTTTATTTGCAAGTAAGCAGGAGGGGGCGCTTTCCCCCTCTTTATCTAATCTTATTGAAAGTGCTTCATGGCTGACGAAAATCTGCAACCTTTATTCCAGATCCAACGTGTTTACCTGAAAGATCTGTCGCTCGAACAACCGAATTCCCCAGCCATTTTCCTGGAACAGGAACAGCCAACAATCGAAGTCGCCGTAGACGTGGGCGCACAACCGCTGGCCGAAGGCATTTTCGAATCGACCGTCACGATAACCGTCACCGCAAAAATCGCTGACAAGATCGCGTTCCTGGTTGAAGGCAAGCAAGCCGGTATTTTCGAAATCCGCAATATCCCTGACGAACAACTCGATCCATTGCTCGGCATCGGTTGCCCGAATGTGATTTACCCATACTTGCGCGCGAATATCGCTGATGCGATCACCCGTGCCGGCTTCCCGCCTGTACACCTGAGCGAAATCAATTTCGAGGTGTTTTACCAGCAACGCCTGGAAGCGCTGGCGCAGCAACAGGCTGACAACAGCTCCGGCATCGTGATGGCAGATGGTTCGGCAGCAAGACACTAAGTTTTTCAATATGCCTGCAGTGCGCGTTGCCGCACGCGCCTGCAGCGCTCCAGACACTTCCGAAGGTGATTTATGAAATGGTCTGCCCCGCTTTTCCCTGTTTTATTGCTGACCATACTTGGTGCAAGTGCCGCGCATGCGGTTGAATACAAATCGGTAGGCAACAATCCCGCCGTCTTGTACAACGCACCGACGGAAAAAGGCCGCAAGGTATTTGTCGCGCCGCGCGGCATGCCGGTCGAAGTCGTGCTGACACAGGCGGGCTGGAGCAAGGTGCGCGATGTGGCGGGTGATCTGGCATGGATAGAGGCAAAGGCGCTCAGCCCGAAACGCAATGTGATCGTGACCGTTGCCAATCTCAAATTGCACACCAATGCGGAAGAAGCATCGGCCGTAGTAGCGACCGCAGATAAAGGCGTGTTACTGGAACTGGCAGCACCGCCATCCGCCGGCTGGGTCAAGCTCAAGCATCGCGACGGCCAGACCGGTTACGCCAAATCCAGCGAAGTGTGGGGCGAGTAAGCGCCGCATGAATATTTCAATACTTGGCGCAGGGGCATGGGGCACGGCTTTGGCAATGTCGCTGGCCGAACGTCATGCGGTCATGCTGTGGGGCCGCGATGCCGCGGTAATGCAGGCGGCACAACAGGCGCGTGAGAATGCGGTGTATCTGCCGGGTTTCCGTTTCCCGGACAAGCTCCTGCTCAGCTCGGAACTGGGCGCTGCGATTACCCATGCCGGGTCAGATGGTTTGCTGATCGTTGCGACTTCGCTGGCTGGTTTACGCCCGTTGGCAATGCAATTGAAGCCTTATGCCATTCCCAATCTGGTCTGGCTGTGCAAAGGCTTTGAAGAACAAACAAATTTATTGCCGCATCAGATCGTGCATGAAATATTGGGCGATGCGATTCCTGCCGGCGCCTTGTCCGGCCCCTCATTTGCACAGGAAGTGGCGCGCGGCTTGCCGTGTGCGTTGGCGATTGCTTCCGATAGCGAGGCTTTGCGGGAACGTGTGGTGCACGCAGTACATGGCCCGGCGATACGGATTTATTCAACCGATGATTTGATTGGTGTCGAAGTCGGTGGCGCGGTGAAGAATATCCTGGCGATTGCGACCGGCATCATCGACGGCCTGGGCCTGGGACTGAATGCGCGTGCTGCCTTGATTACCCGTGGCCTGTCCGAAATTACCCGTCTCGGCGTTGCACTCGGCGGCCGTGCGGAAACTTTTAACGGCCTGGCCGGCATGGGTGATTTGATCCTGACCTGCACCGGTGACTTGTCACGTAATCGCAAGGTCGGCCTTGGCCTCGCACAAGGCAAGAAGCTGGAACAGATCGTGGTCGAACTGGGTCATGTGGCGGAAGGCGTGCGCTGTGCGCAAGCGGTGCGCCAGTTGGCGAACCAGCATGGTGTTGATATGCCGATTACGAATGCAGTGGCGGCGGTATTATTTGATGGCGAATCACCACGCGACACGGTCAAGCGTTTGCTGTCACGCGAATCACGCGACGAAATCGCCTGACGCGCCGACTATATCAAGCAGTACCGTCCGGTGCTGCTTTTCCACTCTATCAATGCTGCAACAGCAGCGTCAACAATACCGACGAGTCTTCCAGTGCATGCAATGAATGCTTCTCGCCGCCGGCCAGGTACACCAGCTCACCGGCGCGCAGGGTTTGCGTCGCTTGATGTGCATGTAATTCGATAGAGCCTTCCAGGCATTGAATTGTGACAGCACCCGGCACCGAGTGTTCGGGCATGCCTTTGCCGCGTGGCAGTACCAGGCGCATCAATTCAAGTTGTGGGGTTTTGAACAGGGCGTTGGAGACGGAACTGGAGATGCGTGTGCCCAGTGGACGTATGTCGATCAACTGGCCGGATGTTGCGTGCGGTAGAGCCATTATGTTCTCCTCAAGCTGTTGTCGCGTACATTAAACGAACGATAAACGAGCATCCCGCATTTGTTATAACAAACAAAACGGGCAGGATCAATCGGCAATCCGATTGTCGATTGATTCAGTCGGGTATTGCGGGAGGATTACTGCTCTTCCGGTTCCGATAACTTGGTTTTCAGCAAACGTTTCAACTCTTGTCGCTGTCCGGAAACGGATTTTTGATGGGGGCCGCCGACACGCTGCTTGGCGGCGAGCGCGACGTGATTGCGCGGTTTCAGCGCTTTTTGCGAAGGCTCTATGCGTATCGTGAGCTTCTGGCGTTTGGCGAGTGCTTTATTGGCCATATAAAAACGCACATGGCTTTCGCCATGTGCATCGGGCATTTACAAGACGTAGCGCGACAAATCCTCATTCACTGACAGGGCTCCAAGTCTTTCGTCGACATAGACGCCGTCAATGACCAGGGTCTGGTCCGGATCGTCGGTTGCGGAAAACGAGATTTCTTCCAGCAATTTTTCCATCACTGTGTACAGGCGACGCGCACCTATGTTTTCGGTTTTTTCATTGACCGAATAGGCGATTTCCGCCATGCGCTTGATGCCATCCGGCGCGAATTCTATCTTCACGCCTTCGGTGCCGAGCAGCGCTTCATATTGCCTGGTCAGGCAGGCGTCAGTGCTGGTCAGGATGCGCTCAAAGTCTGCGATCGAAAGCGATTCCAGTTCGACGCGGATAGGGAAGCGGCCCTGCAGTTCCGGGATCAGGTCGGACGGTTTGGCAAGATGGAAGGCTCCTGATGCGATGAACAGGATGTGATCGGTCTTGATCATGCCGTACTTGGTATTGACGGTCGTGCCTTCGACCAGTGGCAGCAAATCGCGCTGCACGCCGGCGCGTGAGACATCGGCACCACCATTTTCCGAACGGGTGGCGATCTTGTCTATTTCATCGAGGAAGACGATGCCGTTTTGCTCGACATTGGTGATGGCCTTTTGCTTCAGCTCATCTTCATTGACCAGCTTGCCGGCTTCTTCTTCGATCAGGAGCTTCATCGCTTCCTTGATCTTGACCTTGCGGGTTTTTTTGCGGGTGCCGCCGACACCTGAAAACATCGATTTGATTTGCTCGGTCATTTCTTCCATGCCGGGCGGCGCCATGATTTCCATGCTGGGGCCAGCTTCCGCCAATTCGATTTCAATTTCCGTATCGTCCAGGGTCCCTTCGCGCAAGCGTTTGCGGAAAGTCTGGCGTGTTGCATTGCCCGTGGACGGTGCGGTGTCGGAACCGGTGCTGGATGACGGGTGGAAACCGAAGTCGCGCGCCGGCGGTACCAGGATGTCGATGATGCGGTCTTCCGCGGCGTCTTCGGCGCGGGCGCGTACTTTGCGTGTTTCGAGTTCGCGCGTTTGCTTGATGCCGATATCGATCAGGTCGCGGATGATGGTGTCTACGTCACGGCCGACATAACCGACTTCGGTGAATTTGGTCGCTTCGATTTTGATGAAAGGCGCATCCGCCAGTTTTGCCAGGCGGCGTGCGATCTCGGTTTTGCCGACGCCGGTCGGTCCTATCATCAGGATGTTCTTCGGTGTGATTTCGTGGCGTAAAGGCTCGGCGACTTGCTGGCGACGCCAGCGGTTACGCAATGCAATCGCGACGGCGCGCTTGGCGCGACCTTGTCCGACCACATGTTTATCGAGTTCTGAAACGATTTCCTTGGGTGTCATGTTCATGATATTTTTCGCAAAATTTACAGGGTGCGCATTAAGGTATTAGCTATGCAGGGCGGATATCAATCCAGCGTTTCTATGATGTGCGACAGGTTGGTGTAGATGCAGAGTTCACCTGCGATGGTCAGCGATTTTTTGACGATGTCTTCTGGCGACAAATCGGTGTTTTCCTGCAGCGCCTTTGCCGCCGATTGCGCATAAGTGCCGCCGGAACCGATGGCACCTATGCCGTCGTTTGGCTCGAGTACGTCGCCATTGCCGGTGATGATGAGCGTGGTTTCCTTATCGGCGACCAGCAGCATTGCTTCGAGGCGACGCAGCATACGGTCGGTGCGCCAATCCTTGGCCAGTTCGACCGAGGCGCGCATCAAATGACCCTGGTGCTTCTCCAGCTTGCTTTCAAAGCGCTCCAGCAGTGTGAAGGCATCCGCGGTGCCGCCGGCGAAGCCGACCAGTACCTTGCCGTTATAAACCTTGCGCACCTTGCGCGCAGTGCCTTTCATGACGATATTGCCAAGTGTGACCTGGCCATCGCCGCCGAGCGCAACAATGTTGCCGCGACGCACTGACAGAATGGTGGTGCCGTGAAATTGTTCCATGCTTGCCTCTGAAATGAAGTGCTGAGCCTATGAATAATCGCGACGAGCGCGGAGATTCATGAAAAAGTGGGGGCGGCCTGAGCGATTACAAGTCGAAATTGTGCCGCATGCGGGCACGGATTTCAGTTTTTGCGGGGGACGATGCGTACGCTGTCGGTCATGCCCATGACATTACATAATGCAACGATGAAGTGATTCGGGTTATGCAGTTCTATGCTTTTGCCACTGGCGATCAGGGGCATCATATCGCCGAACAGGCGTCCTGCGGCATTGAAATCCATGCGCGTGAGTTGTGTGCAGTCGAGCACGACCGGATTATGTGTATGTGCATAAGCGGCAATATTCTGACTCAATGAATCGCTGCGCGCATCGATCAGTACCGGCATCATGAAGTGATCGGTGGCGGCCTCGTCGGGCGGTGCGGATTCTTCGTTATCAGTTGTTACCTTGTCTTGCGGCGATACGAAAGCTGGTGGCGAGACCTCAAAGGTGACGCAGTAATCGATGCTGCGTTCTTCAAAATCGGCTTCGCGGTTCAGCAGGCGCAGTACTTCCAGCAAGAGCAGCCATGGCGCTTCGGTTTCATCGCGGCGTCCGACTTGCAGGATAGCCTGGATTTTCTCGGCCAGTTCCGGTGCGCCGACCAGGATCAGTTTGTGTCCCGATTTTTGCAGCCGTTTTAAAATATTCAGCAACAAGCCGCAACCGACCGGATCCACTTGCGTGACACGCGCAAACTCCAGCTTGATCACCGGGCTCATCTCGGCCAGGTTCTTGATGCGTTCCAGTTGCTTGATAATGCCAGCGTCTAGTTTGGCGGAGAAGGCGACGCTCGGGATCGTGCTGCTGCGTGCTGCGGGTGCCTGATTGGTTTCGGTGGCATTGCTTTCGCGCCAGGTCGGCGGCGACATTTCGAATTTATTGGCGAATTCTATCGACAGGTTTTCAAACTGGCTGCGCTGGCCGGTAATCTGATACAGGTCGAACAACATGCCCCATACCGTCAACAGCGTGCTGCCCAGCGCATCTTCAGCGATGGCATTGAGCAGTACCGGTTCGATCAGGTCAGTCTGGCCATTGGCAAACAGGATGGCTGCTTCTTCGATGACAAGTGGCGCTTCCGATTTGGAAATTGCAACGGGACCGATGACGGTTTCTGCGCCGAGCAGGAAAGCCGTGCTGGCGCCCATGATATCCGGCAGCATCGACGGTTGGCCGAGTTGCGGTGCGGTTTCCGGCGCTTTATTGGTTTGGGTATTCGGTGGGCGGACGTTGGTATTGAGGAATTGACTCGGTGGTCCTGGCATCGTGTTGCCGCTGAATGGTAGCGGCTTGACGAACTCCGACGACATTTCCGATTCGATGGCATCGATTTTCATTGCAGTGGCATGGGCTGCCATGCGCTGTACATAGTCGCTTTCGCTTTTTGCGTTGACGCGAAGTTCATCGCGTTTCTTTTGCGAAGATTCGGCCTCAGTCGACTTGCGTGCCGGCTGTTTATCCTTCTTGCCAAATAGCGAAAAAATCCCCACGTCTATCCTGGTATGCAATGGCGTGCAATTTTAATAAGTACGCCAGATTGTAAGACGCCTCGTGCGAAGCGCTGCCAAAAATCCGCTTAAAGGTAACACAAAGTGACCTGCCGATATATGACGATATGGGCAGGTCAGGAACTCATCTCACGCGTATTGGTGAAATGAGTTCTAGTGTAGCCAAAAATCCGGCTTCAGCGATACATCTGCGGCTTAAAAACTAGTACGTACACCAATGATCAGGTTCCTGCCGGACAGTGGAGCCACCTCGCGCAGCACCGAGGTCGACAGGCGGATATCTTCATTCAGCAGGTTTTTGGCGATGGCGAACCAGGTGACAGGCGTCGAGTTGTAGTTTTGGGTGTAGGACAGATTGGCATCGACCTGGGTATAGGACGGTGCTGCATAGGTCTCAAAACTCGCCAGGCGATCCTGTTTCTCCGCATGCAAGACCTTCAGGCCGGAACGCCAGTTGCCTTCGCGATAGCCGATTTCCGCACCGACGCGGGTGGTCGGTTGCAAGGGCAGGTTGCCGGCGCCGCTCAATGTGCCGCGCGAGGTATCGGCAAAGCCGCGCCAGGAGAAGCCGTTGCCACGCAGGTTGTAACTGAGCTCGGCTTCGATGCCGCGGATGGTGGCGTCGTTTTGCGACCAGAAACGCTGCAGGAATTCACCGCTAGGGTCGGCATCGCCGTGGTCATCGACCATGGTGCCGTCGGTGCGGCCATAGACATAATTCTTGACGCGATTCTGGTACACATTGGCTTTCCAGCGCATCAGGCCTTCGGTCTTTTGCAGGCTCAGTTCGATATTGCGCGAGGTTTCCTTGCGTAGGTTAGCATCGCCGATGTCGTAGGTTGCGGTCGATTCATGCGGACCGTTTGAATACAGCTCTTCAATGGCCGGTGCGCGTTGCGCCACCGAAGCCGTCAGGCCCAGACCATAACCTTGGGTAAAGGTCCACAAGCCGCCCAGCGAATAGGAGCCGAGGTTGAAGTCACGCTGAACCAGGCCGGAAGCTGTATCCGGACGTCGTTTGACGGATTCAATACGGGCCCCGGCACTGGCGCGGAAAGGACCGAAATCACGCTCTTCCACCAGGAAGCCTGCGACCGACTGGCTCTTGGTGACCGGTACGGTAGCGTGGCTGTGTCCGTGATCGTCATCCACTGGCAGGGCCGAGAATTCCGAGTTTTCGGTTTGCAAGCCAAAGGTGCCGCGCCAGCCTGCCAGTGGTTTATGCGTCAGTTCCCAGCGTGTTTCGCTCGCCTTGTTTTTGAATTCGGTCGCCGGTGTGCCGTCTTCCAGATTTTCGGTGTGCTTGTAATCGGTGTGGCCGATCTTGAAGCGGAAGGATTCAAAATTTTCGAACGGGTTCTTGATCAGGCCGCCAATATCGTAGCGAGTCTGGTCCAGGGTAATGAATGACTTCTCTGCAGTCGGAATGCCGTAACGGTTGTCATCGACGCCGACCGACGCGCCGATATAACCCCAGCTCTGGATGTAAGACGCACCGAAGCCCACGCTGTTGGCGCGTGCATAGGAGTTGGGCAGGCGGCCAGAGCCCTGGCTCGGATCGTTTGGATTGGCGTAACCGGGGATTTTGTAGTCATCCGCATCGCGTACATTGCCATCGACGTGCAAGCCGATAGCACCGGCCGCACCATCGACCGAGAAGGAGGCATTTTTCATTTTATCGGCGCTGCCAAAGCGGGTTTCTGCTTCACCGGTCGGCTTGCTATTGAGTATGGTCGGGATGCGGTCATTGACGATATTCACCACGCCGCCAATTGCACCTGAGCCGTATAACAAGGCGGAAGGGCCACGCAGGATTTCAATCTGGCGCGCGGTAGCCGATTCGCCGACGACCGCGTGGTCATTCGACAGGCTGGATGCATCCATTACGGACATGCCGTTTTGCAGGATCTTGACGCGCGGGCCTTCCATGCCGCGGATAATCGGGCGCGAAGCGCCGGCACCGAAAGCGGACGCCGAGACACCGAGTTCTTGCGACAGCGTGTCGCCTAAAGAATTGCCGAGTTTTTCGCGCAGTTCATCACCGTACAGCACTTTGGCCGGCGCCATGATTTGTGCACTTTCATCATTGCTGAAAGGGGAGGCAGTGACGACGACTGCGGGTAAGGTTTTCTCCTGCTCTTGTGCAAGCGCGGAGTTGGATAGCGAGGCGAGCGCGGACAGGACGGCGCTGGCCAACAGGGTACGTTGGGCGATCATGATACTTCCTTGAAAACGAATGAATGCGAGTGCAAGTCAGACTGGGTCTGATTGCAGCAGGAGATGAAGTCGTTTACGCCGCTGGTGGCGCGCGGGAAGAGAAGTGGCAGAGGAGTGGTGCGTCCCACGAGATGTAGGCTGCCCACAGTGCGAGTACGCGTACGCTGGTTTGCAGTACAGGGGAGAAAGGAAGCAGGGGTGCGCCATCGGCCAGCGCCATGCCATCGAACAGGATACAGGAGTGCGATTTATCGCCGGCATATTCCAGCTCCGCTACCGCGGTGCCGTGCTCTTCCATTTGATGATGCTGGACGCTGCCCCAGTCCACGTGTTCTATCCGGTGCCGCAAGCCCATCCACTGCGCAAACAGCACGAGCGCCACCAGCAGTGCGGCGAAGCACAGGCGGCGGGTCGTTGCGGCAGATGAGGGGAAGACGGATTTCACGAAAGTATTTTATTTATTCGATGCCAGTGTTGCGTTATTCATCCGGTAGTACAAGCCCATGGGATCGTCTTTCATAACTTCCATCTTGCCGGAAACAATGATGGGTTCCAATGTGTACTTGACCGGTGTTTTCGATTTCACTTCAACGACACCTTCCGGTCCGGCCGGCAGGCAAAAACTGCAGCTTTGCGGTACCAGCGAAATCAGGAAATGCTTTTGCTTTTCGCCCGGCTCCAGCGGCATCATGAAGCCCTGTACCTTGATTTCCTGATTGTTCAGCGCCGCAATATCCTTGCTGAATTCGGGCAGGATGCGATTCTTTACTTTGACCTGCTTGACCTTGGCCAGCGTGCTCCACGAAGTGACGCCCTGGATGTCGTACAGCACCGGCATTTGTCCGGGCGTGTTGCCGACGCCGGGTGGCGCGACATGTTGTTGTCCTTGCGCAGGAGCGGAAGCTGCGCCTGCGGCCAAGGCCAGCGCCGGTGTCAGCAAGGCGAGCAACAAGATACGGGAAGCATTGCGCATGATCATTCCGTCAATTAAACGTAAGGTGTGTTCGGTCATTGTACCGGGCCTGCAGTGTCGCCTGACAGCTTAATGCACATGCCGCATCCCGCACAACTTGCCCAGCGCCAAGCCTTTACAGGCGTTAGCCAATTCGGCGTGACAGGTCTTTTCATCCTTGCCTTTGCCCAGGCATCGTGCGGCAGCATAGTGTGCGGCCGCAATCGCCTGGTGTTGTGCAATGGTTTCTTTCTTATGTTCACTTTCGCTTTCCTTCGCGTGTGCAGAAAACGCGAGGAAGGCGGCACAAGTGATCAGTAGGTATTTCATATCAGCCTCAACGTAATTTAGTGTGACAGCGTGCTGGCTATATCAGTGCGATAGGCGCGCCAGGCCGGCAGCACGGCGGCGAGCAAGCCTGTTCCCAATGCGATCGGCAATAGCCACGCTTCATCGGCACTGAAAATCAAACCGGACAGCGACAGGTTTTGATCTGCGCTCAGGATGCGGCCCAATACTTCCACCGCCAGATGACCAAGGGCCCAACCGAGCGCAGCACCTATCAGCGCCAGCAATACGCCTTCGACCAATAGTAGTGTGAATAATTTAGCCGGTGTGGCTCCCAGTGTGCGCAGGATCGCAAGATCGGTTTTGCGTTCTTCCAGTGCGTTATACAGTGCGACAAACATCGAGAGCGCGGCTGACAGCAGGACGATGGCGGCGATGCCGCGCAAGACATCAATGCCGACGCCCAGCAGGCGGAACAGTTTGGCCGCTTCCAGTGCCGGTTGCGCTGCCTGCAATTCGCTTTGACTATTGATGAAGCGTGGCATGGTGACAGCCGCCAACGGTGACGCGTATTGCACCAGCAAGGCTGTCAATTCACGCGATTCATCCATGACTTCCTTTTCTTGAGGATCGCTGGCGTCCAGTCCGTGGGTCTTGTCGTGCACCTGCCATACCGAGGCCACCGGCGTCAGGATCAGCCGGTCCAGCACGGTGCCGGTCGGCTGCAGGATGCCGACAACTTCGAAAGGTGCATCTTCATGCACTTCGCCGGCACCGGCCAGCCCGTGCGAGCCAAAGAAGTTGGCGCCAGGTTTGGCACCGGTACGCTGTGCCGCCTGTGCACCGAATACGGCTTGCATCGGTGCATCGAACATCTTGCCCTGTGCCAGCGTGCCCTTATAGTGCGAGATGTAATCCGGGTTAGTACCGACGATGCGGAAGCCGTGATAACTATCGCCCAGCGCCAATGGCATGACGGCTTTCACCATGCGATTCTGTTTTAGCAGCGCTTCCGCCGACAAGGGGATATTGCCGGTCGGCGTATCCACATGATAAATGGATGACAGTATCAATTGCAGTGGCGAACCCTTGGCACCGACGACCAGGTCAATGCCTTCCGCATCGCGCAAGGCATTGTCGGCGAGTTGTGTAGAGGCCGACAACACGAAACTCATCATCGCAATGCCGACGGCCATCAACAGGATGTTGAGGGTAGTGGCAAGCGGTTTGTGGCGCAGTGATTGCAGCGCCAGCGTCAATGCATTGAGCCTCATCAGCTTGCCGCTCCTGCTGCCTGCAGACGCAATACCTTGCCTTGCGGTAGCGCTTCCAGTACGCGTGCATCATGGGTCGAGAGTATCAGTGAGGCACCGAGTTCATTGGCCTGCGCCAGCAATAAGGTGATGGCGCTACGGCAGGATGCATCGTCCAGATTGGCGGTAGGTTCATCGGCCAGCAATAGTTGCGGGCGATTGAACATTGCGCGGGCCAATGCTACGCGCTGCTTTTGTCCCTGGCTGAGTTGATGTGGTTTGGCTGTGGCTTTGTCAGCCAGGCCGAGGGCACTGAGCAAGGCATCGGCGCGGGCGATATCACTTGTCTGGCCGCTGGCATAGGCCGCCAACAGAATGTTGTCGCGTGCATTCAGGCTGGGAATCAATGCCAGTTTCTGTGGCAGGAAACCGATATGCCGGCCGCGCCATTGGTCGGCAGCACGTGGGTTTAGTGTCCCGATAGATGTATCCGCCACACGAATGTCGCCGCTTTGCGGCGTCAGGATGGCGGCAATCAAATGCAGCAAAGTCGATTTGCCGCTGCCCGAAGGCCCGATGACGATCGCATGCTCACCACGCGCCAGCGAAAAAGCCGGGACGTTGAGCTGGGGAATGTGAGCGCCGGGATAGCGATGCGTCAGGTTCGATATTTGCAACATGGTTGCATTCTACAAAAAAACAAAGCGCGCGGATAGGGTGCCGCGCGCTTTAATTGGCAGATAGCTGGCAGGATCAGAGGATCCCGCCCGGAATCAGTCGCCGTACAGTTTCTGTTTCAGTTCACGACGTTGCTGCGCTTCCAGCGACAGGGTCGCGGTAGGACGAGCCAGCAAACGTGGGACGCCGATCGGTTCACCGGTTTCTTCGCACCAGCCGTATTCGCCGGAGTCTATGCTCAGCAGGGATTGCTGGACTTTTTTCAACAGCTTGCGTTCGCGGTCGCGGGTACGCAATTCGAGTGCGTGTTCTTCTTCAATCGTGGCACGATCGGCAGGATCGGGTACCAATACGGTTTCGCGCAGATGTTCGGTGGTTTCATCGGCGTTTTTCAGCAAGTCTTTTTCGAGTTGCTGCAGACGATTTTTGAAAAATGCGAGTTGCGCGTCATTCATGTAATCCTTTTCGCCCATCTTGAGGATTTGCGCTTCGGTTAACAATGTGGTGTCGCTTGCGACGGATGTTGATTTGCTTGATTTGGTTGCCACTTCGCTTGCCTTCAAAACTACGGGTTTTTCAATTTTATCTACGACCTTGGAGACAGCTTTGGAGCTGCTGCCTGTTGTGGATCGAGATGCGTCTTTATTCGGTTTTGCTGTCACGACTGCTGCCTTGTTTGCAGTAGCCGTAACTTTTGTTGCTGGGCTCGCTTTGGCGGCCGGCTTTGCTGCTGCCGGTTTAGCCAATGGTTTTGCACTTTTTACTGTGCTTGATTTTACTGCCGGCGCTTTCGTTTTAACAGCGGCCTTTGGCGATTTTACCGCACTCTTGGCCGGCGTCTTTTTCACAGCTTTGGCTGCAGGTTTGGCCGCTTTGCTGGCGGGCTTGACGGCCTTGCCTGCGACTGTTTTCGCGGGTGATTTTTTGGCGGGTGCCTTGCTAGCAGGCTTTGCACGAGTAGTCGCAACGGCCTTCTTCGGGGCAATTTTTTTTGCGCTTTTTGCAGATTTTGTGACGGTTGCGTTCATAGTCCCTTGTCCTCAATGAACTTTCCCACACTCGGATCTTATCGTGCCCTGCGTGCGAGACTCACACCTTTAGCAACACCCAGGTACTTATACCCTGAGCTCAAAACCACGGTAGTTTATACCAAACATTGTTCCAATCCGAAAATAAACGTTTCTTTCGGCAGATTCTGCCCGATAAAGACCATTTTGCTAGAGCGTACTTCGTTTTCCGCCCATTTGGCACCAATGTCGGTACCCATGATCTGGTGCACGCCCTGGAATACCACTTTGCGATCCGCACCATCCATCCACAGTACGCCTTTATAGCGCAACATGCGCGGTCCGAATACCTGCACCAGGCTACCAAGGAATTCATCCAGCTTTTCAGTATTGAAGGGGCGCTCGCTTTTGAAGACGAAGGCGGCAATATTGTCGCTGTGATGGCCATGATGGTGATCATGATGATCGTGTTCGCAATGTGCATCGCAGCTGTGATCGTGCTCATGCTCATGCCCATGCTCGTGCGCATGTTCTTCAGCCGCGATGAAGTCCGGGTCGATTTCCAGCTTGTCATTGAGGTTGAAGCCGCGCAGGTCGAGTACATCGGCAATCGCGACCCGACCGAAATCGGTGGTGCTGACAGGTGCGCGCGGATTGATGCGTTTGATGCGCTCGGTCAGTGTTTTCAATTCTTCGGCGCTGACCAGGTCGGTTTTGGAGAATAATAGTTTGTCGGCGAAACCGACCTGGCGTTGCGCTTCTTCGTAGCTGTCGAGCTGGTGCATCGCATGCTTCGCATCAACCACGGTGATGATGGCGTCGACCAGGTATTCGGAAGCGACTTCTTCATCAACGAAGAAAGTTTGGGCCACCGGACCTGGATTGGCGAGGCCGGTAGTCTCAATCACGACATGGTCGAATTGCAGTTCGCCGGCATTGCGTTTCTGTGCCAATGAGGTGAGGGCGATGATGAGGTCGCCGCGTACCGTGCAGCAGATGCAACCATTATTCATTTCAACTATCTGCTCGGTGCCGTCCTGCACCAGGATTTCATTATCGATATTTTCCTGGCCGAATTCATTTTCGATAACAGCGATTTTGAAACCATGTGGTTCTTGCAGGATGCGGTTGAGCAAGGTGGTTTTACCGGCACCGAGGAAGCCGGTGAGGATGGTGGTAGGTATGAGTGCCATGTGAATTAAACCTGGTGAGCGCAATCGGCGCACCATCCCTTGATGGTGAGTTCGATTTCGTGACTTTGGAAACCTTTGCCCAGCGTGGCCTGCAATACATTCTGCAATTGCTGGCGCAGGGTCGCGGTCGGTGATTTTTTGTTGTCAGCGGCAAACAATTGTTCGTCGACATTGTCGATGCAGAAGACTTTGGCGCAGCGTGTACATTTGAAGTGGCCGTGCTGATGTTGCTGTGCCGTGCTGTGCATGCCATGTTCATTGTTTTCGGCTCCCGCGTTATAGCGGAACACGCGATCGTCGCCGGCGATCTTGTGCGCAAGTCCGGCATCGGTCAGGCAATCCAGCGCGCGATATAGCGTGACCCGGTCCATCTCGACCAGTTTGTCCTGCACATCCTGATGCGACAGCGCATAGGGTGCGCCCAGCAATGCTGCCAATACCTTGATGCGGGCATCGGTGGCGCGTACTGAAGTTTCGCGCAACTGGCTTTCAGCCAGTGCCGGGTAATCCGGGGTGGAAGATTTTTTCATGATGATGCAGCTTCGATTGGATAGTAGGTGGATTATGCCGCAAATTTGCAATTCAGTTGCAAAGTGTGTTTGCGGCAGGTTTGGATCATCGTTGCCTTGGCAGGCTTATGCAGGTTTTTTCTTCGCACGCGGATGGGCGGCATCGTAGACCTGTGCCAGGCGCTGGAAGTCGAGCGAGGTATAAATTTGCGTCGCCGCGATGGATGCGTGCCCCAGCATTTCCTGGACGGCGCGCAGGTCACCGGACGACTGCAATACATGTGAAGCGAAAGAATGGCGCAACACGTGCGGATGGACATCGGTCGGCAAACCTATTGCCTGTCCGTGTGCTTTCAGGCGTAACTGGACCACGCGTGCGGAGACGCGGGTACCTCGTTCACTGAGGAAGAGCGGATGCGGATCGAGTTTCACCAGGGTGTCGCGCACCGCCAGCCAGGCCTTGAGTGCATCCATCGCCGCCTGTCCGATCGGCACGGTGCGCATCTTGTTGCCTTTACCGGTCACCATGACTTCATGTGCATCGAAATCGATCCAGCCGGCCGAGGTATAGCGTGCTTCCTGTGCATAGCGCACATCCAGTCCGACCAGTTCGGAGACGCGCAAGCCGCTCGAGTACAGCAATTCAAACATCGCGTGGTTGCACAGTTGCATGGCGGAGTCGGCGCTCTTGCCCGGCGCATGTTCGGCTACCAGGCGTACCGCATCGTCTGCGGCCAATGCTTTTGGCAATGGTTTGCTGCGTTTCGGTGCCTTGATGCCATCGACCGGATTGGAGGTGATCGCATTTTGCTCGGAGAGCCAGGTGAAGAAGCCGCGCCAGGCCGATAATTTGCGCGCAATGGAACGCGCATTCAAGCCTTGTGCATGCAATTGCGCGGCGAATTTGCGGATCTGGAAATGCGTGACACCGGTCAGTGTGGCCTTGCTGTCACTGGCCGTCGCGAATGCCAGCAATTCGAGCAAATCGCGACGATAGCTGACGGTTGTCAACGGCGCCAGTTGTCGCTGGCTGATCAGGTTATCGAGATAACCGTCGAGGTAAGCCTGATTGCTGACTAGGCTCACGATGCGGTTTAGTCGAGCATGCCCGACAGTGCGGCGCTGGCGGTCTGGCCGATATTGGTCAGGAAGTCAGTTGCCATGTCGGAGGTGAAACGGTGCGGGTCCGGCGAGCCGAGTACCAGCAGGCCGAAGGCTTCGGTAGCGTCGTCGAGGCGCAAAGGGAGCAAGGCAACCGATTGGATTGCCGGTGCATCCTCCAGCCATGATGCGGCTTCAAAATCATTGTTGCTGCCGCAGAAAGGCGTCGTCAAACCATTCGAGAACAGGCGCGAATCGGCCGAGACCGGCGCGGCGAACCAGGTGTGCGCAAAGGCTTCGGAGACGCCCCACAGACGCAGGGTCACATGCGGTACCGAGAACGCGCTTTGCAGGCCGGTAGTCAGTGTGTGCGGCAAATCGACATCATTGCGTGCCTGCAACAGCGCACGCGTCCAGGTATGGAATTTACGCGTGATCTGGTCGTTTTCCTGGCCGATGCGCATCAGTTCGGCCAGGCGCAACTCCATGACTTTCAGCTTTTCGCGCAAAACATCCATCTGGCGTTCCTGCAGCGACAGGGTGCGGCCGCCGAGGGCGCTGGATAACTTGATTCTCGACAGTAACTCGGCATGTTCTTCAAAGAATTGCGGGTTATCCAGCAAATAATCGGCAACGGTATTGGAGTCCAGTGGAGAAGTCATTTGTCGTATTAGTGAGTGTGGTTTGAAAGCGCGTCGCTTGAGCGATGCGGCCTTGCTTTAATTGGCAATGATTTTAACCGACAACCGGGCGTGAAAAACAATTCCGCCCCGTGCGCTTAAATCTCGATTTCGCCTTCGAATACAGTTACTGCCGGGCCGGTCATCATGACCGGTGAATCGCGGCCGCCCCAGGCGATGACTAATTCGCCACCGCGGGTTTGTACTTTGACCGGCGACACGAGCAAGCCGCGACGGATGCCAGCCACCACGGCAGCGCAGGCACCGGTACCGCAAGCCAGGGTTTCACCGGCGCCGCGTTCGAATACGCGCAGTTTGATATGGTGCTGATCCAGGATTTGCATGAAGCCGGCATTGACGCGTTTCGGGAAACGCGGATGGTGTTCGATCAGCACGCCATCTTCCCGTACCGGTGCTTCTTCCACATCTGCGACCACTTGCACCGCATGTGGATTGCCCATTGATACGACGGATATCCAGTTGGTCTCGCCCTTGATGTCGAGTGGCCACAGCGTGTCTTCACCTTCTGCCTTGCATAAAAGATCGCGCGTATCGAAGGGGACATCTTCCGGATTCAGGATGGGTGCACCCATGTCTACCGTGATTTGTCCGTTGGCTTCGAGGCGCGGCTCGATGATGCCCGACATGGTTTCAACCTTGATCGCACGTTTGTCGGTGAGTTTTTTATCTGTCACAAAACGCACGAATGCACGCGCGCCATTGCCGCATTGTTCGACTTCGCCACCATCGGCGTTATAGATGCGATAGCGGAAGTCGACGCCTGCCGCCTGTGGTTTTTCGACCACCAGCATTTGATCGGCACCCACGCCAAAGCGGCGATCGGCCAGATATTGCCATTGGGCAGGGGTGAAATTGATGGCCTGATTGATTGCATCGATGACGACGAAATCGTTGCCTGCGCCATGCATTTTTGTGAATTTGAGTTTCATATTGCGATTATAGCCGTGGCCGGCAAGTGTGTACTGCCTGGCAATCAATAAGCCGGTGGTGCTTCGTCCGTATTGTTGTTGGCATAGAAGCTGGGTTCGCCGGGTGGGCGGGTCTTGAAACGCTTATGCGTCCAGAAGTACTCGGACGGCGTTTCACGCGCGCGCGCTTCGATGAAGGCATTCATATAGCGGGTGGCGGCGGTGATGTCATCACCCGGATAATTTTCCCAGGCCGGATAGAACGTGACCTTCCAGCCGCGATAGCCGGGCAGATAGGTCGCGACTACCGGAATCACTTTGGCATTGGTGGCGGCAGCGATGCGCGCAGGTGCCGTCAGGGTGGCGGCAGGGATACCGAAGAAAGGCACGAATTCAGCATCCTTTTCGCCAAAATCCATATCCGGCAGCATGAAAAAGGGCAGGTGCTCGCGCATCGCGCGGATGATGGGTTTGATGCCGTCACTGCGGGAAAACAGTTTGACCGGGCGAAAGCGCGAACGACCTTTGCGCAAGACTTCATCGAAGACCGGATTCAATTGCTGTGTATAGATGGAGCACAGTGATGATTCCAGCATGACGGCTACGCCAGCGACGTCGAGGCTGACGAAGTGCGGGCATAACAGGATGGTCGGGCTGGCCTTGATGGCATCCAGTGGCACGCCGGGTTCCACCACGATTAATCTGCGCAGGCGTGCTTCCGAGCCCCACCACAGGATGCCGCGTTCCAATACGCTGCGGGCATAAGCCTGGAAATGTTTCTTCGCGATGGCCTGGCGTTCTTCTTCGGGCAGCTCGGGGAAGCAGAGCGCGAGGTTGATCAGGGTAATGCGGCGACGCGATTTCTTGTAAATGAACAATAAACTGCCTATCACTTCGCCCAGGCGTGCAATGACAGGCAGAGGCAGCCAGTGCAGGCACCACATCAGGGCAATGATGAATCTCATGCTGGGGTCCCGTTATCGGTTGGGGCGGCTGCGTGTGGTGCGCTAACGCCGGCCGGTATTTTGTAGTGGTTGTAGCTCCAGAAGTATTGCGCGGGACACAGTGCGATCAATTCTTCCATCGCGGCATTGATAGCGCGCACCTGTGCTTCCAGTGGCAAACCTTCAGGAATATTGAATTGACGCAGGTGCAGCACATAGCCCTTGCCGTAAGGCCGTCGTTCCGCGAAGGCGAGGATCATCGCAGCCCCCGTCATTTCCAGCATCTTGGCCGGCAAGGTCATGGTGTAAGCGGGTTTGCCGAAAAAATCGGCCCACACGCCTTCGCCATTTTGCGGCACCTGGTCCGGCAGCAAGCCGATTGCGCCGTTTCGTTTCAATACTTTAAACAGGGTGCGTACGCCGCTCAGGTTGGCTGGTGCCAGCGACAGGTTGTGACGCGCCCGTGCTCCTTCTATCAGTGGCTTCAACGCTTCCTGCCGCGGCGGGCGATACAGTACGGTAATTGGTAGTTGTGCTGCTGCCACTTGCGCCGAAATTTCAAAGCAACCGAGATGGGGGGTCAGGAAAATAATGCCTTTGCCGGCGGCTGCAGCCTGTTCGACCACTTCCCAGTTTTCTATGCGGATAGAGCGCAGCACGCGTTCCGGCGACGCGCACCAGATGAAGGGCAGCTCCAGCATGTTTTTGCCGGATTCGCCGACTGCTTTATATAGGTGCTGGCCGAAACCTGCCAGATTGATATTTTCCTTAAGGCGACGGCGATAGCTGCCCGAGGCCAGGTAAACCGTCCAGCCGATCGCCACCCCGATCGCATGCAGTATCGGCAAGGGCAGGAAAGACAACAGGCGGAAGAGGAAAACAAGCATGCGGGTCGTGCATCGTGCTCTTGTGACAAGAGACTTTGCCGATTTTTTTCAAGAGGCGTAAAATAGCACAAAGTAGCAACCGCCGAGTTAATGACAACTTGCGAGGCGGTATATAAATTTCGCTAAAGCGTCGCAGGTTCATTAGCTTGACCGCGACATAAGGCCAACTAATTAAGAGTATTAAGGAACCTGTAATGGCAAATGAATACCTGTTTACCTCTGAATCCGTCTCCGAAGGCCACCCTGACAAAGTAGCGGATCAAATCTCTGACGCCATCCTCGACGCAATTTTCCAGCAAGATCCCAAAGCGCGTGTTGCTGCTGAAACACTGTGCAACACCGGTCTGGTAGTCCTGGCTGGTGAAATCACCACCTTCGCCAACGTCGATTACATTGAAGTGGCACGTCAAACCATCAAACGCATCGGCTACGACAATGCCGACTACGGTATCGATTACAAGAGCTGTGCAGTCCTGGTTGCTTACGACAAGCAATCGCCGGACATCGCACAAGGTGTCGATGAAGGTGCCGGTATCGACCTCGACCAGGGTGCTGGCGACCAGGGCCTGATGTTTGGTTATGCCTGCGATGAAACACCTGAATTGATGCCTGCTGCGATTCACTACGCGCACCGGATCGTTGAGCGTCAATCCGAATTACGCAAGGACGGCCGCCTGCCATGGCTGCGTCCGGATGCGAAATCGCAAGTTACCCTGCGTTATGTTGACGGCCGTCCGGTTTCCATCGACACCATCGTGTTGTCGACCCAACATGCGCCGGAAATGCAGCACAAGGATATCGAAGAAGCGGTCATCGAAAGCATTATCAAACCAGTCGTACCGGCTGAATGGCTGAAAGACACCCGTTTCCTGGTGAACCCGACAGGTCGTTTCGTCATCGGCGGTCCGCAAGGCGATTGCGGCCTGACCGGTCGTAAGATCATCGTTGATACCTACGGTGGCGCGGCGCCACACGGCGGCGGTGCATTCTCCGGTAAAGACCCATCGAAAGTCGATCGTTCCGCAGCATACGCAGGTCGTTACGTTGCGAAAAACATCGTGGCAGCCGGCCTGGCTGAACGTGCACAAATCCAGATTTCGTACGCAATCGGCGTGGCCAAACCGACGTCGGTCATGGTTACCACTTTCGGTACCGGCAAAATCAGCGATGAAAAAATCGCCCAATTGGTACTGGAACACTTCGACTTGCGTCCAAAAGGCATCGTGCAAATGCTGGACCTGCTGCGTCCGATTTATCAAAAAACCGCAGCATACGGCCACTTCGGTCGTGAAGAGCCAGAGTTCAGCTGGGAACGTACGGACAAAGCCCAAGCGCTGCGCGCAGCAGCCGGTTTGTAATAATTAGTCTGTAGTGTTGTTCGATGGTCGGATAGAATTCTGCAAAGAATTAATCCGACCATTTTTGTTTTCAGAGGCGCTGATGCATATCGCACCCCTAGCCAGGCACATCCTCCGTATCTCCCTCCTGCTCCCGCTCTTTGCCGGGTTCAGCCTGCCTGCCAGTGCCAGCAATGCTTCTGCTACTGTTACTCCACCTGTACATCCTGCTGACTGGTGTAAACGCCTGGTTGTACGCATGCCGGGCGTATCCAATGCGATGTGCATGCAGAGTGAGCTGTTGCCTACAGGTGTTAATTCGCTGCAAGGCTTTCCCCTGCTGGCGCGCCAGATCCCGGCAAAAAAGACCAAGCGTAATCAAACGCCATTGCGCGTTTTGCTCATGGGCGGCATCCACGGCGATGAACTGACCTCGGTCTCGGTCGTGTTCCGCTGGTTGCAATGGATGCCGACTGCGGCTGCGCAGCAATTCGACTGGAGCGTAGTGCCTGTGGTGAATCCGGACGGTTTTCTGGCGCCCAAGGCCAAGCGCGTGAATGCAAATGGTGTGGACCTGAATCGCAATTTCCCGACACCAGGCTGGCAACAGGATGCGCCACGCTACTGGGCGAACCGGACCAAGAAGGATCCGCGTCGTTTCCCTGGTTCCGCGCCTTTGTCCGAGCCTGAAAGCAAATGGGTGCACGATGAAATGCTGCGTTTCAGGCCTGATGTCATTATTTCCGTCCATGCGCCGTTTGGCGTGCTGGATTTTGACGGCCCGGCCCAGCCACCGCGCCGCTTTGGCCGCTTGTTGCTGAACCGTGTCGGCGTTTATCCCGGTTCCTTGGGTAATTACAGCGGCGTACACAAAAATGTACCGGTGATCACCATCGAGTTGCCGAATGCACAAAAAATGCCGTCAGATGCCGAAGTGAAGCGTATCTGGCTCGATATGTTGCGCTGGATCACTGAAAACGTGGAATCCCAGTCTGAATTGGCCAAAGTGCATTCGGTGTCCTTGCCCAGTTCCGAACCACCGAAGAAATAGCCTGGGCAGCGGGCGAGGGTGGTCGCGCGCGTTTTTTTCGATTAAAATGGCTGCCGCATCAAGGAGCGTTGCGACAGATCGTTCGATCTGCCAGGCTTGATGCGGTCAGTACCTGCAACTGCGCTCACGTTTCTTTTTTTCTAACGAAAGGAGGGCGTGATGAACGCCGCAGTAATGACTTCCCCTACCAATTTTTCCGATTATGTAATCGCTGATCTGTCCTTGTCCGCCTGGGGCGACAAGGAAATTCGTATCGCCGAAACCGAAATGCCAGGCCTAATGGCCATCCGCGAAGAGTTCGCCGCAGCGCAGCCTTTGAAAGGTGCGCGCATCACCGGTTCGATCCACATGACGATTCAAACCGCGGTACTGATCCAGACGCTTGAAGCGCTGGGTGCAAAAGTACGCTGGGCATCGTGCAATATCTATTCGACACAAGATCACGCCGCTGCCGCAATCGCTGCTGCCGGCACCCCGGTCTTCGCAGTCAAAGGCGAAACACTGGACGACTACTGGGAATACACACACCGCATTTTTGAATGGCCGAACGACGACAAGGGCGCGCCGGTTTACTCGAACATGATCCTCGACGATGGCGGCGATGCAACCCTGTTGCTGCACCTCGGTACCCGTGCTGAAAAAGATGCGTCGGTATTGAATAACCCAGGCTCCGAAGAAGAAATCTGCCTGTTCAATTCGATCAAAAAACACCTGGCTGTTGATGCGACCTGGTACTCGAAACGCCTGCCGCAAATCCTCGGCGTGACCGAAGAAACCACGACCGGTGTGCATCGTTTGTACCAAATGCACAAGGAAGGCAAACTGGCTTTCCCTGCTATCAACGTTAACGATTCCGTCACCAAATCCAAGTTCGACAATCTGTACGGTTGCCGCGAATCGCTGGTTGACGGTATCAAGCGCGCTACCGACGTCATGATCGCCGGTAAAGTTGCCGTGATCGCCGGTTACGGTGACGTCGGCAAGGGCTCGGCACAAGCGATGCGTGCCTTGTCGGCACAAGTCTGGGTAACTGAAATCGATCCTATCTGCGCGTTGCAGGCAGCGATGGAAGGCTATCGCGTTGTGACGATGGAATACGCTGCTGAACACGGCGACATCTTTGTTACCTGTACCGGTAACTACCATGTGATCACGCACGAACACATGAAGAAGATGAAAGACCAGGCGATTGTCTGCAACATCGGCCACTTCGACAATGAAATCGAAGTCGCCGCTTTGAAGCAATACACCTGGGAAAACATCAAGCCGCAAGTCGACCACATCATTTTCCCGGACGGCAAACGCATCATCTTGCTGGCGGAAGGCCGTTTGGTTAACCTCGGTTGCGGTACCGGTCACCCATCGTATGTGATGAGCTCTTCGTTCGCGAACCAGACGATTGCACAAATCGAACTGTACGCAAACACGAAGAACTATCCGGTCGGCGTCTACACGCTGCCCAAGCATCTGGATGAGAAAGTCGCGCGCTTGCAATTGAAGAAACTTAATGCACAGCTGACGACTCTGACCACAGAGCAGGCAAACTACATCGGCGTACAACAAACCGGCCCTTACAAGCCGGAGCACTACCGCTACTAAGCAAGACCTGGCAGTCGCATCATCGTTTCGCCCGAGCTGCCCCATGTTGAATATGGGGCAGCGGTTTCCTGACGTTCAGTATTGAAAAAAGGAGAAATCGTATGCGCATCATCCTCATCTGGGCAATCAATGCGGCGGCACTCTTTGCGCTTCCCTTCCTGATGTCATCGATCAAGGTCGATAGTGTCGGCACGGCCATCATCGCGGCACTGATACTGGGCCTGGTGAATACCCTGATTCGTCCGGTACTGGTGTTGCTGACCTTGCCTGTCACCTTGCTGACTTTGGGCCTGTTCATCTTTGTCATCAACGGTCTGATGTTCTGGGCGGTGTCGCAACTGGTAGGCGGCTTCCATGTTGCCGGCTTCTGGTCGGCGGTAGGAGGTGCGATCCTGTACAGCATTATTTCGTGGATACTGTCCGCGCTTTTACTACAAGAAAAATGAAAGATCAGAATTTCAGCATAGAGTTTTTCCCGCCCAAGACTCCAGCGGGCGTGGAAAAACTGCGGGTAACCTGCGCCAAACTGGCCGAGTTGAACCCCAAGTATTTCTCGGTCACCTTTGGTGCCGGTGGCTCGACACAACAGGGCACACTGGAAACGGTGCTGGAAATCCGCGGTGCAGGCCAGGATGCTGCACCACATTTGTCTTGCCTCGGCAGCTCGCGGGACAGCCTGCGCGCCATCCTGGCAGAGTACAAATCGCATGGCATCAAGCGTATCGTTGCCTTGCGTGGTGACCTGCCCAGCGGTTACGGTGCAATGGATATGTCGTCCAGCGAGTTTCATCATGCAAACGAACTGGTTGAATTCATCCGCGCTGAAACCGGTGACTGGTTCCATATCGAAGTTGCCGCTTATCCGGAAATGCATCCGCAAGCGAAATCGCCGCAAGACGATATCGCCAGCTTTGTACGCAAGGCAAAGGCCGGCGCGGATTCAGCGATTACGCAGTACTTCTACAATGCTGATGCCTATTTCCGTTTTGTCGATGATGCGCGCAAAGCTGGTACGGATATACCGGTTACGGCAGGCATCATGCCGATCACCAATTATTCGCAACTGATGCGCTTCTCCGATATGTGTGGCGCTGAAATCCCGCGCTGGATACGCCTCAAGCTGGCCAGCTTCGGTGACGACAGCGAGTCGATACGCGCTTTCGGTCTCGATGTGGTGACGGATTTGTGTGAACGCTTGCTGGCAGGTGGTGCGCCTGGCTTGCATTTCTACACGCTGAACCAGGCGGTAGCGACGCATACCATCTGGACTCGTCTGAACCTGTCGCAAAAATAAGCAGCAAGATTCAAACGATGCCCTGTACCGGTAACGGACAGGGCATTTTTTATATCAACAGTTCAGGGACGCTGGAAGACGGCTTCTTCTGTTACTACCGCATCCAGCGCAACGTCATAGACCTCGGCACTGAAGTCGACTTCACCCAAGGCATAGGCGACGCCCAGCGTGCGTGGTCGTGGTTCTTGCGCCAGCGTGCGGTCGTAAAAACCACCGCCATAACCGAGGCGAAAACAGTCTGCATTGAAACCCAGGCAAGGGATCAACAATGCCTGTGGCTGTATCAGCGCATTGTCAGCTGCCGGGATGTCGGTGCCGAACCTGTCCTTGCGCAGCGCTTCTCCCGGTGTCCAACTCACGAACTGCAAGGGCGCGTTATCGCCAACGATCAACGGTAAAGCCAGTTGCACACCGGCTGCAGCCAATTCCGCATATGCCTGATGCACATCGGGTTCACCGCGCATCGCCCAGTACACACCCAGGCTGGCCGGTTTTTCGGCACGCCACCATTGCAGGATTTTGTCACTCAGGCGACGGTCAAAAATAGCGCGTTGATCCGCGGCAAGGGCCTTGCGCGATGTGAGTAGGGTACGACGTAATTCGAGCTTGTTTTGCATGGGTACGGGAGGGTAATCGCGTGCTATTCTAGGTGCTATAGCATTAGAACGCATCTCACGACGATTGGTGAAATGAGGTCTAGTATAAGCAGGATAAAAATAGGGGTCACGAAATTGATGTTTTCGCATAAATTATTGGCGCGGGTCATGTTGCTCGCCGCATCTGCGGTATTCCTTTTGCCGGCGGCGCATGCACAAAAGCGCGCGGCGGGATTTGCCAGCGATGACGATGCATTTTTAGCATTGCGTGATGCGTCACGGCGCGGCGACGCAGCACGTGCCGCCGATATCGCTTCCAGGCTCGGCAATTATGCGATTCCGTCTTATGTTGATTACTACCAGCTCAAGCCCCGTATCAAGGACGCCAGCCCGATCGAAATCCTGGCTTATCTGAATAAATATAATGGCAGCGCGATTGCCGATCGCCTGCGCAACGACTGGTTGCTCGAACTGGGCAAGCGGCGCGACTGGGTGACCTTCGATGAACAATATCCGCAGTTCCAGCTGGATGACGATACCCAATTGAAGTGCTATGCGCTGATGTCGAAGGCGCAAAAGGGCATGAATGTTGCCGTCGATGCGCGTGCCTTGCTGACTGTGCCGAAGAATTACGGTGAAGGTTGTGTCGCACTGATCGGCATGTTGATGGAAAACAGCCAGTTCAATGAAGACGACTTGTGGGCGCAGATACGCCTGGCGGCGGAAACCGGTTCTACCGATTTCGTGCGCCGCCTGGTGCCGTTTACCGGGATAGATGATGGTTCGCTGATCACAGCGATGGAAAAGCCTGCGCTGATTACATCGAAGGGCGTGGGTTTCCGCCGTGTGAAGCACGAAGTATTCATCGTCGCTTTGGGTCGCATCGCGAAAAACAATCCGGCACAAGCGGCAGAAATTTTATCCGGTAACACGCTGCTACTGAATAAGAAGCAGGAAGCACAGGGCTGGGCGCAAATCGCCTTGCAGGCTTCGATGAAGCTGGCACCGGAAGCGGCAGACTACTGGCGCAAGGCGGGTAACGCACCTTTGTCGCTGGAAGGTCATCAATGGAAGATTCGTGCTGCCTTGCGTGCCGGTGACTGGAAACTGGTCAGGCAAGGTGTAGAAGCGATGCCGCCATCATTGCGCGATGATGCGACCTGGACCTATTGGCTGGCGCGTGCACTGCGCGAAGAAGGCAAGCGGGATGAAGCCAATGCATTGATGCAATCGATCGCATCGCAAACCAATTTCTATGGTCAGCTGGCACTGGAAGAATTGGGGCAAAAAATTACGATACCGCCGCGTGCGACTCCGGTAACGGAAGAAGAGATTGCACCTATGGCTGCCAATCAGGGTTTCCGTCGCGCCTTCAAATTCTTCGATCTGGGTTTGCGCTTTGAAGGTTACCGCGAGTGGAACTGGGAGCTGCGCAAGATGAATGAGCGCCAGCATCTGGCTGCGGCCGAATTTGCCCGTCGTAGCGAAGTGCTGGATCGCATGGTCAATACATCGGATCGGACCAAGATAGAGGTTGATTTCACGCAGCGCTTCCCATCGCCTTATCGTGATGTCATGCGTACCGCCACACAAAAGCTGGGTTTGGAAATGGCCTGGGTGTATGGCCTGATCCGCCAGGAATCACGTTTCATCATGGATGCACGTTCACACGTCGGCGCATCAGGCCTGATGCAATTGATGCCTGCTACCGCGCGCCATGTGGCCAAGAAGATAGGTATGACCGATTACGCGCACAGCCAGGTCAATGAAATCGAAACCAATATCCTGCTCGGTACCAGCTACCTGAATATGGTCTTGAACGATCTGGGCGGTTCGCAAACACTGGCGACGGCTGCTTACAACGCTGGTCCTGGACGTCCGCGGGCATGGCGTTCGACCCTGACGCGTCCGGTCGAAGGGGCAATTTTTGCAGAGTCGATTCCATTTTCGGAAACCCGTGATTATGTGAAAAAAGTACTTTCCAATGCGACTTACTATGCGGCCATGTTCGAGAGCAAACCGCAATCATTGAAGGATCGCCTGGGTAGCGTCACACCGACTGCATTTGTACCGACGGATTTGCCGTAAAGCGGCGCAGCGACATACAAGAACTTTATTGTTACGGACATTATGCAAACTACAGAACTCGATCCGACTTTGTCGCAAACGCTGGGTAACGCAGAAAAGAATGGCTTGAAGCTGGTGATCGCCAACAAGAATTATTCTTCTTGGTCCATGCGTCCTTGGGTTGCGATGACGGCTTTCAATATTCCGTTCCAGGAAATTTCAGTATTGCTGGATCGTTCGGATACGACGATGCAGATTGCGCATTACTCGGCTGCCGGCCGGGTGCCGGTCTTGCTGGCAGGGGAAACCGTGATCTGGGATTCGCTGGCGATTTGCGAATACCTGGCCGAGCAATTCCCGGAAAAGAAAATGTGGCCGGAAGATGTGGCGGCACGTGCGCTGGCGCGCTCTATTTGTGCGGAAATGCATTCCGGCTTCACTGGTGTGCGTTCTGCGATGTGGATGAATATACGCGCCAAATTCCCGGGCAAGGGACGTACGCTGGAAGCGCAAGCCGATATCGGCCGCATCAGCGAGATCTGGGAAAACTGCCTCGCCTTATCCGGTCCCAGCCAGTATTTATTCGGTGAGTTTTCGATTGCTGACGCTTACTTTGCCCCGGTTGTCATGCGCTTCCGCACCTATGAAGTTGTGCTGGCGCCGGCACTGGATGCCTATGTCGAGCGCGTCGCCGCACATCCTGCCGTCGCCCAATGGATAGCCGGTGCAATGGCTGAAACCAATCACATAGAAAAATACGATACCTATCCCGATTGAACTGACATGAAGACTTACATCGTTGGCGGTGCAGTACGCGATGAATTGCTGGGCGTCGCCGTCAAGGATCGCGATTACGTCGTCGTGGGTGCAACACCGGAGGCCATGGTGGCACAAGGTTATACCCCGGTCGGCAAAGACTTCCCGGTCTTCCTGCATCCAAAGACGCACGCCGAATATGCATTGGCGCGTACCGAGCGCAAGACTGCACCCGGTTACAAGGGCTTTGTATTCCATACCGATGCCAGCGTGACGCTGGAAGAAGATCTAATTCGTCGTGACCTGACCATTAATGCGATGGCGCAAGATGAAGATGGCAGCATCGTTGATCCCTTCGGGGGCAAACGGGACCTCGAGCTGCGTATCTTTCGCCATGTATCTCCCGCCTTTGCCGAAGACCCTGTGCGCATATTGCGCATCGCGCGTTTTGCCGCACGCTTTCCCGAATTCACGGTGGCGGCGGAAACGAATACATTGATGCAAGACATGGTGACAGCCGGCGAAGTCGATGCGCTGGTGCCTGAGCGCGTGTGGCAAGAGCTGGCGCGTGGTTTGATGGAAGTGCGACCGTCACGCATGTTTGAAGTGCTGCGCGACTGCGGTGCCTTGCAACGTATCCTGCCTGAACTGGACGTGCTGTGGGGTGTGCCGCAACCGGCGCAATATCATCCGGAAATCGATACCGGGGTGCACATCATGCTGGTCATCGACTATGCGGCCGGCATCAAGGCCGATTTGCCGGTGCGTTGTGCCGCCTTGCTGCATGACCTCGGCAAAGGCGTGACACTACCCGATCAATGGCCGCGGCATCACGGACATGAAATGCATAGCGTGAAACTGGTGGATACGGTCAGTAAACGCCTGAAAATCCCGAATGATTGCCGGGACCTGGCGCTGATGACGGCGCGGGAGCATGGCAATGTCGGGCGCGCGCTGGAATTGCGTGCGAATACGATAGTGAATTTACTGGAGCGTTGTGACGCTTTCCGCAAGCCGCAACGCTTTATTGAAATGTTGCAGGCATCAGAGTGTGACCATCGCGGACGTACTGGTTTCGCAGACAAACCTTTCCCGCAAAAGGCCTATCTGCAGGCAGCGCTGGCAGCGGCACAAACGGTGAATGGCGGGGAGATTGCAGAATTGACGCGACAACGTTATCCGGACCAGGCACAACGCATACCGGAAGCGATCCATGAGGCAAGGGTGCAGGCAGTGGCTGCCGCGCTCAAAAAACAGCCCGGCGATCCCAAGGAATGAATCGCCAGAGTTAGTTACAACTCAGGTCAGCGGCACATGGCGGCGCGTTGACAGCACATAAGCACGTAGCTCATTGCGCGTGACGATGCCGTCATTATTGGCGTCGATTCTTTCGAAGTTTTCTACGATCAGCGCCATATTGGCTGCTTTCGCTTCGGATTTGGTAATGCTTTGTACCGGCGCCGGTGCCTTGTAAGACGCAGTCTTGTCCTGTGCATGTTTGCTTCTATAAGCTTCGGCGGACAGTTGTGCTGCGGTGGCGTTGACGACGACCAGTGCTATCGTCAGTGCGATAAGCTTTTTCTTCATGGTTACTCCCCTTTACAAGCACGCATACGTGTTTGAAGCATCCATTGAAAGATTATTCAGCTTAATTCGCCAACGCATTTACGCCTTGTTACATTTGATACAAAACAATGGATGCAAGGCAATATGCGTTTTTCGCATAAGAGTCCAACAAAGACTTCGTTGGAAATCAGGTGCTCCCTGCCTAAGCTGATGACAACCGTCAATTTTTGCAGCAGGGGGCTATTTTGGATTTGCTTGATACCTTCACCGCGGTCTCCGCCGCGGCAGTCGTGCTGGCGGCGCTGATCTATCGCTTATAGGACAGCGCCGCTACCAGCCGGGTCATTAGAATTTCGGGATGTGTAGCGTCTTGCTGATCATTAATGTGCCGGACAGCGCAAACAGCAAGGCCAGCGGATGCAATTCCCATGGGCCGAGCAGCCATACGCCGCCGTAAATCGCCGCACCTACGTTGCCTGTTGATGCCAGCCAGGCCAGGATGCCGGTAATGATGACGCTGGTCGGGATCGGCGTTCCTTCAAAGTAGGCAACCTTGTCCGCTCCCTCCGACAGGCTTTCTGCCGTGACGTTGTAGCGCGCCAGGCGGCTGACGCCGCAGCAGACGAAGTAAATCATCGCAACCCAATCCCAGCCACCAGTCAGGCCCGCCGCAAAACCCAGCGTAACCGGCGCCAGGCCGAATGAAATCACATCGGCTAGCGAATCCAGCTCGCGTCCCATCGCCGAGTGCTGGCGGCGCCAGCGTGCAATGCGACCATCCAGAACGTCGAATATGAAAGCGGCCGGAGCCATTGCCGCAGCAGCGTAGAAGTGTGTCAGCGAATGGCTGGCCATATACAACATGGCAAAAAATACCGCCGCTACACCGCAGGCGGCGTTGCCCAGCGTAAAAAAGTCTGCCAGGTGAAAGCCACGCAACATGGAAAAATGCTTGCGGGGCGTCTTGGTTTGGGGCATTACTGTCTCTCTTGAATGATCTATTTTTAATTGACACCAGAAGTACCGGCGCGTTGCCGACCAGTCTTGGCGTAAGGGCAAGTATGTCATTGAATTAAATGATTGTGCAGGGAAATGGCCGGGAATTTACTCCCTGCACGGCTTTTTGCAGCGCCTTGCCATCCTGCAATTTCAAGTTGGTATAAGTCGGTTACCGTACATACGGGAAAAAAACGGGCTCCTAAACTGAGACTTTCCTTAACAGGAGGCTGCCATGCAATTAAATAAAAATGTCGTTTACAAGGCGCTGGGTATATCTCTGTGCGTATTTTGCATTTCCTTTGCTGCAGGCTTGGCGTCTGCTGCTGACACCGCGCTCAGCAATTATCAGCAGGATCGGGCTGCCTGTATGGATGGCCGGTCAGCACAAGATCGAGCGACCTGCCTGCGCGATGCCGGTGCGGCACTGAACGAAGCGCGCCACGGCAAATTGAAAGACGACGATGCTTCGGTTTATCAAAAGAATGCACAGATACGCTGTAATGCCTTACCCGACGCGGACCGGCCGGACTGCATACGGCGCATGAGCGGGCAGGACACGACCGTCTCCGGTAGTGTCAGCGGTGGCGGTGTCTTGCGTGAAACCACCACGATCCATGTCGCTCCGCCACCACCAGCAACAGCACCAGTGGAACCCATGTATCCGAATATGCCGGCGGGCAGTGCTCCACGATAAGCAGATGCAAAATAAAAAAGGCCCCGTTCAGGGGCCTTTTTAGTTTCAGCGTATTAGCTGCCGGTTTTTATTTCACAACCATCAGTGTGAATGGAATCACATAGGCTTGCAGGGTGACCAGGAAGCCGACCAGGATGGCCAGTGCGATCGAATGGAAGAAGACGTAACGCAAGATATCACCCTCATGTCCATACCACTTGGTTGCAGTGGAGGCCACTACGATGGATTGCGCATCGATCATCTTGCCCATCACACCACCGGAGCTATTGGCCGATGCCATCAGTACCGGCGGCAAGCCAAGTTGTTCGGCGGTGGTTTTTTGCAGGCTGCCGAACAAGACGTTGGCGGCGGTATCCGAACCGGTCAATGCCACACCGAGCCAGCCGAGCAAAGTACCAAACATCGGATAGAACACACCGGTATGTGCGAAGGCCAGGCCCAGGGTGGCGTCCAGGCCCGAGTACTTGGTCAGGTAACCGACGCCGAACATCGCACAAATGGTCAGCAATGAGTAACGCACCAGCTTGATGGTTTGCCAGTATTCCTGCAGCAGGCGTTTGAATGAGTAGCCCATCAATACACCGGCGACGATCGCAGAAACCAGGATGCCGGTACCCGCCATCGACAATACATTGAAGTTAAAGACGGCAGCTTCGAGGAAAGGCTCCTTCGCAACCGGTGGCATCTTCATGACCATCTTGTCGAGGCCGGGGATCGCATATTTCCATGACCAGATTGTGTCAATCGCTTTCTTGAATAATGGTGTACCCCAGATGAAAACGAAGACTGACAGGATGACCCATGGCATCCACGACTTTGCGACGCTGATGCTGGCCAGTACCGGTTTCTCTTCCGACTCCGGTTCAGGCTTGATGTCATCCTTGGAATTGTCATTGCGATTGCGCAGGGCGGTCGAAGTCCAGATTTTCTTCGGTTGCCATACTTTGAGGAACAATGTCAGCGAGCCCATCGAAACAATCGCTGCAATCACGTCAACCAGCCATGGGCCGTGGTAGTTCGAGACGACGAATTGCGGTATCGCGAACGATACGCCGGCAACCAGAATCGCCGGCCAGATCTCGCGCATGCCGCGGAAACCGGCAAACGCCCAGATCAGCCAGAACGGCACCAGCACTGAGAAGAATGGCAACTGGCGACCAATCATCGATGACAGGTCGAGCAAATCGATACCGGTTACAGCCGACAACGCGATCACAGGTGCGCCGAGTGCACCATAAGCAACTGGCGCGGTATTGGCAATCAGTGCCAGGCCGGATGCGGCCAAAGGCGAGAAGCCAAGGCCGATCAGGATCGCACCGGTTACAGCGACCGGGGTGCCGAAACCGGCGGCACCTTCGAAGAAGGCGCCAAAGCAGAATGCCACCAGCAACAGTTGCAGGCGTCTATCTTCGGTGATGCCGCTGATGCTGTTTTGCAAAACCTTGAAGTATCCGTTGAGCGTGGTCAGGCGGTGCAGGAAGATAATATTCAGTACGATCCAGCCGATCGGGAACAGGCCGGCCGCAATACCGTAACCTGCCGCCTTGCCGGCCATTGCCACCGGCATGCCGAAGACGAAAGCGGCGATGACGATGCCGACTACGAGTGCCAAGCCCGCCGCGAGGTGGGCTTTCATGTGGAAGAATGCGAGTGCTGCGAGGAGTACTGCAACCGGTATACCGGCGGCGATGGTGGAGAAGCCGAAACTGTTAAGCGGATCGTAAATCTGTTGCCATATCATGGTCGTGTCCTTTGATTGGGTAACTATAGTTATAACCCTCACTGATCGTTGCAGCGTAGGGGCACGCCACCATATCAGCCGCTCACAAGCTCATTGATGCATAAATTTAACCCATCAATGAAATATTTTGAGACTGCTGTTTGAATATTTTCAGACTTCTTTTTCACAGTTGCGCTGTCGCAAATTTTCAAGCGTAAATTCGAGGCGTACAGAGGCGATGAATGCGCAGATTGCGCGCGTCGTAAATGTGGAGTTTGCGGGGAGAAGAGGAGGAGAGCCCGGGTTTCAGATTATCCTGAAGACCTGTCTGCAGCTAAAAACCCGGGAGTGTTGCAATTTAACGCTTAATTAACACGGCGCGGCGGAGCTTGTCGCCGGCTTACTTTTCTTGCGCAGCGAAGTTCGCATATCCACGCGCACGCAATTCGCATGCAGGACATGTGCCGCAGCCATATCCCCAGTCATGCAAGGCACCGCGTTCGCCGAGATAGCAGGTGTGGGTGCCGGCACGGATCAGGTCGACCAATGGCTTGCCACCGAGGTCTTGTGCCATCTTCCAGGTCTCTGCCTTGTCTATCCACATCAGCGGTGTTTCCAGCTTGAGGCGGGTCGCCATACCGAGGTTGAGCGCGACCTGCAAGGCTTTCATCGTATCGTCGCGACAATCCGGATAGCCCGAGAAATCGGTTTCGCACATGCCGCCGACCAATACATCGAGTCCGCGACGATAAGCGACGGTCGCAGCGACTGTCATGAACAGCAAATTGCGGCCGGGTACAAAGGTATTCGGCAAGCCGTTTTCCATCATGGTGATTTCTACGTCTTGCGTCATCGCGGTGTTGGATATTTTGGAGATGAGCGACAGATCTATCATGTGATCTTCCCCCAACTTTTTGTTCCACTCCGGATTAATATCGCGCAAGGATCGCAGCACGTCAGGACGCACTTCCAGTTCGACGGCATGACGCTGGCCGTAATCGAAACCTATCGTTTCAACCTTGGCGTAGCGCTTCAGCGCCCATGCCACACAAGTCGTGGAGTCTTGCCCACCGCTGAACAATACCAGTGCACCATCTGCAGAACTCATAATTTCCTTCATCAACAAAAGCGTGGCACTTTATCCAAAGTGCCGACCGAAGCCGAATTATATGCCGTGCCGGCTTATCGCTTCGTCTGTCAGGCTATATAGGAGCTATACCGGATCTACTTTGGTGAGGGTCTGTTCGATGAAGTCGCCTTCAGGTTCGGTAATGCGTACGCGAGCCGGATACCATTCCATCGACGGTGCAAACCAGATGTCGAGCTTTTGTCCATTGTCACCATCCTTGACGACGCGGCTGACTTTTACCGTGTTCAGGTCGCCGGTTGCGGTTTTGATTTTTTCGGCTTTGCTGACTTTGAAGACCCATGCATCCGCATCTTTTTGTCCGACTACGGTTACCGGAATGCTGGCACCGGTTTTGAATTTGTTCGGTGTGCTACGTGCAATGGTCGCCAATTGCCAGACTATGCTGTTGCGATCCTGTTCGCCGCCCTTGATCGGATAGCTGGCATCGGATGCGCTGAAACTGATCGTTTTGGCATCGCGATTGAAGGTCACCGTGGTTGGATCCTTGCGATAGCGCTTTTCGGTGGAAGTGAGTGGTGCCAGGCCAAAGGCATCAATGGTGCCTTCGCTTTTGGCTTCCAGTATTTTGCCCAGCAGCATGGCGCGGGTTTCAGTTGTAATCGAGTAAGTTGTCTTGTCGGTCTTCCAATGGAGGACGGCCGTGCCATTCAGTGGCAAGCCGCGCTGGTTGGCGTTGATTGCATAGTTCAGGTCGGCCGATGGCGGCAGGTTGAAACTGCGTTTGGCCGGTGTTTGCGCCAGCGTGGCGCTCGCTGAAGTAGCGATCACGGTGGCGAGCAACATTGATTCCAGATTACGGTAAAGAGTGCGCTTCATTGGGTCACCAAATTAAAAGGTTGTTAGGATTATATGACTAGTGTGGGGCGGAAACGTTCAAGCTGGTCAATGACATATCCAGGTAGTCACCATTGGCTTCTGTATAACGCAGGCGCACCGGATACCAGTTTTGCTGTGGCGCCAGCCAGATATCCAGATTTTGGTCGTAGGAACCACGCTTGGGCGCGCGCGCGACATGCCATGCGGTGGTGCTGACTCCGTCTATCATGATCTCTTCCTGGCCGATCACCAGTATGTGCCATGTTTCCGCATCGCGTGTACCGGCGACGAATAAATCAATGCTGGCTCCAGCCACAAATTTTCCACTGTCGCCGCGTCCTATGCCTGCCAGTTGCCAGATGATGCTGGCACGGTCTTGTTCGCCGCCGGTGCGCGGATACGATTGCGTTGATGCGGAAAAACTGATCAGTGAAGGTTCGCGCTGGAAGTGGGTATTGGTCTCGGAGCGGCGAAAACGTTTTTCGCTATAGAGCTCGGGCACTATGCCGATATCCGTGATGCTGCCGCTGCTCCTGAAGCGCAAGGCGGTAATAAAGAGCACACCAAAGTCACCATCCACCGTGTATTGATGACCATCTGTATGCCAACTGATGGTGCCGCTGCCATACATGGGCGAGCCTTCCTTCGGGATTTTCTGGATATCGTATTTCAGGCTGGCTGAAGGCGGCAGGTCGATTTTGTAGGCGATGCTGTTTTCGGCTTCGGCTACGCTCGGTGCAAGTTCCTCTTCTACAGCAATCTGCTCGTTACTTGCCACATCAGTTTCAGGCTCGCTGGCAGCAGTATTCGTCTCTGCTGGCGGTTCAGCTGCGGGCGCGATAGCAGGGACAGGTTTGGCTGGTCGCGGACGTGGTTTGGGTTTTGCCGCTGCGACGATTTTCGGTTTGGGTGGGGGTGGCGCTTCCGTCTCTAGCGTGGCTGCGATCACCATCGTGTCATCCGGCGTTTTACCGGAAGGGAGCGTAATCAGGCCGCGTGCCCAGGCCAGGATGATCAGGTGTAGCAGCACAGACGCCAGCAAGACCAGCAGTCCGCCCAGATACAGCCGTTTGCGCGGCGTGGCATGTGGGGATGGCGGGGTCTCTGGCGTCATGGCGCTAGTGTAAACGCAAGGGCGGGGATTCGGTGCACAAGCAAGTGCGCCTGCCGCCGCGTAAAATGGACGTTTTAAGAAAGTCCGGCATTGAAATTCCAAGTAAAAAATATATTGGCGACCGTCCTGCTGTGCGTCTGCAGCGTGGCGCAAGCGGCTGAGCCTATCCGCATAGGCATGATAGACGGCATGTCCGGTGCGTTTGCCAATGCCGGTGAAGCGGTAGTGCGTAACCTGCAACTCGCGATAGATGCGGTGAATGCGCGCGGCGGTGTCAGGTTGCCGGATGGTGCACATCCGTTGGCGCTGGAGATCTTTGATAACAAATCGGGCGTGGAAGAGTCGCTGCTGGAATTCAAGCGACTGGCCGACCAGCGTATTCCTTTCATGGTGCAGGGCAATAGCTCCGCAGTTGCGGCTGCCTTGCTGGATGCGGTGAACAAGCATAATCAGCGGGCCTCGGATAACCGGGTGCTATTCCTGAATTACTCCGCAGTTGATCCGGCTTTGACGAATGAAAAATGCAGTTACTGGCATTTTCGTTTCGATGCGAATGCCGATATGCGCATGCATGCATTAACCGAAGTCATCAAGCGTGATGCCCGTGCCAAGCGGGTTTACCTGATCGGGCAGGATTACAGTTTCGGGCGGCTGGTAGCGCAAGCGGCAAGAACCCAACTGGCGGCAAAGCGACCGGATATCCAGATCGTCGGTGATGAATTACACCCGATTGGCAAGATCAAGGATTTCGCACCTTACATTGCCAAGATCAAGGCCAGTGGTGCCGATGCGGTGATAAGCGGTAACTGGGGCAACGATTTGACGCTGCTAGTGAAGGCTGCGAAAGAATTTGGCCTGAACACCAAGTTCTATACTTTCTATGGCAACGGCCTGGGTGCGCCGGCAGCGATAGGTGATGCCGGGGTCGATCGCGTCCGTGCGGTGGCTGAATGGCATCCGAATGTAGGTGATGGAATGGCAGATTCAGCCAGTGGCCGCTTTTACAGTGCTTTCCGCCAGCGTTATCCGCAGCCCAAGGATGACTACGTGCACCTGCGCATGCACATCATGATAGAGATGCTGGCGACTGCAATCGAAAAAGCCAGATCGACCGATGCGCGGGCGGTGGCGCAGGCGCTGGAAGGTGCGCATTATCGGAATGCCTTCCACGATGCGACGATGAGGGCATCCGATCATCAATTGATCCAGCCCTTATATGTATCCGTTATGCGCAGGAAGTCTGATGGCGGCATGCGTTTCGACAATGAAGGCAGCGGCTACGGTTTCAAGACGGAGTTGTATTTGCCGGCGGCCAGTACTGCCTTGCCGACAAGTTGCAGGCTGCAGCGTCCTTTACGCTAGATAGATGCGCTTTATCTGCTACGCTTAGGAAACTCAACGCGACATGCCGGGCTTGCAGTCTGGTTGTTGTGCAATCGCATTCCGGAGGTTTATCGTGACCCAGCCCAATATGCCGAATCTTCCAGGCTTTGATGCCATGGCCGAGACGATGGAGTTCGTCAAGAATATGTGGGGCGGCATGAAGCCGCCGGCCACAGGCATACCGGGCATGGTGATGCCGACCTTGTCGGTGGAAGAAATCAATAAGCAAATCACCGATTTAAAGGCGGTTGAAGCCTGGCTGACTGCGAATATGAATATGTTGCGCGGCACGATACAAGCGCTGGAGGTACAAAGCGCAACAATCAGTACCTTGCGCAGCATGGGACAAACTTTTGCGCCGGAACCCAAAGCAGCAGAACCGGCCGCTCCGGTAAGCCCGGACCCTTTGCATGCCAGTGCCGCTAGCGCGACTTCCACTGCGTGGTGGGATATGTTGCAGGATCAATTCAATCAGGCTGTCAGCACGGTGATGTCAGAAGAAGCCGCGGCATCGAAAAAAACAGTCAAGCCAGCCGCGAAGAAACCTGTCGCCGTCAAGAAAACTGCAGCGAAATCATCCGGCCGCAAGCCCGCCGGCAAGCGCCCGCCTGCTGTAAAAACCTGAATCTTTATGCGGCGGGTTTGCCTGTGCTGTCGGCAGGGTCAGGCGGTATGCGCAGGCGCTGTGCAAGCCAGATTGTCACTACGCCGCAAGCTACTGCCAGATAACCGACCGTGTCGTAGTGCTCTATCATTCCGTCCGGTGTGCGCGTAATAATCAGGCCGGCGATCAGCGTCGCGAGACCGGACGACAGCATTTGTACAGATGAAATCAGGGTCATGAAGGTACCGCGCACATGCGCTTCCGGTACGGCACTCACCATCGCCATGCCCGGCACCATACGTCCTGGCACCAGGATAAAAAATATCGTCGAATTGATCAGCACCAGCCACCATGCGATCGGTACCAGATGGGTAGTGATCAGTAGTGGAATAAATGAGGCCAGTGCGACCCGTCGGTATACTTTTAGTTTGCCGTATTTATCCGCCATCCGGCCTATGAGTTGCGAAGTGAAGAAAGTCGCCGCACCACCACACAAATAAACCACAGTGATGAAGGATTCCGGCAAACCGACATTCGTTGTCATGTACAGCGCGATATACGGGATCACGGTAAAACCGGCCATCATGATCATTGCGATAAAAGCGAAAGCGGTCAAATGGCGCGGTTCCCTGGCAACTGCAAAGATACGCTGGAAGACATTGCCGAGCGGTTTGTTGTGCAGGTGCGCAGTCATGTTAGGCAGCAGCTTGTAGCCAATGACCCAAAATATACCCGCCAGCAAAACGATAAAGAAGAAAGGCGCACGCCAGCCCAGCGTCGTGAACGTAGATGCCAGCAACAGGCCCAGCGGCACACCGGCCACGGTCGAAATCGAAAATGCCGCCATCACCGTCCCCAGCGCCTTGCCACGTCTCTCAAACGGGATCACATCCGCGACCATTGTTTGCACCAGTCCACCAAGGATGCCGCCAAACGCACCAGCCAATGCACGTGCAATCAGCAGGAACGTGAAATTCGGCGCCAGGCCGCAACATAGGGTCGCGATAATGAAGCAGGCGTACAAGACCAGCATCAGTTTGC
Organism: Janthinobacterium sp. Marseille; assembly: GCF_000013625.1. Lineage (NCBI taxonomy): Bacteria > Pseudomonadati > Pseudomonadota > Betaproteobacteria > Burkholderiales > Oxalobacteraceae > Janthinobacterium > Janthinobacterium sp. Marseille. The sequence continues at coordinate 3,554,313 of NC_009659.1, read as the reverse complement.
GTCTGTCAAAGCGATCGATATAAGTTGCCGCCAACAGGCTGGATGCCGCCGCCGTAAATGTATAAGACGACAGCAAGAGACCGAACTGATGCGTATCGATGTGCAAGACCCTGATCAGTTGCGGACCGAGCGGCATCATGATCATGAAGTCAAGAATGTGCGTGAACTGTATGCCGGCGATGGTTAGCAGGAACAGGCGTTCATTCTTGATGACGGGTGTATGTGTGGATGAATGCAATAGAACCTGCTGAATAAATATTGTGTGAGACTTACTGGGAAGACTTGAATCCGGATGCGCGTGGATAAGTGGCGCGGGAGTTTGAATTCTTTTAAGCGAACGACCAGATGCATGGAGATTCTGCGTTGCTTAGTCTAATACTTTTTTCAAAGTGGTGCCGACGTGGAAACAGAATCAAAAAAATACGGGGTAGCCATCATCCATTCTATACATTGGGCAAAGCGTCGGTATGGTGGTATGCGTATATATCCGCTGTAGCTAATGAATAATCGACCTTCTGTAATGCGAGAGTGATGCTCTGTTCTTTAGAGAAAAAATATTGGTGTCCTTGCCGCTGATACTGCTAAAGTTCGCAGATAAAAAATAATCACAAGGGTGCGGGCATGGTCTGGTTTCTTGCGTATGTATTGGCGGGTGCATTTGTCGGTGTATTAGCCGGTTTGCTTGGCATAGGTGGCGGCATGACGCTGGTGCCTATCATGGCGGCCTTGTTCGCAGCGCAGCACTTTGCACCTGACCATATCGTACATCTGGCGCTGGGCACCTGCATGGCTTCCATCGTATTTACTTCGGGCTCCAGCGTGCGCGAGCATTTGAAGTTCGACGGTGTCGATTTCGATATCGTGAAGCGCATGACGCCGGGCCTGGTAGTCGGCAGTCTGTTGGCGACATCCGTGTCAGCATGGATACCGCAACGGCACCTGGCCTTGAGTTTTGCCGTCATCGTGTTCTTTGGCGCGACGCAAATCATCCTGAACAAAAAACCGAAACCTTCGCGTCCGCTGCCTTCCGCAGGCCCCTTGTTCTTTGTTGGTTTGATTATCGGGATTATCGGCGGCCTGGTTTCTGCCGGTGGTGCTTTCCTGACGATTCCATTCATGCTGTGGTGTGGTGTACCTATGAAGAAAACCATAGGTACCGGTGCGATGATGGGTATCCCGTTGGCCATAGTCGGCACGATAGGCTATGTCATTTCGGGCTGGAGCGTGCCGGGCTTGCCGGATGATGCAGTCGGCTTTATTTCCGTTATCGCGTTGGCGGGCATCGTCTGCGGCAGTGTGTTTACCGCACCTTTTGGTGCGCGACTCGCGCATCGCCTGCCGGTGCCCGTGCTCAAACGCATCTTCGCCTGCCTGCTGTATGTGCTGGCGGCGAAGATGTTGTGGACTTACTGGTAGGGTGGGGGCTTGCCTGCCGGAGCGCAGGCAAGTTAAGACGGCATCAGTTTTTGCGCGAAAATTTTTCGGCCAGCTGAGTCAATTTTTCTGCGCGCAGGCGCTCTGCTTCTTCTGCTTCACGCTGTTTCGCGGCGGCTTTGCGTTGTGTTTCTTCTGCCTGACGCTGTGCTTTGCGCTGTTCGGCATTTTTCTTGAAGCGTTCTTTCAACGTCGTGGTCGCATGCGTGCGATGTACATCTGTCACTTCATCCGCATTGCTGCCATCCAGGTTAAAGCGCACAGTCGCTTTTTCCATCCCTTTCAGGTAACGCAGGGAATTGGTGTGTATGCCGAGCGCGGTGCGCAGCGATTTGCGGCTGACATCCGGGATTTGGGCGATCAGTTGCTTGTCGATGCCAATTGCCAAAGGCAGGAAGTCGCCAAATACGGCAAATTTTTCCTGAAGTTCCTTGAGCAAGGTACGTGCGGATTGAATTGGGTTAGGCGTGGTTTCGGTAGTCGTCATTAACAGCGATTCAGCAATAGGTGATCCAGGGTGCGCAGGATATCACGATGCAGCAGGATTGCCTGCAGTTGTGTGGTTTTTGTCTACACCTATGCTACCGAATCTTCGTGCAAGGTGTACAGTGCCGCATGTCTTATCCATACAAAAATGAACAGCAATGATGTACGAAGATGATGAAAATGCACAGGATCAGTCGCTGGTGAGGCCGTGGATCGTCCTGAAAACCACGTATGACGTGGAAGCGTGGATAGACCATCAGAATCGCAATATCCAGTATTTGATCAAAAACAATAATAAAAGCAGCGGTTGGGGTATTTGCTTCGGCCTGACCGAAGGTGGCGAGATTTATTTGCACACGACTTCGGAAGGCGATGTGCTGCTGGATGTCACGCCGGAAGCGGAATGGGTGGCACCGCTGATTACCGCGGTCACTCAAGTGGAAGCGCCGCGTGCGCAAATCTGGGCCTTGCCTGGCGACAAGTTAACCCAGCTGGTGCTGGGCCTGAGCCCGCTGCTGGCAAGCACGCGCCTGGTGACCGATCACAGTTTCAATTTGAAGAAATACTAAAACCGTACTTTGCATGCGGAAAAAACAAAGGGCGAACCAGTTATACCGGTTCGCCCTTGTTGTTTGCAGCCGTCGTCGCTGGACGACGGCGCACTGCTTATTAAGCGGTTGCTTCTTTGTGATGACGTTTGCCGAGGTAGGTACCGACGATGACGACGCCGATAGCCAGTACCAGGCCTGGAATGCTCAGGTGGCTGCTGCCGAACAAACCGATTTCGTGGTGCGGCATGTTAGCTGCGATCCACGGTGTGACTGCTGTGTCGGAGAACAGCATTTCGCCAGCCAGGTAACCCAGCAATGCTGCGCCCAGTGTGATGATGATAGGGAATTTTTCCATCAACTTCAGTACCAGTGCGCTACCGAACACGATCAGCGGAACGCTGATGGCTAGGCCGATGATCAGCAGTACGACATTGCCGTTTGCAGCTGCAGCGACGCCGAGTACATTGTCCAGGCTCATGACCAGATCGGCGATCAGAATGGTTTTAATGGCGCCCCACAGGTTGGAGTGGCCTTCAATATTTTCTTCGCCGCCGTCTTCGGCCAGCAATTGCACGCCGATGTAGAACAACAAGACCGCGCCTATCAGTTTGAGATAAGGCAGAGTCAGTAATTGCAAAGCAAAAATGGTCAAGACGATACGCAGGATAATGGCGGCGGCACTACCGTAGATGACGGCCATTTTCTTTTGTTTTGGCGGCAGTGATTTGGCGGCCAATGCGATGACGACTGCGTTATCGCCGGACAGCACGATATTAATCAGGATGATGTTGCCGAGTGCGGCCCAAAATGCTGGAGTTCCTAGTAATTCCATGTCTTCCTCAAGGTTTATTGAATATAAGCGGCGGTCGGCGTACGACCATGTTGTTGTCTGTTCCCGGACGAATCCATGAACATCTTTTGGCCACTACTTGCTAACGCGTGCAAATTTCCTGCAGTTCAATACGTATGAGTCTAAGTCCAGTATAGGGACAAAAACCCAGACCGGAAGGGGAGGTTTTGACAGCTGCGAACATCCCCTACGCAGCCGCAGGTTAGCTCGGAAGAACTCAAATTAACGTGATATTAGCGTTAGTTTTTCGTTAAATCAGACTGGAAGTGGATGCGGAAAATACTACCTCCCTGCGGCCTGTCATCGTGCTCGAGTTTGGCGCCGAGGTACTCGCAGATACGTATGGCCAAAGCCAGGCCGAGACCGGAGCCGGCCGAGCCTATCAGCTGAGGTTGGGAGGGGTCGTTTTTCAGGCGGGCACGGATGATGTCGGGTACGCCGGGGCCAGTGTCTTCGACCAGCACACTGTGGTCCTGGATCGATACTACGACCGATCCTTCATCGGTGTATTCACAAGCATTGCGGATCAGGTTGCCGATCGCGGACGATAGCAATTCCTTACGTCCGAATACCGAGAAGTCTTTGCCTTCCTGAAAATGCAGGCTGATAGGCCGGTCTCTTACCAGTGGTTGGCCGCGTTCTATCTCCGCCCGGATGACTTCGGAAATGGAGGTCAGCGGCCGGTCTATGGTGTCCGGACGCCGTGCCAGCAGCAAGAGTACGCTGACGCAATCGGTTGCTTCCTTCGCTGCGCGCATGATGCGGCGTGCAGGTGCCTGCAATGCCGGTTGATCGGCGGTTTGCTCGACCAGCAGTTCGGCGGCACCGATGATGATGGTCAGTGGCGTGCGCAATTCGTGACTGACGTCGCCGGTGAAGAAGCGTTCACGTGCGAGGAATTGCTTGAGTTCAGCCGTGTGTTCGGCGAAGGCGCGCGCCAGAACACCCATTTCATCCTGATGATTTAACAGGGGCAATTGCGTATTGGCTTTTTTGTCCATCACAGCATTGGCCAGCGTAATGATAGGGTCGACAAAGCCGCGTGCGATGAAGCTGCCGAGGAAGAGCGAGAGCGCGACGAAGCCGAGGAAGCCCGCGGCCAGCATCGCGAAGATGACATGTTCAATGTTTTTGTATTCGCTGGCGCGGTCAATCACAACATAGGGGCCGGCTGCATCCTGGCCGGCCAGCAAATGCACGTATTGATCTTCGAATACGCGTTTGGCGACGCCGAAAGGCAGGTCGCGCAATTCAGGCGGGATGGCAGTGCCATGATAGAAGCTGACATCGGATGGCATTTCGACCGGCATACCGGCCGCATGGCGCGGCGATGCCCAGGCGGCGATGCTGCGCAAGTGTTCGTCGACCAGCAAGTCTTCAATGCCGACAATTGCAACCGAGGCGACGACACCGACGAAGGTACAAACCGCCAGGGCAAAGAACAGATAGGCTACAACTATGCGACGGCGCAGCGTACTAGGGCGCTTCATCCGCATCTACCAAGCGATAACCTATGCCTTGCACGGTGCGCAGCATGGCAAACGGATGTGCTTTATCCAGCGCCTGGCGCAATGCATGGATGTGGGTACGCAAGGCATCACTATCCGGCGGATGGTCGCCCCAGACTTCCAGTTCCAGTGTTTCGCGCGAAACGACTTTTGGCGCTTCCTTCATCAGGCAGGTCAGGATCTTGAAGCCGGTTTTGGTCAATGAGATTGGAATTCCGTCACGCTTGACTTGATAGGTCGAGGTATCGAATACCAGATTGCCGACGCTGAGGAAATTGGTGCCCTGGTTTTTGCCACGGGCGCGGCGCACCAGCGCTTTCAGGCGCACTTCCACTTCCAGCAGCGAGAATGGTTTTACCAGGTAGTCATCAGCACCGCTATCGAAGCCGGCGACTTTGTCATCCAGCGTGTCGCGTGCGGTCAACATCAGTACCGGCGTGTCTTTCTGCAATTCGTCACGCATTTTGCGGCACAGGGTCAGGCCATCGATGCCGGGCAGTTTGATGTCGAGGATGACGGCATCGTAATCATGTTGTGCTGCGAGCGCGAAGCCTGCATATCCGTTGGCAGCGGAATCGAGTACGTAGCCGCGCGGCTCCAGGAAAGCGTACAGGTTCGCGACGATATCGGCATTGTCTTCAATAATCAGAATGCGCATGGTAGTGGTGGCGATTGCTCGCCTCTTTATCTATGAAATGGTTGTCTGGTCTGGAAAATCACTCAGTTTTATGGCCCGAGAGATGGTTTGTGCATTGGTCCAAATAACAGCCGGATGCGAGCATCGTCATTATGCCTGCGCGTGCAGCGTCTTGCAGAGAATCCGCACTGTAACGTTGTTGTTCGGCTATTGCATGTGTTCCGCTTGCCATAGGCATCGTTCTATTTCTGCGCCAATGCCTTTTCTATGTCAGCCACCAGTTTCTTGTTGTCAGGTGTCACTTTGGACGGATAGCTTTCGACGACCTTGCCGCTGCGGTCCAGCAGGATTTTATGGAAATTCCATTTCGGTGTTTGCGCGCCATTCGCCATCAGCGACTTATAAAAAGGGTTGATGTTGGGCCCGATTACCGAGCTTTTGGCGAACATCGGGAATTTCACGCCATAGGTATTGTGGCAAAACTCGGCGATTTCCTTGTTGGCGCCCGGTTCCTGCTGGCCGAAGTCATTGGAGGCGAAGCCCAGTATGACCAGGCCGCGATCCTTGTATTTCGCATAGAGCTGCTCCAGCCCTTCGTACTGCACGGTAAAGCCGCAATAACTGGCGGTGTTGACTGCAAGAATTACTTTCCCTGCATATTGGCAAAGGTTTTGCGGGGTTTCGTCTTGCAAACGGGCAAGCGTGTAATTCAGTGTGGCCGGACAGGCAGCCGGGCTGGCTGCGGCATTGCCGGTTTGGGCGAAAGCCTGTGTGCCCAGGCCAAGGGTGCTTACCAGGGCGGCGTGCAAGAACAGGCGGATGAATTGTTTTGTCATGATAAGGGGGTAGTAGGGCGGATAAGCGTGTCTCATATTGCACCAAGAGCGGCGGTTTGTCATGGTGCGGAAAAAATAATCTTTTAGGCTGTCAGAAACATAAAAAACGATTGAATTCAGCGCTGAATGGTTTAAATTTTTAGCAGCTAATGAGGTTTTTTTGCATCCCACTTCGCCGTTAAGAAAACATTAAAAAAGCAAGTAACGGCGCGGGATAGGCGCGTTTTCGATACTTGAAAAGAATCGAATCAGCGAATGTTTTTTCCGGGAAATGCGCGTATGTTTAGCTGCTGATACTGGGTGGGCGCTGAATTTCTTGGTAGAATCAAGGACTTAACTCAATTTTTAAGGCGCGTATGCTGTACCCAGAATTGTTTAAATCGCTAGAGCAGGTTCGCTGGAACATGGAAAAAGACATTCCATGGGACCAGTTCGACGGCTCCAAACTGACCGATGAGCAGGCACAAACCATTCGCATGAATGCGATTACTGAGTGGTCTGCTTTGCCTGCAACCGAAATGTTCTTGCGTGACAATCGCGGTGACAGTGATTTTTCCGCTTTCATGTCGGTCTGGTTCTTTGAAGAACAAAAGCACTCGCTGGTACTGATGGAGTACTTGCGTCGCTTCCGTCCGGAATATGTCCCGACTGAAGAAGAATTGCATAACGTACGTTTCGAATTCGATCCGGCGCCTGCGCTGGAAACACTGATGATGCATTTCTGCGGCGAAATCCGTTTGAACCACTGGTATCGCTGTGCCTCTGACTGGCATACCGAGCCTGTCATCAAGCAAATCTACAAAATCATCAGCCAGGATGAAGCACGTCACGGCGGCGCTTACCTGCGCTATATGAAAAAAGCATTGGTGGAAGTCGGCGATAGCGCACGTGCTGCGTTTGCCAAGATCGGTGTCTTGATGGCATCGGCCCGTCGTACCGAGAAACCGCTGCATCCGACCAATCTGCACGTGAACCAATCGCTGTTCCCGAACGATACCGTGCAATCGCGTTTGCCTGATCCTGAATGGCTGGAGCGCTGGCTCGACGGTCAGATCAAGTTCGACAGCGAGTGGGAAAAGAAAGTCGTCGATCGCATCCTGCACAATATGTCGCTGCTGTTTGAGCGCACTTTCGGTACCGTGCAGGAACTGAACCGCTATCGCAAGGAAATCGTGACACGCATGGCCGCTGCACAAGCAGCCTGATTTTGCCCTGTTAAACCCGAAAAGCCGCAAGCCTGTTTGCGGCTTTTTGTCTATTGGAAAGGACTAATCATGCAAAGACGTACAGTATTAAGTGCATTGGCTTTGGCCGGTGTATTGCCGGGACTTTCGTTTGCCAAAGCGCAGCCAGTGATCAATGTGTATAAAAGCGCGACTTGCGGTTGCTGCACCGAGTGGATCACGCATCTGGAAAAGAATGGCTTCAAGGTAAATGGCCATAATGTGCCGAACACTGCCGCCTATCGCAGCAAGTACGGTGTGCCGTCCGCACTGGGCAGCTGTCATACCGGTGTCATCGATGGTTACGCGCTGGAAGGTCATGTGCCAGCCGCAGATATCAAGCGCTTGCTGGCCGAGAAGCCGAAAGCCAAAGGCCTGGCCGTACCGGGTATGCCTATGGGTTCACCAGGTATGGAAATGGAGGGACATGGTGCGGACGCCTATGACGTCTTGTTGTTCCAGGCCGACGGCAAGACCCGGGTGTTTAGCAGCTACGCCGCCAAGTAATTTCGACATCGTAAATAAAAAAAGGACGTTTAAAAACGTCCTTTTTTTATTTGTCCGGCGTAATGCAAATCAATGATGGTGATGTTCCATCTTGCCGGCTTTTTTAGCGCCTTCTTCAACCACGATCGCCGCTTCTATCTTTCCTGCTTTTTTGAAAGTCAGTGTCAGCGGTAATTTATCACCGGCCTTGAGTGGTGCCTTCAAACCCATCAGCATGATGTGATAACCGTCGCCAGGCTGCATGGTGATTTTTTCCTTGCCCTTGATATCCAGGCTGCCGACTTCACGCATGCGCATCACGTTGTCAGCTGTCATCGACATGGTGTGGATCTCAACCGAAGCGGCCGCAGGGGATGTGGCCGATACCAGCGTGTCGGCGCTACTGCCCTTGTTTTCCAGCGTCAGGTAAGCGCCGCCACTGGTTTGCCCGGCAACGGTGGCGCGTGCATAAGGATGGTCAACATAAATGTCGCCGGCGCGATAGTCGTGCGCCATGCTGCTGGCACTGATAAGCACGGTAAGGGCGGCGAAAGAAAGCTGGCGTAAATTCATGGGATTCCTTGGTTAAGAAGTAACAGGCTGTAGGCTATGAATTAAGGGTGACTTTAACACTGCAATGATTATTGGCCGCCGGCAAAATTGTTTTGCCGCCACGCTTCATAGACCACCACCGCTACCGTATTGGATAAATTCAGGCTGCGATTATCCGGCCGCATCGGCAGGCGTATGCGCTGCGATGGCGGGAATGATTCACGCAAGCTCGTTTCCAGTCCCTTGGTCTCCGAACCGAACACAAATACATCGCCCGGCTGGAAAGCCATGCTGGCAAACGGTGTGGAGCCGTGCGTGGTGAGTGCAAACATGCGCTCGTGGTTCAGCGGCTGTTCTGCCGGAAAGGAATTGAGGAAGGCTTGCCAGTCGGCGTGTACCTTCATTTGTGCGTAGTCGTGATAATCGAGCCCGGCACGACGCATCTTGGCATCGTCCAGCGGGAAGCCGAGTGGTTCGACCAGATGCAGCTGCGCACCTGTATTGGCGCACAGGCGAATGATATTGCCGGTATTCGGTGGGATTTCTGGTTCGACCAGTACAACATGAAACAAAGCGATTCTCCTCATCAGCAGGTCGCCAGTTTATTGCGAAAGTGCATGGACGGCGTGGATTTTTTGCTTATCCACCGACGGAATTTATCTGGGCGGGGTGCGGGCAAACACGAAGTTGGTCACGCGCGCGGCGCCATAACGCTTTAGCAATGCGGCAATTTCATTCAGGGTCTCGCCGGTCGTCAGAACATAGTAGTTATCAACACATGACATGTTCATTAGCTGGATGTAAAGACTTTGTAGCAATGAACACATGAGAAACGTTATGATGTTGCTTTGCCAATATAATTCATCCATACCGTGCCAATAGCCTATTCATACATCAGGTTTTCTACCCCCGAGCAGCTAAAAGGTGATTCGTTACGGCGCCAGACCGAACTAAGTGAGGCATATGCGGAAAAGCATGGCCTACAGCTTGATACGACGCTTAAGCTGCAAGACCTTGGACTGTCGGCCTTTGACCGCTCAAACGTAGAAAAAGGCGCTTTGGGGGCATTTCTGAAAGCGATTGAGCAGGGGCGAATAAAGCCGGGCTCTTTCCTGATCGTAGAGTCATTGGACAGGTTGTCCCGCGCCCAAGTGACAGATGCACTTGAAGTCTTCCTATCGATCATCCGCAAAGGCATAACCATCGTTACTTTGAATGATGGCTATGAGTACAGCACGCAGACGATGCGAGAAAACAGCTACAAGCTGTTGATCTCAATCACGATCATGCAGCGGGCCTTTGAAGAGTCCGAAACCAAGGCTAAGCGTCTGAGAGCGGCCTGGATCAATAAGGCAAACAATGCGAACGTACGGAAAATCACCGCTCGTTGTGGCGGGTGGATGAAGTTAAGCGATGATCGAAGCGAATTCGAATTTATCCCAGGTCGGGTTGAGATAGTACGAGAAATTATTCAGATGTCGCTCGATGGTATGGGCCAGAGTGTCATCGCAAAGCGATTGAATGATAGAGGTGTGGTTTCGTGGACCGGTGCGAATGGCTGGCATACATCCACTCTCGCCAAGATACTGAATAATCCAGCGCTTTATGGAGCGTTTCAGCCGCACATCAAAACGGATGGAAAGCTTCTGCCGCATGGTGATCCTGTCAAAGACTATTTTCCGGCACTGATGACAGAAGAGCAGTTCTTGATTCTGAAGAAAACTCGTAGCGAAAGACTGTTTGCGGGAACCGGGCGCAGACGTAACCATGTGCCCAATCTTCTGAGCGGTATAGCGGTCTGCGGTTACTGTGGTGGAAGCATGGTTTTAATGGGTAACACCACCTTGGTCAATAAGCCGGATGGCTCCACCGAGCGTATCAATAAGAAATCATTGGTATGCGATAACGGGCGACGTGGCTTTAAATGCTGGGCACTCCGCTGGAAATACGAACATTTTGAAACCAGTTTTCTGACATCTTGTCGATTAATTGATCTGAACTTGATGCTCAATGAGGTGGAAGCTGGCACTTCGCTGCAGAGCGATATTGAGCGGCTGAACGACCAAATCACACTGCAGACATCGAAACTGGAGGATTTAGGTAAGAAAGTGACCAATATCATCGAAGCAATCGAAGATGGTCTTGCGTCTCAAACCCTGAAGGATCGATTGCAAAGTATCGAGCAAGAGATCAGTGCCGGCCTGGATCAAAAAGCCATTCTAGAAAAGCAGCTAACCGATGCGACTTTTACTTCGAAAACCGCCGACCAGAATATCGAAACGATGCAGGAAGCGATCGACCGGATTTCCCAACTCGAAGGGGAAGAGCTTTTTGTCTTCCGGTCAAAATTGGCCGAGGCTATTCGAAAAACCATCAAGCAAGTTCGCTTGTTCCCGGTGGGGCGTTTAACACCAGCGGAAGATATCGAGGAGTTACGTAAGTCATTGGCAGAAGCTGGATATGGCGAAAAAAGGATTAACGATTACCTTGCGTCGCGTCGTTCGGAGCCATCGAAGGCACGGGGGCGCTATCTTGAAGACAAGTATGCGGGACGAAATTTTGTTATTTACGGTCGGTCGGGAGGATTAAGAGCGGTTAGCCCAGACTACGATAATCCCAGCGAGATTACGTTTGAAATGGCCGTTTCACCGAATTATGACGATCCGGACAAAACTATTTATGAACTGAAAATGCCAGCGAAAGAAAAGCGTGTGGCAGGTTAAGTAGAAGCAAGTTGACGATTTTCGGTATGAGTAAGTAAGGTAAGCGCAGCAGACCGAGGTCATGGTTTTTTAGCTATTACGCTGAATCGCCATCAGAAATTTTCTGAGCAGCAGCTTTTGCTTGATGCGCAGCTACTTTTGCCGAAATTTCCTTCTGGAATTCAATGTCAGCCAAAGCATCATAAGGTGAGTAATCCCGCCAGTGAAAGCCTTGGCAATTGAAGTAGATTGCCTTAATACGTTCGTACTCCTCTGGGGTTTCGTTCTTGTACACGATATCCAGATAGCCTTGTTGTTGATCCGTCAGATATTCTTCAAGCAGATCATCGGGGTCATGATTGATTATCGGGGCGTAGTTCGTCTCGACCGCAATGTAGGCGTCCATCATCATTGTGTAAATAGCTTTGGTCGCATCCAGTGAAAGCTTTCCGTACACAACTGATTCTGGCGAGTTGTTGTCGCGAATAATCCTATCTACCATTTCCATGACACGAAGAAACGCAATAGGTGTAATCCCACTGCCTGAACCGATGCGCTGGAGATGTTGCATCGCTTCCTTATGGTAGGCGAACTGGACAACGTAGTCATCTTTTTTCCTGGTCTTAGAAAAAAGGTAGCCCAAAGTGTCGTCGTCAGCTGAGATACGCATTTCATAGACCAATCCGAGAGCATGATGCACCTCTTTGGCGTAGCGTACTTGTGGTGCATGGTATTGGGCTTGGGATTGGTTATTTAAGTTAATCATATAAACCTTGTATGTAAAATTCTCACGCGTTATTGCGTCGAGGATTGAAAGATAGCGACGGCTCAATAGAAAACAAGACGAAAAAAACTTTTACACTAATATTCTTTTTTTCGACGAATTAGGTTAAAAATTCGACCTAAAGTCCAAAAATTATTCTTTGATTTGTCAAGGATTTTGCATGAGATTTTGTGCCGCCTACAACAGGTGCAAAACGGACCTATTCTTCTTTGATTGCCACCGACGGCGAATGCATTTTTCGCGAAAAATCTTGCACTCGATATAAATAGTAGAGCCAACATTGAATGGCATTACCTTGCATCGAGGCCAGCACTATACAAGCAGAAAGATGCCGCAACCGGCCATACCCTTACTGTCCGGTGGAGATGGGAACAGAATGCATGATGTGCATTAACGAGCCTGCCAGATGATCGCTGGTTAAAGTCTTACTACTGCTGTTGTGGATAGCAGTTGTGATGTGTCGGCTTGGGAATTAAGCTTCTTTTTTTATCCACTAGATGTGACGACCGTCAGTAATGACAGCGCAATGAACCGATAAGAGTTGTGCGTGGCTGGTAAATGCCACATACGGGCGGTGTCTACTCAATTGCCACTAGATGACCTGAATAGCAGAAAGATGTGATTGGCAAGCGAGTGCAACGAGTGCCGATAATCACATCTTTCGCGGGCGAAGCCCGTATCCATCCTGAAATGTGTCTGCTATACCTACCAGAAACAGGAAGTACATATCACTGCGTTCATCATGGACGAACGATTGAAGAATGGCAATCACTCAGCTTTGCTTCGTGCTGCCATTCTTCAATTCATTTTTACTCATTGCATTCTTTGTGTTCAAGGCACATGACAGATTTGATGCATCCGATTTCATTCGTCTTCGCCGAATGATTGAATGCACATAACAAATCCGGCTAAAGCCAGCTTTGTTATGCACATCAATTTCTTCCTTAGGTTGTGCAATCGAGGTTTTTCCATTTCCGGATGTGGTGGTGCCTTGATATATGAAATCTATGGGTGCCGGCAGATTTGATAACTAGCTATCTGGATACGACAGATAGCTAGTTATAGCGAAAACCAGCATATGCCATTCAAGATAAATGCTCGTACATACAGCTGGTTGTTTGATACATGCCATAGAAATGGACCAGTACTTATGGAAGCACGTGCGGGTGAATAAACACAGGTGATCCAAGTGAAAAGTGATATTTCGTCGTTGTCTGGATTGTGATATGACTTGAAGGTCTACATGTCTTGTTGAGAGAGATGTTGATGGCCACACTAACTGAAGAGCAATGCGAAATTCTGATTGCATTTGTACTTGAAGAAACTGGCTACGGCCTAACCCGAGGTCAGTTCGGCGAACAATTGCTGGATATCTTTGAAGACATCTCTGGATTCGAGACGATTACGCCAACTGAGGCGGAGCCAATTGTTAACCATCTATGGGAATTTTATGTCAAAAAATCAATCCACTAATTCGCCAGACGTGACGATCGTAAAGACAGCGTCAGCGTTGCTGTCAACACCGGTAGACATGAGTAAGCCAGCAATCAAAAAAGCAATTGCAGATGGCAAAGCGTTGATCGCAGAAGGTAAAGCGAAAGCTGATGCAGCACGTGCGATGTATCCGCAGATCAGCACGGAATCAAAAGAAACTATTATTGCGGCCTTTGTGGAAGGTGCCACGCTGACACCGAAAGGTGCGCAAACCTACTGGTACAACTGCAGACGCCGTGCATCGAAAGAAAAGAAGTCAGCACAGTAAATTGCCATATCAACGGCCAGAATGGTAATGCATTCTGGCCGTTCTTTATTTCAAGCTAATTGAAAAAAACTATCCTTAGTAAGCCCGTTGTCTTGTTGTTGTGCTGGTCGGATGGTGGTGTTTTGAGCCGGGATCTGACGTGAGCATTGTTAAGCGGGGTAATAGCAAGCATTGGTATATCCAATTCCAGTTAAATGGGACCAGTTATATCCGTTCATCGAAGACAACTAACAAGAAGGCAGCAGTGCAGATGGAAGCCGAATGGCGCACCCAACTGCATGCCAATATGTACCTCGGTAAGAAGGAACGCATTCGACTTGGCGAAGCAATTACTCGGTACTGCGAATCCCGCAAGGGAACACCAAGTTATAAGGGCATACTGTCGTGTGCGAATGTTATCGCTGCACATCTGCCGATTAGTAAGTACATCGATGAGCTGCAATCGCATGACTTGGAGCGATTCAAACAGCGCCGTTCGGATTCCGGCATCTGTAATCAAACCATCTTGCACAACTTGGGTTTGGTTCGGGGTACGTGGAAATTTGCATCGAAGCTGGGTTATCAGGTCAGCCAGCTTGAATTCCCGCAATTGAAGATTGCCAAGCCACCAGTCAGGTTTTTATCTGATGTTGAAGAAAGTAACTTACTAGTATCTCTTGATCCTCGCCGTGAAGGTCCAGGTCTTGCACCGCTGAATGAGCGCAGCGAACGCATTCAGCAGATGCTGCAGGACTCTTACGATCTGGCAGTGATATTGCTGGATACCGGCGGGAGATACAGCGAAATCGCGAACATTGAGTGGACGCGTATCGACATGGATGCAAGAACCATCAACCTCTGGCGAACCAAAGTTTCAAACGGATTGATCCTGCATATGACAGACCGGGTCTATCAGATTCTGCTACGACGACAAGGGAATGGACGTTACGTCTTCCAAAATAAAGCAGGTGGTGCGCGTGGTTACTCAACCCAGTCCATACGAAAAGCTATTAAGAAGACAGGATTGGAAGGATGTCGTGTTCACTCATTCCGACATACGTTAGCCACTAGGCTACTTCGCAGCGGCATGAACTTGTATGAAGTAAAGGAGATTTTGGGGCATGCGAAGATCGAAACAACGATGACTTACGCGCACTTGGAACTGAATGAAACTGCAATCAAAGCTCGAAATCTAATTAATGCTGCGAATTCACAACGGCATCATTGTCAAATGAGAACAGCGGCATGATTTGCTATGACTTGTTGTTACTTAAGATTGAATTACTCTGCGGCGATAAAAATCACTTCAATAAATACGGTTCTCTATTTGGAGCTTGGATTTTATCTGCCAACCTCCGGAAAGCTGCAACGGTGGCAAGATCAATCCTGATATTCTGATTGGCTGTGACTGCCCGAAAGCATTATTGTTTCCGTAGTTGAATTTAAACCCTAGTTTTTCATAAAATCTATTACGTATTGCTTGATCGGGTGGCGTTTTTGCATCTTCAGGTACCAGATCAATCAACGCGACAGGGACATCCTCAGGTCGGTTCTTAAGCCATTGAACGAGCGGCAGCATAAACAATGAACCGAGTCCGATGCCTCGTAATTCTGGAATTTTAAGTTCAATGCACGCACCACCGAGGTCTGCATGCCCTGCATCGTTCTCATTTGGTTCCTCGTAATAAGCGTTCCAATGAGCAATCTTTGATCCACTAGGAATTAATAGAAAACCTTCTAGATAGGAAGCCTCAAGAGTTGCCTGGGAATGGTCCGAACTGAAAGTGACCTTCATTTTAAAAGAACGTTGATCAGGGTGATTAAGTAATAGTTCTTCTACTCCCATATGTGAGTCCAGTTCTTTGACTTGATTGATATCTGTGTTTCGGGTTTGCTTGGGAAATTGACTTCGCTGTATCAGTAACCTCGTGAACTATAGATCGGCTTCTGCCATCAAATCGCCTAAAGTAATATCAAGTGCCTTCGCTATCCGCTGCAGAGTGAGTACTGCAATATTGTTATCTCCCCGCTCTACTCGACCAACATAACTCCGATCTACCTCAGCAAGCAGTGCAAGGTTCTCTTGCGAGATTTTCTTTTTTAAGCGAATACGGCGAATAGCCGCTCCCAGTGCAATTAGCACAGCGTCCTGACGATTTCTTGAAAGATTTGGCATACCTAGATGATTCCGCTATGATGCGGATAAAGCCACGGACTTTGATGCCACGGTACATGTACCTCAATCTCCGTTGACCTTGAAATTGTCTGGCTGGATAGTCACCGAACAAGACCTACCAGGCTGTTTGCCAGCATTGATGCGGTCGAAAAACTGACAAAGCTGGAATGGTGGAGGAGCTTGGGCTCCTCCTTTTTTGACGTTCGCAACGGGAGAATGAAATGTCCGACGAAGACATTGTGCAGGCCATCGAAGATAACTCGATGCCGCACATGACATGGGTAACAAGCAGTTCGCGCTCAACGAGCAAACTGTATTCGTTCATCGCAGCATTAGCAGGCCCGGCAAATAATTTTGGTTACGGACCGAATCCGAATGCACCTTGGTTGGCATTCCTGTGCCGATTTCTGAACAAACTTTGATACGGGGAAAATAATGAAGATAGAGCAGCAAAGCGAAGTGGCAAGAAACAAACCATGGCAAATTGTAGTTGCAGCTTTAATTCTCGGTGGTGCGTTTATGTACTATCCGCTGTCGAAGTTCTTCAACTTCTCAATTTCTTTCAGCGACAACGCGCTTGAACAATCACTTCACGTCGGCAAGAGTACTAAGGATCAGTTCAAAGACTTCATGGATGAGGGCGGTCTGCCTTATGAATCTTCATGGAAGGGATATCACGTTGAGAAGGCTGACGTTCGATATCACGAGAATGACAAGTTGGCCATTGCCGAAATTCTGCTTGAGAAAAAGCCGATCCGAGGGAAGATGGCATCGGTAGCGAATCTGAAGAGTAGCTTGTCGTCAGAATGCGGCTCAGACTGGTCAGCATCGCCAAATGCCAATCTTACGATGTATCAAGCGACCAAAAATGGTATTGAATGTGCGATGCAAGATAACGGCGACCAAGCGGCAGTCGTGCTCATCAAAAGGCAGCCATGAATAAGCTCAATATCTTATTGTTGGTACTAAGTGTAACCACGATGGTTGGGTGTTCCGAATCGCAATCTACAGAAAAGCAGGTGCAAGTCACATTTCAACCGGTAATACGTCAGGGAGCTACATTCTGCTTGGATCGACAGTCTATGCAGAAGGTGCAGGTAATGGAAAGGGTTAACAATCCTTACGTTCAGATGCCTCGCGACTGTGAAATTGCACTTCATCCTATCCCGGTGCAAACGCAAGGGGAAGACCCAATGGGATTCGTCATCGTGTTCAATGAGGGTGGCAGAGCAATTGTGCAAAAAAAGGATTTGAAAACGATTCAGATAAGCAAATAAAACTCTAGGGTGGAAAGCTTTCCGAAAACATCTTTTCAGTAACCGTGACCGGATCGCATAATCGGGCTGGAGCATTTGCAAAATACTGATAGCTGGAAGGCAGCTATGGGTAGCCACAGGCAAATAAGGGGTTTATTTGTGCGCCGCAATGTTGCCAAATAGCCAAATGGAATGAAGTTGCACTATAGTAATGCAATAGCTCAATATTCCTATTCACTCCTACGGCAAATGTCCTATGAAACTCAGATCGTTTCGTGTCACTAACTTTCGATCAATCATCGATACTGGTTGGGTTAACTTTTCTACAGATGGCATTACCATTTTGGTCGGACAGAACGAAAGTGGCAAGACTTCCATTCTGGAAGCCTTGTCTAAAACGTTTAATAATCAAGATGAGATCACGTCGGATGATTTACGGATAGGTGCGGATTTACCGGCTGTGAAGATTCAGGTGGAATTAGATGAGGGCGAACTAAATGAGGAATTGAAAGAGTTTGACTCAGCAGAAGTTGATGTTTTTAAAAGAGCGTGTAAAGAACATGCCGGTAAAATCACAGTTCGTTTTGGTTGGAAAAAAAACGATGAGACCACAGAGGGGTTTATAGCAACGGTAGGCCTTGAGGAAGGTTCATTCACGTCAACATTTGACCTGTTAATGAAGACTCATTCCGAAAAGAAGGCTCAAGAAGCGTTTGTTATTTCAACTATCCAGTCATTGGCATCTAACCTGGTGGCGGCTGGCGAAGGTGGCGTGAGAAATGAATCTGCGGAAAAGGACTCCTCTCATACTAAATCAGTAGCGATTAGTCATTTTGACATCGCTCTAGCGATTTATAACATCGCACCTACCGCTACGTTATTTGACTCGGTATCTGGGCTGCTTCCGAAAACGGTTGATATTGATGAAAAAAATCAACTGGTAGGCGACGGGGCCATTGCGGCTCAAAATTTTTTGAAAATTGCCGATCTACAGTTGGATACTTTAATAAAAAGCGATCTTCGGAGCCGTACTCATTTAATCAATAGAGCAAACCAACAGATTAGTAGCGACTTTGCGACTTTTTGGAGTCAGACAATCGGTCGAAAAGACCAGCTCCAATTGCAGTGTGAAATGGAAGTCTACGGTACGGACACTCCAGAAAAAGTTGGTAAATCTTACTTGGTTTTCTGGATATCAGACGGACTGACTAGACTATATCCTCATCAGCGCAGCCAGGGAGTCCGCTGGTTTGTTTCGTTTTATTTACAACTAAAAGCTTCTGAAAAACTTAAGTCAAAAAGACTGTTTCTGCTTGATGAGCCAGGAGCGAATCTCCACTCGAAAGCGCAGGGAGATGTGCTCAAGTTGATCAATCAATTGAGCAAGGACATTCCGATTGTGTACTCGACTCATAGCCCGCATATGATCGAATACTCACGTCTATATAGGATACATGCAGTTCAACGCGATGGGGATGCTGTCGATAGCCCAACAGTGGTAGTAGATGCGCATCGTCTAGGCACTGCGTCTACGGACACGTTGTCCCCAGTTTTGACTGCAATGGGCGTTGATCTTTCTAGTCAGCAAGTGATTAAGAAGAAGAATAATGTTTTGCTCGAAGAGATGAGCGGGTTTTATTATTTATCGGCGTTTTGGCAGCTCGCAAAAGTGGAGCAAGAGGCACATTTCATCGCTGCAACCGGTGTAAATAAAATACAGAATTTGGCAAATCTGTTTCGTGGGTGGGGACTCGATTTTATTGTGGCTATGGACGATGATTCTCAAGCGAGGACAGCTTTCAATGCCATGAAAAGAGAAATGTATGGAGATTCAGACGCAGAGGCCGATGCCAATATGGTCAAATTCAAAGGCTGCAAAGGAATTGAAGACGTATTTTCGCAGCAAGATTTTAAAACCTTTGTTTTAAAAGACCAAGAAGTAGTAATAGCAGATCAGAACTCTGAGTTTATGAAGCATGGTGCACGCTCGAAGCCTTTAGCGGGTTATATGTTTTTATTGGACGTTAAGACGGGATTGGTGAATTTCGAGAATTTTGAGGAAGAGACACGTGCGCGTATCAATGAAATTACTAGTTCAATCGTCAAGAGATTGGTAGATAAAAATCATATTGTGGAAGTAAGGGCCGGGGGGAAGGATTAAATCGGTGCATCAAGAGCTTACTAAGCTCTTGATGCACCGATCAAGCGCTAAGGAAGTCAACAAGTTAGAGGGCCAGTTGCAAAACTGGGCCTATTTTCTTGGTAGGCTGCAGAACGGTCCGTTGATTATCAGAAGGCGCAAGGGTTTGTATACACGCCAAGGTGTGGTTAGCGAACCTCGATGGTTGCTTAGCTAATGACCTAATATAATCTCTAACTTTTATTTGGTAATCACTCAATGACAACATGTTGGCTTTGTCCAAATCTGCTAGAGGGCGACCAACTAACCGGTGAGCATGTTATTCCTAGCGCTATTGGTGGCCGTAAGGAAGTTTTCAGTTTTATATGTAGGACTTGTAATGTAGAGCGTGGGGCTGCTTGGGAGGCGGAGCTCGCCCGGCAATTTCTATGGTTTTCGAGCGCCGCAAGGGTCAAGCGAGGCCGAGGTGGAAAACATCCCGACCTCAGGGTGCAAACCGTGGCTGGGGAGAAGCTAAAACTCCAAGCAGATTCCGTTCTTGTACCCGATGGGCACGATGTGCTCGTCAAAGTTTCAGATGAAAAGATTGAGGCTTCTATAAGAACAAGTGACTCAAAAACAGCCAAAAACATGCTCAAGAAGCTAGCTCGTGATTATCCGGGGTTTGATTATGAAAGGGCATTTCTCAATTTTGAACGTGTAGACAGCTATTTGGATGACCCACTCTGCATTGATTTCCAATACGGTGGGCCAGCAGGCGGAAGGTCCATGGTCAAATCTGGCTTGGCGCTTTTATCGGAAGTTAATGTTGACAAGAATGCCTGTGGACGAGCTCTGGCTTATCTCCTAGACCCAAAACTAGATGCGGATCGTCCATTTTGTTACTTCTTTGATGCTGATCTAGTTGTGAATCGGCCAGAAGATCATCTGTTTCACTGCGTGTCCGTTGTCGGGCAGCCGCAGAAAGGTCGTCTTTTAGGGTATGTAGAGTTCTTCAACTTTGCCCGAATCCTCATTCACATTGGTGATGATTACAGCGGCGAAGCATTCCAAGAGACTTATGCCGTCGATCCTGTGGATGGACGAGGGCTAAGCTTATCCGTCGATTTCAACCGCATTACAAGTAGTATCGAGGACTTATTCCAAATGCCGAGCCAACCGCCAAAGATGTACCTAGAGGCTTTTCGGCTCACAGTTGCACTGGTTCAGACCCTCAACAGAAGTCATGTGGCGGCTATCGCCGTCTCGAAAGCTAGCGCAGATGCGTCGAAGGCCTTGGGACTAAACCCTTTAGTGGCAGATGTGCCGCCTGAGTTGAAAGAAGAATGGATTCGTTTGTTTATACAAGAGCTCAAACCATACTTTGAGGCCCAAATAAGACAGCAACGTCGATAACGTAGCGTTGGCTGAGCAAGCTTGCCTGGATTTGTTACCTGCAACGCCGCGTTAAAATTTTGGCCTTGTAACGAAAAAAACCGAGACTACCTACAGCAAGTGGTGGCAGCACCATATCTTCAATGACCTTGAGGCTGGTAGCGAATGATGAAATTGGAGAACAAATGCGCATTACAGACGATTGCTCGCCAGAGGCAATGTTGGCAGAACTATTCAGAGAGGATCAACACACCAAAGAGGACACAGCAATATTCGCGTCTGTCGATTGGTCAAATCACAATTATGTATGTAACGCAATCAAGCAGCGAGTAGATGTAATGCTGCGCTCTTATGAGCGACTAGGAAATGAAGTGCATGTGACTCAAAGCATGCGTGACAATGGCGTGGATATCATTTTGGAGTTTTCGGGTGAGAGTGTGCTAAACCGGCGA
Organism: Janthinobacterium sp. Marseille; assembly: GCF_000013625.1. Lineage (NCBI taxonomy): Bacteria > Pseudomonadati > Pseudomonadota > Betaproteobacteria > Burkholderiales > Oxalobacteraceae > Janthinobacterium > Janthinobacterium sp. Marseille. Next base: position 3,533,125 of record NC_009659.1, on the reverse strand, counting down.
ATCGGTATCCAAGTGAAGAGTAACCGTGAAGCCATTAAGGCAACAGGAAAGAAGAAAGAACGCACCACGGAGCCCATGGAGGCAGTCCTTAAGCGCCAGGCATTTGACTCTCATAAATGGAAATTGGACGAATGGTGGATCATCCTGTGCTTTGATCTGACTCAGAAAAGTCATGTAGATCTTGTCAACCGCATCAACTCTGAATTGTTGCAAAGTCCTCCTATTCAGATTCGTATCTATGAGCCAATGGCTGCATGGAGCATGCTTAGTATGAGTCATTCAGACATTGATGCAATATGTGTTTGTAGGCTTTGTCGAGAGGACGAAATTTTGATTGCTGCACAAGATGAAACAATCGATCTATCACCAATTGCCTATCAAATTGTAATGGCAACGCTGTTTGATAGCCTGCAAGGAAATACTCAACATTCTCTAAGCGATCTAGTAAGAATGACGAATGATAATGGCGAATATGATCTTGACCGAGTAAGCGACATCCTTGGAGAACTAGATGATTACCTTGTATCCAGCGAGGAGGATTCTTGGTTCTCGCGCGCACATAAGTATCCAGGTCTCTGTGCACTATATTATGAGGGAAGAATTCGCCATAAGCTTTCTCATGACGGAGCGGCAAATTTCGTGCGCCAACTTGCTTGATTAATGCGTCATTCGTCGCTTCTCCATCGGGTCTTCAGTGAAGATAAATGCCCCTTTTGACGAAGGGTACAACATGACGAAATGGAGCAATCTTTTACAAACATTGAATCAAGAGACTTCAACGATGGGCTGGCGACGCGCGGTGTAACTAGAGCAGAAAAGCGCAAACGGTTGATTGCGTTAATAACCGAGACAACGTTGCGAAGTACGTAATGAGTCTGGTACCAATTTCCCCAAAGCACGTCACCGCATTAGACAGCCAATCTCACTTTGAAGATAGAGAGTCCTCCAGTGTAAGAAGCATTGAGCAAGACTTTGATAATGAAACGTTAGAACACATAATCACCATCGAGTACCCAGTTAAGGTGGTAGAAGCGCCTGATCCCCGCATTAAGCAGGAATACAGTGCAAGATGGCAGCGAGTACACTAAGAGATCATGGATAAATTGGGGGGGGCTGCCGGCGGCTAATGCTGGAAAAGTATCCAGATCTCGATAAGTACATGTGACTCAGGAATATGGTTCAAATTTGCGTTGCTGGCCCCGTTGCACCGATCCCCAATTGCCGCGATTGAAGGTGTAGTACGACTGAAGTTAAAAATACCTTCAGACCTTATTAGTGGGCCAATCTACATGGTTATTTCACAGCGAATTGTTCATATTCCAGGGGTAAACCGAATTTTTCCCTCAAGAAAAGTAAATAATCTTGAGCTTCTTTTGTCACAGGAAGAGGGCTAACAATAATTAATTTATCGGCTATCTGAGCAGAGCCATTCCAATATGCATACTCAAGCAACTGTGGTATTGCTTGTCTAATACATGCCTTAACAGATGATGCTGTTTTTATTTCATAAAACCAGCAAAATTTTTTGGTTTTTACAACTACATCAATTAAAGTTCCATACCCTGTAGCACGCTCCGTTCCAACTGATTCAGCGCCGTACTTTTCGACTAAATTCAAATAGAGCTTGTTTTGTATTTCATTATGTAAAAGAGCAGCTGTTAAGTCGCTCTTGGCCGCTGCAATTTTTACAAGGCCTTCTTTTCTATTTGTGTGACCGGGAGAAAACACAAATTCTGATATTGATACTTCATCGGACGCGTCAGTAAAGAAATCTAAATCATCTGGCTCCTCTAATTTTCCATTAATTAGCCAGCTTTGGAATTGCGGCTTAGATATGGAAAAAACTTCGTGGAAATTGTTTGCCAATATTTCGGCTTCTATCGAATTCTTTTGTTCCCACTTGGCTGCTGTCAACTTGAGCGAAATTAGCTCTATAAATAATTTGTTGAAATTCTCTATATGGAATAGTTTTTCTAGATCGTACTTAACATAGTGTTTTTTATGTTCGACGGCATACCCGAGTTCTTGCAGCGTATGAGAAAAGTTTGTGAAAGCTTTTCCATTTAGAAAATCCCCTCTTACGAGAAGTCCCTTAAACGGAGTCTCGGATGAACTTCCTTGCATTGCAAGAATAAGTTTGTAGTGGCTAAAGATTATTGAAAGCAGTACAAGTGCACTTATAGTGTCACTTCCTCGTTTTCTAGCTTCGTTCCAGATGCTTGGAACCTCGATGATTTGACTATGCTTTGATTTGACGGCAGACAGGTTCTTTAATGCCTGTGTTTTTTCAATATTAATTCCCGCTTGACTACGAGATAGATGATTGAGAATTTCGTCCTTATCGAATTTTTCAATCAACAGTGCAATTTTGTGTGCACCGTGCTTAGTCAACGAAACATCAAGTCTTTGTAGGTCGGTCATAAGATTCCATCGGAGAAATTCTATGGAATCTTATCAGTTGTAAATGCTGTTGCAAGCGCAGGAGTAATTATTTAACCAATATCAGGCATTCTTTTATATTTCTATGACGGTCATTTTGTCGCCCTAAAGTCATGTGCTGATGATCAGTAGATAGTAATTCGATGCGCCTATCACTAAAAAACTGCTTGGCTAGTTCTCCAAGTTCATCGAGAGCAATCATTCCTGTATTGCTATAACTAAGGACTAAGTTCGAATCACTTTCTTTTACGCCAGCAAACAGCTCACGAAAGGATTCTCTAACCTTGGATTTAATACAAAATGGTGACTGATGGCGATCCTCCCTGTACCTTCCTTTAACAACCTCACCACTTTTCACTTGAATTGCAGGATAGTCATATAAAACAAGGGTCTCTATTGCGTGATAAAACCGGCTGTAATGCACGAAACAATAAGGTGGATCTGCATACACAGTTCCCCCTGAGAACTCGGCTAGACATGTCCGATAATCCAAAGTGGATATTTTGTGTTTCAGCGATGTTTTTTTTGTCGGTAAGTATTCATTCGCTGATTCATATTTTTTCTTGAAATATGCGGAGACGGATCTTCTTCTGTAGATCTGAATATCCTTCATGGATGACTCAGTCTTTGCATCTCTATACTGTGCGTAATGTCCGGTACCTTGGCTGGTATATGCCATCGCATACATTAGGCAAGAAATGATCAGGGGATAGCAAGCATCATTCTTATGTTCTTCAGCTATTTGTCTAATGGCATCAATCCAGAGACATTGTTCCGCAGACCACCATGTTCCAGAATAAAATTTCAAGAACAAATGCCAATCTCTTCTAAAGGTTTTTTTTATTAAAGCTTGATGCCCTTGTTCAATCTTATTGAAATCACTTAACGATTTTACATTTCCATAATCGACGACCAAATCGTCTGAAATCACATTCTTCTTAACTATTCTTTCTGCGGCCTTTAGTATTTGATCGGCCGTAGGCATTCCTTTGTAGCTGTAAGAGTTCAAGTATGTGTCCGCTAAGACACCGGAGTACGTTTGAATATCATTCGAATGAATCGATACTTGGTGCCCTATGGCACCAGCGATTGATGAGCTTCCCGAGAATAGGTCGCATACCATCCCACCCTGATATGTGTCAGATATGCCCTCAAGGACAAAATCCATTATTTTGGATTTTGATCCCATGTATTTAATAAAATGTGGGTAGGGATCCGCGGTAAAAGGAGATTCAATATTTAAGCGAACTTGTGACAACTACTTCTCCAACGTAGGCGGATGAGCGAAGTGTCGATATTACTATGTTTGCACGATTAGCAGCACACTCAACATGTCGTAGCGAAGCTTGAATCAGTTTTTAGCTCTTAGATTGTTTAAAGACAAGCCTGATTGCTCAAGTAATGTTTGAAGTAGCAATGCTTCCCCACTTGAACCTGGCGGGAATGTGTCCACAGAAAAATCGTCGTTATTAAGCCCGATTTTGGCAAATATTGACGCAAACTTCTCTTCTGGCACTACGGCGAGTTCCCATGAAAATTTGAGGTATGCGGGCTTTAGAAAACGCATTAATGCTCGAAATCCATTTGTTTTGTTTAGCATTGATCCTTTGCCTGATCCATTCCAAGCTTGTGGCCAACGCTTTGCTACCGCATTAAAATAATTTTCTATGATGTCCGTGATTTCCAAATCTCGCTCATCAAGAAATAAATTGCGGAAAATAGGGGCTAATGTTGGATCATCACTTTTCTTAGGGCGTTTTCCACGAAGGTATAGATCGCGATCGGCAACCTTATTCGACGTAAGGTAGGGTAGCAGCGCTTCAACGAAAGTAGCTTGGGTTAAGGTTTCATTAAACCTACCCTCGGTCGCAGAGCCAAGTCTTTTAATACGTTGATGAAAAGGCCCCTTAGTTGAGTCTAAAGCAACAGCGACGCGATGACATGTCTTCTGTGGACTTCGGGCTTTGGCTAAGGCGAATAAATCGTAAACGAGACTTTTGTTTACTTTGGTTTGAGCCAGGTTTACCGTCGAAAAGATGTAGGCTTGGCTTTCAATGTCCATGTCAATGAAAATGCTAACGTTTACGTCAAAATGAGGACCTTGGAAATTACGTAGTCCTTCAATTCGATGCTGGCCGTCTAGTACGCGAGCAATTTTTATAGAATTTACGTCATCTTCATCCTGTCCATTCGATACGGAGCTGCGCAGGAGGAGGCAATTCTCTGCTGCAATGTATTCAATACACCGTGCTGGAATCGCGAGAATTACAGCCGTAGGGAAGCAGGCATCGACAGTGTCCACGTAGTCTTGTATTTCCTTAACTCGAGATTTATTTAATGGACGCTGAATACCGAGGTATGTCTCAAATTCGCGTTCGGCATACATGCGCCGTACATCAGCAAAGGTGATTTGGCAAAGTGATTTACTATCAATAGTTGCGATAAAAAAATTGCCGATTGGTTGGCGAACTAAAAGACAAGGTACTTTAATTTCATATGGCTCATCAATAATACTCAATTGATTGTTCATTTGTCGCTCCGATGGGCAGCATATAGCTCTGCAAACTGAGCGTCTTGCTTAGGAAGGATTTCGTCTGAAGTGAACATATTTTTTTGATAAACAATCGCCAGATATCTAGTACAGATTGCAATGGCGGCTAAGCCTATTGAGCAATTAATTAGAAGCGGCATATCGATCTGAGTTAACACATCGAAAGTAGGTGTCGACATTGACTTGAGCAGTTTAATGATCACGAAGAAGCTGGCACTTAATCCTCCAATAATTAATACTAGATATACATGCCAATCCTGGCTTGGAAATCGTTTTTTTCCTTGGCGATCCCCGAGTGCTGCCGCTAAGACAGGGCCGATGAATGTAATTGCAAAAATTAACAGTTCACCATTATTAATCGTCACCTTAAACAACTCCAACAGCGATTTATGTGAGTTGGCAACCATTAATCGGAAAACAATTATCGTTAGCCAAAATGCGACCGTACTAAACGCGAGGCTAATAAATATTTCCTTGCAGGCGCTCACATGATTTTTGACGGAGCAATCGGCAAGCCCCCCAATGAGGGCTGTTCGCCGAAGAATCCCTCTTGCTCCTTCTCGCATTAGGATAAATTTACTCTTCCAGGACTGCATATTTCCTCTCAAGGAAAATTTTATAGGACGAATTCCCGCGCTGAAAATTAGCTTAGATGCTAAGAAGCAAGAACGGAGTTGGTTGTGCTTGCAATGTTCTTTTTTTGATATGTTATGACAGTACTTGCAGCCTAGCATTATTTTTTTGTCTCTATCTCACATCTTGAAAAGATGTCATAAAAGCCCGCTGGACGAGGTCGGCAGTGGTTGGTAGGGCTATTCTCACGATTCGATAATCGTGTGTTGATTGGTAGGATGTAGAGCCATTGGTGTGTGCAAGATGTGTGAGGCAGCAAGGCTGCCGAGTATTGTTACGCCATCCAAAATGTCCGCTTTCGGCCAAAAGCGACCGTTCGTGTATCCAAGCTCACCTATAGCGTACTCACGTCAGAAACTATGGAAATTAGACCCGTCAGAAAATAAGGTCAGGATCTTCTTCGCATGGCTCTCTCTCGCGATGATATGCAATAGCAGCTTCATTAATTGTTAAAGCCGGCCCAAGGTAAAGCTGCATCATATTCATTCTAAGCATTTTGAACTCAAAGGAATTGAGGTCAGTTTCTGGCTCTTCAGTGAAACACTTTTCGTAGGCTTTTGCGTCGTACCCTTTGAACTCTATACCCAAAGACTTGAGCGCCTTGAATACTCTACATACTCCTGAGATGAAGATAGGTACGATGTCTAGATAAACTTGTTTTTGTGGATATCGCTCAGCCTGAGTCTCTGCCAAAATCTTTTTAAATCCAAGACCTTCTGCTATGAGATTGAACCGGTTTTGGATGCCAGATGGTTTCCCGATTCGCAGAAGTTCTGGTGAATTCTTGCTAGGATCCAGGCGAGAATATATATCCTCCAGCTTGACAAAATGATGCATGAGCGATCTTTTCCCCACCGCGCATTTGTGACCTGCCAACAAAAATGCTGCACCCTCTAACCGCTCAGGAGCTTCACAGAGCCACAATTCAGGAAGTAAACTGGAAAACAGGGAGTGATCTCGATGATGCAATGCATTACGCAAAGCAATCAGCAATGATGTATCCGGGTGTGCAAAGTAATCGAACTCGTCACTAGAGACATCGTATAACGTGTGAAAAGCTTCTAAAGTCGCTTCCCATGCGCGATCCAAATTTTCGATGGCTTCCTCTTTGTCAACTGCTACCAATCCCTTGTAACGAAGATGTTCCTCTCCGTAGATGCGCATCGTATTAGCAAGTCGACTAACTGCCCTCTGTACGATTTCTTTTTCCATAAACTATCCTAGAAGTTATTTTTAGCTCATTACGTTAGTAGGCGTTGGATCGTGGCCGCAAACAATGGCTTCGCCAGAGCACCATACCACCGGTGCAAGCTAAGAGGCTATCGCAAAACTACGTTCCTTTTGTTGCACCTTGACCGAACCTTGCTGTTGATATCGGCAGCTAAGGGGCGAAAGCAGTCACTCGGATGCAGCGTTCTACTCTGTTGGTGTAACAACGCCGTATACACAGCATTGCAAATAAAGCAATCTAACTCGTGTGTTGATAGCTACTTGGTGAGAACGTCATCCACGATGGCGATATGCTGCCCACGGACCAAATCGGCGGCCTGCGGTGCCAGCGTAAAGGCATCGCGCATATTGTGATGGCGGGCATCCGGCGGCAGGCTGGATTGCATGGCAGTCTCGCGGCTGCGCTGGATGAGCTGCGGTAGCAGCGGGATTGCAATGGCTTTGGACAAGGGCCTGGCAATCTCCAGCGCCTGGTTGAAGCCACGTTCGGCCAGCCGCTTTTCGCCTAGCGGTACGGCGGCCATGATGGTCGGCATCGCAAAAGCGCGTTCGCGTAGCAGGGCATCCACAATTAGCTGGGCGAACAAGGGCGCAAGGGCCAATTGATTGCCGAATTTGAGCGCGAGCACCAAATGGTCGATCGGGGCGCTGTAATCGCCGGCGACGATGGTGGCATCGAAGGCGCGCGGGGTGCGCAGGCAATTGCCGCAAAAGGAACGCGCATGCTCGCCATGTGTGAGCGGATAGGCGCATTGCGTGCAGCGCGGCGGGCGCCGGCTGAAAAATTGCCCGCGGCAGGGGGCGCACAGCGCTGATGTGCCGGGGATGCTGCACAGTGCGCAGGATGTGGGCAGGGTGGCCGGTAAACGCAGCGCGCAACGACGGGACCAGTCAATAAAACGATAAAGCATCGCGCACTCACCTCCATGAGTGTAAACTTGCCCGCATTATCTCATTGCTTTGATTGCCTTATTCGTGTCTTCCCTGCCGCCACAATCCGACTCCAAACTCAGTGCCCCGATAGACCTGAACCGCGTTCGCGACTTGTTCAGCGATCCTGTGCGCACGCTGGAATCGGGTTTTTTGCGGCGCGAAGTGGCGACCCGCATGCATGAGCGCCTGGCGCTGGTGAAGATTGCGCCGACGCATGTGCTGGATGCCGGTTGCGGCGAAGGTGCGGACCTGACGACCCTGCAAAAACGCTTTCCGCAAGCGGCCATGCTCGGGCTGGACGCGTCGAGCGCCATGCTGGCGGCGGCGCAGGAGAGCCAGGTCGCGGGCCTGTCGTCGATGAACCGCCTGCTACAGCAATGGCTGCCGGCGGTGATGGGGCGCGATTCGGGTGCCAGCCTGATATGTGGAAATTTCGCGCAACTGCCTCTGGGAATCAATGCGGTTGATCTGGTATGGTCCAACCTGGCCTTGCACTGGCATCCGCAGCCCGACCAGGTATTCGTCGAATGGCGCCGTGTCTTGCGCCAGGACGGTTTGCTGATGTTCTCCTGTTTTGGCCCGGACACCTTCAAGGAACTGCGCGCGGCGTTTGCGGCGGCCGATGCCGAACCGCATGTGTTGCCTTTTGTAGACATGCATGATTTCGGCGATATGTTGGTAAATGCCGGTTTTTCGACGCCGGTGATGGATATGGAAACACTGACCGTGACTTACGGTTCGGTGGAAAAGCTGATGGCGGATGTGCGGGCGATGGGCGGTAATCCGCTGGATACGCGCCGCCGTGGATTGCTGGGCAAGCAGGCGTGGCAACGCGCGATGGATGTGCTGGAGCAAAGCCGTCGTGCCGACGGCAAGATCCCGCTGACATTCGAGGTAATCTACGGCCACGCGTTCCGGCCAGCCCCGCGCGCGACCGCGAGCGGCGAGTCGATTATCCGCTTTGATCCGCCGCGGAAATAAGAATACTTGTTAAATAATTATTAGAAATATATGCAGGAGACAGCCGGTGTTTTGGCAGCGGCAACTAAAAACAGCGCGCCGCGTATGTGTATTCGGGGTATTTGAAGGTAGCAAAAAGTACTGAAAACGGGGGCTGTTGTCATTTGTTTTTATACTTGATAACAAAACCCTTTCCGACTTATACTTCGACGGTTTTGCGTGAGTGCAGCTTGCTTGCGCAAACCGTTCAGGCGGTGTGCTATGGCCAACCGAGAATGGTTATTGAAACGTAATTGTTCGATATCACCACGGCAACTGATGCAGGCTTATTCAGTGTTATGCGTGGTGTCCCTGATAATTGCGCTTTCCTTCACCTGGCGCGGGGCGTGGTACATCTTAGGTTTTGCAGTAATTGAATTAGCGGCTGTAGGGTGCGCTTTTCTTTGTTATGCACGCCATGCTACCGATTGCGAACACATAGTCCTAACCGACGATCTGTTGGTAATTCATCTAATTCAAGCCGATAAAGCACGGCAATTTAAGCTAATACGTCATTGCACGAAAGTCGATCCGCCAGCGAAGCGGCATCGATTGATAGGTCTGGAATCCTCCGGTACGCGTGTTGAAGTGGGGCGATTCCTGACAGAATACAAGAGGCGTGAGTTCATACGTGAGCTGCGTCAGGAGCTGGGGTCTGCAGTTATGCCTGGTTGTTAAAAGAATTCTTAATTTGGGCTTTTGAGGAAATCATGAAACATGCGAAGCGCCTTCAATCTTTGATGCTTGGTGCGTCGTTCCTGGCGGCTGGTATGCCGTCTTGGGCGGTGACCGATAGTCCGGGCGGACCTGCAGTGCGTCAGCTCAATTTTCACGAACCTGTAACGCAGATCGCGGAACAAATCTATTCGCTGCACACCCTGATGCTGATCATCTGTCTGGTGATTTTCGTCGCTGTGTTCGGCGTCATGTTTTACTCGATCTTCAAGCATCGCAAGTCGCTCGGTCATAAATCGGCTACTTTCCACGAAAGCACCGCAGTTGAAATCGCATGGACCGTGGTTCCTTTCCTCATCGTTATCGGGATGGCGCTGCCTGCGACCAAAACCGTGGTGGCGATGAAAGACACCTCGAATGCAGATATCACCATTAAAGCCACCGGCATGCAGTGGAAATGGGGATACAACTACCTCAACGGCGAAGGTGAAGGCATCAACTTCCTCTCCAATCTGTCCACCCCGCGTGAACAGATCGTCGACAACACCAAAGTCAAAAACGAAAACTACCTGATCGAAGTCGACAATCCAGTTGTCGTACCGGTCAACAAGAAAATCCGTATCGTGCTGACTGCCAATGACGTGATCCACGCCTGGATGATCCCGGCCTTTGGCGTCAAGCAGGATGCGATCCCGGGTTTCGTACGCGATACCTGGTTCAAGGCTGAAAAAATCGGCACTTACCGTGGTCAATGCGCCGAGCTGTGCGGCAAGGATCACGCCTTCATGCCTATCGTCGTCAACGTCGTCAGCGATGAAGATTACAAGGCATGGGTAGACGGCAAGAAAAAAGAAATGGCTGCCAACGCCGACGATCCGACCAAGACATGGACCGTGGATGAACTCGTACAACGCGGCGAAAAAGTCTATACCGCCAACTGTATCGCTTGCCACCAGGCAAACGGCAAGGGTGTACCAGGCAGCTTCCCGGCGCTGGATGCGTCACCGATTGTGACCGGACCAAAAGCCGCCAACATCCATATGGTGATGGAAGGCAAGGGCGCGATGCCGGCCTGGAAACCGGTGTTGTCGGATACCGAAATTGCCGCGGTGATTACTTATACCCGCAACCATTGGTCGAATAAGGCCTCGGAAAACATTGTCCAACCAGCAGAAGTGCTGGCTGCGCGTAAGTAATAGAATCGGGAGACAGAGATGAGTACAACCGCAGTCGATCACGCACACGATCACTCGCACGACCACGACCATGCGCACGATCATCCGCATGGCTGGCGCCGTTGGGTACTAGCGACCAATCACAAGGATATCGGTACGCTGTACCTGTGGTTCTCGTTTGTCATGTTGCTGTCCGGTGGTTTCTTGGCGATGTTGATTCGCGCCGAGTTGTTCCAGCCTGGCCTGCAATTGATGCAACCGGAGTTCTTCAACCAGCTGACCACCATGCACGGCATCATGATGGTGTTTGGCGCGATCATGCCGGCTTTCGTCGGCTTCGCTAACTGGATGATCCCGCTGCAAATCGGCGCGTCCGATATGGCGTTTGCCCGCATGAACAACTTCTCGTTCTGGTTGCTGCCACCGGCTGCAATCCTGCTGGCGGTGTCCTTCCTGGTTCCTGGCGGTGCGACTGCTGCCGGCTGGACCCTGTATGCACCGCTGTCGACCCAAATGGGCCCAGGTATGGACATGGCGATTTTTGCCCTGCATATCATGGGTGCATCGTCGATCATGGGTTCGATCAACATCATCGTTACCGTCCTGAACATGCGCGCCCCTGGCATGACCCTGATGAAGATGCCGATGTTCTGCTGGACCTGGCTGATTACCGCTTACCTGCTGATCGCCGTGATGCCGGTTCTGGCTGGTGCAATCACCATGACCCTGACCGATCGTCACTTCGGTACGTCCTTCTTTAATGCTGCCGGTGGCGGTGACCCTGTCATGTATCAGCACATCTTCTGGTTCTTCGGACATCCAGAGGTGTACATCATGATTTTGCCGGCTTTCGGTATCGTGTCGCACATCATTCCTACCTTCGCACGCAAGCAATTGTTCGGCTATGCATCGATGGTGTACGCAACGGCTTCGATCGCGATCCTGTCCTTCATGGTCTGGGCGCATCACATGTTCACCACCGGTATGCCGGTAACTGCGCAGTTGTTCTTCATGTACGCGACGATGCTGATTGCGGTACCGACCGGCGTGAAGATTTTCAACTGGGTGGCAACCATGTGGAGAGGCTCGATGACATTCGAGACTCCTATGCTGTTCGCCATCGGCTTCATCTTCGTATTTACGATGGGTGGTTTCACCGGCCTGATCCTGGCGGTAACGCCTATCGATATCCAGTTGCAGGATACCTATTACGTGGTGGCTCACTTCCACTACGTGCTGGTGGCTGGTTCCTTGTTCGCGCTGTTCGCCGGTTTCTACTACTGGGGTCCGAAGTGGACAGGTTTCATGTACAACGAAACCCGCGGCAAGATCCACTTCTGGGGTTCGCTGATTTTGTTCAACATCACCTTCTTCCCTATGCACTTCCTGGGATTGGCCGGTATGCCACGTCGTTACGCTGATTATCCAGCGCAGTTCACCGACTTCAACATGATCGCGTCGATTGGTGGTCTGGGCTTCGGCCTGATGCAGGTGTACTTCCTGTTCGCCGTGGTCATACCTTCAATCAAAGGCGGCGTGCCGGCAGAAGCGAAACCTTGGGATGGCGCTGAAGGTTTGGAATGGACTGTGCCTAGCCCGGCTCCTTTCCATACATTTGAAGTTCCTCCAACAGTTAAATAAACGGAGTGGCGGGTGTGAGCCCGCCACATTGCGATGTCGGATTTAAAGACGGAACAAAAAAAGCGTAATTTGCGCACCGCCCTGATACTCGGGGCAATCGCCGCGATGTTCATGTTCGGCGTGATCGCAAAACGCTTGTGGTTTATTTAGGGCAGAGATGGAAAACCAGACAGAAGATCAGAAGCACAGTAAGTTAAATACCCAGATGTTTGGCAAGCTGGTTGTGATTGCTGTGATGATGTTTGGTTTTGGTTATCTGTTGGTACCGATATACAAGCAGATTTGTGAAATTACTGGCGTCAATATCCTGACCTCGCAAGAGATGAAGGTAAAGCCGATTGATAATTCGCAAGTCGACAAGAGCAGGACGATCACGGTTGAGTTTGATGCGAATACGCAAGGACCGTTTCGTTTCCGCCCTACGGTAAACAGCATGCAGGTGCATCCGGGTGAAATGGCCCAGATCGTGTATGAAGTAGTCAATACACAGGCACGTAGCGTAGAAGCACAGGCAATCCCGAGTTATGCACCACAGCAGGCGGCAGCGCATTTCAAGAAAGTGGAATGTTTCTGTTTCCAGCAGCAAACTCTGGAAGCCAGTCAGGCGAAGCAGATGCCGGTAGTGTTTTACCTGGATCCGGCTTTACCCAAGGATGTAAAGACGATTACCTTGTCCTATACTTTCTTTGAGATCGCAGGGCGTGAAAAGAAAGCGGAGTTGAAGCCGGCAGAATTGAAACAGGCAGTAGCAGGGTAATAGTTGAAAAAGTACTGAAAAGAAATAGTAAAAAGAAGAAGTCGGCAAGCCAGTCCAAGCCGATAGTCGAAATGAAATTTAACGCGTTGTTTGCGACATGAAATTGTCCTGACGGCGTCACTACTTGAATTTTGTATTGGGAGATGGAGATGAGTGCTCAACACGCGAATGCGCCTTACTATTTCGTGCCTGGCCCGTCCAAATGGCCAGCGATAGCGGGAACTTCGTTGCTCGTGATGATGCTGGGTGCATCGGGCTGGGTTAATGATGCGGGCTGGGGGGCTTATGCAACATTTGCGGGCCTGCTGGGTTTCCTCGTGGTCCTGTATTACTGGTTCGGCGACGCTATTGCGGAATCCGAAGGCGGCTTGTACAACAAGCGCATCGATGCTTCTTACCGCTGGAGCATGAGCTGGTTCATTTTCTCCGAAGTCATGTTCTTTGCCGCGTTCTTCGGCGCCTTGTTCTATGCACGCAGCATTGCGATGCCCTGGCTCGGCGATCTGGACAACAAGATCCTGTGGCCGGACTTTGCCGCACACTGGGGTAATGTCGGTCCGGCCGGTACGGTAGAGCCATTTACCACTATGGGTCCATTCTGGATTCCAACCATCAACACCGCCTTGCTTTTGTTGTCCGGTGTAACGCTGACAATTTCGCATCATGCGATTCGTGAAAACCATCGTGGCAAGACAGCCTTCTGGCTGGCAGCAACCATCTTGCTGGGCGCGATCTTCATGGGCTTCCAGGTCTATGAATACATGCACGCATATTCGGAACTGAACCTGAAACTGACTTCGGGTGTGTATGGTTCGACTTTCTTCCTGCTGACCGGCTTCCACGGTTTCCACGTGACCCTCGGCGCGATCATGCTGAGCGTGGTGCTGTACCGTGTATTGAAAGGTCACTTCACCGCAGACAATCATTTTGCATTCGAAGGCGCAGCCTGGTACTGGCACTTTGTTGACGTCGTCTGGCTCGGTTTGTATGTCGTGGTCTATTGGCTGTAAGTCACGCGGGCAGTAAGCGCGGGACATGAAAAAGCCGCACTTCGGTGCGGCTTTTTTGCGATCAGGGCGGCATGTTATGCAAGAGGCAAGCGCCTTCGCCCGATGTATCTGGGTCAGCGAATGCCGGTCGGCTGGATCAGGCCAAATTTATAGGCCAGCAGTACCAGGATAAACAGTGCGACTGAAAATCCTACCCGCATCGTCAGGGCTTTGACCGTACGATTGCTTTTACCCTTGTCCTTCATCAGGAAGAATAGCGCCGAACCAAGGCTGCCGAGGATCAGGATGAAAGCAATGGCGACAATGATTTTCATGGCATAAGGGATGGGTTGGCCGGGCCTTCGGGTACGCCGTCATCCGACGCAGAATGTATTGAGTAAAGTGACATTGTAATGCGATTCACCTTTCGATTTAGGCTCATTCCATTTGTTGCCGCAGCTATTGCGGTGGCGATCGGCCTGTCGCTGGGACAATGGCAAACCAGGCGCGCTGCCGAGAAAATTGCCATAGAACAAAAAATCCATGAGCGGCAAGCTGCCGCTTCCTTGCAGTTAAGCGACTCCGCGCTCAATCCTGATGATATCGAATTCCGCCGCCTGTCAGTCAAAGGTGAATTCCTGCAGGACTGGCCGGTTTATCTGGATAACCGCCCACATAACGGCGTCGCCGGTTTCTACCTGCTGATGCCATTCAAAGTCGCCGGTAGCCAGTTGCATATATTGGTGGCGCGTGGCTGGATTCCACGCAATGTGGCAGACCGCACTAAAATGCCAGCTATCGTTACGCCGAATGGCCAGTTACAAATTGAAGGTGTCGCGCGCCGTGATATTGGCCATGTGATGCAATTGGGTGAGGTGGACGCGCCGCGTCCTCATGCGATCGTGCAAAACCTCGATGTGGCAGGTTTTGCCGCCGCCAGCGGTTTGCAGATGTCACCTATCGTTCTTGAACAGTTGACGGATACCGGTGACGGTCTGGTGCGTGACTGGCCGGTACCATCTTCAGGTGTAGACAAACATCGCGGTTATGCCTTCCAGTGGTATGGCTTGGCTGCAATGGCTTTTATATTTTTTGTTGTGACAGGAATTCGACGTGGAACCAAATAAAAACAAGGGACGCTGGAAATTATTTGCCGTGATTCTGGTCTGTGCGGCACCCATCATCCTGTCTTACTTCACCTACTATGTGATTAAGCCGCAAAGCCGTACCAATTACGGCACCCTGATTGATCCGCGCGATTATCCAATCCCGGCGCTGGGGGCGACCACGCTGGACAAGAAGCCGGCCACGCTGGAATCCTATCAGGGCAAATGGGTGATGCTGCAAGTCAGCGGTGCCGAGTGCGAAGCATCCTGCGAAAAGAAACTGCATGATATGCGCCAGTTGCGCCTGGCACAGGGCAAGGAAATGGATCGTATCGAACGCGTGTGGCTGATCACCGATGACAAGCCGGTGGATACCATCCTGATCCGTGAGTTTGACGGCACCGATATGCTGCGCGTGAAAGAAGAGTTGGTTCGTGCGTGGTTGCCGACCGATGCCGGCAGCAGCATTACTGATCACATCTACATGATAGATCCGCTCGGACACCTGATGATGCGCTTCCCGAAAGACGCCGACCCGAACAAGGTCAAAAAGGATTTGTACAAATTATTAAAGGCTTCTGCAATTGGTTGATTCCGGCACTTTGTTCCAACTGGGCAGCAAGGGCATCTTTGTTGCCTTGCTGGCTTTTGTCATTGTCTGGTCGTCGAAGGACCCGGACAAATATCGCAAGCTGGTGTGGGTGACTTTATTCCTTACCTTCGATGTGATCATGTTTGGTGCTTTCACGCGCCTCACGGATTCCGGCCTCGGTTGTCCTGACTGGCCCGGTTGCTACGGTCATGCCAATCCATTGCAGGCAATGGAACATATACGTGCCGCCGAGGCATTGATGCCGGATGGTCCGGTCACCGTGATGAAAGCCTGGGTCGAAATGATCCATCGCTACCTGGCGATGGGCATAGGCGTACTCATCATCGCGATCGTGGTGATTTCATGGCGTTTCTGGTTGCAGAGCGGTCGTGCCGTGCACAAGTTTTCGCCGCATTTTCCTGTGGCCTTGCTGATCTTCGTCTGTATCCAGGGCGCTTTTGGCGCGTGGACGGTGACGATGAAGCTGCAGCCTGTCATTGTCACCATCCATCTCTTGTTAGGCATGACCTTGCTCGGCATGCTGGCCTGGGTCGGCGCACGGCAAAAGGAACATCCACCGGTTGCCGCAGCAGCTTATGCCTTGCGCATCCCGGCGTTGATCGCTTTGATTTTACTTAGCTTCCAGATTGCGCTGGGTGGTTGGGTCAGCACCAATTACGCGGCGCTGGCCTGCAGCGATTTCCCCTTATGCCACGGTGCAGTGATCCCGCAGATGGATTTTGAAAACGGGTTCACGCTCTGGCGCAGCCTCGGCATGACGGCGGATGGCGAGTACCTGCCGTTCCCGGCTTTGACAGCGATTCACTGGACGCACCGGGTGTTTGCCTTTGTCGTGGCCGGATATATCGCCTGGGTTTGCTACAAGGCCTACAAGATCGAAGGTTTGCAGACAATTGCGCGCGGCGTGCTGGCAGCGCTGGCATTGCAGATCACGATAGGTATTGCCACAGTTTCATTGAAATGGCCGCTGGCGCTGGCGGTCGCGCACAATGGTTGTGCAGCGCTGCTTGTCCTCTTGCTGGTCATGTTAAACTACAAGGCTAGAATCCCCGGTGCTGCCGGGATAAATCGTGGGCCGGATCAACTTGATGCGCGCTTATCGGCTGCACCCAACGACAACGCATGACTACTCTGACCGCTTCTCCGAACCGTATCGCCCAGTACTGGGCCCTGACCAAGCCGCGTGTAACGCAGCTGGCAGTTTTTTGCGCCGTCATCGGCATGTTCCTGGCAACGCCTGAGTTGCCAAGCTGGAAGATTGTCGTGGCTGCAACAATTGGTATTTGGTTGCTGGCGGGCGCGGCATTTGCAATTAACTGCCTGGTCGAACGCGAGATCGATTCACGCATGGCGCGTACAGCCCGACGTCCAATGGCACGCGGCGAAATTACTGTCCCGCAAACATTGGTTTTTTCCGGGCTGATCGGTGGCGCCGGTATGTGGGTGCTGTACAACTTTGTCAATCCGCTGACGATGTGGCTGACCTTCGCCACCTTTGTCGGTTATGCAGTGATTTACACCATCATCCTGAAACCGGCGACACCGCAGAATATCGTGATCGGCGGTCTGTCCGGCGCCATGCCGCCCGCCCTGGGTTGGGCCGCGGTGGCAAATGATTTGCCGATGCAGGCGTGGATACTGGTTTTGATTATCTTCATCTGGACCCCACCGCACTTCTGGGCGCTGGCCTTGTACCGCCGTGATGAATATGCAAAGTCCGGCTTGCCGATGCTGCCGGTGACGCATGGTACCGAGTTCACCCAATTCCATATCTGGCTCTACACCATCGCGCTGGTTGCGACCACCATGCTGCCGTTTGCGGTCGGCATGAGTGGTTTGATTTACCTAGTGTCGGTGGCGATCCTGGATATTATTTTCGTTTGGTATGCATGGCAGGTTTATCGCCATTACACCGATATGATTGCGCGCAAGATGTTCGCTTATTCGATCATCTATCTGTCCCTGCTGTTTGCGGCCTTGCTGGTCGATCACTATCTGAGATTCTGAAAACATGCGCTTCCGTTCCCTCCTGGTAATTTGTGCCGCATTATTTGCATTGACCGCTTGCAGTGATAAAGCCAAGCAAGTGGCTTTCAATAACACCGACCTGACAGGGCTCGGATATGCGAAGGAATTTTCGCTGCACGATCACAATGGCAAGTTGCGCACGCTGGCTGATTTCAAAGGCAAGGCAGTTGTCGTATTCTTCGGTTTCACACAATGTCCTGATGTGTGCCCGACGACCATGATGGAAATGTCGAATGTCATGAAGGCACTGGGGCCGGATGCAGACCGGGTGCAGGTCTTGTTTGTTACCGTTGATCCTGAGCGTGATACCGCCGCCTTGCTGGCGCAATATGTACCGGCTTTTGATCCACGCTTCCTCGGCTTGCGCGGTGACCTCGCAGAGACTGAGAAAGTGGCGAAAGAATTCAAAGTGTTTTATCAAAAAGTGCCGGGCAAGACCCCGGGTAGTTATACCGTCGATCACACCGCGGGTAGCTATGTGTTTGACCCGCAAGGTCGCATCCGCTTATTCATACGCCACGGCCAGGGTATTGATCCTATCGTGCAGGATTTGAAAACCCTGCTGGCAGAGAAAACGTAAAGAAGACAGACATAAAAAAGGCGCTCCGAGGAGCGCCTTTTTTGTTCACTGTTGCCTGCGGGTTTTAAGCGTAGGCGGCCAGCGAGCCTTTCATTTTCTTCAGTGCGACTGCTTCGATCTGGCGAATACGTTCGGCCGATACGCCGAACTCATCAGCCAATTCATGCAAGGTTGCACCGGAGCCATCGTCGTTCGCCAACCAGCGCGCTTCAACGATGCGACGCGAACGTGCATCCAGTTTGCCCAAGGCATTCGACAAGCCTTCGGTTTGCAGGCGATCAAACTGCTGCGATTCCAGCACCTTGGTCGGTTCCTGCATATCGGAAGACAGGTAAGCGATAGGCGCAAACTTGTCGTCTTCATCGTCGGTCGGCGCTTCCAGTGCGATATCGCGACCGGACAAGCGGGTTTCCATCTCAATGACTTCTTCCCGTTTGACGTTCAGCGTTTTCGCCAGCTCGTCGACCTGATCCGGGGTCATCGAATCCAGGCCAGTTTTGTGGCTGCGCAGATTGAAGAACAATTTGCGTTGCGCTTTGGTCGTCGCGACTTTCACCAGACGCCAGTTTTTCAGGATGTACTCATGCATTTCTGCCTTGATCCAATGCATCGAATACGAAACCAGGCGCACGCCCTGATCCGGGTCGAAACGCTTCACGGCTTTCATCAAGCCGATATTGCCTTCTTGGATCAAGTCTGCGTGCGGCAGGCCGTAGCCCAGATAGCCGCGGGCGATCGAGACGACCAGGCGCAGATGCGAGAGCACCAGTTTTTGCGCGGCACCGAGATCATTCTCGTCGCGCAGGCGACGCGCCAAAGACATTTCTTCTTCGTGCGTCAGCATAGGGAGGCGATTGACCGCCGAGATGTAAGCGTCAATATTGCCCAGCGCACCAGAAAATCCCAATGCCAGCATATTGCTGTTAGGAACCAATGCGGTAGATGCAGATACTGCTTTCATGCGTTCTCCTTGCTAAGTTTCAGTCAGAAACCAATTTGTTTCTGTGAACTAAACTGCTTTGAATAGCTATATTAGCACTCTCTTGAAATGAGTGCTAATGAGCGTTTTTTACTAAGCTGATAGCCTAAACACTATTGCTTTTTTAATCATTATTGCTCTTTTCTTACAGGGATTAGAGAGCTTTCTTACCCAGAAGTTGCGTCTGCAAGCTGGATTTTGACGAAGATTTTCATTTCTTTTGAGAAGTAAAAAAGGACCTGGCCAGGTCCTTTTTTATTTGCTGCGTGGCACAGATGAAGACGTAAGTCAGTGTGCGCTCACATGGCGGTTAATGCAGTCGGGCCAAATGCCTCTGTACGGAAAGCAGCGCACCCAGCAAACCGAGGAAGGCGCTGGCGGCCAACAATATCAGTGTCGGCAGTAGATCCAGCGGTGCCAGGCGGAACTCGGATGCATAGAGGCGGGCGAAATCGGCGATTGCCGCGTTCAGCGGATTCAAGGCCAGTGCGACTGCAATCAGGGCGACGCCACCGGCGATCAGGCCGAGCAGGGCGCCGGTGTAATAGAAAGGCCGGCAAATGAAGGAATCGGTGGCACCGACCAGGCGCGAGACTTCGATTTCTTCACGCTGCGTCATGACTTGCAGGCGTATCGTATTGAAGACGACGGCAACCACGACGACGCCGAGCGTGGTGGCGAGGAAAATCAGGATCAGGCGCATGACTTGCAGCAAGGCCGCCAGCCGTTCAACCCAGGCCGAATCCATTTGTACATATTCGACCCCGTTGATGGCTTGCAGCTTTTCGACGATAGCTTTGATTTTCTTGGCATCGCCGTCATTCTGGAAGCCGGTCATCTTGACCACATAAGCATCCGGCAAGGGGTTGACCCCCAGCGTAGAAATCGCATCGTCCAGCCCGGTTTTATTCTTCAGCGTGCTGAGTGCTTTCTCGCGCGGGATGAATTCCAGTTTGACCGGGTGTTTGGCTTCCTGCGCGATGCGGCGGATTTCCGGCGCAATGGCAGTCGCCCGTTCACGCGAGGTATCCATCGCCATGAAGATGCTGATTTCCGGTTCTACTGCCAGTTGTTCCGATACCGGGCGTACGTTTTCCAGTAGCGTCATGCCGGCGAAGGGCAGCGCCAATGCAATTGATACCACCAATACGTTCAGCAGGAAGTTGCCGGGGGTCTTGAACAAGTGACGGAAGGCATCGCCCAGCGCGAAGCCATGATGTCTGAGCCAGCTATTCATGCGGGCTCCTGTGTTGCTGTTCTGCGCCAACTTTCAATAATTCGGCCATGGTCGAGATAAATCACGCGGGTCGCGGTATCGAGGAATTGTTCATCGTGGGTGGAAATCAGGCAGGTGACGCCGACCGAGTGGAAGGCCTTCAGCGCATCCAGTACTTTGTTCGCGGCAGCGCGATCCAGGTTGGCGGTAGGTTCATCGGCCAGGATGATTTGCGGGCGGTTGACGATGGCGCGGGCGATTGCCACGCGCTGCTGTTCGCCGCCGGACAGCGTAAGCGGTCCGGAGCTTGCCATATCCAGCAAGCCGACTTTATCCAGTGCGGCACGCGCACGTCGCTCGGCGTCGGGACGCGAAGCGCCACAGACAATCAGCGGCAGCATGACATTGGCCAGCACGCTGCGGTCTGCCAGCAAACGCTGTTGCTGGAAAATCAAACCGAGATTACGGCGCAGGTAAGGCAGGCCGGAAGTCTTGATGCGGCTGATGTCGTGTCCGCTGACAATGACCGAGCCTTCGCTCGGGCGTTCCATCGCGGCGATCAGTTTCAGCAGCGTGGATTTGCCGGCGCCGGACGGACCGGCGAGGAAGACCAGTTCACCTTTGCCGACCGACAGGCTGATGTCGGACAGCGCAGTGACGTTTTGTGTGTATTTCTTTGATACCTGGTGGAATTCAATCATCGATGTTGTTAGCCCAATAGCGCTTCTACAAATTCCTGTGCATTAAACGGTTGTAAATCTTCGATCTGTTCACCGACGCCGATGAAGTAGACCGGGATCGGCCGCGCGCGTGCAATTGCCGCTAGTACGCCGCCTTTGGCGGTGCCGTCGAGCTTGGTGACGACCAGGCCGGTCAGGCCGAGTGCATCGTCGAAGGCTTTGACCTGGGTCAGAGCGTTTTGTCCGGTGTTGCCGTCTATGATGAGCAGGATTTCATGCGGGGCACTCGCCATGCCTTTGGCCATCACGCGCTTGACCTTCTTCAGCTCTTCCATCAGGTGCAGCTGGGTTGGCAGGCGGCCGGCGGTATCGACCATCACGACATTGGTGCCGCGTGCCTGTGCTGAATGCACGGCGTCGAAAGCCACTGCGGCCGGATCGCCGGATTCCTGTGCGATCACTGTCACGTTGTTGCGCTGGCCCCAGACCGTCAATTGTTCACGGGCGGCAGCACGGAAGGTATCGCCGGCGGCCAGCAGTACCGATTGATTGTGTGCCTGCAAATGCTTGGCCAGTTTGCCTATGGTGGTGGTCTTGCCGGCACCGTTGACGCCGGTAATCATCATGACCAGCGGCTGGTGCTGACCCAATACCAGCGGTTTTTGCAAAGGCGTGAGCATTTCCAGCAGCAGGCTGCGCAGGGCGGTTTTCACCTGTGCCGCTTCGGTCAGTTTTTCATTCTTGACCTTGCGTTTCAGTGCATCCAGCAGGAATTGAGTGGCATCGACGCCGGCATCTGACATCAGCAGCGCCGATTCCAGCTCTTCGTACAGATCGTCGTCTATCTTGGCGCCAACGAAGAGGGTGGTCAGGTTGGTCGAGGTTTTCGACAGGCCGACCTTGAGGCGTGCCATCCACGATTGCTTTTGCTCGGCCGGGGTGACGGCCGGAACGATTTCAGCCTGTACTTCGGCGGCAGCGGCTTCCGGCGACGGTGCTGGAATGGTCGCGGTCAGCTCTTCGCTCACGGGAACGGTCGACGTTTGCGGCGCGGGCGCGGGTTCTTGCGGTTTTTTCTTGAAGAAACTAAACATCTCGAATGGAGTCAGAACAGCGGTCAGAGGCGCTTGCCGGTATGTTGCAGGTAAGCGGATACAATCGACGTATTCTATCAGAGCGAAGGTCATGAAATTGAGTATCAGAACATTGCTGTTGGCGGCTTCCGTCGTTTTGACCCCCTTGTGGGCCAATGCCGCACAAACTGAAGAGTTCACGCTGAAAAATGGCATGAAGATCATCGTTAATGAAGATCACCGGGCGCCGACTGTCGCCCATATGGTCTGGTACCGCGTCGGCTCGGTCGACGAGCGCAATGGCGTGACTGGCGTGGCCCATGCGCTGGAACACATGATGTTCAAGGGGACCAAGAAGCTGAAACCGGGCGAATTCAGTAAACGCGTCGCCCAGCTTGGCGGCCGGGAAAATGCCTTCACCAGCAAGGATTACACCGCTTACTTCCAGCAAATCGAGAAATCCAAGCTGGAAGCCGTGATGGCGCTGGAAGCGGACCGCATGGCCAACCTGGTATTCGACAAGAATGAGTTTGCGAAGGAAATCCGCGTTGTGATGGAAGAGCGCCGCCTGCGCACCGATGACCAGCCGACTTCCAAATTGTATGAAGCACTCGCAGCCACGACTTATGCGGTGCATCCTTATCGCAATCCCATCATCGGCTGGATGGATGATTTGCAGAATATGACGGTCAATGATGTGAAGGAGTGGCACGACACCTGGTATGCACCGAATAATGCAACGATGGTGGTGTCCGGCGACGTCGAGCCGAAGAAAGTGTTTGCGCTGGCGCAGAAATATTTCGGTTCCTATCCGGCGAAAACCCTGACACGTACCCGCCCGCAAAACGAACCGCCACAAGAAGGCGTCAAGCGCGTGACAGTGAAGGCACCGGCGGAAAATCCATATGTGGTGCTGGCGTTCAAGGTGCCGGCCTTGCGTGATATCGCCAAGGACGACGATGCGTATGCACTGGATGTACTGTCTGCAGTCCTCGACGGCTATGACAATGCACGCCTGAGCGCGAAGCTGGTGCGTACCGACCGCGTTGCCAACGATGTGGGCGCGTCATACTCCGGCATTGCGCGTGGCCCGGTCTTATTCATACTGGATGGCACACCGGCACAAGGCACGACTACCGAGCAACTGGAAAAACTGTTGCGTGCCGAAGTTGCGCGCATCGCCAATGAAGGTGTGTCCGAAGCCGAATTGAAGCGCGTCAAAACCCAGCTGATCGCAGCGCAGATTTATAAGCGCGATTCCGTATTCGGCCAGGCAATGGAGATCGGCGTGATGGAAATGTCCGGCTTCTCGTATAAGGATACCGACCGCGTGATCGAGAAACTGCGTGCAGTCACGCCGCAACAGGTGCAAGCGGTGGCGCAGAAATATTTCGGTGACGATGCATTAACGGTAGGCACCCTGGTGCCCTTGCCGCTGAGCGAAAAAAAAATCGAGGCAGCGCCTGCCGGTTTGCGTCATTAATCGATATCACTAGCCATCGTCAATAAAGATGCAAGCTGTCTTCCAACAGAATTCCGGAGTCCTGATGTTAAAAATAATTAGCAGCGTCGTGCTGTGTGTCGCTTGCAATGCCTCATATGCGGCATTGCAGATTCAATCGTGGACCTTGAGCAATGGTGCACGCGTACTCTTTGTCGAAAACCATACGATACCGATGCTGGATGTCAGCGTGGATTTCGATGCCGGTTCGCGCCGTGATCCCGCCGGTAAATCCGGTACCGCGGCATTGACGGGGGCAATGCTGGCACGTGGCATACATGCGGCACCGACAGGTAATGAAGGTGCATTGAGCGAGGCGCAAATTTCGGATGCCTTTGCCGATACCGCGGCACAACGTGGTGGCCGCTTCGACGATGATCGCGCCGGTGCGACCTTGCGTACGCTGGTGACAGAGCGTGAGACGGCAGTATCGCTGCTGGCGCGCGTGCTTGCTTATCCAAGCTTCCCGGAAGAATTCCTGCAGCGCGACAAGGCTCGCACGATTTCTGCAATCAAGGAAAGCCTGACCAAGCCGGAAGCCATCGCCGGCAAGGCATTCAGCAAACGCCTGTATGGCAGCCATCCCTACGGACAACAAGCGGATGTGGCGTCGATAGAAGCGATCAAGCGTGAGGATTTGCTGGCCTTCCATGCCAAATACTATGTCGCCAATCGTGCCGTAGTGGCGCTGATAGGTGATGTGACACGTGCCGAAGCCGACCAGATCGCGCAGCAATTGACGCAACGCCTGCCGCAGGGTGAGGCCTTGCCGCCATTGCCACCGGTGACGATCGCGCCGGGCGAGGAAGAGCGGATTTCACACCAGGCGAGCCAGGCGCATATCCTGATCGGCATGCCGGGTATGGCGCGCCATGATCCTGATCATTTTGCGTTGACGGTTGGTAACTATGTATTGGGTGGTGGCGGCTTTGTTTCGCGCCTGATGCAACAGGTGCGTGAGCAACGCGGCCTGTCATATGGTGTCAGCAGTTACTTCATCCCGATGGCGCAGCCCGGCCCGTTCCAGATTTCCTTGCAAACCAAGAAAGAGCAGGCTGACCAGGCCCTGCAGGTAGTGCGTTCCACGGTTGCCGATTATTTGCGTGACGGCCCGACCCCGGCTGAACTGAAAGCGGCGAAAGATAATCTGATCGGCGGTTTCGCCTTGCGTATCGATAGCAATAAAAAGATCCTGGAAAACATCGCAGCGATAGGTTTCTACGATTTACCACTGGATTACCTCGATACCTGGACCGACAAGGTAAGCAAGGTGACGGCGGCAGAGGTTAAAGCGGCCTTCCAGCGCAAGATCCAACTGGATAAACTGGCAACAGTAGTGGTCGGTGCCGCCGAAAAATAAGCATTAGCAAGCATTTCCGGGCATCTACACTGGCGCGCGTGGGTTGTACTCATTACAATCCACGCTGCAAATACTTTTCCACGGCTGAACCTGTCCGCCGTTGCCCGCCATGCCGAAGAAGCCCAGCTCCAAACCAGCCCCAAAAAAACCCGTGCACAAGCCACGTTCACCCATGACGCACCAGGTGCGCATCATAGGCGGGCAGTGGAAACGTACGCCTTTACCGGTGCTGGATGTCGAGGGTTTGCGCCCGACACCGGATCGCGTGCGCGAAACGGTTTTCAACTGGATCAATCACTTGATAGATGGTAGCTGGAGCCGGGTGAAATGCCTGGACCTGTTTGCCGGTACCGGTGTACTGGGTTTTGAGGCGGCCAGCCGCGGTGCGGCACAGGTTGTCATGGTGGAAATGCATACGCCGGCAGTGCGGCAACTGGAAGCTACCAAGGAAAAATTGCATGCCGAGCAGCTCAGTATCGTGCGTGGTGATGCATTAACAGCAATACAAGGCATGGCGCGTAATGCGGCCAAGTTCGACCTGATTTTCCTGGATCCGCCTTATCACCAGAACTGGCTGGAAAAAATGCTGCCCGGCTGCGCCCAATTGCTGGCTAAAGACGGCATCGTTTACGTCGAATCCGAGGAGTCGCTCGTCTCGGATACGCCGCCGGAATGGCTGGCGGATTGGGAAATTGTCCGTGCCGACAATGCAGGCATGGTTTTTTACCATCTTTTGCAATCAAAAAAATTGCCTGAAGTTCAGGCATAATGCGCTTTCAGTTATTTGCGGTGTCCATAGCGCCCTGGCGCGCTGTGTAGAAACTAGCAGCAAAACATCGATCTTTGCTACTCATCCGGCGCATGCGCCGCGTGCTTTCCGCGAGCTGACAACCACAGCCACCCTACGGAGCCAAAATGGTTACAGCCATCTATCCTGGAACATTCGATCCACTGACGCGCGGTCATGAAGACTTGGTGCGTCGTGCATCGGGTCTGTTTGACAAGTTGATCGTCGGCGTTGCCGACAGCCGCAACAAGAAGCCTTTCTTTTCGCTGGAAGAACGCCTGACGATTTCGAATGAAGTCCTCGGTCACTACCCGAATGTGCATGTGGAAAGTTTTTCCGGCTTGCTGAAGGATTTTGTGCGCCGGCATGATGCGCGCGTGATCGTGCGTGGCTTGCGCGCGGTCTCCGACTTTGAATATGAATTCCAGATGGCCGGTATGAACCGTTACCTGCTGCCAGACGTGGAAACCCTGTTCCTGACCCCGTCCGATCAGTATCAGTTCATCTCTGGTACGATAGTGCGTGAGATCGCCACCCTCGGCGGTGATGTGTCGAAATTCGTTTTCCCGTCGGTCGATAAATGGCTGAAAGAGAAAATCGCGGCACAGGGTTAATCAGGAATTAAGTTTGTTATGGCTCTGCTAATGACTCATGTGTTGAGCGGAAATACGGTGATCGGGGAGAGTGGCTCATGGCTCTGCTAATTACTGATGAATGCATCAACTGCGATGTATGCGAGCCTGAGTGCCCGAACGATGCGATTTACATGGGGCAGGAGATCTACGAGATCGATCCGACCAAATGTACTGAATGCGTAGGACACTTCGACGAGCCGCAATGCCAGCAGGTTTGCCCCGTCAGTTGTATTCCGTTCAACCCGGAATGGCGTGAGAGCAAGGAAGAGTTGCAAGCCAAATACGAGCGTTTGCAGGCGGAACTCAAAACCGCCGGCTAAATTGAAAAGGGACCCTAGGGGTCCCTTTTTTCATATCCGCAGTGTGATCTCAGCTCGCACTGATGACTTTATTCCTGCCTTCTTTCTTGGCTTGATACAGCGCTAGGTCGGCCTTGGCGAGCAATTGCTGCGCGACTGCGGCGCTATCCTGGCGGTCTGCAGTGTTCAGGCTGGCGACGCCTATTGATACGGTGGCTCGCAATTCTTCGCCACTGCTCAGCACGATAGGGCGCTCGCTGACACTGGCACGTATGCGTTCAGCAACGACCAATGCCGCATCCAGCGGTGCGTCGATCAGTAGCACGACGAATTCCTCGCCGCCAAAACGTCCGAGTGCATCGCTCAGGCGTAATTCCGCCTTGATGCGGTTGGCAACTTCACACAGAACTTCATCGCCACCCTGGTGGCCAAAGTTATCGTTCACCTTTTTGAAGTGATCGAGATCGATGTACATGCCGGACAAGGCATAGCCATGTCTTTGCGTGCGGCCGACTTCTTCCAGCAGGCGTCGTTCCACATAACGCCGGTTGTTGACGCCCGTTAGCGGGTCGGTTAGACCTATGTGTTGCAGCCGTTCGTTATTGATGACGTTTTCGACGCAGATGGCGACGATGGAAGCGCGATGTTGCAAAAAATCGCTGGCCATATTCGCGGTGAAACGGGTCGGATCCAGGCTACCCAGGCTGAGCCAGCCGATCAGGGTGTTGCGTCGTATCAGCGGCAAAATCGCCACGCTGGCCGGTTTCAGCACGGTATCGGGGAACAGGCGCTTGTGTTGCATCGTGTTGTACGGACCGAGCGCGGGCTTGCGCGCCGGGTGCGCGATCTCGCCTACGCCGTCTTTGTCCTCGACGAATAGCAGGTTTGGATAGTCACTGATATCAATGCGCAGGTCGCTCAGGATGCGGCGGATTTCTGCCGCGGGATCGATCAGTGAAAGAGTGATGACATCCAGTTCAGACGCTTCGGTCAGCGTGTCGAAGACGCTGTCTATCAATTCCTGGAAGCTGTTGGCACCGATGAATTTCAGGTCGAATTCCTGATAGCGCTGCATGATTTGCTGATTGCGATGCGCCTGCTCCAGCAACAATTTAAGCTGGGTGCGCAACTGCGAATTTTCAGTAACCAGCTTGTTCGACATGGATGTCAGGTCAGGACGGCGGTAGATGGAGCAGTAATGAGGAGGCAGTAATAACGTGCTGCATACTACCTTGATGCTTACTTCATAGCAATTTTTGTGCTGACTCAGAAAACCGGGTCGGCGCTTACATTTTGTCCGACTCGCAAGACCGTGCCTTCGCCGTTGAGTACGACCGCATCCATGCCGAAAGTGATGCTGCCATCGACTTTGGGGTTGGCGCGGTAGGTGCTCAGGATATCGAGGGGATCAGGGCCAAACTCGCCGGTAGCCTGGTCAACCGACGGTAGCGGGCAACGCGGGCAGGGCTTGACCGGTTTTAGCGCGGCGCCCTCAAATTGGTAGACATCGGCCAGATCTTCCTCAAACGGTGCAATATCGCTAAACACCAGATTCGGGCGGAAGCGATTCATTGGAATCGGGCTGCGGCCTTGGGCGACCAGTTTTTCATTCAAGTCATCCAGCGAGCCGGTGCCGATGACCAGCATCGGGAAGCCGTCGGAAAAGAGTACGGGTACTTCTGCGTCTGCAGTCCACTTTTTGCTGGAGTAACGCTTGGCATCCGGGTGGAAACGCACCAGCCGGCATTTCACGCCGAGGGCATTGGAAAACCACAGCGCGGTAGTGTCATCGCAATCATAGGCATCAACCTGGTCATCCCAGACTTGCACGCGGATGAGCTTTTCATCTTCCGGGGCGGGTAGGCCGAGCGGTACTTCCAGACGCAGCATGCCGGGCGCGCGCAACTCCAGCGTATCGGCCTTGATACGTGGTGCGATCAAAGCCATTTTGGGATATTCGCGCTGGGTTAATGCATCGCCGTTTTCATCGACGATCATCCATTCACGGTCATAAATCTGTTCGCTCATCAAACCGGCTGCAGTGAGCGTTGCTTCGCGCAGTGAGATACCGGCGCAAGATTTGATTGGATAGAGATTCAGTTCTGTGAGGATGGGCATGGATCAGGTTTTCTGTCTGTGAGCTGAATAAGCACTGCCTGCCTTCAGGCAAACAGTGCTGCCGCAAGCGGATTAAACGTTGAACAGGAAGTTCAGCACATCGCCATCCTTGACGATGTATTCCTTGCCTTCGGCGCGCATCTTGCCGGCTTCCTTCGCACCGTTTTCACCCTTGTAGGTGATGTAGTCTTCGTAGGAAATGGTTTGCGCGCGGATGAAGCCGCGTTCGAAATCGGTATGGATCACGCCTGCCGCCTGTGGTGCGGTGGCACCGACCGGAATGGTCCATGCGCGGACTTCTTTCACACCTGCGGTGAAATAGCTTTGCAGGCCCAGCAGTTTGAAACCGGCGCGGATCAGGCGATCCAGGCCAGGTTCTTCCATGCCCATATCGGCGAGGAATTCTTTTTTGTCGGCTTCTTCCAGATCGGCGATTTCGGATTCGATCGCGGCGCAAATCGCGACTACAGGTGCGTTTTGCGATTTGGCGTAAGCAGTCAATTGATCCAGCAAAGGATTGTCGGTAAAGCCGGAATCCGACACGTTACCGACATACATCGCAGGCTTGGCAGTGATCAGGCACAGAGGCTTGATCAATTCCATTTCTTCCTTGTCCAGGCCCATTGCACGTACCGGCTTGGCTTCATCCAGGTGCGGCATGATGCGTTCCAGCAGCGCGACCAGCTTGCTGGCGTCCTTGTCGCCGGAACGGGCTTTTTTGTTTTCGCGGTGTATCGCCTTTTCGACAGTACCCATATCGGCCAATGCCAATTCAGTCTGGATCACTTCGATATCGTCGAGCGGATTGATCTTGCCGGCGACGTGGATCACATTGTCGTCTTCAAAGCAGCGCACGACGTTGACGATGGCATCGGTTTCGCGGATGTGTGCGAGGAATTGATTGCCCAGGCCTTCGCCTTTCGACGCACCGGCTACCAGGCCGGCGATATCGACGAATTCAACGGTGGCCGGCAGGATGCGTTCAGGCTTGACGATCTCTGCCAGGGCCTGCAAACGCGGATCCGGCACTTCGACCATGCCGACGTTAGGTTCAATGGTGCAGAACGGATAGTTCTCAGCAGGGATGCCGGCTTTCGTGAGGGCATTGAAAAGGGTGGATTTGCCGACGTTAGGCAGGCCGACGATGCCGCATTTGAGACTCATGATATGTGCTTTGCTGAGATGTTAATTAACCCGCTATTTTACCGTACCGGCACCGCTTGCCGGGATTTAAGACTTGTGTCGCCGGGATAGTGTGCAGCGAACTTATTTATTGGTATGCAGCTGCATGGTGGCGGCTTCGAATTTGCCTTCGCACAGCATGGGGATCACATCCAGGCTTTTGGCGATGGCTTCGTCGATCAGCGGCTGCTCTTCCTTGCGCGGGCGATGTAGCACGAAGTCGACGACGGCTTGCTGCAGGTTCAATGTGCGCGGATGGCCTATGCCTATGCGCAAACGCCAGTAATCCTGCGTGCCAAGTGCGGCAGTAATGTCTTTCAGGCCATTATGGCCACCGGAGGAACCGCCTTTTTTCAGTTTGGCGACGCCAGGTGGCAGGTCCAGCTCATCATGCGCGACCAGGACTTCATCCGGCAGGATTTTGTAGAAGCGCGCGAGCGCGCCGACCGATTGTCCGGAGCGGTTCATGAAAGTCTGTGGTTCCAGCAGCCAGACTTCCTGGCCGGCGATCACGGTTTTGGCGGCGAGCGCATTGTATTTGCTTTCGCGCGACAAATTACAGCGCGGCATATTGCGCGCCAATTGATCGACCAGCCAGAAGCCGGCGTTATGGCGGGTTTGTTCGTATTCCTGGCCGGGATTGCCGAGGCCGACGATAAGGCGAATAGGCATGGCGTCGTGAAAATTGGAAAACCTGATTATCGGGGATGAAACGTACTTGTGTCCGCTTCGGTATTAAAAACCGCATAAAAAAACCCGCCACAAGGACGGGTTCTTTCATTGCCCGACCGAAGCCGGGCAAATACTGACTGAATTACTTCTTGTCGCCAGCTGGAGCAGCGGCGGCTGCCGATGCAGCTGCTGCGGCAGCAGCGTCAGCTTCTGCTTCAACTTTACCGGCAGGAACCGAAGCGGTAGCGATCGTTGGGTTGTCTTCACCACCGTGGATCACTGCAGCAACGCCTTTTGGCAATTTGATGTCAGCCAGATGGATCGAGTGGCCAACGTCCAGGTTTGCCAGATCAACTTCAACGAATTCTGGCAGGTCGCTTGGCAAGCAAGTGATGTCCAGTTCGGAAGCAACGTGGCTAATGATGCCGCCGTGCAGTTTAACTGCTGGCGATGTTTCTGCATTGACGAAATGCAGAGGCACTTTTACGTGAATCTTTTGTTTAGCATCGACGCGTTGGAAATCAGCGTGCAAAACGAGTTGTTTGTATGCGTGGACTTGGAAGTCGCGCAACAGGACTTGTTCTACTTTGCCATCCACTTCCAGGTCGAGGATCGACGAATGGAAAGCTTCTTTTTTCAATGCATGGTACAGGGCATTGTGGTCGAGCGAGATATTTACTGGTGCAGCGGTACCGCCATAAACGATACCAGGGGTCAGGCCTGCAATGCGCTGGCGGCGGCTCGCTCCGGTCCCCAGCTCTTTGCGTGCAAATGCGATTACTTTCATGATGAAGCTCCAAATATGCAGGATGAAAATCATTCTGCGGTTAAATCCCCCGCGACCAGGGGATTTTAAAAGTGGGCGGTAATACCGCCCCGGTTTTGGACATCAGCATGAAACACAGCGCTGACATCCTGCCTGTGTCCTGGGACACAGGTTTAAACGTTCTTAGTCGGCAAACATCGACATCACGGAATCACCGGTGCTGATGCGCTTGAAGGTTTCTGCCAGCAATTCAGCGCAGGACAACACGCGAATCTTAGGGCAGGCCTTGGCTGCTTCTGTCAGCGGGATGGTGTCGGTGACGACCAGTTCATCCAGCGGCGAGGTAGTGATGCGCTCAATCGCAGGACCGGACAGGACCGGATGCGTACAGTAAGCGATAACTTTCTTCGCGCCGCGTTCTTTCAATACTTCTGCTGCCTTGGTCAAGGTACCTGCGGTGTCGACCATGTCATCCATGATCACGCAGTTGCGGCCTTCGACTTCACCGATGATGTTCATCACTTCGGAAACGTTCGCCTTAGGGCGGCGTTTGTCGATGATGG
Organism: Janthinobacterium sp. Marseille; assembly: GCF_000013625.1. Classification (NCBI taxonomy): domain Bacteria; kingdom Pseudomonadati; phylum Pseudomonadota; class Betaproteobacteria; order Burkholderiales; family Oxalobacteraceae; genus Janthinobacterium; species Janthinobacterium sp. Marseille. The sequence continues at coordinate 3,500,945 of NC_009659.1, read as the reverse complement.
CCAGATCGCAGTTCAGGCGTTTTGCCAGGGCGCGGGCACGAACTACGCCGCCGACGTCTGGTGAAACGACCAGCAGGTCTTCATGATTCTTGGTAACCAGGTCACGCAACAAGATAGGCGATGCATAAATATTGTCGACCGGGATATCAAAGAAGCCCTGGATTTGATCAGCGTGCAGATCCATGATCAGGACGCGTTCAACACCGGCTTCCTGCAACATATTGGCAACGACCTTGGCCGAAATCGCAACACGTGCCGAGCGTGGGCGACGATCCTGGCGCGCATAACCGTAGTACGGGATGGCGGCGGTGATGCGGCCGGCCGATGCGCGTTTCAGTGCGTCGACCATCAACATGATTTCCATCAGGTTGTCATTGGTCGGGGCGCAAGTCGATTGCAGTACAAATACGTCTTTGCCGCGTACGTTTTCGTTGATTTCAACAACGATTTCGCCGTCGGAAAATTTGGAAACAACAGCTTTGCCAAGCGGGAGGCCGAGTTGCTTGGCAACGCCCAAAGCCAGATCCGGATTCGCGTTACCGGTAAAAACCATTAGGTTTTCGAGTGCCATGGAAATCCCTGCTTGCAGTCGTTAGAAAGGTGGAAAGCCGCCAAAACTTGACGCTGACGTCTTGTGTTGGCGGCTTGCTTGTATGCTTCGTACTCTTGATGTAATGGCAGGGGAAGAAGGATTCGAACCTTCGAATGCTGGAATCAAAATCCAGTGCCTTAACCAACTTGGCGATTCCCCTACGCAACCTTGTGTTTGCCGTTGCATCTTCGCTATCAAAGCGGCGGATGCTGCGTCAAACTAATCTGGTGTCACGACTGCTGCAAATAAGCGAGCGGATGATGCTTGATCGCTTTGGCTTTCCAGGCTTTCCAGTGCGGCGGTACTGTTGTCAGTACTGCATCGGCTTGCTGTTCTTGCTCAAACGGGCAAAACACACAAGCGCCGGATCCTGTCATTCTTGCATCTCCGTATTGTCCCAGCCATTGGATGGCTTCGGCAATCGGTGGAAACAACTTTTCAGCCACGACTTGCAGGTCGTTTTTGCCGAAGCTTTCTTGAGCTCCGGAAAAGTCCGATATTTTGACGGGTTTCGTATCCCTTGTCAATTCAGTTGATGAAAATATCTGCGGGGTTGGCACTGAAACCCCGGGTTCGATTACAACAAACCAGCGATCCGGCGTTTCTACCTCTACCAAAGCCTCGCCTATACCCTCGGCAAAGGCATTTTGACCAAAGATAAAAAACGGTACGTCGGCTCCCAATTGCAGGCCCAGCGCCATCAATTCCGCACGGCTCAGGCCGGTTTGCCATAAATGATTCAGGGCCAGCAGGGTCGTGGCGGCATCGGATGAGCCGCCGCCAAGTCCGCCACCCATCGGCAGCTTTTTTTCCACGGCGATATCGGCACCGAAATTTTTTGCCGGATTTTTTTCTGTTGCCACTGTTTGTAATAATTTGGCTGCGCGTACTACCAGATCACTTTCAGCCGGTACGCCGGGCAAATCTGTCGTGCGCTGTATCAAATTATCGTCGCGTGTAGCAAAGTGCAGCACGTCGCCGCGATCTATCAGCTGGAATACGCTTTGCAGCAAATGGTAGCCGTCCGCACGTCGTCCGGTGACATGCAGGAAGAGGTTCAGCTTGGCCGGTGCCGGGCAGTGATTAAGGGTAAGTGTCATGGATATAAGCGTGCGAACGGATCAGGGTGTCTGCCAGGTATCAAGTACGATGCGTATCGCGACTTTGCCGGCTTGTTCTGTCTGGCGTTCCAGGTCTATGCGTTTCGGGCGGTCTTGCGGCGGGCTTTGCTGATCGCTTTCCCAGGTCGGGTACTGGATATTCCAGCCGTCGCGTGTTGTGACCTTGTTGTTGACGGGTGTTGCGATAAATTTTTTGTTATTTGTATCGTTGGCAAAGCCTTGCAGCCAACTGCGCAAGCCGGAAACCGGTAGCGGCCAGCCCAGTGTTTGTTCCACCAGTAAATCCACGTCTGCAGCGCTGCGTGGCGCTTGCCCCGACTGGATCAAAGTGGCGTTGTCATGTGTCACTTCAATGGTGGCCAGGATCTGTCCCAGCGGCGACAGGATGGCAATCGAGCTGCGATCCTGGCTTTGCTTCCAGGTGAAGCTGCCGTGTATCGCTTCATCCTTGTCGTCCTTTTGATATTGCACCGACAGGCGGCCACCCAGCGTAATGGCTTCCTGATATTTGCGTGCGCTTGCGACTTGTTCGCTGGCTTGCTCCGTCGGCGGCGTGATGCTGGCGCAAGCGCCGAGCAAGGCAGTGGACATGATGAGGATAGCGGTCAATTTACGAGGCATGGTTGATCTGATGTATTGAGTTGGCAGGATGTGCCGATGATGAAGCTGGCAAGGCATCGATTGTAGACGAGCTTGCCGGACAGGCATGCGGGTTTGACGGCGTTGCCGTCAAACCGTTCACATCACAATTGGGCGCGCAGGCGCGTCAATGTGCTTTTCAATAAATCGCTTTGCGGATCTTTCTGGTTTGCATCACGCCAGAATTTTTGCGCTTCGGCTCTTTGTCCTTTGACCCACAACACTTCACCCAGGTGCACACCGATTTCGACATCGGGGCGTATCGCATACGCGCGACGCAGGTAGTTTTCCGCTTCCTGCAGGCGACCGAGACGGAATTGCACCCAGCCCATGCTATCCATGATGAATGGATCTTCAGGTGCGATCTTCGATGCTTTTTCTATCAGTGCCAGTGCTTCCTGCAGATGGATATTGCGATCGGCAAAGGAATAACCGAGCGCGTTATAGGCGTGCTGGTTGTCCGGCGCGAGGCGGATGATCTTGCGCAGCGCGGTTTCCATGACATCCATCTTGTTGGCTTTTTCAGCCAGCATGGCATAGTCGTACAGCAGGCCGGTATCGTCCGGGAAGCGCTTCAAGCCATTGCTGAGTACCGTCATTGCTTCCGGTACACGATTGGCGTCGCGCAGTAATTGCGCATCTGCGACGATGACCTGGATTTGTTCACGCTGTCCTTGCGGCTTCAGGTGGCTGAGCAGATTGCGTCCACCGTTGAGGTCGCCGCCGATTGCCATCAACTGAGCGCTTCTGATTTGTGCTGCCATATAAGCCGGGCCCGGCTCTACTTGCGCCAGCCATTTCAGTGCGGTCGCATAGTCTTTCCGGTCTTCCGCGATTTGCGACATGATCAGTTGTGCTTGTACTGGATCGCGGCTTTCATCAGGATTGTCTTCCAGTGCCTGCAGGTAAGCGCTCAGATATTTTTCCGCCATCGGAATGTCATTCGTCTGCGCGCCGAGTATGCCCATCGCATACAGGATGGTCAGGTCCTTCGGATCGTCTTTCAGCAATTGTTCAAATTGCTCGCGAGCCTGGTCATATTGCTTGTTATCGATCAGGATTTTTGCGTAGGCAACACGTACTTCGCGCGCTTTCGGATTGGCTTTGATGAAGTCCGTCAGGATTTGCAGCGCTTCTGCACGACTGCTTGTGGATTGCGCCACCATCAGGGCGGCGAGCTCCATATCCGGTTTGAGCTTCAATGCAATGTGCGCTTCGCTGTTGGCGCGTGCAATGTCATTTTTGGTAAATGCACTTTGCGCCAATGCGAGATGGGTCTCGACCAAATCCTGGTAGGGCGTGGTTACTTCTTCCAGCAAAGCAAAGGCGGCGTTTTTATCCTTGGTGTTTGCCAACAGGCGTTGTATCTCCAGGATCAGCACACCGCGGGTTTGCGGCGAGGCCAGGCGCAGGCGCTCAATCAGGATAGGGCGTGCTTCTTTCAGGTTGTCGCCAAGAATGATCAGGCCGAGGTAAAACTGGTTGGCTTCATCCGAGTTCGGTGCCAGTTCATGCCAAAGGCGTACTGCGGACAGCGCTTCGCTGACCTGTTTAGCACTCAGGGCTACTTTTGCCGCACGTTCCGCCAGGCGCGGATCACGGGTTTCCTGTGCCGTGACCAGCATGGAAACATATGCCAGTTGCCAGTCACCACGTTGAAGTGCCAGTTCGGCGCGTAATAATTTGTACAGTAGCGGAGCGGTCAGTTGGACCGAGGGTAGCGGATCTTCAGTTTTCCCTGTTGCCGCCTTTTTGCTGCTGGCAGGAGGTTTGGCCGTCAACGGTGCCGGACTTTCCTGGGTAGCCGCGGCGGCGGTTTCTGGTGTCTGCGGTTGGGCTTGGGTATTGGCCGTAGCCGTTATCAGGGCTGACAGCGTTACAATGACAAGGGCATTTTTCAATTGAAGTCCATGCAAATCGAGCGAGGTTTTATTCTACGCTCAACCGCCCGGCAATGCGCTACCTTGGTAGTATCGTTTAAATCATCCTGGAAATCGCAGTCCCCATGCCTGAATTACCCGAAGTCGAAGTAACGCGCCGCGGTGTCGCGCCGCATCTGGAAGGACAAGTGATTACCGGCGTGGCCTTGCGCCATACCGGTTTGCGCTGGCCGTTCCCGGCCACCTTGTCACAAACGCTGGCCGGGCGTACGGTGCGCAGTACCGGACGACGCGGGAAATACCTGTTGATTCATTTCGACCATGGCACCCTGATTATCCATTTGGGCATGTCCGGGCATTTGCGCATCCTGCCGTCGGATGTGCCGCCGAAGAAGCATGACCATTTCGACCTGGAAATCGGGCCTCAGTTATTGCGCCTGACAGATCCGCGCCGTTTTGGTGCCGTGTTGTGGCATGCAGCCGAAGACGGCTCGATAGAAAATCACCTGCTCTTGCGCACCCTGGGTGTGGAACCGCTGGAAGCCGCATTCAGTGCGCAATGGCTGTATCAGCAGACACGCAATCGCAGCTCGGCGATCAAGCAAGTGTTGCTGGCGGGCGACATCGTCGTCGGTGTCGGGAATATCTATGCATCAGAGAGCTTGTTCCAGGCGCGTATCAATCCAAAGACCCCGGCACACCGCATCGGACTGGCGCGCTATGAACGACTGGCCGAAGCAATACGGCAAATACTGGCAGCGGCGATAGAGCAGGGTGGCAGTACCCTGAAAGACTTTATAGGTGTTAACGGCCAGTCCGGTTACTTCCAGCAAAATTACTTTTGCTATGCGCGGACCGGCGAACCTTGCCGTATTTGCAAGACGCCTATCCGGCAAATCGTCCAGGGCCAGCGCTCGACCTTTTACTGTCCAAATTGTCAAAAGTAAGCAGCGGTGCTAGTGTCGCTCTGGGATGCAGGGTTTAAACCGAATAAAAGAGGCTTACGTGAGTAATCTGGTGCAAAAGTTTCAGGAATACAGCGGCTGGCGCAATGATGTCAAACTTGCGCTGGAGCGTTATCGCGATTGCGTTACGACGGGCGACCTGGCTGATGCTGCCAGCGACCAGCGTTTCCTGCAAACCCTGGCGCGCCTGAATGAAGATAAATTGTCGATTGCCTTCGTCGCCGAGTTTTCGCGCGGGAAATCGGAATTGATCAATGCGATTTTCTTTGCCGATTACGGCCAGCGCATTTTGCCAACATCGGCCGGTCGTACCACCATGTGTCCGACTGAGTTAATGTACGACGAAACCTTCCCGCCCTCGATACGCCTGCTGCCGATAGAAACCCGCGCCGAAGCACAATCGACCAGCGATTTCAAATCGCAGAACCAGGTGTGGACGGTCTTGCCACTCGATACTTCGTCCGCCGACGGCATGCTGGAAGCTTTCAAGCAAGTCAGCCTGACCAAGCGGGTGCCGATGGAAGAAGCCGCACGTTACGGTCTCTACGATGAAACCGACCTCGATATGGTGATCGCGGTGGATGAAGAGGGCATGGTTGAAATTTCGCAATGGCGCCATGCGATCGTCAACTTCCCGCATCCCCTACTGCAGCAGGGCCTGGTGATTGTCGATACACCGGGTTTGAATGCGATCGGTACCGAACCGGAACTGACGCTGAACCTGATCCCGAATGCACATGCAGTGCTGTTCATCTTGGCGGCGGATACCGGCGTGACCAAGAGTGATATCGATATCTGGCGCAACCATATAGGTGGTACCGGCGCCGGCCGCATGGTGGTGCTCAACAAGATAGATAGCATGTGGGATGAATTACGCAGCCCGGCTGAAGTCGAGCAGCAAATCCGCATGCAGGTGGCGAATGTGGCGCAAACGCTTGAGCTGTCGGAGCGCCAGGTATTCCCGGTGTCGGCACAAAAAGGCCTGGTCGGAAAAATCAATCGCGATGCACCGCTGCTGGCGAAAAGCCGTTTGCCAACACTTGAAAACGCCTTGTCGAATGAATTGCTGCCGGCCAAGCAAGATATCATCCGCACCCAATTAATGGCCGAAGTAAACGAACTCACGTCGGCCAAGCAAGCCTTGCTGTCGTCGCGCGTACGCAATGTGGTCGAGCAATTAATAGAGCTCAAGAGCCTGCGCGGCAAGAATCAAAACATCCTGCAACATATGATGAAGCGCATCGATATGGAAAAGATGGAATTCGATGGCAGCCTGTTCAAACTGCAGGCGACACGGGCGGTATTTGCGCGTCTGTCGACCGAAGTATTTACGCATCTCGGCATGGGCGTGTTGAAAGACAATATCAACAAGACGCGTGACGCGATGGAGCGCAGCAAGTTTTCTTCCGGCTTGCGCCAGGCAGTAAAGGAATTCTTCCAGCAGGCCTTGTACAACCTTGAGTTGTCATCGACCAAGACGGATGAAATCGGTGAAATGATGTCGGTCATGTACCGCAAGTTTTCTACTGAACATGGCCTCGCCTTATCGACTCCGATGCCGTTCTCGCTGGATAAGTACAGCAAGGAAATCGTGATGATAGAACAGCTGTACCACAAGCAATTCGGTGCCGCGACTATCCTGACTACGCCGCAAGTCATCCTGATGCAAAAGTTCTTTGATTCGATTGCCTCGCGTGTGAAGCAAAGCTTCCTGCAAGCCAATCGTGACGTTGAAGCCTGGTTGAAAGTGGTGATGGCGCCGCTGGAAGCACAGATAGGTGAGCACAAGGTACAACTGAAGCGACGCAAGAAATCAATAGAAAAAATCCATTTGGCGACTGACAGCCTGGAAGAAAAAGTGCTCGCATTCGAACAAATGCAATTTGAGCTGGATACCCAGCGCGCTTTGTTGACGCGCCTGGAAAATGAATTGAAGACGGCGATCATGGCGCAGCTGGATTCCTATAAAGCGGCGGCCTAGACCCAGATGAAACGTGTAGTCAGCGATACCCGCAGCAAAGCAATTCCTTCCGCACAATCCCCACAGGTCCCGGCCGCAGCATTGGCCGACCTGGGTTTTTCCGCCGATGTCATCAGCTGGCAAAAGAAGCATGGTCGCCATGCCTTGCCGTGGCAAAACACGCGCGATGCCTATCGCGTCTGGTTGTCGGAAATCATGTTGCAGCAGACGCAGGTGGCGGCGGTGATTCCTTATTACCTGCGCTTTCTAGAAACCTTCCCTACGGTTGCCTCGCTCGCCGCAGCACCATCGGAAGAAGTGATGGCGCATTGGAGCGGCCTCGGCTATTACTCGCGTGCGCGCAATTTACACAAGTGTGCACAGACCATAGTCGCTGAATACGGCGGTGTGTTTCCGAGTGATCCAGAACTGCTGGAACAGTTGCCCGGCATAGGCCGTTCCACTGCGGCGGCCATCTCCGCTTTCTCTTACGGTACGCGTGCGGCTATCCTTGATGGCAACGTCAAGCGCGTCTTTGCACGCGTCTTTGGCGTTGAGCGTTATCCCGGCGAAAAGGCGGTGGAAAATGAATTGTGGTTGCGCGCTGTTGCGCTGTTGCCGGAGAACGGCGTCGAAGCTTATACCCAGGGTTTGATGGATCTGGGTGCAACTTTGTGTACACGTAACAGCCCATCCTGCCAACGTTGCCCTTTGGCGCATCGTTGCGTTGCTTACGCAAGCGGCCGTACCAATGAGCTGCCGATACGCAAGCCGAAAAAAGCGGTGCCGGAAAAGCAGACCACGATGTTGCTGATCGTGGATAAGGATGAAGTCTTGCTGGAACAGCGCCCGGACAAAGGGATATGGGGTGGTTTGCTGTCCTTGCCGGAGATCGCGGCGGAATCAGCCGATGCACAATTCGATGCGGTAATGGCGCAGGCCGTTGCACGCTTCGGTGTCGCAGCATCGCAGGAAAGATTGTCGATGTTTACGCATGTATTCACGCATTTCAAACTGCATATCACGCCGTATCACATCGCCCTGGCGCGTCGCATCGAACGTGCAGGACAGGATCAATATGTCTGGTATCCGCTGGCAAAAATGGCTGATGCACCCTTGCCGGCACCGGTCAAAAAATTATTGCTGGCGGTATTCCGCGTACCGGATCTGCTGACGCAATAGTCCGCAACAGTTGCCACTTCAAATTATTTCGTGCTGCTGCAGGTATTGCTGGATGATGGTGAGCCGGGTTTGTGCATCATCCACTTCCAGTAGCTTTTGCCTGGCCTTCAGCGGTATCGGCAGGATTTCACACCAGCGGTTTGCCACCCAGCCGGCGTCGTCCAGATGCAGGGTTTCGGTAAACGGACTTTCAAATTCATCGCCGATTTCGGCGTGACCTTTGACATTAATGTCGTGGATTACGAGCTTGAGCGTGTTCGCACAGCTTTCCTGTTCCTTCATCAGGAGGCTGGGACCGCCATGGCCGAGGATTTGCACCCGCGCCTCAAGATGCTGATCTTTGTGCACACGGGTTTCAAGGATGCGGAAGCGGGTGCCGCCTTCGGTACGCAATAAGAGCACGCCCAATTGCGGCGCATCCCAGTCAGTGATGTGCGCCATGCAGCCGACATCTTCCGGCTCCGCCGCATTACCGATTTCCTGCCCCGATTTGATCAGGACCACGCCGAACGGCATTTCGCGCTTCATGCAATCGCGCACCATGTCGATATAGCGTGTTTCAAAAACCTTAAGGGGAAGTATGCCGCCCGGGAACAGGACGGTATTGAGGGGGAAGAGCGGAAGCCAGTATTCGTTTTCAGGCATGGGAAATGGTGTTCAGTGTAAGGGCTGATACCGCTGCTGCAGAGTGGTATCAGTCGAGTTCGCGATGTCTGAGGATGACGTGTTCATGCGCGCGGAAATGCGCTGCCAATTGCTCAACCATATATACGGAACGATGCTGGCCGCCGGTGCAGCCAATAGCGACGGTCAGGTAGCTGCGATTGTCTTTCTTGAATGCAGGCAGCCATTTTTCGACAAAGCCGCGTATGTCTGCCAGCAGCGCGGTAGCGTCAGGCTGGTCCTGCAAAAATGCCTGTACCGGTGCATCGCGTCCGGTCAACGGGCGCAATTGACTGTCGTAGTGCGGGTTAGGCAACATGCGTACATCGAATACCAGGTCGGCATCCAGCGGTACGCCGAATTTGAAGGCGAAGGATTCAAACAATACCGTCAGCGGCGAATGATCGCTTTCGATCAGCGCCTTGATCCAGCCGCGCAATTTGTTGGCGCTCATGCCGGAGGTATCGATGACATGACTGATTTCTTCCACACCGGACAGCATTTCGCGTTCTTCGCGTATGCATTCTGTCAGCGTGCGGCGGTCTTCCGCTGCGGTGCTGCTGAAGCCGCGATGCGATAGCGGATGGCTGCGTCGGGTTTCGGAAAAGCGGGCGATCAGAGAATCGGTTTTCGCCGTCAGGAACAGGACTTTGACTTCATGTCCCTGGCTTTGCAGCCACGCGATGTCGGCCGGCAATCCGATCAGCGAGCTGGCACTCCGTGCATCCATCGCCACTGCGAGCTTGTCGGCATGCTCTTCCTGGCGGGTGGCGACCAGCGCGCGTAACAGGGTAGGCGGAAGATTGTCGACGCAGAAATAACCAGCGTCTTCAAGGGAAGTAAGTCCGACGGATTTGCCGGACCCGGAGATTCCGGTGATGAGAATAATGCGCATAGGGCCATGATACCGCAAGCACAAGACTAAGGTGCCGCCGCGAAAATTCTGGTTTGATTTTCGCGTACCGGCTTGCTACTTACTCGTCGCTTTCCATCGCTTTTTGCTGGCGCACCATGAAATCTTTCAGGGTATCGATGCCACGCAATTGCAGGATGGTATTGCGTACGGCAGCTTCCAGCAGCACTGCGAGATTTCGGCCGGCTTCGACCGGGATCACGACTTTGCGTATCGACAGACCGAGGATTTCTTCGCTCTGCGACGGCAGCGGCAGGCGTTCATAACTTTCTTCCAGCGTGCTGCGACGGACCAGGTGCACGATCAGCTTCAGGCGCATTTTGCGGCGGACCGCGGTTTCACCGAAGATGGTGCGGATGTCGAGCAAACCGAGGCCGCGTACTTCCAGTAAGTTTTGCAGCAAGGGTGGGCAGCGTCCTTCGATCATGTGCGGCGCGATGCGCGCAAACTCGACCGCGTCATCGGCCACCAGGCCGTGGTTGCGTGAAATCAGTTCCAGGCCCAATTCGCTTTTGCCGAGGCCGGATTCACCGGTAATCAAGACGCCGACACCGAGTACATCCATGAATACGCCATGCATGGTGATGCGCTGTGCCAGCTTTTTCGACAGATACACGCGCAGGTAATCGATCACTTGCGCGGCAGGCAGCGGCGTCGAAAACAATGGAATGTTTTTATCGTCGCAAATCGCCATGATGTCGGCTGGTGTTTCCAGGCCCTGCGCAATGATGAAGGCAGGTGGTTCGCCGGCGACCAGTTCGGCGGTATGGTGGGCCCGACCGTTTTCGGACAGGCGCTGGTAATACTCGACTTCCTGGTGACCGAAAACCTGGATACGGCCCGGATGGATCAGGTTCAAGTGACCAACCTGGTCCGCGGCTGAAGTCGCATCGCCGGAAATCAGGCGTTCGCCACCCGGAAAGCCCGCAAACCATCCCAATTGAAGCGATTCACGGTTGTCGTCGTAGAGTTGCTGGATGGAGAGCGGTGTCGGTAGTGGCATGTTGGATGCTGACAGGACAGGATGCGCGCCGTTAAAATGGCGCGGCGGATTAGTTGGTGCTTTGCAGGCTTGGCTGCCAGGTAATCAGGCGCGCATGGACTGCGGCCGGATCTTCGGTACTGGCCAGCAAGTTGCGGAAGGCTTCATCGGAAAACATTTCCGCCAGTTCTGACAGGATTTCCAGATGCTGTTGCGTCACATGGTCCGGGATCAACAGGAAAATCAATAGATTTACCGGTTGGCCGTCCGGCGACTCAAACGGGATCGGCTGTGCCAGGCGCACGAAAGCAGCCAATGGCGCTTTCAAACCCTTGATACGACCGTGTGGCACGGCAACGCCATGGCCGAGGCCGGTCGAGCCAAGCCGTTCGCGCGCGAACAGATTGTCGGAGACGACGGAACGGGCAATGCCACAGTTATTTTCAAAAATTAAACCGACCTGTTCAAACGTGCGTTTTTTGCTGGATACGTCCAGATCAAGCACTACGTTGGCAGGGGGGAGAATCTGACTTAAATGGTTCATGGTGCGACGCACAAAAAAAGGACTCTGCGAGGAATTATAGGCCTATTCGATGGCGATAGGGCCTGAATCGGGAAAGCGGGGCTGGTGCCGGCCTGTCTGTTGCAGATAAGACGCACCTTTTTAATGCGACTTGCCATAGCTATTGCTGTTTTCGTATAGATCGATTAGACCACATGCGATCTGATTCGTTAAGCCCGGGATGAAGCGCATGAACAAGCTTCATCCATGGAACTTACATGCCGCTTACTGCCTGGCGTTACGGGCGTTTGATGGTGGTTTGCCGGTGCTGAAATTGCTGCGCCACGGATTGATGTCGAGGCCGCCACGGCGCGTATAACGTGCATAAACAGCAAGTTTCTGTGGTTTGCACTGACGCAAGATATCCATAAAGATACGTTCGACGCATTGCTCATGGAATTCATTGTGTTCGCGAAAGCCGATCAGGTAATGCAGCAAACCGGCCTGGTTGATCTGCGGGCCGACGTAGTGGATCTGTACGCTGCCCCAATCCGGCTGCCCGGTGACCAGGCAATTCGACTTCAGCAAATTGGACAATAGGGTTTCTTCGACCGGTGCATCGTCGTGCGCCGCCTGTAGCAGGGACGGGTCCGGCACATAGTCTGTCACTTCTATATCCAGGCGATCCAGCAACATGCCGTCGAGTTCGCCGATATTAATTTTGACAAAGTCTTCCGGTAGCGTCAGCGTAATTTGTACCGGCGCGCCAAAACCGGCTGATAAATCCGCACGCAGCAATTCCAGCAAGGCGTCAGTGCCGCCCAGCTTGGTCTGGTTAAAGGAGTTCAGGTAGAGCTTGAAGGATTTCGATTCAACGATGTTCGGCGAATCGGCCGGTACCATGATCCTGGCAATCGCCACTTGCGGCTTGCCGCGCATATTCAGCCATGACAGTTCGTAGGCATTCCAGATATCGACGCCGAAAAAGGGTAGGTCGCCGGACAGGCCCAGTTCATCGCGCTTGCCCTGGCGCGGGATCGGGAATAACAGTGAAGGATCGTACTGCGTCTGGTAAACCGACGGTTTACCGAGTGGCGACGCGTCCGGTGAAGATGGCATGGTCATGACAATAACTTTTACAAAAACAATTTATATACAGGGTTGTCGCTCTCATCCCAATGGCGATAACCGAGGCCCGCGAGTGAGGCGCGGAAGGCTTTCATTTCTTTCTTCGGCACTTGCAGTCCGACTAGGATGCGACCGACATCGCCGCCCTGGTTGCGGTAATGGAACAGGCTGATATTCCAGTTCGGTGCCACGCTGTCGAGGAAACGCATCAGCGCGCCCGGACGTTCAGGGAATTCAAAGCGATACAGGATTTCATCCTGCGTCAGTTCGCTCTTGCCGCCCACCAGATGGCGGATATGGCCCTTCGCCAATTCATCATGCGTCAGGTCCAGCGTCTTGAAGCCATGCTTTTCAAACAGTTTGGTGATCTTGCCGGCTTCGTCGCGATCGGCGATTTGCATGCCGACGAAGATATGTGCGAGCTTGGCGTCGCTGATGCGGTAGTTGAATTCGGTCACGTTGCGCGGGCCGATCAATTCGCAAAAGCGCTTAAAGCTGCCACGCTCTTCCGGAATGGTAACGGCGAACACACCTTCACGTGCGGCACCGACGTCGGCCATTTCGGCGACGAAGCGCAGGCGGTCGAAATTCATATTCGCGCCGCTGGCAATGGTGACCAGGGTTTCATTCTTCAATGGTTTCTTGCTGGCGCGGGCACGTTCTATATATGCCTTCGCACCCGCTACGGCGAGTGCGCCGGACGGTTCGAGAATGCTGCGCGTATCCTGGAACACATCCTTGATCGCGGTGCAGACTTCGTTGGTATCAACCACGATGATTTCATCGACATATTGTTTGGCAAGGCGGAATGTTTCTTCGCCCACCAGCTTGACGGCAGTACCATCCGCGAACAGGCCGACATCCGCCATCGTCACGCGGCGACCGGCTTGCAGGCTGCGCGCCATCGCATCGGAATCCGAGGTTTGCACGCCTATGACTTTGATTTCCGGCCGTACTGCCTTGACGTAAGCGGCAACGCCGGCGATCAGGCCACCTCCGCCGATAGGGACAAAAATCGCATGGATAGGGCCGGCGTGCTGGCGCAGGATTTCCATGCCTATGGTGCCCTGGCCGGCGATGACGTCAGGATCGTCGAATGGATGGACGAAGGTCAGCTTGAGTTTTTTCTCCAGCGTCAGTGCATGCTGGTAAGCATCTGAATACGAATCACCGAACAATACGACTTCACCGCCGCGTGCGTTGACCGCCTCGACCTTGACTGAAGGCGTGGTGGTTGGCATCACGATCACTGCACGGCAACCGAGTTTGGTGGCGGACAGCGCCACGCCTTGCGCATGGTTGCCGGCCGACGCGCAAATCACGCCGCGCTTCATTTGTGCCGGCGGCAGGTGCGCCATCTTGTTGTAAGCGCCGCGCAGCTTGAAGCTGAACACGCTTTGAATATCTTCGCGTTTGAAATAAATCTGATTGCCCACACGCTGCGACAGCGTTGGTGCCAGCTCGAGTGGGGATTCCACGGCGACATCGTAGACGCGCGCGGTTAGGATTTTTTTCAGATAGTCGGTAGTCATAGGATTCAATATCATGGGCGCGGGTGAAAACAGGGTTTGTTTTCGTGCGGCGCAGCACATCATTATAATGGACAGCCTTTATTGCGCTGTATTAGCTTGAGCATGCAGTGTATTGATTTCCCTTATTTAATATAGATCGGCCTGCGATTTGAATTTATCGATTCGAGTGACACATGATTGAAAGCGCCGTCCAGTGGGTATTGGTGACGCTGGCCGCGCCTGAAGTCGGGCTGCTTTCCGTCTTTATCATCAGTTTTATCTCTGCGACCCTGTTACCGCTGGGCTCGGAGCCGGCGGTGTTCGCCGTGGTCAAATCGAATATCGACCTGTTCTGGCCCGCACTGCTGGTGGCAACCGCGGGCAATACCCTGGGCGGCGCAGTCAATTACTGGATGGGCCTGGGTGCCAAGCAGGTTTTTGCCAAGGAAAGGCAGACCCGCTGGTTTGGCTGGCTCGAGCGTTTCGGTGCCAAAACCATGTTGCTGGCCTGGCTGCCAGGCATAGGCGATCCGCTGTGCCTGCTGGCCGGATGGCTCAAACTGCCGTTCTGGCCATGCGTCTTGTATATGGCGATCGGCAAATTCCTGCGTTATCTGACGATGACCTGGCTCTTGCTCTATATTCCCGATGGTTTTTGGCAATATCTGGCAAAAATCTTTTAAAACGCAAAATCCCGTGATTTTTACTGTTGCAGCCCGTGTTTGGATGCCTGTTTTTCGCTTTGGCGGAATGCATGTCTGTCGGGCGTGTTGCAGCGCAATCAGCTAAAATGCGTATTTAGCGTTAATTCAATTGACCCACTGATGAACGCCCCAGTACAAATTCAGACCCTTCTGGCGGATGGCCCCGGCGGCGCCGTACCTACGCGCTTGCGTGAAATTCCATATAACTACACATCGTTTTCCGACCGCGAAATCGTGATCCGCCTGTTGGGCGAAGACGCCTGGCGCCTGCTCGATGAGCTGCGCGGCGCACGCCAGACCGGCCGGTCCGCCCGCATGCTGTATGAAGTACTGGGCGATATCTGGGTGGTGCAGCGTAATCCCTACCTGCAAGACGATTTGCTCGACAATCCCAAACGTCGCCAGGCCTTGATTGATGCCTTGCATCATCGCCTGGTCGAAGTGGAAAAGCGTCGCATCACCGATCTGGCGATTTCCACTGATGAAAATGCGGTGCGTCGCGGTGCCGCGGTGGAAGCCTTGCTGAAATCCGCACGCAAGGCCGTGACCGCCTTTGGCGAAGAATTCCGTCGCACGTATGACTTGCGCAAACGCGCGAATCGGGTACTGGGACGCTATACCGAAAAAGACAATATCAAGTTCGATGGCCTGTCGCGCGTTTCACACGTGACCGATGCCACCGACTGGCGCGTTGAATATCCATTCGTGGTGTTGACGCCTGACAGTGAAGATGAAATGGCTGGCCTGGTCAAAGGCTGTATCGAACTCGGCCTCACCATCATCCCGCGCGGCGGCGGCACCGGTTATACCGGCGGCGCTGTACCGCTGACACCTATGTCGGCTGTCATCAATACCGAAAAACTGGAAGCGCTGGGCGCGGTCGAGATGACCATGTTGCCGGGCGTTGACCGTGAATACGCGACCATTTACTCGGGCGCAGGCGTGGTCACCAAACGCGTGTCCGATGCTGCTGAAAAAGCCGGTTTCGTGTTCGCCGTTGATCCAACCTCGGCCGAAGCTTCGTGCATAGGCGGCAATATCGCGATGAATGCCGGTGGCAAGAAAGCCGTGTTGTGGGGCACTGCGCTCGACAACCTGGCGAGCTGGCGCATGGTGGATCCGAATGGCGACTGGCTGGAAGTCACCCGCCTTGAGCACAACCTCGGCAAGATCCATGATGCCCCGGTTGCCAAGTTCAAGTTGGAGTGGACGCATCCGGCCGAGAAGGGCCGCGTCAACCAGCCTTTCAAAAGCGAGACGCTGGAAATTGCCGGCCGCACCTTCCGCAAGGAAGGCCTGGGCAAGGACGTGACCGATAAATTCCTGTCCGGTTTACCGGGCGTGCAAAAAGAAGGTTGCGACGGCCTGATTACATCGGCACGCTGGATCCTGCACAAAATGCCGAAGCACACGCGTACCGTGTGCCTGGAATTCTTTGGCCATTCGCGCGATGCGATTCCATCGATCGTCGAAATCAAGGATTTCCTCGATGCCGAAACCAAAAAGGGCGGCGCTATCCTGGCCGGCCTTGAGCATTTGGATGAACGCTATCTGCGTGCGGTTGGTTATGCAACCAAATCCAAACGCGGCATTTTGCCGAAGATGGCTTTGTTCGGCGATATCGTCGGCGATGATGAAAACGCCGTCGCGCAAGCCGCATCCGAAGTCGTGCGCCTGGCGAATACCCGTGTCGGCGAAGGTTTTGTCGCAGTCAGCCCGGAAGCACGCAAAAAATTCTGGCTCGATCGTGCGCGTACCGCCGCGATTTCCAAACATACCAACGCTTTCAAAATCAATGAAGACGTCGTGATCCCGCTGGATCGCATGGGTGAGTATTCGGACGGCATAGAACGCATCAACGTTGAACTGTCGATCCGCAACAAGCTGCAATTGCTGGAAGAGTTGCACACCTTCTTTGCCAAGGGCAATCTGCCGCTGGGCAAGAGCGACGATGCGGAAGGTGACGATATCCCGGCCGCGGAATTGCTGGAAGACCGCGTGCACCAGGCGGAAGATTTGATCGCCGCCGCCAATGCACGCTGGACCTACATGCTGGACAATCTCGACCAGCCTTTGCGTGCTGCGAAGGATGAATTGAATTTGTTGGGCCTGGAAAAACTCTTGCCGGTATTCGAAGAGCGTTTAATCGTACAGCCGGATGCCACCCTGTTCGATGTGATCCAGGACCGCACCATACGTGTGTCGTGGAAAACTGAAATCCGTGCGCCGCTGCGCCAGATTTTCAGTGGCGCATCTTTCCGCCTGATCCTGGAAGAGGCAACGGCGATCCATAAGCGTGTCTTGCGTGGCCGCGTCTTTGTCGCGCTGCATATGCACGCGGGCGATGGCAATGTGCATACCAACATCCCGGTCAATTCCGATCACTACCAGATGCTGCAAGATGCGCATGCTGCGGTGGCGCGCATCATGGCGCTCGCACGTTCACTGAACGGCGTGATTTCCGGTGAGCACGGCATTGGTATTACCAAGCTTGAATTCCTTACTGATGCAGAGCTGGCTGATTTCCGTTCTTACAAACGACGCATCGATCCGGAAGGCCGCTTCAACAAGGGCAAGCTGATGGATATGTCGGAGCTGAGCGCGGACTTGCGCAATGCTTACACACCATCGTTTGGTTTGATGGGGCACGAATCGCTGATCATGCAACAGAGCGATATCGGTGCGATTGCCAACAGCGTCAAGGATTGCCTGCGCTGCGGTAAATGCAAACCGGTGTGTGCGACCCATGTGCCGCGTGCGAACCTGCTGTACTCGCCACGTAACAAGATCCTCGCAACATCGTTGCTGGTGGAAGCCTTCCTGTATGAAGAGCAGACCCGTCGCGGCATTTCGATCAAGCATTGGGAAGAGTTCGAAGACGTCGCCGATCACTGCACGGTCTGCCATAAATGCCTGACACCTTGCCCGGTCGATATCGACTTCGGCGATGTCTCGATGAATATGCGCAACCTGCTGCGCAAGATGAACAAGAAGTCCTTCAATCCCGGCACCGCGGCATCGATGTTCTTCCTGAACGCGACCGATCCGGCCACTATCAATGCCACACGCCAGGTGATGATAGGTTGGGGCTACAAGGCGCAGCGCTTCGGTCATGACGTCCTGAAAAAGCTGGCGAAGAAGCAGACTTCCGCACCGCGTGCGACAGTCGGCAAGCCGCCTATCAAGGAACAGGTCATCCACTTCATCAACAAGAAGATGCCGGGTAACCTGCCGAAGAAAACCGCGCGTGCCTTGCTGGATATCGAAGACGATAAAGTCGTGCCTATCATCCGTGATCCGAAGACCACGACGATGGATACCGAAGCCGTGTTTTATTTCCCGGGTTGCGGTTCCGAGCGCCTGTTCTCGCAGGTCGGCCTGGCAACGCAGGCGATGTTGTGGAATGTCGGCGTGCAGACCGTCTTGCCGCCGGGCTACCTGTGCTGCGGTTATCCGCAACGCGGTTCCGGCAATTACGACAAGGCGGAAAAAATCATCACCGATAATCGCGTGCTGTTCCATCGCATGGCCAATACGTTGAATTATCTGGATATTAAAACCGTCATCGTTTCTTGCGGTACTTGCTACGACCAGTTGCAAGGCTATGAATTCGAGAAAATTTTCCCGGGTTGCCGCATCGTCGATATCCATGAGTACCTGATGGAAAAAGGCGTGAAGCTGGAAGGCGTGAACGGGGTACGCTACATGTACCACGACCCTTGCCACAGCCCGATGAAGTTGCAGGACCCGTTGAAAACGGTGAATGCATTGATCACGACTGTTGACGACCAAAAGATCGAGAAGAACGATCGCTGCTGCGGTGAGTCCGGTACGCTCGCTGTGACGCGTCCTGATATTTCGACCCAGGTGCGCTTCCGCAAGGAAGAGGAAATGACCAAAGGCGCAGATAAATTGCGCAGCGACGGTTTCACCGGCGACGTCAAGATCCTGACTTCCTGCCCGTCGTGTCTGCAAGGCTTGTCGCGTTACAACGAAGACTCGGACACCACCGCCGATTACATCGTGGTCGAAATGGCCAAGCATTTGCTCGGACCTAACTGGTTGCCCGAGTACGTCGATCGCGCCAACAACGGCGGTATCGAACGCGTGCTGGTGTAACGATGGCGGCTTGTGAATTATGTGAAGAAGGCGGCGGGGAAGTATTGTTCCGCAATGAACAGTTGCGCATCGTGCTGGTTGACGACGCACAGTACCCCGGCTTTTGTCGCGTAATCTGGAATGCGCACGTGCCGGAAATGACTGACCTGAAACCGGAAGAACGTTCGGTTTTGATGAAGACAGTTTGCCAGGTTGAGTCTGCCTTGCGTGAAGTGATGCAGCCGGAAAAAATCAATCTGGCCAGCCTCGGCAATATGGTGCCGCATCTGCACTGGCACCTGATCCCGCGTTTTAGCGACGATGCACATTTCCCGAATCCTGTCTGGGCGGCTACACAGCGCCAGACTGCGGACGATATACTGGCGCAACGCCGCGCCTTGCTGCCTGCATTGCGTGTAGCAGTAGCGCGCCATGCTTCCTGCAGCGCCTGATAAAAATACACGCAGGCGATAACACTCAATGGGCGGTATGCTTGCCGCCTGCACTCACCCTTGAACGAGAGACGATCATGGCTGGTTCCAAACAAACACCTCCTGCACCACAACCGACCGGTTTGACGGTGCGCAAGCAATCGCGCGTACTTGAAATCGAATTCGATGACGGTGCGGCATTTTCATTGCCTTTTGAACTGATGCGCGTCTGGTCGCCGTCGGCTGAAGTGCGCGGTCACGGCCCGGGGCAGGAAACCCTGCAAACCGGCCAGCGTAATGTGGAAATCACCGGTGTCGAACCGGTTGGCAATTACGCGATCAAACCTTCTTTCTCCGATGGTCACGATACGGGCATCTTTTCGTGGGAGTATCTGTATCACCTCGGCACCGATAAAGATGCCCTGTGGGAAGACTATCTGCGTCGCCTTGAAGCGGCCGGGTTTACACGCGAAAGCGGACGCGATGCACCGATGAGCAAGGCTGTTACCGGCGGCTCTGGTTGCGGAAGCCATTGATTTCATTGGTTTTGCGCGCAGTTTTGTTGGTAAATTTTCTTGCAGTATCGGCAAGTAAAAATAATTTTTAACGTTTTCTTCACATCTCAATAACGCTTGTATAATGTAATTGGCTAGCTATGACAAATTCCACACATTTCGGTTATCAAACCGTCGCTGAAGAAGAAAAAGTCCACAAGGTCGCGGAAGTGTTTCATTCCGTCGCGGCCAAATATGACGTGATGAACGACTTCATGTCGGCGGGTCTGCATCGTTTGTGGAAAACATTCACGATTGCGCAGGCCGGTGTGCGCCCCGGTTTCAAAGTGCTCGATATTGCCGGTGGCACGGGTGACCTGGCCAAGGCGTTTGCACGCCAGGCCGGTAGCAGTGGCGAAGTCTGGCTGACCGATATTAATGAGTCGATGTTGCGTGTCGGGCGCGATCGACTGTTGAATAAAGGCTTGATTACCCCCACATCCTTGTGTGATGCGGAGAAATTGCCTTTCCCCGATAACTATTTTGATCGTGTCAGTGTTGCTTTCGGTTTGCGCAATATGACGCATAAGGATGTGGCGCTGGCAGAAATGCGGCGTGTATTGAAGCCCGGCGGCAAATTGCTGGTGCTGGAGTTCTCGAAAGTATGGGAACCATTGCAGAAGCCGTATGACGTGTATTCGTTTTCAGTGTTGCCGTGGTTGGGCAAGCGTATTGCAGGTGATGCCGAGAGTTACCGGTATCTGGCTGAATCGATCCGTATGCATCCGGATCAGGAAACACTGAAAAAAATGATGCAGGATGCTGGGCTTGAAAGAGTCGAGTATTTCAATTTGACAGCCGGCGTGGCGGCATTGCACACCGGTATTAAACTCTAGGAGACGAGCATTATGAAAAAATTACTTTTGGCGGTCGCAGTGATGGTCAGTTCGATGACCTTCATCGCTGTTGAAGCGGAAGCCAAGCGTATGGGCGGTGGCGGTTCTTTCGGTAAGCAATCGCAAAGCTTCCAGCGTCCGGCTCCGGCACAATCGTCGTCGGCGAATGCTTCCAAACCTGCCGCAGCACCAGCTGCGGCTGGCGCAGGCGCAGCTGCTGCAGCCAAACCTAGCATGATGCGTAACATCCTCGGTGGCGCATTGCTGGGCCTGGGCCTGGGCGCACTGTTGTCGCACCTGGGTATCGGCGGCGCGTTCGCCAGCATGATCAGCACCATCCTGATGGTTGCCTTGCTCGGCTTCGCTGCGATGTTCATCTACCGCATGATCAAAAACAAGAGCGCCGGCAACAACGCGCAACCTTCGTTTGCAAATGGTTATTCGGCCAAGAACAGCACACCTGATATCGGTTCCGGCCTCAACCAGCAGTACCAGCAACCATCGGCCCTGCAATCCGCAGCGCCTATGGCATCCGGTGCCGCATACGAAGCAGTGAATGAATTGCCTGCTGATTTTGATGTGGAGTCCTTCATCCGCAATGCAAAAACATATTTCATCCGCCTGCAAGCGGCATGGGATAAAGCTGATATCAACGATATCCGCGAATTCACCACGCCGGAAATGTTTGCTGAACTGAAATTGCAATTGCAGGAACGCGGTGCAACTCCTAACGTAACCGATGTCGTGACACTCAATGGTGAGTTCTACGGCGTGGAAACCGTCGGCAATGATTACATCGCCAGCATCAAGTTCACCGGCATGATCCGTGAAGCCGACCATGCACCGACCGAGCCATTCTCGGAAGCGTGGAATCTGTCGAAACCGGTTAATGGCAATGGCGGCTGGGTTCTGGCCGGTATTCAGCAATTACCGTAATAAGATAGGGAATTGCGCTATCCTGCGGCCGGCT
Source organism: Janthinobacterium sp. Marseille (assembly GCF_000013625.1). Classification (NCBI taxonomy): domain Bacteria; kingdom Pseudomonadati; phylum Pseudomonadota; class Betaproteobacteria; order Burkholderiales; family Oxalobacteraceae; genus Janthinobacterium; species Janthinobacterium sp. Marseille. Next base: position 3,479,314 of record NC_009659.1, on the reverse strand, counting down.
CAGTCCGGCCTGCAATGTAGATAGTTAGCGACGCCACGCAGCAAACTGCTAAACTTGAAGCCGCCCGTGAATGGTTCACCGGCGGCTTTTGTTTTTTGACGATGACATCTCTTTCTCCTGCCAATATATTCCCTGCTGCGATTAACCACCTGCTGGCACAGGAAGCGTGGGCGCGCGCGAAGCTGCTGCCGCATGCGGGTAAAGTTGCCGTGCTGGATGGCGGTGTGCTGGCGGTGCGCCTGAAGGTCAGCGCCGATGGCATGGTGGAAACGGCCGCTGCGGATGATTTGCCAACCGTGACGATACGTATGCAAATGTCCGACCTGCCACTGATCATGCAGAATCGCGAGCGCGCATTCTCGTATGTGAAAATTGAAGGCGATGCCGATTTTGCCAACACGATTTCGCAACTGAGCCAATCCTTGCGCTGGGAAGCGGAAGACGACCTGAGCAAGGTCGTCGGTGATATCGCTGCCACCCGTATCGTGGCCGGCGCACATAGTGCTGTGAATACGGCCAAAGCCTTGCATCAGTCGGTGACTGAAAACATCGCCGAATACTTTCTGGAAGAAAATCCCCTATTAATCCGTCCGCAGGCGGTCGCCGGCTTCACCGCAGAAGTGACCCGCTTGCGTGACGACGTGGCACGACTCGCGAAGCGGATCGAAAAGCTGAAGGGCAGTAAGCAATGATATTGAAATTTCTTCGCGTCTTGAAAATCCTCCGTGTCGCGCTGCGTTACGGACTCGACGAGATAGCCATTTCGGGATTGGCGATTCCGCGTACTGCCAAATTCATCAATCAAGTCATGTTCTGGCGCGACCTGTCGGCACCACGTGCGATCCGTCTGCGTCGTGCACTGGAAGACCTGGGCCCGATCTTCGTTAAATTCGGCCAGGTGCTGTCGACACGCCGCGACCTGATGCCTATCGACATCGCCGATGAACTGGCACGCTTGCAGGATCGCGTACCGCCATTCTCGTCCGAGCTGGCGATTGCACAAATCATCAAGTCGCTGGGTGCGCATCCGGATGTCCTGTTTGCCGAGTTCGATCCGGTGCCGGTGGCATCCGCCTCGATTGCACAAGTCCATTTCGGTCGCCTGAAAAACGGTACCGCAGTGGCGATCAAGGTGCTGCGCCCCGGCATCAAGAAATCAATCGATGAAGACGTCGCACTGATGCACATCCTGGCCGGCCTGGTCGAGCGCATGTGGGCCGATGGCAAGCGCCTGAAGCCGAAAGAAGTCGTCGCCGAATTCGATAAATACCTGCATGACGAGCTCGACCTGATGCGCGAAGCGGCGAACGGCAGCCAGTTGCGCCGTAACTTTGCTGATTCCAATTTGCTGGTCGTGCCGGAAATGTTTTGGGATTACTGTTCGACTTCGGTCATCGTGATGGAGCGCATGGTCGGTATCCCGATTTCGCAAACCGACCGATTGATTGCCGCCGGCGTCGATTTGAAAAAGCTGTCGCGCGATGGCGTGGAGATCTTCTTCACGCAAGTTTTCCGCGATGGTTTCTTCCATGCCGATATGCATCCGGGGAATATCCAGGTGTCGGTAGAGCCGGCCACCTTTGGTCGCTATATCGCACTGGACTTCGGTATCGTCGGTACGCTGAACGATTTCGACAAAGACTACCTGTCGCAAAACTTCCTCGCCTTTTTCCGCCGTGACTACAAGCGCGTTGCCGAAGCGCATATCGAATCCGGCTGGGCACCGAAAGAAACGCGTGTCGACGAGCTGGAGTCGGCGGTGCGTGCATGTTGCGAACCTATCTTTGACCGGCCGTTAAGCGAAATTTCATTCGGCCAGGTCTTGTTGCGCCTGTTCCAGACTTCACGCCGCTTTAATGTCGAAGTGCAGCCGCAACTGGTGCTCCTGCAAAAGACTTTGCTGAATGTAGAAGGACTCGGACGTCAGCTCGATCCGGAACTGGATCTGTGGAAAACAGCTAAGCCTTATCTGGAAAACTGGATGAATGAGCAGGTCGGCTGGCGTGGCTTGTGGGAAAACCTGAAAGCCGAAGCGCCGCGTTACAGCAAACTGCTGCCGCAATTGCCAAGGCTCGCGCATCAGGCGCTGACGCAGGCATCGCAACCGCAGAACGACAATACGGAATTGATTAAACGTTTGCTGGAAGAGCAAAAACGCACCAATCTCTTGTTGGGTGTAGCAATTTACTTCGGCGGTGGCCTGGTGGCAGGCGGGATTTTGACGCTGGTGTTCTTTACATTTGTGGGTGGTTAACTAACAGGGGAGCGTCGATGGCAAAGGTCTATCGATCAAAAATCGATGTCTGGCTGATCGTCGTACTTGGCTTCGCGATGCTGGCTGCCCTGTATTCCGCAGGCCAGACCATGCTTTCCAATACGCCGGGTGCAATCCTGATCGCGCTGCTGGTCGCGGCAGTAGGTGTCGGTTTACCTGCGTGGTTGCTGCTGTCAACGCGTTACACACTGGAAGCCTCCCGCCTGTTGGTGCAAAGCGGCCCTTTCAAATGGACTATCCCACTGGCCGATATCAAAAACATCACGCCCAGCAATAACCCGCTGTCCAGTCCGGCGCTGTCGCTGGATCGCCTGCGTATTGAATATGGCAACAGGAATGCGCTGATGATCTCGCCCAAAGACAAGGAACAGTTCCTGCTGGATATAGAGGCCGCCCGGCGCGCGCAGGCTTGAAGCCGGCCACGGTAGTTCTGCTTAATTAAGGTTCGGGCCGGTCCCAGCCATGCGGATGCGCCATTTTTGAGAAATCAGGCGCGCTATTTGCTACAATTGCCCCGGTTTTTGAATCAATCCCTTGCAGACCGGCCCAGGACAAGATGGCGCTCCTCGAAATTCGCAATCTCACTCGTCGTTTCGGCGATAACACCGTAGTCGACAATATCAGTCTCTCGATAGAGGCCGGTGAGTTCTTTACTTTGCTCGGACCTTCCGGCTGCGGTAAAACCACGCTCCTGCGCATGATTGCAGGCTTCGATGTGCCCGATGCGGGACAGATCCTGCTGGACGGCGTCGACCTGACCGGCGTTCCGCCGGAACAGCGTCCGGTGCGCACAGTATTCCAGAACTACGCCTTATTCCCGCATATGACCGTGGGCGGCAATATTGCCTTCCCGCTCGAGATGGCGAATACGCCGAAAGCCGAGATCCAGAAAAAAGTCGACGAAGCGCTGGAAGACGTGCGCCTCACCGGCTTCGCAGCGCGTTACCCGCATGAGTTGTCTGGTGGCCAGCGTCAACGCGTGTCAATTGCGCGGGCCCTGGTGACGCGTCCGAAATTGCTATTGCTGGATGAGCCCTTGTCCGCACTCGACGCGCAATTGCGCGAACAGATGCAAATCGAGCTGATCAATTTGCAAAAAGAAGTCGGCATTACTTTTATCTATGTCACGCATGACCAGGCCGAGGCCTTGGCGCTGTCGCACCGCATCGCGGTGATGAACAAAGGGCAGGTCGAGCAACTGGACGAGCCTACCCGTATTTACAGCTACCCACGCAGCCGCTTCGTCGCTGATTTCATCGGTACCTGCAATTTGTTCGATGGCGTCGTGACCCAGATCGACGGCAATATGATGTGGCTGGATGTGCCGGGCATGGGTGCGGTCAAGGCTTTCACTGCGCCCAGTGTGACCGTCGGCAGCAAAGGCACGATTGCGCTGCGGCCGGAAAAAACCCAGGTCAGCGCCGAAATCGTGCGCGGCGTGCCGGATGAAAACCACTTTGACGGTTATGTAAAAGAATTACTGTATATGGGCGGCGTCACGGTCTACATTGTTGAGACCGAAGGTGGCGTCCGTATAGAAACCATGCTGGCGAATTCGGCCATTGGTCGTCCGCGCTTCTTCGAAGTCGGCGATGCGGTTGATGTCGCATGGCGCGTCGATGCCGGCCACTTCCTGCCTGAAGTGGCTCATGTCTGAGGCGGTGACAGCGATAAAGCCGGCAAGCGGCAAGGGCGGATTGGCGCGTTGGCTGATCAGCGGGCCACCGCTGTTGTACCTGATCGTTTTCTTTGCCGTTCCTACGCTGATCATGGCGTTTGCGGCATTCCGCTTCCCCGGCGATTACGGCGGATTGGCACCTTTGTTCGATGAGACTGGTGCGCTGGACCTGACGCTGGAAAGCTTTACTCCTTTCTTTACCGATTTTATCTACACGGCGATCTTCCTGAAGTCGCTGCTGTTTGCTGTCATCACCACACTGGTGTGCCTGACTATGGCTTATCCGCTGGCCTTGCTGATTGCGCGCAGTCCGCAGAAATGGCGCAACCTGCTGGTCTTGCTGGTGATCCTGCCGTTCTGGAGCAACTTCCTGATCCGTATTTATGCATGGATGATTTTGCTCGGGCCGCAATCGGCATTGACGCGTGGTTTGAATGCGGTACTCGATGTCTTCGGTTTTGAACCGGTGACTTTGCTGTATAGCGCTTTCGCAGTGATCGTCGGCCTCGTGTATGTACACCTGCCGTTCATGGTCTTGCCGCTGTATGCGAATCTTGAGAAGCATGATCCGGCCTTGCTGGATGCAGCGCAGGATCTGGGCGCCGGTAAATGGCAAACATTCTGGCGCGTTACCTTTCCTCTTTCCCTGCCAGGTATTTATGCCGGTGCGGCGTTAGTTTTTATTCCTGCACTGGGTATCTTTGCAGTGTCTGACATCCTCGGCGGCACCGGTGGCATCATGATCGGTAATGTCATCAAGCAGCAATTCCTCGATTCGCGCGACTGGCCTTTCGGCAGCGTGCTGTCCATTATGTTGACGGTTGCTGCGCTGGCGGCTGCCGGTTTCGCCGCCTTGCTGGCGCGTCCACGCCGGAGGCAGCATGCATAAGACACGTCCGCATTCAATAGGACTGACGCTGGCCGCGGTGCTGGTGTATGCCTTCCTGTATGTACCGCTGGCGATAGTGGTGGTGTATTCCTTCAATGATTCGCGCCTGAATGCCGAATGGGTCGGCTTTACGCTGGACTGGTATCGCACGCTGTTTGCGAATGAAGAAATGCTGCGCGCCGCCGGCAATTCGCTGATCATTGCTTTGGTTTCGAGCGCGGTGTCGACGCTGCTGGGCACGATGGCAGGCTTTGCCTTGCATCGTTACAAAATCCGTTTGCTGCAGGTGCTGGTGCTGACGCCGATTGCGATTCCGGAAATCCTGGTCGGCGTCTCACTGCTGATTTTCTTTGTGATGCTGAACCTGACTTTGGGTATGTTGTCGGTGACGCTGGCGCATATCGCCTTCAGCATGGGCTTTGTCGCGATCGTCGTGCGTTCGCGCCTGAGCGGCATGGATGAGAGCCTGACCGAAGCCGCGCGCGATTGTGGTGCAACGCCGTGGCAAGCTTTCCGTCGCGTCACTTTGCCGCTGATCATGCCGGGCGTGGTGGCGGGTGCGCTGATGGCGTTTACCTTGTCGATTGACGATTTTGTGATTACCTTCTTTACAGCCGGTGCGAATACATCGACCTTGCCGCTGCAAATCTATTCGATGATCAAGATTGCTGTGACGCCGGAAGTGAATGCTGTTTCCACCTTGCTGATGGCACTGACTTTGTTCCTGATTGTGATCGCTTCCAAGCTTTCCCCGAATGCATTCCGTTCCTGACTTTTTCTTTGGATCTGCCATGAAAAAATTATTCGCCATCCTGTCGCTGTCACTGATTGCCGTTTCCGCGCAGGCGCAAGGCAAGCTGCATTTGTACAACTGGAATAACTATATCGCAGCTGAAACCGTGCAGCGTTTCGAGGCGGCATGCAAATGCCAATTGGTACAAAGCTACTACGGCGACAATGAAGAAATGCTGGCCAAGCTGGCTGCCGGCGCCAAAGGTTACGACCTGATCGTGCCGACCGGAAATGCCTTGCAGTCGCTGATCAAGCAGGGTGCATTGCAGCCGCTGGACAAGAGCAAGCTGGCGAATTTCAAGAACCTGAATCCGCAGTACCTGAATACCGATTTCGATAAGGGAAATCAGTACTCGGTGCCGTATGCATACACCATCACCTTGCTTGGTTATAACGAGCAAAAAATGAAGGAACTCGGTATCCCGGTGGATAGCTGGGCGGCGATTTTCGATCCGGCTATCCTGGCGAAAATCAAAGGCAAGGTAACGGTGCTGGATTCGGCCAATGAATTGATGGCTGCCGCCTTGAAATACCTCGGCTACTCGGTCAACGACACCGATGAAAAGCACTGGCAGGAAGCGAAGAATGTGATCCTGAAAGCCAAGCCTTACTGGGCTGCATTTAACGGCACCAGCTATATCAAGGGTTTAACGGTGGGCGATATCTGGCTGGTGCATGGTTATTCCAGCGATATCTTCCAGGCCGACCAGGATGCACAGAAGGCCGGTCGCAAATTCCGTATCCGCCATGCCTTGCCGAAGGAGGGCGCGGCCATGTCGCTGGATAGCCTGGTGATCCCGAAGGATGCACCGCGTCCTGACCTCGCGCATCAATTCATCAACCTGATCCTCGACGGTAAAAATTCGGCCGAGCTCACCAATCTGATCGGTACCGGCAATCCAAACAGCGCCGCTTTGCCATTTATCAAACCGGAAATCGCGAAGAACCCCGCGATCTTCCCGGACAAGGCAGAAGCAGCGAAGCTGGAAATGCTGAAGGACTTGAATAGCAAGCAGCGTCGTGCGCTGAACCGCATCTGGACTGAAATCCGTGCCAAATAAAGTCCGGTTGCCGGATAAGGGACAGGCATGCTGAAAGTGATCGCACAGGATTTCATCCGGCCTGAGTTCATCGCTACGGTGCGTCCCTTGTATGAGGAATTAATCGAAAAGACGCGTCTGGAAAAGGATTGTATTTCGTACAATCTTTATATCGACCAAAAGGATCCCGGCCATTTCGTCTTTATCGAAGAGTGGCCAGATCGACAAGCTTTAGATGTGCATTGCCAGACCGAGCACTTCCGCCGCCTGGTACCGCTGATTGATAGTTACCAGCGCCAGGCCGGCACTTTCCTGCTGATGGACGCCTTTTAAGGCGAAAGTCGCAGCAGGCGGGGCCTTGCAGTTACAAGTCCCCGATAAATCGGGGCAGAAAACCTTTATAATTCAGGGTTTTGGATGATTTTTGCGGGAATTTTTTCATGCCGATTTATGCGTACCGCTGCGAAGCGTGTGGTTTTGCCAAAGATGTATTGCAAAAGATATCTGACCCGGTGCTGACCGATTGCCCGACTTGCGGCAAGGCGACTTTCAAAAAACAACTGACAGCGGCTGGTTTTCAGCTCAAGGGCACCGGCTGGTATGTGACCGATTTCCGTGGTGGCCAGGGCGGTACTACTGCACCTGCGGTTTCCACCACTGCAACTGATGCGCCGAAGGCTGATAATGCAGCTGCACCTGCCGCACCGGTGGCGGCGCCAGCAGCGGCGGCCAGCAGCGCGGGCAAATCTGATTCCTGATAATTTTGTCGTGCCGTATCCAAGCGGCGCGATTCTTACGGTAGAAAATCATGCGTAAATATTTTGTTACCGGTTTACTGATCCTGGTCCCACTCGCGATTACCTTGTGGGTATTGAACCTGATCGTCGGTACGATGGATCAATCGCTGCTCCTGCTGCCGGCGCGCTGGCGGCCGGAAGCCGTGTTCGGCTTCGCGATCCCGGGCCTGGGCACGATACTGACATTGCTGATCATTTTCCTGACCGGCCTGGCAACGCGTAACTTCATTGGTAACCGCGTCGTAGCCTTGTGGGAATCCATCCTGCGCCGCATCCCGGTGTTCAATACGATTTACTCCAGCGTCAAGCAGGTTTCCGACACCCTGTTTTCGTCATCCGGCAATGCCTTCCGCAAAGCCCTGCTGATCGAGTATCCGCGCAAGGGTGCATGGACCATCGCTTTCATGACCGGCGTGCCTGGTGGCGACGTGCGTAACCATCTGGTGGGCGACTATGTCAGCGTGTATGTGCCGACCACGCCGAATCCGACCTCGGGTTTCTTCCTGATGGTGCCGCGTGCGGAAACAGTAGAACTCGATATGAATGTCGACGAAGCATTGAAATACATCGTCTCCATGGGCGTTGTGACTCCGGAACATTTTGAAAAGAAACTCATCATTGATCCGAATCAAACGCAAGCGAACGATACCCCACAATAATTAACGATCGCGTACTACAGCGATTGAATCAAAAGAACCTGAAACTGGAAATTCACTATGTCAATGCGAACTCATTACTGCGGCCTTACTTCTGAAGCGCTGCTTGACCAAACCGTCAGCCTGTGCGGCTGGGTACATCGTCGTCGTGACCACGGCGGCGTTATCTTCATCGACCTGCGCGATCGCGAAGGCCTGGTGCAAGTTGTATGCGATCCGGATCGCGTCGATGTATTCAAGGCGGCTGAAGCCGTACGTAATGAATTCTGCCTGCGTATCACCGGTGTCGTACGTAGCCGTCCGGAAGGCACCAGCAACAGCAACCTGACTTCGGGCAAGATCGAAGTGCTGGCGCATGAACTCGAAGTCTTGAACGCTTCGGTCACGCCACCGTTCCAGCTGGATGATGACAACCTGTCGGAAACCACACGCCTGACACATCGCGTGCTGGACCTGCGTCGTCCGCAAATGCAAAACAATCTGCGCCTGCGTTACAAGGTCACGATGGAAGTGCGTAAATTCCTCGACGCGCAAGGCTTTATCGATATCGAAACACCGATGCTGACCAAGTCGACCCCGGAAGGCGCACGCGATTACCTGGTGCCATCACGTGTCAACGCCGGTCACTTCTTCGCTTTGCCGCAATCGCCGCAATTGTTCAAACAATTGCTGATGGTTGCCAACTTCGATCGTTACTACCAAATCACCAAATGCTTCCGCGACGAAGATTTGCGTGCTGATCGCCAGCCTGAATTTACCCAGATCGATTGTGAAACTTCGTTCATGAACGAACAGGAAATCCGTGACCTGTTTGAAGGCATGATCCGCCTGGTCTTCAAGAACGCACTCAATGTCGATTTGCCTAACCCATTCCCTGTGATGGATTACGCTACAGCGATGGGCCTGTATGGCTCCGACAAGCCGGATATGCGCGTCAAGCTCGCATTCACCGACCTGACTTCCATCATGAAAGATGTTGAATTCAAGGTCTTCTCCGGTGCAGCCAATATGGAAGGCGGCCGCGTAGTCGGTTTGCGCGTTCCGGGCGGCGGCGCGATGCCACGTTCCGAGATCGATGCCTACACCCAGTTCGTCGCTATTTACGGCGCGAAAGGCCTGGCTTACATCAAGGTCAATGAAAAAGCCAAAGGTCGTGACGGCTTGCAATCGCCTATCGTTAAAAACATCCATGACGAAGCATTGGCAAAAATCATTGAAGCAACGGGTGCAGAAGACGGCGACCTGATTTTCTTCGGTGCCGACAAGGCGAAAGTAGTCAACGATGCAATCGGCGCACTGCGCGTCAAAGTCGGTCACAGCGACTTCGGCAAGAAGAGCGGTTTGTTCGACGACGAATGGCGTCCATTGTGGGTTGTCGATTTCCCTATGTTCGAATTCGACGAAGAAAACCAGCGCTGGTCGGCTACCCATCATCCATTCACTGCGCCAAAAGACGGCCACGAAGATTTGATGGAAACCGATCCGGGCAAATGTATCGCCAAAGCCTACGATATGGTCTTGAACGGCTGGGAACTGGGCGGCGGTTCGGTCCGTATCCACCGTGCTGATGTACAAAGCAAGGTATTCCGTGCACTGAAGATCGGTGCCGAAGAAGCGCAACTGAAATTCGGCTTCCTGCTCGATGCATTGCAATACGGTGCACCTCCGCATGGCGGCCTGGCTTTCGGCCTGGATCGTATCGTCACCATGATGACCGGTGCAGAATCGATCCGTGACGTAATCGCTTTCCCGAAAACCCAGCGTGCGCAATGCCTGTTAACACAAGCGCCGTCGGAAGTGGACGAAAAGCAATTGCGCGAATTGCATATCCGCCTGCGCAATGTAGAACCTGCGGTCAAAGCGTAATCACGTTTTTGCGGCATAATAAAAAGGCGCGGAATTCCGCGCCTTTTTTGCATCTATTTATTTCCTATCGTTTGCGGTCAGAAAGAAACAATCTGCAATGACTGTGCAATACAAAATCCCCGAATCCGTCCTGGTTGTCATCCATACCGCCGAAATGGAGGTATTGCTGATAGAACGCGCCGACCGGCCCGGTTTCTGGCAATCGGTCACCGGTTCCAAGGATGTGGTGGACGAACTCTTGCTGGAAACCGCTGTCAGAGAAGTGGCGGAGGAAACCGGAATTGTTGTACAGAATTTATCTGAACCTGCGCCGGCAAGTACAGAATTCGCCAGTGTTCCGCTGGAAAATTTACAGGACTGGCAACTTTCCAACGTTTACGACATCTATCCAGTGTGGCGCCATCGTTATGCCCCGGGCGTGACGCGCAATACCGAGCATGTCTTCGGTTTGCGTGTTCCGCGCGAAATACCGATAGTGCTGGCTCCGCGCGAGCACCTGAACTTTATCTGGTTGCCGCACCGAGAGGCTGCTGACAAGTGTTTTTCTTCGTCAAATGCCGAAGCGATTTTGCAGCTCCCCATGCATATGAAGATTTGATACGGATATCGTTTCATCTGACGGGTTTCGGTTTTTATCTTTCGTTTAAGACTTAGGCCATACAACAGCATGCAATTACGCATTACGACGTACAACATCCATAAGGGCGTGTCCTCATTCGGCAGTCGCCCGCGCATACACGCACTCAAGCAGGCGATCAACAGCATGAAGTCTGATGTGCTCTTCCTGCAGGAAGTGCAGGGGCGGCATGATCTCCATGCGTTGAAACATGCAACCGACTGGCCGGAATTGTCACAGCAGGATTTCCTTGCCGGTGATTCGCACGAATGCGCTTACGGCATGAATGCAGTGTACGACCACGGCCATCACGGTAATGCCTTGCTGAGCTGCTATCCGATCCTGTCCTCACGCAATCAAAACATCTCCGACCACAAATACGAATCGCGCGGCATCCTGCATTGCGTGGTGCGTGCACCGGAAGCGGAAGTACATTGTTTCGTCATCCATCTGGGTTTGTTTGCCGGCAGCCGTAAACGCCAGACCGAAGCCTTGATCGAAGCCGTTACCAGCTCCGCACAAAAGGATGAGCCGCTGATCATTGCCGGTGACTTCAATGACTGGAGTAATGACCTGAGTGACGAACTGCGTGCACGGCTCGGTGTGCATGAGGTCTATGACGAAAACCTCGTAAAACGCGGCTTCGGCACCTATATCCGGCAATTGGCCGGTCGCGGCCCGAAAATACAACCGGCACGTACTTTCCCGGCCGCCATGCCATTTTTACGGCTGGACCGGATTTATGTGCGTGGTTTCAAAGTAGAATCAGCGGAAGTCTTGCATGGAGCGATCTGGGCGAAGCTGTCTGATCACGCGCCTTTGGTTGCCACCCTGCGCTTGAAATAGCATATGGTTTGACAGGCCGTCGAGAGAGCGGCGGGTGCGTGTATTCAGTAACGCACTTATAAAACAGCTGGCACGGGCGGGTTTGCATATCCCTACCTGTATTGCAGCCGGCTTTACGACCAATCATTCAAAGCAAGGCATCCCCGCATGCGTTCAGTCAGCTTCACAGGCAATAACGATATCCAGCTCCTGCACTGTGGCGGCGAATACTTCCCGGCGCTGATCGAGGCTTTCGACAAGGCCAATCAGGAAATCTATCTCGAGACTTATATTTTCGCCGACGACGCGACCTCGCACCTGATCAAGGAAGCGTTGATACGTGCCGCACAACGCGGTGTGATCGTGAATGTACTGACCGATTGGCTGGGTACCGGCAATAAAGAATCTGCCTTGCTGCACAGGGAATTTGAAAAGCACGGTGTCGTGCATCGCAGCTTCAATCCTCTCTTCATACGCGGCATCGCCCGCATGCATCGCAAGGTGTGCGTGGTTGATCGCGTGGAAGCCTTTCTCGGCGGTTTGAACATCGTCGACGATATGCATGACGATGGCGATGTGAATATCGCCTTGCCGGCGCCGCGCTGGGATTTTGCGGTGCGCGTGACCGGCCCATTGGTGGCGACTATCCATTGGGAAGTGGCCGTACACTGGGCGCGCCTCGGCAGCCTCAGTTTGCGTACACGCTGGGCTACCTTCAAGGAGTTGCGCCAGAATAAACCGAGTGATGCACGCGGCCCCATGATTGCCGGCCTGGTCATGCGCGATAATCTGCGGCATCGGCGCACGATACAAGCTGCTTATCTGAAGGCATTGGGTACCGCACGTCATTCGGCCCTGCTGGCAAATCCCTACTTTGCACCCGGACGCAAATTGCGCAACGGTCTCGCACAAGCCGCGATGCGCGGCGTCGATGTGACACTGCTGCTGGGTATTGGTCACTATCGCTTCCAGGACGTGGTCGCACGTTCCTTTTATCGTCGCTTGCTGAAAGCCGGCGTCAAGATCGTCGAATACCGAAAGACGCATTTGCATGGCAAGGTCGCCGTAATCGATGACACCTGGGCGACAGTGGGTTCCAGCAATTGCGATGGCTTCAGCCTGTTCCTGAACCAGGAAGCGAATGTGGTGGTGCTCGATACCGAGTTCGCGCAAAAACTGCGTGTGCATATCGAACAGGGCATTGCCGATGGCGTGGTGATGAACTGGGAAGAGTACGCCAACATTCCTTTGTACAAACGCATCTTTTACCGCTTCTCTTATTTCATCTACAAGAACCTGATGCGTGTGATGACCTGGGGTAAATCGAACGAGTAGTCGCTTCCATCTCCGGCACTCCTGCGGGCACAATCGCGCCTTCCACCGTCTATAGACGGCATTTCCAGGGCGTCGCCAACGCGTATTTCAAAATAGATTTACACTAGCCACTGTTAAATGGCGCTGATATACATTGAATATATGATCAATGTTATCGGCGCCACAATTATTTAAACTTCCGATTAATGGGTTCGAGCGATATGTCCAGGCAGAGTGGCGCGGTGGTAAATCACGAAGTATTGGAACAGGATGGGCTGCCGGAGAATGAGAGGCGCTGGGCCATCGTCTCGGTCGCCATTGGTGTCGGCATGGCTTCGCTGGATACCGCGATTGCAAATACCGCCTTGCCGGCCATGGCGATGCAACTCAATGCCACGCCTGCCGATTCCGTCTGGATCGTGAATATCTACCAACTGGCGATGGTGGCAACCTTGCTGCCGTTCGCGGCGCTTGGTGAAATCCTTGGCTATCGCCGTATTGCGATCTTCGGCCTGCTTTTGTTTACAGCTGCGTCCCTTGCCTGTGCCTATGCCTGGTCCCTGCCTACTTTGGTGATCGCACGCTTCTTCCAGGGGGTGGGCGCCAGTGCGATTATGGGTGTCAATACTGCCTTGCTGCGCTCGATTTATCCGGCGCGCATGCTGGGCCGCGGCCTGGGTACCAATGCGCTGGTGGTGGCGGTGGCCTTTGCCGTCGGTCCGACGACCGCTTCGCTGATCCTTTCAGTCTGGTCCTGGCCCTGGCTGTTCGCCATCAATGTGCCGCTCGGTTTGTTTGCCTATTTCCTGGCGCGTAAGGTATTGCCGCATACCAAACGTGCGACGCATAAATTCGATGCCCTGACTGCAATTTACAACGCCGGTGGTTTCGGTTTGTTGATCCTCGCCATAGGCGAAGGTGCGCATCTGAGTGATGCGAAAACCGTGGCGCTGGAATTGTTTGGCGCTTTGGTCTTTTTCATTCTTTTATTGCGGCGACAAAAAGGCCATGCTGCACCGATGCTGCCCGTCGATCTATTCCGTCGCCCGCTATTCACCTTGTCGGCGTTGACGGCTGTATGCACCTTTGCGGCACAAAGCCTGGCTTTTGTTTCGCTGCCGTTTTACTTCGAAACCGTACTCGGACGTTCGGCGATAGAAACCGGCTTCCTGATTACGCCGTGGGCGGTCATGGTCGGCATCATGGCGCCTATTGCCGGACGCCTGAGCGACCACTATCCGCCTGGCATGCTGGGTGGCGTAGGCTTGTCGGTACTGTCGGCCGGGATGGTTTCGCTGATACTGATGTCGCCCGATGTATCGGTGTTCGGCATCTGCTGGCGCATGGCGCTCTGCGGCATCGGCTTTGGCTTCTTCCAGGCGCCTAACCTGCGCGCCATCATGAGTAGCGCGCCGCCTGAGCGCGGCGGTAGTGCCAGCGGCGTGGTTGCGACTTCGCGTTTGCTGGGGCAGGCTTCCGGTGCAGCTTTGGTCGCCTTCTGTTTCATCATCTCGACCCAGCACGGTGAAACCCTGGCGCTGGGCCTGGGCGCAGCTTTTGCCGCGACCGCCAGCATTGCGAGTTTCATGCGCTTGTTTGTACAGCAGCCCAAATAGCAGGCATACGACAACTTACGCTAGATATGCAGCCATGGGCCTTTGAAGACGATAGGTCCGGTCGGGCCGTTCGGATCCGGTGAACCACCTTTCGGTTCCAGTGTGACGGCCAGCAAGGGAATCGAGTCAGGCGCAGCATTGGCCGGGAGCGGCAGGGTGACAGTGCCGTCGCTGGCAATCAGGCCCAGTGAGCGGGGGGCACCTTCTTTCGGTACCGCCCACAGTTCCAGGCTCTTGTCGGCGGCGATAGACTGCGGCGTAATGAGTTTGATGATCATCTTCTGATTGCGTACATCGCCGGTAACCAGTGCGATAGGTTGCGCTTGTTCGTTACTCAGCGTAGCGACAAACATCGGTGCTTGTGGCGGGGCGACTTCCGGTTGTCGCGTCAGCAAGACGGCGACCAGCACAGTGGCCAGGGCGGTTGACGCCATGCCCAGGCCGCGCCAGAAACTGAGGTCTTCGCGCAAGCCCAGCCAGAAAGATTTGCGGCTGTGCTGTTCTGTTTTCTTCAAGCCTATCTGCTTCGAGATCGCGCGCCATACTTCCGGCGAAGGTTGCACCGGGGTCGCGAATTCGGACATCGGATTCAATCTGTCCTGCCATTCACTGACAGCGAACTTGAGCGCGGCATCTTCTGCCAGCCATGACTCCAGGCGCCGCCTTGCACCACCCTTGAGTGTGCCCAGCGCATATTCGGCGGCCAGCATTTCACGCAGCGTTGCATTGTGTCGGACGTTTTGCCGAATACTCATACGCCCTCCAGTTTGGTCAGGCACAGGCGCAGCTTTTCCAGCCCACGTCGTACCCAGGTTTTTACGGTGCCTATCGGCAGTGCCAATTGTGCGGCGACTTCGCTATGTGAAAGTTCATGGTAAAACGCCAGTGCAATCGCCTGCCGCTGCATGCTTTCCAGTTTGGCGAAGCAACGTGCCAAGGCCTTGGATTCATCTGAAATCTGCAAGGCTTCGATCGGAGTCGGATCTACACTTTCCAATGCATCCATGACTTCCTTGTCAAAACTATCGGCATCGACCTCAACTGCGCCATCCATGCGGCGCAAGGTATCGAATGCCTTGTTGCGCACTATGGTTGTCATCCAGGTCATCGGTGCGGCCAGGCCGGCCTGGTAGCCGGATGCGTTGTTCCAGATGCTGACAAAGCTTTCCTGTATGACTTCTTCCGCCAGTTCGCGCTTGATTAATATACGCAGCGCAAAGCCAAACAGTTTCGACGAAGTTGCATCGTAGAGCTGGCGGAAGGCCTCACCGTCTTTGCGGGCGGTGGCGGCAAGCCAGGTTTTGAGTTGGCGGGTATCAGTTGTCAATTTTCAGTCCGTTTCAGGGGAAGCTGGCGTAAATGCATTATTGATAACGTTTCTGTGCCGAATTTTTATTCTTGTCATGTGCAGATTACCTCATGAGAGCGTAAAAACAGGGATTTTTTGACATGGCGAGTCACGCCATGTTGATGCTGATGCCACCTCTGTTTTCATAGCTGGCTACAATGGTGTTTTACGACAGACGGGTACGGCAGCACGATGGCAACGGAAAATGTGCGTTTGGATAAATGGTTATGGGCTGCGCGTTTCTTCAAGACACGAAGCCTGGCGACCGATGCTGTTGACAAGGGTAAAGTCAGGCTGGAGCAGGAGCGCATCAAGCCGGCGCGCACCGTGAAATGCGGTGACCTGCTGCAAATTGATAATGGATCGACCGTATGGGAAGTCGTGGTGCAGGCTTTGTCCGATGTGCGCGGCTCGGCCGAGATGGCGCAGAAGCTCTATGCGGAAACCGAGCAAAGCCTGAAACAGCGGCAGCAGGATGCCGATCAGCGCAAATTCTTCAGGGAACCCGGCCTGGGTATCAAGGGTCGACCAACCAAGCGCGATCGCCGCTTGCTGGATAAAACAAATCAATAAGATGGCGGCGGGGCGCAGTCAAAATCGCCGTCATGCGCTAGTATTGAACTAGCAAATCATTAAATCAGCCGCGAGGAGACGTTTATGGGTCAATACATTGCACCGTTGCGCGATATGCAATTTGTGCTGCACGAATTACTTCATGTTGCAGATGAATTGAAGGTTTTACCCAAGCATGCTGACATCGATGCCGATATCATCAACCAGGTACTGGAAGAAGGCGGCAAGTTCACCTCGGAAGTCCTGTTCCCGCTGAACCATAGTGGCGACCGCGAAGGTTGCAAGCTGGATACCAGCACCCACGAAGTTACCCCACCCAAAGGTTTCAAAGCCGCCTACGAGCAATACGTGGCAGCCGGCTGGCCTTCGCTGACCTGCGATCCTGAATACGGCGGCCAGGGCTTGCCTATGGTCTTGCAGAATTCCTTCTATGAAATGCTGAACTCGTCGAACCAGGCCTGGACCATGTATCCGGGTTTGTCGCACGGCGCGTATGAGTGCCTGTACGCACACGGCACCGAACAGCAAAAAGCACTTTACCTGCCGAAATTGGTGTCCGGAGAATGGACCGGCACCATGTGCCTGACCGAAGCGCAGTGCGGTACCGATCTTGGCTTGCTGCGTTCGAAAGCCGAACCGCAGGCGGATGGCTCATACAAAATTACCGGCAGCAAGATTTTCATTTCTGCCGGCGAACACGATATGGCGGCCAACATCCTGCATCTGGTGCTGGCACGTTTGCCGGATGCCCCGGAAGGCACTAAAGGGATTTCATTGTTCATCGTGCCTAAATTCCTGCCGGACGCCGCTGGCAAACTGGGTGCGCGCAATCCGATCTTCTGCGGCGCGCTCGAAGAAAAGATGGGCATCCACGGCAATGCCACCTGCCAGATGAATATCGATGGCGCAACCGGCTGGTTGATAGGTGAACCGAACAAGGGCTTGAATGCGATGTTCGTGATGATGAATGCGGCACGCCTTGGCGTCGGCATGCAATCGCTGGGCCTGACCGAAGTGGCGTATCAGAATGCCCTGGTCTACGCTAAGGATCGCCTGCAAATGCGCAGCCTGACCGGACCGAAAGCGACTGACAAACCAGCTGATCCCATCATTGTGCATCCTGATGTACGTCGCATGCTGCTGACTGCCAAAGCGTATGCCGAAGGTGGTCGCGCGTTCAGCTCCTACGTTGCGCTGCAAATCGATAAGGAATTGAATCATCCGGATGAAGCAGTGCGCGCCGAAGCAGTTGATGAAGTCGCATTGTTGACACCTATTATCAAAGCCTTCCTTACCGATAACGGCTGGATCTCGACCTCAGAAGCGATGCAAGTGTATGGCGGTCATGGCTTCATTTCCGAATGGGGTATGGAGCAATACGTGCGTGATTCGCGCATCAATATGATTTATGAAGGTACGAACACCATCCAGTCGCTGGATTTGCTGGGCCGTAAAATCCTGTTGGATAACGGCGCCAAGCTGCGCAAATTCGGCGCCAAGATACAAGCTTTCATAGAAGAAAACGGCACCGATGAAGCGATGTCCGAATTCATCACGCCATTGGCTGATCTCGCCGACAAGGTCACCAAGCTGACGATGGAAATCGGCATGAAGGCTTTCCAGAATCCGGATGAAGTCGGCGCGGCGGCCGTACCTTACCTGCGTGTGGCAGGGCATCTGGTCTACGCCTACTTCTTTGCACAAATGGCGAAGATCGCCCTGGCCAAGCAGGGCGACAGCGATCCATTCTATAAATCCAAGCTGGCCACCGCGCGCTTCTATTTCGCGCGCCTGCTGCCGGAAACCGCAATGCTGATCCGCCAGGCACGCTCCGGCTCGGCCAGCTTGATGGCACTGGATGCCGAATTGTTTTGAACTTGAGAGCAGCTTGTTACGACTGAAAACTAGCGTACGCATTACTCATTGAGAGGTTTAGGCATGTCAAATTTCATCGTCAGGAAAGTCGCCGTATTGGGTGCCGGTGTGATGGGTGCGCAAATTGCCGCACACTGTATCAACGCCAAAGTGCCAGTCATATTGTTCGACCTGCCGGCCAAGGATGGCAACAAGAACGGCATCGTATTACGTGCGATAGAGAATCTGAAAAAACTTAGCCCGGCGCCGTTGGCAAATGTCGACTACGCCGCTCAGATAGAAGTCGCGAACTATGAAGACGATCTGGCAAAGCTCAAGGATTGCGACCTGATCATAGAAGCAATCGCCGAACGTATGGACTGGAAGCATGACCTGTATAAGAAGGTCGCTCCGCATATAGGTGCAAACACCATCTTTGCTTCGAACACATCAGGTTTATCCATCACCGCATTGTCGGAAGGCTTTGCGGCGGATTTGAAAGCCCGTTTCTGCGGCGTGCACTTCTTCAACCCGCCGCGTTATATGCATCTGGTGGAATTGATTCCTACCGTGGCGACCAAGCCGGAAATCCTCGATCAGCTGGAAGGCTTCCTGACCTCGACCCTGGGCAAGGGCGTAGTACGTGCCTTTGATACCCCTAATTTCATTGCCAATCGTGTCGGTATCTTCGGCATGCTGGCAACCATGCATGAAGCGGAAAAATTCGGCCTTACCGTCGATGTTGTCGATGACCTGACCGGTAGCAAACTGGGCCGTGCCAAATCAGGTACCTTCCGTACCGCCGACGTGGTTGGGCTGGATACCATGGCGCATGTGATCACCACCATGCAAAACACTTTGCAAGACGATCCTTTCTTTCCGCTCTATAAAACACCCGAAGTCCTCACCAAGCTGATAGGTGGTGGCGCGCTCGGGCAAAAAGCCGGTGCCGGCTTTTATAAAAAAGTCGGCAAGGATATCCTGCGCATCGATCCGGCCAAGGCGGATTACGTCGCAGGCGGCGGCAAGGCGGATGACCTGGTCGGCCGTATCCTGAAAGAAAAAGACCCGGCCAAGCGCATGAAGGCGCTGCATGATTCGACCAACCCGCAAGCGCAATTCCTGTGGGCGATCTTCCGTGACGCCTTCCACTACATCGCCGTGCATCTGGAAGCGATAGCCGACAATGCGCGTGATATCGATTTCGCCTTGCGTTGGGGCTTTGGCTGGAACAATGGCCCGTTCGAAACATGGCAAGCCGCAGGCTGGCAACAAATCGCGACCTGGGTCAAGGAAGATATCGATGCAGGCAAGGCGCTCAGCAATGCGCCATTGCCGGCCTGGGTCTTCGATGGCCGCGATGGCGTGCATGCGGCTGACGGTTCATGGTCGCCAAAGCAAAAGAAAAATATCCCACGTTCGAATCTGCCTGTCTATCAGCGCCAGGCCTTCCGCGCTGCGCTGGTCGGCGATCAAAGCGCAAATGGTCATACCGCAGGTACGACTGTCTTTGAAGACGAGTCGGTACGCATCTGGCATCAGGATGATGAAGTCCTCATCCTGTCCTTCAAAACCAAAATGCATGTCATCGGTGCAGGTGTCACCGCAGGCATCAAGCAGGCGATAGAAGAAGCCGAAAAGAATTACAAGGGCCTCGTAATCTGGCACGCGGATGCAGCCGAAGGCGGTGCCTTCTCGGCCGGTGCCGATTTGCAATCGATGTTACCGCTCTTCATGTCCGGTGGTGTGAAAGCGATCGAACCGGAAGTCGTCAAACTGCAGCAGGCACATCAGGCGCTGAAATATGCGAATGTGCCGGTGGTCGCTGCAGTGGCAGGCCTGGCGCTGGGCGGTGGCTGCGAATTGCTATTGCATGCAGCCAAACGCGTCGCTTCGATAGAGTCCTACATCGGGCTGGTGGAAGTAGGCGTCGGCCTCATTCCTGCAGGCGGTGGCTTGAAAGAAGCCGCTGCGCGTGCGGCTAACGATGCGCGCGGTAACGACATCCTGCAATTCCTGAAAAACTACTATATGAATGCGGCAACCGCCGCCGTCTCGCGTTCCGCACTCGAAGCGCAAACCATGGGTTACCTGAAGAGCGATGACATCATCGTCTTCAATGCGTATGAATTGCTGCACATTGCGAAGACGCAGGCACGCGCCATGTTCGATGCCGGCTATCGCGCGCCACGCAAAGCGCTGGTGCCATTAACCGGAAAATACGGCCTGGCGACGATAGGTGCGCAGCTCCTCAATATGCGTGACGGTGGTTTTATCTCGGCACACGATTACAAGCTCGGCATGATGATTGCGGAAGTTGTCAGCGGCGGTGACATTGAACAGAACAGCCTGGTCGATGAGCAATGGTTGCTGGATCACGAGCGCAAGGCATTCATGGAATTGCTGAACAACCCTAAAACGCAGGAACGCATCATGGGCATGATGCAAACCGGCAAGCCCGTACGTAACTGATCAGGAGCATAAGATGAGCAAACAACTTCAAGATGCCTACATCGTTGCCGCGACGCGTACCCCTATCGGTAAGGCGCCGCGCGGGATGTTCAAGAATACGCGGCCGGATGATTTGTTGGTGCATGCCTTGCAATCGGCATTGTCGCAAGTGCCGTCGCTGGATCCGAATCTGATTGAAGACGCGATAGTGGGTTGTTCCTTCCCGGAAGCAGAGCAGGGTTTGAACATGGCGCGCATGGGTGTGTTGCTGGCGGGTTTGCCCAAGACGGTTGGTGGCGTAACGGTAAATCGTTATTGCGCATCCGGCCTGACCGCGATTGCAATGGCGGCGGATCGTATCCGCGTTGGTGAAGCCGACGTCATGATTGCGGCCGGTGCCGAGTCCATGTCCATGGTGCCGATGATGGGCCATCATCCATCAATGAATATGGGCATCTTCAAGGAAGAAAACATAGGCATGGCCTACGGCATGGGCCTGACTGCCGAAAAGGTTGCCACGCAATGGAAAGTCAGCCGCGAAGCGCAAGACCAGTTCGCACTGAATTCACATCTTAAGGCATTGGCAGCGCAGCAAAGCGGTGAATTCAATAATGAAATGACGGCAGTCGAGATCGTTGAACGTTTTCCGAATCTCTCCAGCGGCCAGATCGACGTCACGACGCGCTTGGTGAATATGGATGAAGGAGCACGTGCCGATACCAACCTCGAAGCACTCGCCAAACTACGCCCGGTGTTTTCACCGAAAGGCTCAGTCACAGCAGGCAACAGCTCGCAAACTTCGGATGGCGCGGGTGCATTGATCCTCGTCAGCGAAAAAATCCTCAAGCAATTCAACCTGACACCGCTGGCGCGCTTCGTCTCCTTCGCCGTGCGCGGTGTGCCGCCGGAGATCATGGGCATAGGACCTAAGGAAGCAATACCTGCCGCCTTGCGTGTCGCCGGCCTGAAGCAGGACCAGATGGACTGGATAGAATTGAACGAAGCCTTCGCCGCACAAGCGCTGGCAGTCATCCAGGACCTCGGTCTTGATCCGGCCAAGGTCAATCCTATGGGTGGTGCGATTGCGCTGGGTCATCCATTGGGTGCGACCGGCGCGATCCGGTCAGCTACTGTTGTTCACGCACTGCGTCGCAAAAATCTGAAGTACGGGATGGTAACGATGTGCGTTGGTACCGGGATGGGGGCTGCGGGGATTTTTGAAAAGATGTAATTTACCTGCCTTTCGAATAAAAGCCGCAGATGTATGAACACTGCGGCTTTTTTGTATCCGGTGGATTTTGCCACCACGTCCATGATCAGCTCTGCTCGAACCATTGAACTGCGTCTGCGCCAGCAGGGATGCGGAATGCAGTCTTGTTGTCTTGCGTCACTTGCCAGACAACTTTGGCGACATCAATCGCATGCGTCACTTCGCCCTGATAGTTCTGGAATCCTGACAGCACCGCGTTCATCGTGGCTGCATAGTCATCGGGAAATGTTTGCGCTACTCTTGCATGGGCATTGGTGGCAAATGCGGTTTCCGGTGCCATGCCGGGCAATACTGTGCCTACCCTGATATTGAATTCCTGTAGTTCCAGTGCCAGGGATGCGGTGAATGCAACGATTGCTGCCTTGCTGGCCGTATAGACGGGTAGCAAAGGCAAAGCTTTCAACGTCACGGACGATGCCACGTTGACGATGACGCCTGACTTGCGCGCGCGAAACTGCGGGAGCAGGGCTTGCGTCATGGCCATGGTGCCAAAAGTATTCGTCTCAAATACTTCGCGTACTGCATCCATAGTTGTGCTTTCGAACGGCCCCAGCATGCCGACACCGGCATTGTTTACCAGGGCGTCGATTGGTCCGGCTTCCTCGACCGCACGACGTATGCTCGAGGCATCCGTCACATCTAATGGCAGGATGCGTAAGTGCTCGGATTGCGGCAAAACGTCGGCACGCGGCGTGCGCATGGTGGCAATGACTTTCCAGTTGTGTTCCAGGAAATATTTGGCGATTTCAAGACCGAATCCGGATGAACAGCCAGTGATTAAAACGGTTTTCATGTGAGTCCTCTCATCAACAGGGAGGCACAACGATAGTCGTGATATGCCAAACCATCTACAATAGAAAGTCTTAAATTTATTCGCGAGAGTCCGAAATGGTTGATCCTTTGACCTCGGTTGTCACCCTTCTTCAGCCCAAGATGGCGTATTCAAAAATTGTGACTGGTGCCGGGCGCTGGGGGGTACGCGGTGAATTCGATGATGCGCCCTTGTTCTGCTGCGTAGTCCTGGAAGGGAAGATGCGCTATATGGTTGACGAGTCGCCACTGATAGTTGAAGCAGGCGATTTCCTGCTGATTCCTTCGATGTCGAAATTCTCTGTATCGAGTTTCGAAGTACCTGCCGATCACGAATGGCAAACGGAACCAGCCTTGTTGGAAAACGGTGAGCATCGCAATGGCTTGCTATCGGTCGAGGCCGATGTGAGGACGTTGGTCGGCTTTTGTCATTTGACTTCGCCAGACTCTGCCTTGCTGTTGACGCTGCTGCCCAAGCTTGTCCATATCCGCGGGGACCTTCGTCTGTCGGCGCTGGTTCAGTTGGTCATCGATGAGTCGCGCTCACAACGACCAGCAAGGGAAGTGGTACTTGAGCGCTTGCTCGAGGTGCTACTGATAGAGGCCTTGCGTTCGTCCAACAATGCGGGAACCTCACCAGGGCTGTTGCGTGGACTAGCCGATATCCGTCTGGCGAATGCAATACGGTGTATCCATGAAAGTCCGGAGCAGCCGTGGACTGTCGCGCTGCTGGCGAAAGCATCGGCGCTGTCGCGCTCCACTTTTTTTGAGCGATTCAGCGCGGCCTTGGGCGTTACACCGATGGATTACCTGCTGTCGTGGCGAATGGCATTGGCCAGAAATTTTCTTGAACGGAAAAAGACCATTGCAGAAGTGGCGGCATTGGTTGGCTACAGTTCATCCAGTACTTTCACCGTTGCTTTTACCCGCCACACCGGTATGCCACCTGGCCAATATTCCAAATCGCGACAGCTTACGGTAGAAACCGATAAGGCGGTGGCTGCGTCATGAACTCTACTCAGCTTTGGGCGAATTCCAGAGAAGGTGTGTTTCTATTTCGTGGAGCCTGCTACCGATAATCGCATGGCGATTCGTCTTGCAGCTGGCAAACTGTGCTTCACCTCGGCTTCAAGCAATTGCCTTAACCGTTGTTCTGCCGACGTAGACATAATCTGAAATCCAAGCTAACCCTAGCGAGATAAGGCATATAAGTATGGACTCGGACAGAGTGTCACTGCCGGTAAGCCATTCCAGGCCCGGTTCGTTTTTGAATAATTGAGCTGTCGATTTTTCGATGACGGGTACCAGCGCTGCATCTTGCAGGCAGGCCGGACGGACAGAAAATTCCATATCTAAAGTGTGTAGCAATCGAATTTAAATCCCGCGACAGAGCGATGATATGCATCTGTTAGCAGTGTAATGCACTCAAGCAGTGCAACTGCGCACCACAGCGACACCCTCCGCCTGCATCCGGCGTAATACCCCATCTCTCTCTGAACACAGTCAGCATTTCGTCGACTATTTGTCGAAAAATCGTAGTGGCACAGACCTTGCTATGACGTAGTTAAGCTTGTACACAAGAAGGTATTCTAATTACCGATCTGGTGTTGGCAGGCCGAACGTGAGCTTACTCGTCAACTTAATAAGGATCAGCCATGCACCCTCGCAGAAAATTTATTGCCTCCCTGATTGCAGCATCGTTTGTCTGTGCAGCAGCGTCTACATCAGCACTGGCAGCGGATCAGGTGATCCGTGTCGGTACCCTCAAACTGATGCATGGCATCACGCCTTACTTCTACGATAAGTTCACGCCACCGGGCTACAAGATTGAAGTGATTCCATTCGAAACGCCGACCGACGGCAAGAATGCGGTCGTGACCAAGTCGGTCGATTTCGGTACTTATGGCCTGGCTGCAGCGACCCTCGGTGCGGCCGCAGGTGAGCCGGTCGTGATCGTGGCAGCGCAATGCAATCGCGGCATGGCAGTGGTGGCGCGTGCTGACAGCAAAATCGCTTCCATCAAGGATTTGAAAGGTCAGCGGGTCGGCATCCTGCCTGGCTCTACACAAGAGGTGGTGATCCTCGATCGCCTCAAGCAGGAAGGCATGACGGTCAAGGATATCAAGCCGGTGCGTGTCTCTTTTAGTGAAATGGCTTCGGCATTGGAACGTAACGATATTGATGCTTTCGTCGGCGCAGAACCAGGTCCTTCGATCAGTGTCAGCCGTGGCATCGGCAAGATTGTCGAGTATCCGTATTCGACCCCGACCGGTACCGTGAATATGGTGATGACAACACATGCTGACAACCTGAAGAGCAAGCAGGAACTGATTAAGGTATTCCTGAAGATACATCGCCAGGCTACCGAGTATGCAATGGCAAATCGCGCCGCTTTTGTCGAGATGTCCGAACAAAAGCTGGGTTTGCCTGCGAAGGTCGTGGAATTGGCTGCGCCTAACGTCGAGCTGACATGGAAGCTGGATGAAGACTGGATCAAACGCGCCAAGTACTACGGTTCGCAAATGCTGGACAAGAAGCAAATCCGCCAGTTACCTGACTACGGCAAGTTCATCGACGCCAGCTTCAATCAGCAAGTGAAGTAAGCCGTAAGGGTGAATTAAAGATTCAAGTAGCGAGTTAAATAGTTTTATCTGGAAGGATTTATCGTGGAACAAACCGTCGAGTTACCGATGAAAGTTGTCAGGCCGGAGTTTTGGCCGCGTATCAAGAGTTGGCTGACTCCATTGATTGTGCCTTTGCTCTTGCTGGTGGGCTGGCATGTGGGTGTCAAGGCGTCAGGTACGCAGTTGATTCCGCTGCCCAAGGATGTTGGCCTGATGTTGTACGACTTCGCATTCGGCGGTATCTACGACGATGCTTTCAGCGAAACGCTGCCGCTGCATTTATGGAAATCGGTCACGCGCGTCTACGGCGGTTTCTTCGCCGCCGCGCTGGTCGGTATTCCCCTCGGTTTGCTGATTGGTCGTATCAAGGTCATCCGTGATCTGCTCGATCCGACCTTGCAATTGCTGCGTCCGGTACCGGTTACTGCGTGGTTGCCGCTGTCGATGATTTTCTTTGGCATCGGTCCTAATGCCGCGATCTTTTTGGTATTCCTCGGTGCTTTTTATCCGATTGTTTTTAACACGACCTTTGGTGTGAAGGCAGTCGACAACCGTTTGTTTGAAGCGGCCTTGATGCTGGGATGTAATGGCTCATCGTTGTTCCGCCAAGTGGTACTGCCTGCGGCTATGCCATCCATCCTGAATGGCTTGCGCCTGGGGCACGGCTTTGCGTGGATCCTGATTGTGGTCGGTGAAATGACCGGCGTGCCGGAAGGATTGGGTGCCGTGATTATGGATGGCCGCATGTTGTCGCGTACCGACCTGGTGATTGCAGGTATGGTCGTGATCGGCATCGTTGGTTACAGCACCGACCGCATACTGGTCGCGATCAACAATTATTTACTCAAATGGAGCCCGCAACATCATGTCTGATACTTACTCCGAACGTCGTCCTTTACCGGCGATAGATATCAAGGGCGTCAGCAAGGTTTTTTCGATAGGCGGACAAACCGTGCAGGCTTTGCGCGAAGTGAATCTGACGATCAACAAGGGCGAGTTCGTATGCCTGATCGGTGCCTCGGGTTGCGGCAAGTCGACCTTGCTGCGCATCATGGCGGGTTTTGAAACAACGTCTTCCGGCAGCGCGAATATGTATGGCATGCCGATTGACGGACCGAGCCCGGAACGCGGCATGGTGTTCCAGGACTATGGCTTGTTCCCGTGGCTGACGGTGAAGGAAAACATTGGCTTCGGCCAGCGTCAGCGCAACCTGCCCAAGGCCAAGCTGGAAGAGCTGTCTGCCTATTACACCGATATGGTGGGCCTGACCAAGTTTGCCAATTACTATCCGGGCCAGTTATCCGGCGGTATGAAGCAAAGGGTGGCGATTGCGCGGGTGCTGGCGAACGATTGCGAAGTCTTGCTGATGGATGAACCCTTCGGTGCGCTGGATGCGTTGACACGTGAAAAACTGCAACAGGATTTGCTGGAAATCTGGGAACGTACCAAGGTCACGGTCGTGTTTGTCACGCATGCGGTGGAGGAAGCCGTGATGTTGTCGGATCGCGTAGTGGTTATGACGGCAGGCCCGGGTCGTATCGAAGAAGACATCAAGCTGGATCTGGCACGTCCGCGCGATATTACAGCGGTCGAGTTCAATGAGATCCGCCGCGATATTACCCAGTATTTGACCAGTCACGTATCGGCTAAAGTCGCGGCTTGAAGTTGGCAGCAAAATTGTCGTAAAGGCGGAAATTCGCGCTACCATGGCACAGGATTTCCGCCTATGCGGAAGCCAAATAAAATAACAACGTGAATCCGCTATGAATTCGATATATCACGGCATGGACCAGGCCGCCCTCGACGCCGGTTACAACAACTCGCTGGCGGTCAAAGACAGCCCGACCATATTGAAAGATTTTGATCAGCGCAGCGCTGCTTTACGCGTTGTGTATGGACAGCGGCTGGATCTGCGCTATGGCCCGGCAGAACGCAATCGCATCGATTACTTCGCAGGCAGCAAACCGGGGCCGCTGTTGGTGTTTATCCATGGTGGCTACTGGCAAATGCGGGCCAAGGAAACCTTTAGCTTCCTCGCTGCGGGACCCCTGGCGCATGGCATGCATGTCGCACTGATCGGTTACACGCTGGCACCGGATGCGACATTGACTGAAATCGTGGCAGAGGTAAGGGCGGGTATCGCATGGTTGCGGCAGCATGCCGGAGAGTTTGGCGCTGACGTTGAGCGCATCGTCGTATCCGGTTGGTCTGCCGGCGGGCACCTGACTGCCATGTGTGTCGATGAACCCGGCGTGATAGGTGGTGTGGCGATCAGCGGTATCTATGACCTTGAACCGATACGCCTGTGCTACCTGAATAACAAACTGCAATTGAGCGAAGCAGAAGAAAAGGGACTGAGTCCTTTGCTATTGCCACTCAGTCCACGCCCGTTGACACTGATGTATGGCTCGGATGAATTGCCCGAGTTACAGCGCCAGTCCGAGCAGTTCGGCGCGGCGCGCAATGCCTTGCCGGGAACATTGGTGCCGCTGCCGCAGCGCAATCACTTTACTATCCTCAATGAATTGGCCACGCCCGACGGTGCGATCACGCGTGAAGTGTGCGCGATCGCCGGTATTGCCTAGGCTGCTGCGACCGGCATTTCTTCGGTGCGGAAGCGTTGGCGGTAATCGCTTGGTCCTATACCCAGGCGTTTGGAAAAGATGCGGCGCAGGGTCGCCGCATTGGTCAGTCCGCAGCGACGCGCAATATCTGTCAGGCCGAGGTCGGTCGATTCCAGGTAACGACGGGCTGCGTCTATGCGGGCATCGTTGACGAAGTTCATCAGCGTCAAACCGGTTTCCTGCTTGAATATACGTGACAGGTTGCGCGCACTCATTTGCATTTCATCGGCGATGCTCAACAAGGTGTGTTCGACATTCAGGTTGTTGAGTACATAGTTTTGTACGGCAGCAACCGGTGAATCGTTTTTGACCTGTACTTCCAGCAGTGGACTGAATTGTGACTGGCCGCCGGCACGACGCAGGTAGACGATCAGGTATTTGGCGACATCCAGTGCCATTTGTTTGCCGAAGTCTTCTTCTATCAATGCCAGCGACAAGTCGATACCGGCAGTCACCCCGGCCGTGGTGTACAGGCTGTCGTCCTTTACATAAATCCGGTCAGGTTCTACTGTCGCCTTGCGGAACATGCTCGCCAGGCGTGCTGCATCCATCCAGTGTGTGGTCACCGTCTTGCCGTTGATCATGCCGGCGGCGCCCAGCGCGAAGACGCCATTACAGATCGCACCTATGCGGCGGCAGCCTTCACCTTGTGCGGCGAGCCAATCAGTTAGCGTCGTATCTTCCAGGATGTCGAATACACCCAGTCCACCCGGTACGATCAATGTGTCGAAATGCGGGCAGGGATCGAAGATGGTGCGGTCCGGCATGATGGTCAGGCCGCTGGATGACTGTATCGGTCCACGCGTGGTGGCGATGGTCAGGATTTCATATTCGCATTCGCCATTGCTGAGTACTTTGACTTCGGCAAAGGCGTCGCCTGGCGCTGCAATATCCAGCATCTGGAAGCGGGGGAAGACGACGAGGCCTATCGTGATTTTGCGCATGAAAATTGTCGGGCAAGCAGGGTGGAATTCGGCATAAGTAAAAATCTGTGCAAATCATACCTGATGCCGGCTCCCGGTAGCACACCGGCCTTATTACACCCAAACCTCAGGATTTGCGGAAGGCGGCAAAGTTGGCGCGGTATTGCATCGCGGTAATCCCCAGTCGCTTAACAAAGACATTGCGCATCTGGTTGGCATTATGGAAGCCGCACAGATAGGCGATTTTCTTCATCGGGTCATTGCTTGCTTCCAGCAAGGCCCGGGCCGCGTCCAGGCGAGCGCTTTCTATGAACTCGGCCGGCGTGATTTTGGTATCACGGACAAAAATGCGGGCGAAGTTGCGCGGGCTCATCGCCACTGTTCGTGCCAGGATTTCCACGCTGAGTTCCTGCTGCAGGTTTGCCAGTACATATTGTTGAACCATGCTGACTGGAGAGCTTTCTTCCGCATAGGGTGTCAGGTAGGGGCTGAACTGCGACTGGCCGCCGCGCCGCTGCATGAATACCACCAGGCGCTTCGCGACATTCAGCGATACTTCGGCACCGCTTTCCTGCGACAGGAGATAGAGCGATAAATCGATACCGGCGGTGACACCTGCCGACGTGTACAAATTCCCGTCCTGTAAAAAGATGCGGTCTGCATCGACCGTGGTGGCGGGGAACATGCGTGCCAGCAGCGCCGCGTCATTCCAGTGGGTGGTAATGGTCTTGCCGTTCAGCAGGCCGGCGTGGGCCAGCAGGAATGCACCATTACAGATGGAACCGTATTTGCCGGAACGCAGCGCACAGGAATGCAGCCAGCCCAGCAAGGCTTCGTCCCGCGCTTGTTGCGGTAGTTCGGGACCACCCGCGACCAGGATCAGGTCAAAGCCTGTATCGACTTCGCTGTAGTGTTTATGTGCGGCGATAGGCAAGCCGTTCGAACACTGCATCAAGCCGTGCGTGCTCCCTATCACGGTCAGCTGATAGCGTTGCTCGTGTCCGAGGAAGCGGTTCGCTTCGGAAAATACATCCAGCGGGCCGGACACATCGAGTGCTTGCGCCCCGGGGAAAACAAGTATGGCGACGGTAGGCATTGCAATATCCTTTTTCAGGCCTCCACGATAACGCGACTGGCCGCAACTTGCATGGTTTTGCGCTTGCTTGGCAGGATTTCCACCATGCTTGTCAGCCCACCGGCCCATGCCGTGATTCCGCTTTTTCTCCCTGTTTCGCATACTGCTTACAGCTGTGATGCACTTTATTTTGAAGTGCACAGCAAGGATTTTAATCAGGAGAAGAATGATGACGGAAACAGCAGTAGCCAGCGCGGAACGGGTAGGTCCGGCTTTTTCAGTAGACGGCATGTTGCAGGCACGCGCCAAAACCCGGGAAGCGATACGTACCATCGCCGCCCTGGTGCGGCCGGGAATGGTGGAAGAAGATGCGGTCGATATGGCGAAGCGTACGCTGATCGCTTCCGGCCTGGACCTGACCTGGCATCCTACGCGTATCCGCTTTGGCAAAAATACGATGAAGGCGATGAAGCAGGCGTCCGAGCCGGGCGTGGTATTGCAGGAAAACGATATTTTCTTTATCGATATGGCGCCGCGCTTTGAGGCATGGGAAGGTGATGGTGGTGCGTCCTTCGTGGTTGGGAAGAATGAAGAGTACGCACGTTGCGCCGCCGATGCCGAAGAAATTTTCCATGCCGTGCGCAAGGTCTGGCAGGAAGAAAAAGCGAGCGGACAGGAGCTGTATCGCTATGCAGAACAGCAAGCCCGGCAACGCGGCTGGGAATTGAATTTCGACCTCCCGGGCCATCGTGTGTCGGACTTTCCGCATGCGGCCATACACACAGGTTCGCTGGCAGACTTCGACGCAA
The DNA here is from genome assembly GCF_000013625.1 of Janthinobacterium sp. Marseille. Classification (NCBI taxonomy): domain Bacteria; kingdom Pseudomonadati; phylum Pseudomonadota; class Betaproteobacteria; order Burkholderiales; family Oxalobacteraceae; genus Janthinobacterium; species Janthinobacterium sp. Marseille. Next base: position 3,448,589 of record NC_009659.1, on the reverse strand, counting down.
CACCATCAGGCATGCGCTGGATACTGGAAATCCATATCCGTCATCCGGAAAAGCAGTTTGGTGCCTTCTTTGAAGATATGCTGCTGGACGACAGCAGCTATATAGTCGCCTGAGTCGTATCAGCTGCCTGCCAAATCAGGCCGATAGCTGCGCTGCCAGTCGTGCCTGATGCAACATCTGTATCGTGATTTTCTTCACTTCGGATTGGCTCAGCGCGATGTGGGCGCGCAGCAGGTCTTTTGCCTGGCAGCTGCGTTTTTCTATGATGGCACGCAGGATGTGCGCATGTTCGGTATAGGTTACCTCTATGCGCATTTCCTTCGTGAATTCCAGCCGCCGGATGACGCGTATGCGTTCGGTGATGTCGTGATGGATACGTGCCATTTCCGCATTGCCACTGGCTTCCACCAATTGCTCATGGAAGCGTTCGTCATGTACCGAGAGTGTAGGTACATCAGTGATGCGCTCATGCTCCGGCACGAACCAGAGTTCGGCCAGTTGTTGCAATAGCGGTGGTGCTTCCGGCATCGCGCACAGTTGTTCGACCGCCGCACATTCGAGCACGCTGCGCACATCGTAGAGCTGTTCGAACATCTGGAAATCGAAAGGACGGATTTGCCAGCCGCTCTTGTGCAAGACTTCGACATAGCCTTCACGTTGCAAGCGGAACAGTGCCTCCCGCACCGGCGTGCGGCTCATTTGCAGGCGTTCGCTCATTTCATTTTCGCTGAAACGATCACCGGGCAGGAAGTGGAAGTCGAAGATATCCGCCTTCAGCCGGGTGTAGGCTTGTGAGGCGAGGCTGTCAGGCAGGACTTTGGCAAATTTGAGCTTGGGTATCATGGTGCACGGTTTCCGAAAGAATCAGTTCAGGCTGCCCTGTTGCAATATGCGCGCCAGCCACCGAAGGAAGTGATGTCTTGTGCACTTTCCAGTGCATATGGTTCACAGATGAAACCTTTGACCAGCCGGCCGTCGCTCAACTCCAGCGTGCCTATTCCCAATGGTGCAGGTACCCCGGCGACAAATGAACCGAAGGCCGGTAGCGGGATATCCCATAATTCCACCGTAATCGCCGCGCCATCCTTGCTGCGCGCCAGCCCTGGTTTGGGCGGTACGGTTTGCGCCAGTGCATAGAGCCGATAACTATCGGCGGTCTGGGTGCTTTCGACCAGGATGGCATCACGCTCGGTCAGTTCGCGGTTCAGCGGCATGCCGGTCAGATGCGCGCCGACCACGGCGACCCGCAGGTGGCCGTCTGGTACTTCATTTTGGTCCTGGGTGGCTACCGCCGGGATGTAAGGCTGTCCGGTAGCGCCACGCGGCAAGCCGGTCAGCGCCTGCCATTGTTTGCCGAAGGCGGCCAATGCGTGGTCCGACCAGGCCGGACCGATCAGCGTGAGGCCAAAGGGCAGGCCGTCGCTACGCAAATTGGCCGGTACCGCCAGCGCGCACCAGTTCAGCAGGTTGACGAAGTTGGTGTACTTGCCCATATGGCTGTTGCGGCGGACCGGGTCGGCCGCGACATCGGCGATCTTGTAGTGCGTCGGTGCGGTTGGTACCAGCAAGGCATCGACCGAAGCCATGATTTTGTCGGCGGCGCGTTTGAGGTCGGCCAGCTTGTATTGGGCATTGAAGGTATCCGTCGCCGAAAATTCGCGGGCGCGGAAGATGATGTCGCGTACGACGGGATGGATGGCGTCGCCATGTTCCTTGGCGAAAGCTTCGATCGCCGCATAGCGTTCCGCTACCCATGGGCCATCATAGAGCAAGGCGGTGACCTGATCGAACAAGGAAAAATCGAGTGGGATACATACAGCACCGCTGGCGCGTACCGCTTCCAGTGCCTGCGCATACGCAGCCGCTGCGATGGTGTCACCATAAAATTCGGGTTGGGCCGGGATGCCGAAACGCGGCTTGGCCGGCAGCTTGTTCAACACATGTTCCGGGCGTGCACGTGAATATGCATCTGCCGCATCGAAGCCGGCCGCCTGTGTGAATACGAGTTCCGCGTCAGCTACCGTGGTGGCAAAGATAGACACGCAATCCAGTGTGCGGCAAGCCGGTACGACGCCGCGTCCGCTAAGTGAACCGACGGTTGGTTTGAGGCCGACGATATTGTTGAGGCCGGCCGGTACGCGACCCGAGCCCGCAGTGTCGGTACCGAGCGAAAACGGCACCAGGCCACGTGCCACCACCGAAGCGGAACCAGAGCTGGAGCCGCCGGATACGTATTCCGGATCGAAGCTATTCGGTACTGCACCGTAAGGCGAGCGTATGCCGACCAGGCCGGTGGCGAATTGATCGAGATTGGTTTTACCAATGACAATCGCACCGGCATCCAGCAAACGCTGTACGACGGTGGCGTGTTGTTCTGCGATGTAAGCGAATTCGGGGCAGGCAGCCGTGGTGCGTATACCGGCCACATCGATATTGTCTTTCGCGGCAAAGGGCACGCCATACAAGGGCAGCGTCGCCAAATCAGGATTTGCCAGGCGACGTGCTTCCAGTGCTTGCAGCTGCGCCGCAAGATAGGGCTGATCAATCAGCGTGATCCAGGCTGCATCATCGCTGGCCAGGCCATCCAGTAGTGTTGCCAGTAAAGCCGCAGGTGTTGCGCCATCGCGGTAAGCAGTTTGCCAATCGACTATTGTCCATCCCAACATTTTGAATACTCCCATGTATACAAGTTTGTATTTGTCTTAGCATGAGTCATGCCATGGGAAAAAACCGGTTTTTGCTCTTTCCCCGAGCCTGCCTCGACGATGCGCTGCAATTGCGTGGATCGCCTTGGTGCGGCTGCGCACCCTTCGAGTGCGTTTGTTGTATCGAATGTTCGGGCATGCAATTCCTGCCTCTTTTTCTCGCACTCCATCGTCCTCTTCACGCTTCATTTCCTGCTGTTGTTCTCATGCGAATTTTTGATTGAAGGTTACATCGTCTGTCATAGCAAATTTCATTTTGCTTCATATCGGATTGCATCCTTTTCACGCCTTCGTACGAATCAGCTATGACAGAATTTGCGTCGCTGTTCGGCTTGAAATCAAATTAAAAAATGCAGTAGGCGTCACAGCCTTCTAACGATTACCCCAATTTTCCGGGAGACAAAATGATGTGGTCTCATGTGTACGATCCTTTCAACAATGCCTGGCTTTCAACACTGGCGGCGGCAGTACCCGTCGTCGTCATGTTGTCAGCTCTGGCCTTCTTTCATATCAGGGCACATATTGCCGCGCTGCTTGGTTTGGCATCGGCAATTGTTGTCGCAGTTTTCTGCTTCACGATGCCGGCTTCGTCTGCACTATCGTCGGCAGCTTTCGGTGCTGCGAATGGTTTAATGCCGATAGGCTGGATCATTCTCAACGTCATCTTTCTGTACCAGCTGACCGAACGCAAAGGCTACTTCAAGGTGCTGCAGGAAAGCATTACCGGCATTACGACAGACCGTCGTTTGCAGTTGTTGCTGGTGGCATTTTCTTTCGGCGCTTTCTTTGAAGGTGCGGGTGGCTTTGGTACGCCGGTTGCCGTGACCGGTGCGATGCTGATTGGCCTCGGCTTTGCGCCTTTGGCGGCTTCAGGCTTGTCGCTGATCGCGAATACAGCACCGGTTGCATTCGGTGCCCTGGGTACACCCATCATCGCGCTGGCCGGTGTGACCGGACTCGATATGCTGCAACTGTCCGGCATGGTCGGACGCCAGTTGCCGGTTTTCTCGATGTTGGTGCCGTTCTGGCTGATCTGGGCTTTCTGTGGCTTTCGCGGGATGCTTGCGGTTTGGCCGGCGATCCTGGTGGCTGCAGCTGCGTTCGCGGTACCGCAATACCTGATTTCGAATTTCCATGGACCGTGGCTGGTGGACGTCGGTGCGGCGATCTCATCGATGGTTTTGCTGACCCTGTTCCTGAAAGTATGGAAGCCGGCCGACATCTGGACTTCTGCCGCCGGCAGGTTCAAGGCCGCAGCGCAGCAACAGCAGCCATCAGTGGTTCATACGCATAGCCGTGAGACGGTGATCCGTGCGTGGTTGCCATGGTTCATCCTGTCGGTACTTGTATTCCTGTGGGGTGTGCCGGGCTGGAAGAAGATGCTCGATAGTTTGTCGGTGCTGCGTTTTGAATGGCCATGGTTGCATATGTTGACGCAAAAGATGCCACCGGTTGCTTTACATCCGCACGTGGAAGCAGCCATCTTTAACCTGAACTGGTTGTCAGCAACCGGCACCGGGATTTTCATTGCTTCGATGATTTCCGGCCTGGTGATGGGGTATCGCTTCAAGCAATTGTTTGTCGTGTATTGGGATACTTTGAAAATACTGCGTCATTCGCTGATTGCAATCGCGGCAATGCTGGCACTCGGTTACATCACGCGTTACTCCGGCATGGATTCAACACTGGGGCTGGCATTTGCCCATACCGGTGTGTTCTACCCCTTCTTCGGTACCTTGCTGGGCTGGATGGGTGTCGCCCTGACCGGTTCCGATACCGCTGCGAATGTCCTGTTCGGCGGCTTGCAAAAAACCACGGCAGAGCAGCTCGGCCTGAATCCGATCCTGATGGCTTCAGCCAATTCTTCGGGCGGCGTCATGGGCAAGATGATCGATGCGCAATCGATCGTGGTGGCTGCTACCGCGACCAAATGGTATGGACATGAAGGCGAGATCCTGCGCTATGTCTTTTTCCATTCGATTGCACTGGCTTGCCTGGTCGGCTTGTTCGTCACGCTACAGGCTTATGTCTTCCCGTTCACCTTAATGGTCTGGTAGGCGCGCCGCTATTGGGGATGCAGATTTTCTGCATCCCGGATGCAAATCATTTCAATCTGTAAAACGCTCAGTTTTCCCTGCACACCGCCTATAGTGGCACGTGACTTTCGGGCTCAAATTGTCCGGACTCAAAACATCATTTAGGAGAGTAGTAATGAAGGAATATCCAAAATTCAAGGCAGCAGCATGTCATGCAGCGCCTATCTATTTCGACACCCCGGCCACCATCGATAAAGCTTGCGACCTGATCGCTGAAGCTGCGCGCAACGGCGCTTCGCTGATCGCTTTCCCGGAAGCATTCGTTTCCGCCTTCCCGATCTGGTGTGGCGTATGGGCACCGGTGGAAACGCATGAATTCTTTTTCAAACTGGCGTCGTCGGCGATTGAGATCAACGGACCGGAAGTAGCGCAATTGCGTGAAGCGGCACGTCGCCACGGCGTCTTCGTTTCGATGGGTATCAACGAAGGCACACCGATCAGCATGGGTTGCGTATGGGATACGAATATCCTGATCGGTGATGACGGCAGCATCCTGAATCGTCACCGCAAACTGATTGCAACGCATTGGGAAAAGCTGGCATGGGCCAGCGGTGACGGTAGTGGCTTGCGTGTAGTAGATACCCGCATCGGCCGCATCGGTGCACTGGTATGTGGCGAAAACACAAATGCATTGGCGCGTTTCTCGCTGATGGCGCAAGGCGAGAACGTACACATCTCCGCTTACTCACCACGTTGGCCTACCCATCCGTCGGGTGAAGTTGCTTACGACCTCGAAGCATCGATACGCCTGCGTGCCGGTGCTGCCGCCTTTGAAGGCAAGATGTTTAACATCGTCGCTTCCGGCTTCCTGCCGCCTGAAGCAATCGACATGATCAGCCGCAACGATCCGCGTGTACGTCGCCTGATGGAAGAAGCATCGAAGAGCGTATCGATGATTATGGGCCCGGACGGGATGCCGATCAGCGATACCTTGCAGGATGAAGAAGGCATCGTCTATGCCGATATCGACCTCGCCAAATGCGTAGTACCTAAACAATTCCAGGATGTCGTCGGTTACTACAATCGTTTTGATGTATTCGAATTGAAGGTCAATCGTCGTGCATTGACGCCGGTCGAGTTCAACGATGCGGCAGCGGAAGCGGAACGTGCGCAGTTTGCTGCCGAGCTCGGGCCTTTGCCTGCATTGTCACGTGCACCTGACGGTAGCGATCGTCTGCAATAAGCTGGTTGCGCCGCCTTCGGGGCGGCGTTTTGTTTTTTATTTTTAAGATAGCAGGGCAATTATGTCTTTACCTCTCATCACTGAAATGCGTGTACGTGCATTGATCGTGCCACTCTCACAACCGTTGAAGACGGCGAGCGGGACGGTACATGCGGCACCCATGCTTTTGCTGGATGTACAGACGGATGCAGGTGTCTGCGGCCATGCATATATTTTTACCTATACACCTTTGGTACTGGGGGCAGTCAAGCAACTGGCGCGGGACCTGACCTTGTTGCTGGAAGGACAGCCGCTGGATCCACTGGGTTTGACGAATAATTTGCGCAGCCGCTTTATGCTGATAGGTGCTTATGGTTTGCTCGATATGGTGCTGGCCGGTATCGATATGGCGGTCTGGGATGCACATGCGAAATTCCTCGAGTTGCCGCTGGTACGTGCATTAGGCGGCAGTGTCGGTAGTGGTGCATCTGCCGATGGTATCCCGGCCTATGCCAGCTTCGGTATGGATGGGTTGGCCGATGCGGAGAAGCATGTCGCGGCTGCAGTCGAACGTGGCTTCAAGGCAATCAAGATCAAGATCGGTTATCCGACCTTGCAGGAAGATATCGCCGTCGTACGTGCAGCGATCAAGGCGACGGAAGGTGTAGCGCGCCTGATGGTCGATTACAACCAGAGCCTGGATGTAGCCGAAGCGATGGTGCGTTGCCCGGCGCTGGATGATGAAGGCTTACTCTGGATCGAAGAGCCGACGCGTTACGACGATAACTGTGGTCACGCGCAAATTGCGGCCGCAATCAAGACACCTTTGCAGCTGGGTGAGAACCTGTGGGGTCCGCGCCAGGTTGCGGAGAGTTTGCGCATGAAAGCATCCGATTACATGATGCCGGACCTGATGAAGATCGGTGGCGTCTCGGGCTGGATGCAGGCAGTGGGTGTATGCGCTGCCAACAATGTCCGTGTGTCGAATCACTTCTTCCAGGAAATCAGCGTGCACTTATTGCGTGTGACGCCGACCGCGCATTACATAGAGTATTTCCAGATGGCAGATCCTATCCTGGTCGATCCTTTGCTGGTACGCAACGGCAATGCGATCGTACGCGACTGTCCTGGCAACGGCATCCAGTGGAAAGAAGAAGCTGTTGAACGTTACACCGTGTGATGGTGTGTCTCTTTAGGCAGTGCCCCGCGGGCGCGAGGTACTGCCTATTTTTTTCGTTTGACGGAAGGTTTGGCTGCAGCCGGATTTTGTTTTGCCTGCAGTGCCTGCATTGCATCTTCATGTTCCAGGTCACTGCGCAGCCAGTTGATCACTTCCAGCGATTCCGTATGTTGTAAGGCTTCCGGCAGGCAAGTCGCAAAGTAAGAGTAAGCAGGTTTCGCTGCTAAATCAAATACAGGTACCAGGCGACCGCTTGCGGTCAGTGAGGCTGCCATCTTCGGCCGCGCCAAGGCAATGCCATGGCCCCATGCCGCCGCCTGCATGCAGGAACCGATATCAACAAATTGCAAAGTACCGATCGGCTCGCGCCAATCCAGGCCGGCCGCCTGGAACCATGGATGCCAGGGTTCTATCGTGCAGCGGAGCAAGGTCGCGCGTTGCAGGTCTTCATAATTTTCAAACGGTCCATGCTGCGCCAGGTATTCAGGGCTGCACATGGGCAGGACATCTTCATCAAGGATGCGGGTGACGTGGTAGCCGGGATAATGCCCGATGCCGAAGCGTATTTCGATATCCGAATCGTCTGCCTTTAATCCTACCAGCGGTACCGATAGCTGCAATTCGAAACGCAGTGCAGGGAAATGCTCCTGCAATAAGCTCAGGCGCGGAATGATGATCTGGTAGGCAAAGGTCGGTGGTGCCGCGATACGCAACTGTTTCCTGGTCTTGGTATTGCTGGCAGGATTGCGGCCGAAGTGGCTCAGGGTATTGAGTGCATTGCGTACTGCTTCGAGGTAAGCCTGGCCGTCGGCGGTGAGTACCGCTTCGCCGCTGGTCTTGCGGAATAATTGCAGGTTGGTGGCTTCTTCCAGTTGTTTGATGCGATGGCTGACTGCGCTTGGCGAGATACACAATTCGCGTGCGACCAGTACGCCGCTACCCAGGCGTGCGCGTGCTTCGAATGCAATCAGGCAGGGAATCGGTGGCAGGCGGAAATCGATAGTAGACATGGAAGTGCCGGCAGTGATTTGCAATGATCGATTATAGAACGTGATCAGCCATAAGCACCGCCGGTCAGCAATAAATCAGTCATGCGTGCCATCGCGATCACGATGGTGGTAAAGCCGCAGGCGAAAGTCAGCACGATCAGTATTACGACCGACCAGCGTGAATCGGATTGCTGTGCCGATAAGGCATTGTGTTTGGCATCCCATTTTTCATCCGGTGTGAGTCCTATGGTCAATGCTTCTATCCAGCCGGCAAAGATCGACAAAGGGAAAAGGACCAGTACGCTCACCGCGATGGAATGCGGTGCTTGTGCGAGGATCAGCGCCAGCGCGAAGATGAGGAAGGCGGCGAGGTAAGTCCAGGCCCAGAAATCTTTCGCACCATACAGATAGAAGCGATGCGCGCCGGTGCCGCCGAGCAAGACCGCCAATAAAGTGGCGCTGGTCTTGCTCAAGTGTTTGCTGCTTAAAGTGGTGTGATGCATGGGAAGCAAATAGTGTTAACGTGAGCGATAGCGATTCACATCGTTCGGTGATACCGCGGTAGCCTGGTTGCCCCAGGAGTTACGGATATAGGTCACGACAGAAGCCACTTCTTCATCCGTCATGGAATGGCCGAAGGGCGGCATGCCGTAAGGACGCGGATTGCCTGCCGTGCTCGGTGCATAGCCACCATGCAAGACCATGCGGATCGCATTGGTCGCAACCGGCGTGGTAATCGCACGACTTCCGGCGAGTGCCGGATAGATAGCAGCTACACCTTTGCCGGATTCCTGATGGCAGCTGGCGCACTGGTTTTCATACAGTTTGGCACCGGCCTTGATCATGTTTTTCTTGGTTTCATCCGGCACGCTTTCCGCTGCAGCGACTGGTGCGGGAATTTGCTGCGGCAAGGATTTCAGGTAAAGCGCCATCGCCTTGATGTCTTCATCTTTCGCATATTGCAGGCTGCCGAACACCACTTCCGCCATCGGTCCGCTGACCGAGCGACTTGGTGCGGTACCGGTTTTCATCAGTGCGGCCAGATGTTCTGTTTCCCAATTGCCGAGGCTGGTTTGTGCATCACCATTCAAAGGCGGTGCATACCAGTTCAAGACCGGGATCATGCCGCCGCCGAGTTCTGCCTTCAGATCGGTACCACCGAGCGCATCGCGCGGTGAATGACAGGCACTGCAATGGCCGAGGCCTTGTGCCAGGTAAGCGCCGCGATTCCATTCCACCGATTGCTTGTCGTCATTCGCGTACTGGCCGGGGCGAAAGTAGAGCGCGCGCCAGACATAGAGGGCGACGCGATTGTCGTAAGGGAAGCGCAAATCAGGCGCGCGGTTTTGCTGGCTGACGGCAGGCAGGGTTTGCAGGTAAGCGAATATCGCATCCGAATCAGCGCGCGTGACCTTGGTGTAATTCGTGTACGGAAAGGCTGGGTACAGCAAGCTGCCATCTTTCGATTTGCCATCGTGCATGGCTTGCCAGAAATCGTTGCTATTCCATTTGCCGAGTCCGGTTTCGGCATCCGGTGTCAGGTTGGATGTATAGATATTGCCGAAGGGGGTAGGTACGGCGCGACCGCCGGCATACGACTCGCCGCCGCGTGAAGTGTGGCAGCTCATGCAATTGCCGACGCGGGCCAGGTACTCACCCTGTACCAATTGCTGCGCCGGATCGGTCGGTGGTACGGAAGCCTGGCCGAGGTCAGGATTGCGGTTGGCCCAATACAGCCAGCCGACGAAGACGGTGATGATGCCCAGTAAAAGTGCGGAAAAGCGCAATAGATATTGTCGTTTCATGGTTTGCTTTTCTACGGTGCGAGTTTGCCGCACTCAAGCGGGAGTTTGGCGGTAATGGCAGGTGCCGGTGAAGCATCGGCCGGTACGCGCTGTTCGGATAACCAGGCAGCGGCGGCACTGATATCTTCCGCACTCATTTTCTTGACGATATCGGCCATGCAGTCCGGTTGGGCAGCGTGCCTTGTGCCGATTTTCCAGGCACCGATCTGACCCAGCAGGTAGTCGCGCGGCAAACCGATCAGGCCTGGAATTGCCGGTGCGGTACCGGTCATCTTCGCGCTATGGCAGGCGACGCAGGCCGGAATACCCTTGGCTTTATCGCCGTCATGCACCAGGCGGCGACCGCGTTCCAGCTCGGCCGGATTGGATTGCGCGGCTTGTGGTTCCGGGTAGGGTGGGTGCTGTTCCGAGAAATACTGGGCAATTTCGCGCAGGTAGGCGTCCGACATGTTTTCCAGCATCGCGGTCATGACCGGATACGTACGCTTGCCGTCGCGGAAATTGATTAACTGGTTATATAGATAGCCGGCTGGTTTGCCGGCGATGCGCGGGTAATAGCCATCGCTGCCGGCACGGCCTTCCTTGCCGTGGCATACCACACAGGCGGCGACGCGCTGCGCGATGGTGTCGGGGATTTTGCCATTGTCCGCAGTCACAGCCGGGGCCGCGGCTGCAGCGCCGGCGGCAAACACAAGACCGGCGGAGGCAAACCGGCAGATGAAGCGTAAGTATTTACTACGCATGTGCGATGCACTCATTGTTATAGGTCTCTTGGCTAAGGCCGGCGGCCTTGATATGCAGAGCTGTCTTCTCTGCAGCTTGTCGGAATTTCTACATGATACTGCAAGGGTAAGGGTACAAGGCCGCTTTGCCTAGCATCAGAAGGCGCGTAAAAAACCATAGCAGTTTGGGTAAAACGCTGTGGGAGAGGCTGTGTGATGGTCAGAAAGGCAAGGGTGGTGTCCGGCCTAAGTTCCGGCCATCTTTTGTACCAATTGCCCGAGGCTTGCGAGTGCGGCTTCGCTGCGGGCGTCCCAGACATGCCCGTAATTCAGGCGTATGCAATTGGTAAAGCCATGATGGGCAGAGAAAATCGGGCCCGGTGCCAGGCTGATGCCTTGTGCCAGCGCCTGCCGGTGTAGTTCCAGTGCATTCACCTTGGCAGGTAATTCCAGCCACAGGAAATAGCCGCCTTTCGGGCGCGTGGCCTGGGTCCCGGCCGGGAAGCTGCGGGCGATGGCTTCCATAAATTGGGTCTGTTGCACCGATAGTGTGTGGCGTAACTGGCGCAGGTGTTTGTCGTAGCCGCCTTTTTCCAGGTAGGTGGCGAGTGCGGCTTGTGCCGGTGCCGACGCCGCCAGGGTGGTGGTCAGTTTGCGGCGGGCGACGGCACGGGTAAAGCGTCCCGGCGCAGCCCAGCCGACGCGATAGCCGGGCGCCAGGCATTTGGAGAATGACGAGCAGTGCATGACCAGCCCTTTGCTGTCGAAGGCTTTGGCCGGCATCGGGCGTTTGTCGCCGAAATACAGTTCGCCGTAGACATCATCTTCAATCAGCGGGATTTCGTGTTGTGCCAGTAGGGTGACCAGATCACGCTTTTTCTCATCCGGCATCAGGCTGCCGAGTGGATTCTGGAAAGTCGTCATCAGCCAGCAGGCTTTCGGCTGATGGCGCTCAATCGCACGAGCCAGTGCGGCGAGGTCTATCCCTTCGCGTGGGTGGGTCGGCACTTCTATCGCGTGCAGGCCGTTGCGTTCCAGTGCCTGCAATGCGGCGTAAAAGGTTGGTGATTCGACCAGTACCGCATCGCCGGGGCGTGTCACTGCTGCCAGGCAGAGATTGAGCGCATCCAGCGCACCATTGGTGATGACGATTTCATCCGTGTGTATATGCAAGCCGTCTGCCAGGTAACGCAGCGCGATCTGGCGGCGCAATTGCGGATTACCCGGCGTCAGGTCATCGACGGCACTCCACGGGTCAAGCTGCTGGACGCTGGATGCCATCGCTCGGGCCAGCCGTGCCATCGGAAAGAGTAGCGGGCTGGGGAAGGCGGAGCCGAAAGGTACGAGCTCGCGCATCTTGGCCGATTCCAGCACTTCAAACACGCGTTCGCTGATATCAACCGGCGATGAGGCTTCATTCGGTTGCGATGCCTGCTCCGGTTCCGGCGGCAGTTTTTGTGCAGCGCCGGCGACGTAATAGCCGGAGCGCTCACGCGCCCGTATCAGGCCGCGCGCCTCCAATAGATAGTAGGCCTGGAATACGGTGGAAGGGCTGACAGCGCGGCTGGTGCTGGCTTGTCGCACCGAGGGCAGACGATCACCTATACGCAGGACGCCATCCTGTATGGATTGCGCGAGTTCGGCGGCGAGCGTTTCATACAATTTCATGTAGTATCTCTGCGTGCGGGGTAAGGGTGAAATCAGGGAAATTGCTATCGCGCAAACGCATGATAAAACATTATTCGCGCTTCCCACCGCCTGCTGGACTACAATGACGCCTGAAGTAAGCCAAGACAACCGCTGGCTGTCATTTCGGTGATGGCGGGAGGAAGGTCCGGACTCCATAGAGCAGGGTGACGGTTAACGGCCGTCCGCCGTGAGGCGAGGAATAGGGCCACAGAGACGAGCGTATTAAGTTACGGTGAAACGCGGTAACCTCCACTCGGAGCAATTCCAAATAGGCACGCGTTGACGTTGCTCGCGGAGCGTGCGGGTAGGAAGCTTGAGCCGTGGAGTAATTCACGGCCTAGAGGAATGGTTGTCATAACGCGTGGGTTCGCCCATGCGTCGTAACAGAATCCGGCCTATCGGCTTGCTTCAACTTTTTATATAAAGCGGTGCGATGAAAGTTGCACCGCTTTTTCTTTTGCTGCGCGTTTTTGTTGCCGGCTGGATAGGCCGTTTGCAAGTAATTGAATCTGTCGGAGTCGGTCGGCCGTATATCTATACGCAATCCTGCACACACCGAAAGGAACGATCATGCGCAAACTTTCTTACGCCTTGCTTCTCTCCGCCTCACTCGCTTCTGTTTCATTTGCCTACGCCGCCGATGCCGTGATGGTGGGCGGGCAAAGCATGCTGCCGAGCAAAGATATTGTAGATAACGCAGTTAACTCAGCCGATCACACCACGCTGGTTGCCGCTGTTAAAGCAGCAGGCCTGGTGGATACCTTGAAAGGAAAAGGTCCGTTCACCGTATTCGCACCAACCAATGCCGCGTTTGGCAAACTGCCGGCGGGTACCGTTGAAACCCTGGTCAAACCGGAAAACAAGGCCACGCTGACGAAAATCCTGACCTATCACGTGGTGCCTGGCAAATATGACTTTGCCGCACTGGAAAAGGCCATCAAGAAAAACAAAGGCAGTGCGCAACTTGCGACCGCGAATGGCGCAAAACTGAGCTTCGTCATGAATGGCAAACACAATATCAATGTAAAAGATGACAGCGGCAATACGGCCAGTATCAGTACTTATGATGTGTATCAGTCGAATGGCGTCATCAATGTTATTGATACGGTTTTGATGCCGAAGTAAATCCCGGGAATGTACGGCATCCCGCTTCAGGGCTGCGGTGGTCCGGCGCGCAATCATCTGTATACGGTTGCGCGTTTTTTTTATTGCGCGTTGCTTCATGTATGAAGTGGTGCCGGATAGGGTAAGCTGCTGGCGCAAGAATTTAACTTTTCATTTTTCATACAGGAGTTCGCCATGAATTTGCATATCACCCTCGCACCGTTGCTCGCCCTGATTGCCGGCATTTTGATTTTAGTGATGCCGCGCTTACTGAATTTCATCGTCGCGCTTTACCTGATTGTGATCGGCCTGATCGGTTTGTTCGGCACCGGCTCGTTCTTGCGCTGAAGGCAGCTGGGAGAACGCAGGCGTGCGCTTTTCAGGCATGCTATAAGGTATTACCTGTCCGCGTACAAGGCTATTTATGGCACACAAATTCCTTACCCTCATCGCTTGCTGTTGCATGGCTACTGCAGCGTACGCGGACGAAATCTATCGCTGGGTCGATGAAAATGGTCGTACCCAGTTTTCGGATAAGGTGCCGGATCGTTACAGGAATGCCGCGAGCCGCATCGATACCAATCCATCTGAATTAACTGACAGCCAGCGTCAGGAAGCGGCGGAGCGCGCGGCGCGCGAAAAGGCAATCGTCGAGCGCGCCAGTGAGGCCAGGGTGGAACCGCTGCGGCCTGAGTCGCCGCCAAGCGCGGCGGTGATGGGTGCGCGTGACAGCCTGTCGCAGAAAAAACTCGATTGCGAACGCATGCAGCGTGAGTATCGCGAAAGCCAGGAGTGCTTTGCGCCTTATATCGTGCGTGGTCGCAAGGGAAAATACCGCAACGGCGTGGTATTGCCGGAAGCCTTCCTGTATTGCAAGCCGGTGCCTGATCCGTCGCTGCAATGTGGTTCACCGCCACAGTACAACGGGCAGTAAATCCGGCTCTTTTTGAGCGATCGTTCAATTGTTAAATCGGCTTTGAATTTTGATGTTAAAACGATAATAAATAAACTGTATTTTTGCATTGCATCATAATCTTTTGATATTGGTTGTAATTTCCGACGCCGAAATTTCCGATATCTGCCAAGAAATCGACTTTAAGCCGATTTTTCCGCGATCTTGACGACAAGACGCATCAAAATCCTACAGAAATTGTGGGGTTAGGCAATTCGCTGACTATATAGCCGTTATAAAACAATGGCTTATCAGAATTTACAAGGCATATTGCTGACCTTTATGCAGGCATAAGATTGACTTATCGGACAATAATTAGTCATAAGACTGCCCTATTAAAAATCGTCGCAGTCCTTGGTTTTGAATCTCGAGGCTTTACTAGATGCGCCTAGCCTATAAAACCATTTGGGTAAGACGGATTTATAAATCTGCATCCGATCGTAGGAAGATGTCCGCAATCGGCCAAAAGCAGACATCTCACTTCTGCTGCATCGCATCACTACTTAGGTCCGAGTATTGCAGTCATCTGGGCTTCGGTTGGAAGGCCATTGTGCCGTTGCACCATACCTTTATCGTCGCGATACACAACAGCTGGGGTGCCCGTGAAGCCGGACCGGGCCATTAGTATCTGGTTCTCACCGAGTGCTTTCCGTGTCTTGTCACTAATATGCGTAGCTGGCTTGATTCCGCCTTTGGAATAGTTGGATTCGTTTTTCTTGAGTGCTGCTGCTGGATTTGCGGATTGCAGCATAGCCGCAGCCTTTGAAGCACTGTCTTCTTTAATGATGCCTACCATGATGTGTCGAATTTGTACCTTTCCACTATCCACCCATGGTCGTGCAGCCTGCCAGAAGCGATTGCAATAGGGGCAATTCGGGTCACTGAAGGTGAAAACAAGTTTAGGGGCACCTACATGGCCATCTTGAATCCAAGTCGAAACCTGCAATTGCTCCCACATTCTTTCTCCCATCGGCTTGAGAGCTAGTTCCTCTACCTGAGCTTCATCAAGTGCCTTGGCTTTTGAATCGACGCGGGTCCCAATAATTGCAGTCCCATCCTTTGACACGTAGATAGCAACGGGACGCATGCCAGCGGTCCCGGCAAATGCGCGCATGTCACCAGGAATTTCAAACTCCTGGACAACTTTGATTCCTTCGTCCTCCAAGGATTTGAGAACTGCTGGTCTAGCATTGTTCTGCGCAGCCACTGTTGTGGACAACAAGAACGTGATTACACAGAATATTCGAAGCTTAAATTTTGTTGTCATGGCTGTTCCTTTTCGGCTGCTTGAGCTGTAATGTTGAAATTTCGACGTAATGAGTCATATAGTGCAGGTAGAGTGAATTCGCCCATGTGCCTGTCCATAAGTCGACCTTCGCTGTCGAAGAAGAGTGTTGTTGGTAACCCAGAGATTCGTGCCTCGCGCATTAGCAAAGAACCTCTATCCAACACCATGTGCTCAAACTCCAACTTTTCCTTTTCCAGGAATTTGAATACCACAGCCTGACTTTCTCCCTGATTTAGCATGACGAACTTCACTTCGGGAAATGCCTCCTCAGCACGGCGGAATGCTGGCATCTCTCTTCTGCAAGGTGGGCACCATGATGCCCACAAATTAACCACAACAGGCCGCTTCTGGATATCACTCAATGTGACCGGGCCACCGTCCGAGTCTGAAAAAACTGTCGTTGGAAGACGAGGTGCATTGTCAGGGTTGACTGATTGGAGGTAGAGGCCAATGTTCAATGCGAAAGCACCGCTGATGATGCCGAAGATGACCGGTTTGCGAAGCTGCGTTTGCTTTCGTGTGCGAACGAATAGATAAATGGCACTGCCAACGACTCCACCTACCCATGAGAACCCGCCGTCACTGATTGCCAGAATCGACCTTGGACTTGCGCTGTACTCGGACCACCAAATAGCGATGTATACAACACGAGCACTCAAGAAGCCGATAGCGATAGTGTCCAGTACCTTATCACCGGCCTTTTTAAATGAACTTTCCTTTTGACGTTTAGCGAATAAACGCGCAACGGTCCACGCCACAAACATTGCAAAAAACAGGGCCAGTACTGAAAATGGGATAGGTCCTAGTCCTGACATCACATACCTGCCTTATCTAGCCGAGCCAAAAACTGGTCGGTATTAATTTCACCAACTGAACGCAAAGCGCGCTTTTCTTTCCCGTCTGCGCCAACAAAGATGATGGTGGGTGGTCCAAGAACACCCCAGCGTGAAAGTAACCTCTTATCATGCTCGTCATGTGCAGTCACGTCTGGACGGATGACCTGCACCCTTTTAAGCCGAGCGATTACCTGGTCATTGCCTAATACTTCCTTCTCGAAGATGTGACAGCTAACGCACCAGTCCGCATAGAAATCAATCATGGTCGATTGTCCACGAGTCGCTGCGTCCTGAATGAGCCGGTCAATATCTTCAGCAGACTTTGCAGGTACGTACTGAACTGACGATGGTGAGTTGGTCTGACTGACGGCTTGAAAATGCCCTAGTGGCCGTAGTAAAGAGTTTCCGCCTGAGGCTGCGCCAACAACCATGAGGACAGACCAAAGGCCGACGGATAGCGAAACTATTTTGAATGTCCAGCCTTTGCGTGAAGCAAGATAATGACTGCCGAGAAACCACGTACCTACTGTTATAGCGATACCCAGCATCCCTGACGCTGCTAGCACTATCTGGTCCGGCAAAAATCTCGAACCAAAATAGATAGCCATGGCAACCATGACATAACCAAAGGCAACACGCATCCTGTCCATCCACGCTCCGGGCTTCGGAAGAATGCGTGTTCCGAAAACAGCAATAAGGAAAAGTGGCAACCCCATACCCAGGCCCAAGGAAAACAACGCGAATCCGCCAGTGGCTGCATCACCTGTTTGACCAATGTAAAGGAGCGCACCTGCTAACGGTGCGGTCATGCACGGCCCGACCAGTATCGCGGACGCGAATCCGAGTAACACTGAGCCAACGATGCTACCTTGTGCGCGGTTTCCGCTCAAGCTGCTTAACTTGTTTGTTATGTAGGATGGCAATTGGAATTCAAACCATCCGAACATAGACGCAGCAAGTATCAGGAACAGAACTGCAAACGTGCCGAGTAGCCATGGCGACTGCAAAGCCGATTGCACATTCGAACCGGCAAGTCCTGTTACTACACCAAGTACGGCGTACGTCGACGCCATGGCTAGTACGTATGCTGCAGTGAGAGTTAGATTTCGCTTAACGGATGTACTTGTGCCGATAACCATAGTCGACACAATCGGAATCATCGGAAGGGAGCAAGGCGCAAAGGCCAACAGCAAACCAAGTCCCAAGAAGACAATACTGGCACCTACTGGCCCAAGCTGCGTTAGCCGCTGTGCATTGAGCTGGTCTTCTCCCTTATCATTGGTCGATGTTTCTTGACTGTCCGAAACCCAGGCAAGTTGCTTGCTTCTAAAAACTTCATTAGCGCTGTGGTCGGAGTGAATAAGTTGAGTTTGAGGTGGATAGCATATTCCCCCTTCAGAGCAACCTTGCCATTGAAGAGTAAGCGGTAGTTTGAAATCAATATTAGGAATCTGAAAGCGAAGCGATGCATTTTTGTAGATTTCCGTATCGCCAAAGAACTCATCATGTTTCGCTTCACCATCTGGAATCACAAATAAGATGTTGTTGTTCGAAGCATCTTTGATACTGAGGGAATGACGATAGACGTAGTATTGGTCAGCAATGTTGGTCTGAACAACCAGATTGTCCTCGCGACTCTCGATATTCGTCAGCTTCAAAACTTCACTTGGTTCCAAGAATGTCGCTTCAGCCGATGACATTGATGGCGCGCTCCAAGCCCATGGGACACAGGACCACACCAACAGCAACAGCATAACGAACGTCTTTTTCACTAACACACCCATCTCCAAACAAGTAATGAACCTATATTGAATGAGCCCGATTAACCGAGAGTTAAGAGCTAAATGACATATGAGTATTTGCGCATTTGACTTAAACTCAATGCAAAACAGCAATGGGAAAAGTGATATGCAGGTACTTGTCGTCGAGGATGATGAACTGATTGCAAGCGGTTTGGCTGCAGGCCTGCAAGCGCACGGTATGGTGGCTGTGTGTGTCACAACTGCAGTATCAGCGGAGCAGGCTATTTATGCGGCCGACTTCGATGTGATGGTCTTGGACCTTGGATTACCAGACCAAGATGGATTGACCCTGCTCAAAGAGACAAGAAGCCGCAAGCTTTCGCTCCCCGTGATTGTACTAACAGCAAGAGATGCGATTGAGTATCGAATCGCTGGATTGCAAAGCGGCGCCGATGACTACGTGCTGAAACCATTCGACTTAGGTGAACTAGCAGCCCGTATTCATGCAGTGGTGCGTCGAAGTAAAGGTCGAGCGACACAAGAAATTACAGCAGGCCCTTTAAGACTGGACCCGCAATATGGCCAGGTATGGCTGAACGAGAAACTTATTGCTTTATCTCGCCGAGAGTTCGACATACTGATTCATTTGGCAAATGCGGCAGGACATTGGCTTGCGCCCTCAACCCTACGTGACAGGGTTTTCGGAGAGGATATCCAAATCAGTAGTAATGCGCTCAACGTGCACATCCACAACATCCGTCGCAAACTTGGTGCTGAAGCGATTGAGACATCTCGCGGTTTAGGATTTCGTTTGGGGTGGCGTTTATGACGAGCATCCGCATTCATGCTGTATTGGTAACAGGTGTCGCACTTGTTCTGTTCTGGGCGTTATCTGCAATTTGGATGACCAATAGTGTTCAAGAAAATCTCGATGCAACCTTAGACCAAAGATTGTCGATGTCTGCTCGAATGGTTGCAGGCATTCTCAAAGATACAGGTATCGTCGGCCGTGCACCTCGCGAAGAATGGGATAGCGCCTTGAAGGTTGGCGGCGGCAAGGGTATTGCATGTCAGATTCGTACGATGCGAGGTGAAATTGTGGCTGAGACAGAAAATGGCCCTTTTCGAAACGTTGAGCCGTTACCTTTAGGATTGTCGACCAAGATAGTTGATGGCCAAACGTGGCGTGCTTACACGTTGCAAAGTGGGCAGTATCGAATTACCGCATCGGATTTAGTCGAAGAACGTCGACATTTTGTAGATGCTGTATTGCTATCGGCAGGGCTTCCCTTTCTGGTGGCGGTCATAGGCGGTCTATTGGCGCTATGGATTGGTATTGGCAAGGGACTTGGTCCGCTGGCTGCATTGAGCAAAACACTTCAGAAAAAGAATGCGAATGATTTGGCGCCAATCGCTGACCAGTATGCTTCTAAAGAGCTTCGACCAGTTATCGACTCTCTGAATCAGATGCTGGGGCGAGTCAGCAGTACGTTGGTTCAGCAGCGAGCTTTTACGGATGGTGCCGCGCATGAGCTCCGAACACCTTTAACGATTATAGGGACACATCTTCAAGTCGCGAAGCTCTCGACAGGAACCGCACTTGAAGTTTCATTGAACAGCGCGGAAGAAGGTGTTCGTCGTCTAAATCACACTCTGGAACAGATGATGGCACTTGCTCGCGCTGACAGTGTGACCGTGGAAGAAGAGTGCGATTCTGTCTCTCTGGTCATCGAAGAATTGGTCGAACGACTTCCGACAGTTTCCATGCGACGCCTTCGGATTGATTTCGCTGAGCAAGATGCCGGCGCAAAGGTTCCGGCTTCCTTACTCCATACCGCAGTAAGAAATCTACTTGATAACGCCTTTCGGTACTCAATGGGCATGGTCTTACTCTCGGTGACCTTCGACAATCACAAAAAGCTATGCCGAATTTCTGTTGCAGATAGCGGCCCTGGACTAACTGAAGAACAAATATCAGTCGTCAGCCAACGATTCTGGCGGGGAAAAACCTCGACGCATACTCAAGATGGTTCAGGCCTTGGTTTGTCCATTGTGAGCGCTATTGTCGGGCGGTATGGTGGAGACCTCATATTGGCTGGCCGGTCCGAAGGTGGCCTTATCGCAGAACTTGTGATTCCAGCCTTCACTCATGAGGATGCATGATTTTCGCTATCAGCTAGGTCCCCCCTAAATCCCGTCAGCTGCAGACGCTGATTCATCGCCACGACATCTCTCCGTCAACCTTGCGGGCTCCGATTCATTTGCTGGCAATAGCTCTCCAAATTCTCCGGTAAGTCCTTCGGACAAACCCCGCATTGCTGGTTGCCTAAAACAGCATAGTCAATGAACTTTGGATATGGCAGATTCAGATTCGCCATAATGTGCTTAAACTCTTCGAGTGTCTTGTTGTCACCCAAGCGGGGATTGCGTGCTTTTTCCTGGGCTATGGACGACACAAAGCGCTGTTTGTAGTCATGGCTCGGATATACCAACGTCTCATCCGGCAAGGAAAACAGCTTTTCCTTCACGCTTTTATACAGCGCGTCGGCATCACCATTCTGAAAGTCAGTACGACCGCAGCCTTCAATCAGCAACGCATCCCCAGTAAATACCCGGTCGTTAAACAAGTAGGAAAAATGCCCCTCGGTATGGCCAGGCGTATGGAGTGGATGTAGCGTGATGCCGTCGACTTGAAACGGTTTGCCTTCCTCAATGCCGATGTCCGTGCAGGATAGGTTGTCATGTGCCGGCGTAGCAATCTTGCTGCCAACTGCGCGCTTGAGCTCGAGCGCCCCGGTGATGTGGTCCGCATGAATGTGGGTGTCAACTGTGTATGCGAGTTTCAAGCCGAGACGGTGTACTTCTGCTAAATCGCGCTCCATAGTAGAAATAACAGGGTCGATGAGAATGGCGCGACCGGTTTGTTCGTCCCCCAGCAAGTAGGTATAAGTGCTAGACAGCGGTTCGTAGAGTTGTCTGAAAATCATAATGGCTCCTGAATGAGTCAAAAAAAATGGTAGTAACTTTTTCGCAAATAATATATGTTAAAATATATTATTATAGTATATTATTTTGGTGTAAAGCGTTACTTCACCCGATTTCATATGACCAATCCAAAGCAAATTGAATTAGTAAAACTCCAGGCAGCTGCTGGACAGGCCTGCGGCTTACTGAAGACTCTTGCCAACCCTGACCGCTTGCTGCTGCTATGCCAGATGACGCAAGGAGAATACTCGGTCGGCGAGTTGGAAACGATGACCGGGATTCGCCAACCGACGCTGTCGCAGCAATTGACCGTGTTGCGGGAAGAGAAGGTTGTAAACACTCGTCGCGAAGGCAAGCAGATTTTCTACAGCGTTAGCAGCCCAGAAGCGCTGGCGATACTACAAGTACTTTACCAGTTGTACTGTCCAAAGGATGAGGAGTAACGAGATGACGATTGACTGGATTCACTTCACGCCATGGGCCTCGCTTGTTGGCGGCTTGTTGATTGGTGTATCGGCCACGCTGCTCCTGTTCTTCAACGGCAAAATCGCTGGTATCAGCGGAATTGTGGGCGGCCTGTTCAGACCGTTCAACGGCGACATCGGATGGCGCGTTGCCTTCATCGTTGGCTTGGTGTGCGCACCGCTTGTCTATGGCTTCGCAGTGCCGCTTCCTGACGTAAGCTTCGATACCAGCATGCCAGCACTCATCGTCGCCGGACTGCTGGTGGGCATTGGCACCCGTTATGGTGCGGGCTGTACCAGCGGGCATGGCATATGTGGTCTGTCTCGCCGTTCACCGCGCTCGATGGTGGCGACTCTGGCCTTTATGTTTGCAGGGTTTGTGACTGTCTACCTCGTGCGTCACGCGTTTACTTGAGGAGACTGAAATGACATTGCTGATGTCGTTATTAGCCGGCTTGGTATTCGGTCTTGGTCTGATTATTTCAGGCATGGCAGACCCATCCAAGGTACTTGGATTTCTGGACCTGGCTGGAAACTGGGACCCGTCACTTGCCTTTGTCATGGGGGGCGCACTGCTAGTCGGCTCGCTGGCATTCCCGTTCGCAGTCAAGCGACCGCAATCACTGCTGGGTGAAGCAATGCGTCTGCCGACAGCCACGAAAATTGACCGGCGGCTTGTGCTTGGTAGTTTGACCTTTGGCGTCGGTTGGGGCTTGGCGGGATATTGCCCGGGGCCTGCCCTGGTATCGCTTTCCCAAGGGGGCGCAAAGCCCTTGCTGTTCTTCTTTGCGATGATAGTCGGCATGCTCATATTCGAGCTCCTAGAGCGCGTATCAGCAGCGTCGCACAAGAAAGCCGCATAAATACACCCATGCTATCTAGTCTCGTTTTAGGAGCGACGGTCGGGCTTGTCATGGGCTTGACGGGAGCAGGTGGAGGCATCCTTGCCGTACCGCTCCTTGTGTTTGCGCTTAACATGACAGTCAGTGACGCCGGACCAATCGCGCTACTTTCGGTCGGAATCTCGGCAGCGGTAGGAGCAATGATTGGCTTTCGGGCTGGAGCTGTCCGTTATCGGGCAGCAATGGTGATAGCAGGCACCGGCATACTTGCTGCTCCAATAGGGTTATGGCTTGCCCAGCGCCTTGATACAAATCTTCTTAGTATTTTGTTCGCAGTCGTATTGATTTGGATTGCGTACAAAAACTTGATGGACGGCCGACAAAAAACACAAAAAGCAGTCAATGGGGATTCCTTACCGTGTATCCGTGACGAAAAAAGTGGTCGCTTTGTTTGGACCAGCAAGTGCGCAAGCCGGCTATTGTTAGCCGGTAGCTTTGCCGGGATATTGTCCGGCCTGCTAGGAGTAGGTGGTGGTTTTGTGATGGTGCCCGCTCTGCAACGCTATACCGACTTGGCAATGAAGTCCGTGGTGGCAACGTCGCTTGCAGTCATTGCATTTATATCGCTCACAGGGGTAGTTGTGAGCATATCTGCTGGGCACTTTGACCAAGGTGTCGGTGTGCCTTTCGCCGCGGGCTCAGCTCTGGGAATGCTTATAGGTCAACCTCTGTCGTTGCGACTACCTGCAAAGTATTTGAAGATTGCTTTTGCAATCATTTGCATACTTGTCGCTTGCCTAATGGTTGGCAAAACCATTTCGAGTTGACTGACAGGTGGTTGCGTAGGTTAATCGCTTTGCCTGCAATTCATCCGTTGTCCTGTTAATGCCCGCTTTGGGTCGAAGCCGGACGACCGCTATCGGCGGCGGTTTCAACCGGTCAATGCAACACACTAAAGGCTATGCAGATAGCGGGAGTGTGCCATGGTTCGCCGAACAAGGATCATTTATACCGATAGCCAAAAGGCATTGATGTGGGATCGCTGGAAGAAGGGAGAATCTCTCCAGCAGATTGCCCAGTTATTCGATCGAAACCATTCCTCTGTCCAGCGCATTCTGGCTGAGAGTGGGGGAATCCGACCACTGCCACGCATTCGATCTAGTACGGCGTTGACGCTGGCCGAACGGGAAGAAATCTCTCGCGCCATTGTCGCTGGTCATTCAATGCGTGTCATTGCCAGAAATCTGGAACGATCACCATCGACAATCAGTCGGGAGATCAAACGCAACGGCGGCATTGAAGCCTACCGTGCTGCAGAAGCCGATGCAGCCACCTGGAATCGCGCTCATCGGCCCAAAGCCTGTAAGCTTTTAATGAACCGACAGCTAGCCAGCGCCGTCGCGGACAAACTTCGCCAGCAATGGTCACCACAACAAGTGGCCGGATGGCTTAAATACAGTCATCCAGGTAATGAGGAATTGCATGTGTCTCACGAAACCATCTACAAGACCTTGTTCATCCAAACACGCGGTGCCTTGAAGAAGGAGCTCACTGAGCATTTGAGGCGGGTACGTGTCATGCGTCGTTCACGGCATCACACGCAGAAGACAGACAATCACGGCCAGATCAGCGACGCCGTATCAATCAGCGAAAGACCAGCTGGTGTGGAAGATCGTGCGGTGCCAGGCCATTGGGAAGGGGATTTGCTATTTGGAAGTGGCAACAGCCAGATAGCGACATTAGTGGAGCGCCATACGCGCTATGTGATGTTGGTAAAAATCGCTCGCAAGGATACGCAGACGGTAATTGATGCGCTGATCAAGCATGCGGGCAAGCTACCGCAGGAATTATATAAATCGCTGACCTGGGATCGAGGCAAAGAATTGGCCGACCACAAGCGCTTCACGCTGGCGACCGATATCCAGGTCTACTTCTGCGATCCACGAAGTCCGTGGCAACGTGGATCAAACGAAAATACCAATGGCTTGCTGCGTCAGTACTTCCCGAAAGGAATGGACATCTCGGGCTACTCGCAGGCGCAATTGAATGCCGTCGCCAGACGACTCAATGAACGACCGAGAAAGACTTTAAACTATGAAACACCGGCTCAACGGTTTTATCAATCTGTTGCATTGACCGGTTGAAACCGCCGCCAATAGCAGACACTCGGTTTCTTAATCAGGCACGGCACGGGAAGCGAATTCTCTGTTTTAGCCATATTCATGGGATGCGGTAAAACTCCTACGCTCTTACACTCCATGTATGACTAAAACATAGGGAAATGGCGATGAAAAAAATAATAATGGCAATGCTGGTGACCTCGATTGCATCTTTTGCTTTTGCTCATTCCGGTGGCACTGATAGCAACGGTTGTCATAATGATCGAAAAAATGGCGGTTACCATTGTCATTAATTAGCAAGATAAAAAAACCGGCATTGGCCGGTTTTTTTACGTCCCAATTTAGCCGCTAACACTTTTAGATCAGTTCAACACCAAATCGACGCATAACAAATGCAAAAGTAGCAAAGCAAATGAGCGTGATTACGACAGAAGCGAGAAGCGTTGGCCAAAAACCTATCCGCGGTAGCAGTGTGGGAAAAATCAAAAACATCGGCAAGGTTGGAACTACATACCAAAAGGTATACCACGCGTGATTGGCGATTTTTGCTTCCGGTTGCTTTTCAATGTAAAGCCAAATCAGCGTCAGCACTGTAATCATCGGCAATGCAGCGATTAAGCCGCCGAGTTTGTCGCTACGTTTGGCAAACTCCGAAACAAGAACAACCACGCCGGCAGTAATTAGATATTTGGTGATAATCCAATACATATTTTTCCTATATAGCTGATGCTGGCATTAACAAAAATTGACGGGCGAGACGTTCAAAAAGTACAAAGTAATGAATGCCTCGATCATTACTCTGTACATATGAGCAGCACCAACTTTATTTAACTGCAAATCTCACGTTAACAGTGCTTTTATCGGCAAAAGTAATTGCTGCAACGACCTTTGCACCCTTAGATAATTTGACTTCACCTTTCGATACCAGCTGGTTGGTTCCAGCAGCTTCAAGTGGCACTTCGGTTTTTTCAGCGCCATTAAGAATAGTAAGTTTGCCTGTTGCACCCGCAGTGGAAAGTGCTTCGTCATGATCTTCAACATAGATCGTGGCTTTGCCATCTTTAGCGACTAATTCAAAGTTCAAATCATTAACGCTCTGCGCAATACCACCGTGACTTGCTTTTGCGCCGTGTGCGAGAACTTGACCAGTGGTGGTAAGTGCAATTGCCATTGTTACCAAAGCTAAAATCTTCTTCATCATTTTCTCCAAAAAATGTGGCGTGTCTTGAATAGGTGCCGCCACATAAACCTTATTAATAAGCATTTTCCTGTTGCCCTGCAATCAGTCGTTCAAGTGGCTTGCGTCCGACTAACCAAAATATCAGTGGAGTGAGAAGCGAGTCGAGAATCGTCGAGCTAATCAGACCTCCAAAAATCACGACCGCAACCGGATGCAAAATCTCTTTGCCCGGCGCATCCGCCGCCAATAACAATGGTGTCAAGGCAAAGGCAGCTACCAATGCTGTCATCAACACGGGTGTTAGTCTTTCCAGCGAGCCGCGCACGATCATCGGCAGGCCGAACGCTTCGCCTTCGAACTTGCAGAGATTGATGTAATGACTGACTTTGAGGATGCCATTACGCGTTGCGATACCGGCTAGCGTAATAAAACCAACCATGGATGCTACAGACAGCGATACGTCGGCAATCCACATCGCGATGACGCTACCAATCAATGCAAAGGGGATGTTGCCCATAATGACCAACGCCAGGACGCCAGATTTATATCGCGAATAGAGCACGAGGAAAATCATCGCCAACGACAATAGGGATAAGCCTACGATAAGTTTCATCGCTTTTTCTTGCGCTTGGAATTGTCCTTCGACACTCACGAAATAGGCGCTAGGCATTGGTGTCGCGGCAATTGCGGCACGAACGTCGCCGATGATGCGCGACATGTCAGATCCGTCTGTATTGGCATAGACGACAATGCGTCTTCTGCCATTTTCTCTACCAATCTGGTTCGGCCCGTCGCCTTCCTCAACAGTTGCAATCGATGACAACGGTATTTTTCCCGCAGGTGTATCTATCATTACGCGGGATAGGTCTTGGGGTGAACGACCATCGTCCGGCAGGCGTATCGTCACATCGAATCTACGAATCCCATCGACAACTTGCGCAATGCGCTTTCCTTCCGAAAGCGTTTCCAACATGGTCAATAATTGGCCTGGAGCTATTCCATACTGAGCGGCCTTACGATAATCCACGTGTATTTTGATTTGCGGAATAAGAACTTGCCGCTCAACCGAGAGATCCACAAGGCCGGGCACCGTAACCAAACGTGAACGCAATCCTTCTGCCAATCCACGCAGGGTATCGGTATCGTCACCGTAAATCTTCAGTGCAATCTGCGCGCGCACACCAGAAAGCAGATGATCAAGCCGATGTGAAATCGGCTGTCCAATCGCTACCGATGCCGGGATGGTCGAAAGCTGCGCGCGAATGTCCGCCATTATTTCTTCCCGACCACGTTCTGATCGCTTCAGGTCGACGTCAATTTCTGACGAATGAACCCCTTCGGCATGTTCATCAAGTTCAGCACGGCCAGTGCGTCGTCCAACCTTGATTACTTCTGGAACCTGTCGAATGAGCGTTTCAGCCATTGCACCCATTCGATTGGCTTCTGCCAATGAAGTGCCTGGGGTGAATGTCATGCCCATCACCAAAGAACCTTCGTTAAATGGCGGCAAAAAAGCACGAGGAAAGAATGCAATCGTAGATGCAGAGGCAACGACTAGAAATGCAGCTACAGCCAGAATCATTTTTGATCTTGGGAATGACCACATTAGCACTCGCTCATCCCATGCCTTCAGGCGGCTGACCAGAGGGCTATCGCCGTGCTGGAGCTGCTTCATGTGTGGCAACAGGTAATAAGCCAGCACAGGAGTGATCGTCATGGAAACCAACATTGAGGCCAGTATCGACACAATGTAAGCAATACCAAGCGGCGCGAACAAACGGCCTTCAATTCCAGGTAAGGCGAACAGCGGCACGAATACAAGGACAACGATAACGGTTGCATACACGATGCCAGAACGCACCTCGACCGATGCGCGCCAGATTACTTCCATTACCGATAGTGATTTGTCTCCGACACTTCGCTGCTTGAGACGCCGCAAAATATTTTCAACATCCACTACCGCATCATCGACGAGTTCGCCGATTGCAATGGCGAGACCGCCGAGTGTCATCACGTTGATCGATTGACCCAGCAAGTGAAATGCGACGGCAGTTACTGCAAGCGATAAAGGAATCGCAATAAGTGATATTGCGGTGGTCCGGACATTGAGCAAGAACGCAAACAAGATAATCGCAACGAGGATTGCACCATCACGCAATGCTTCCACCACGTTATTGATCGATGCTTCAATGAAGTCAGCCTGTCTAAACAGCACTTCCGGCGCGGAAAGACCCTCAGGAAGCCCTTGTTTGAGTTCACTTAATGCGGCCTCAATATCTCGCGTCAACTTGACCGTATCTGCAGCCGGCTGTTTCTGCACGCTGACGATTACTGCTGGCTTGCCGTTAAGTCCTGCATCGCCTCGTTTAAACGCTGCAGCGAACCGCACGGTTGCTACTTGATCTATTAATACAGGTTTGCCATTCCGGTAGGTAACCGCCAATCCTTTTGCGTCTTCCAGACGATTGGTACGCCCCAGATTGCGAATCAGATACTCTCGACTATTAAGGTCAATGAAACCGCCGCTTGTGTTGGCGGCAAAGCCACGTAGTGCGCTTTCGATTTGTTCAAGCGTCACATTGAACTGCGCCATGCGTGCTGTATCCGGCTCAACCCGCAACTGCCTTACGTCACCGCCAATAGGAATGACCTGGGATACGCCGGGAATAGACAGTAACCTCGGCCGTAGTACAAAGTCGGCATATTCCCGCGCGCGCATTGGATCGGTTTTAGCGATATCAATAGGGAGTGCTATCAACATTACTTCGCCCATGATGGAGGAGACCGGTCCCATGATTGGCGTAATGCCATCGGGCAGTTGTTCCTTCACAAGTGCAAGTCGTTCCGATACCAGCTGTCGGTTTCGGTAAATGTCTGTGCCCCAATCGAACTCGGCGTACACAATCGACAAACCGACGCCCGCCACTGAACGCACTCTAGTCACGCCCGGCATCCCGTTCAACGATGTTTCAACGGGAAACGATACCAACTGCTCGACTTCTTCAGGAGCCATGCCTCCGGCCTCTGTCAGAACCGTCACTAATGGCTTATTCAAATCCGGGAATACATCAATCGGTGTACGCAATGCCATTAATGTGCCGTACACCATCAAAAGCAATGCTGCCGCTAAAACAAATATGCGATTGGTCAGACTGAAACGAACTATCCAGTTAAACATGAGTTCGCCCCTATCGGATTTGATTGATCAGTGCAGTGCCTGACACAACAACGCGATTTTCGGGAGAAAGCCCCTTCACCACAACGATTGTGTTTGCATCCAATGCGCGTGTTTCAACCTTCTGAGCAATAAAACGTTCAGCACCTGATTTGATCCAGACGATGGGCTGGTTTTCAGGATTGCGTACCAGCGCCTCTGCAGGGAGTGCGATTCCCTTTACCTTTTCGTTCAGTTTAGCGATGACGGTAACGGGTTGGCCCACAGCTAACGCCATTCCTTTTCCCTGCGCCTGAAAAGTGATTGGCAATGCACCATCACGTAAGCTGCGTCCGCCACCCAATAGAATCAGGTCGATAGCCGGAAAGGACACCAGACTTGCTTGCCCAATGCGATTCGCGAGTGCAACGTCCGTGCTGCTTGCTTCAACAAACATACGATTCGGATCAATGATTTCGAATAACACATCGCGTGCTTCTACTATTTGCCCGCTTAAAACGTTTGCGCTGGCGACTATGCCGGACGCTGGCGCCGTAATGCTCTCGCTACCGATGACACTTACAGACACAGCCCGTTCACGTCCTTTCAAACTGCTTAGCTCTGCACGTGCTGCCTCAATGTCTTTTTGAGGAACGCTACCTTCCAGCGATTCGAGACGTTCAACTCGTTGCTTTGCCAAAATAAGGTTGGCGCGTAGGTCAGCTAACTGTGCCTCTTGATTGCTACGGTCAATGGCACTGGCGACGGGTTTTATACGGATGAGAATCTGTCCCTTCTCAACGCGTTGGCCAGCTACTGGCAATCCCTTTGGGCCAGCTTCAATGCGACCAGAAAATGGTGCTTGTACGCGTCCGCCAGCATTCGGATCTATCGCCACGCGGCCATTCAGTTCAACGGTTAGTGGATGGTCATTCTCGACCGCCATTACCGTTCGGATGGCCATACTTCTTTGCGCCTGTTTAGGAACATTGACGCTGCCATCAGGCAGGCGTGCCAATCCGCTACCGCTACCTGACGCCGCACCGTCCAAGTGCTCCCCATCTGGGCCATGCGCACCTGGCGCACCGCTAGCTATCGGTGAAAGCAATCCAATTACGAATGCCGGAATGACAAAAAAAGCGAGTTTGTTATGCATGATTATTTCCTGTCGATTTTTTGCGGCGGCGGAATCTGATGATCGCGTATAGCAGTACGGCTACCGCGAATAAGCCCACAGCACTCCATGCCCATGGAAAATGTGAGTGGTCGTCTGCATCAACCTCGCTTGCTACCGTGAGCGTGCCTTCCAGCAAATCACTTTCGTTAGCTGTAGATAACGTGAAGAGAAGCGAATGCTTTCCCGGTGCAGCTAGCGCCTTCAACATACGTTCGTCACTGACTGCATAGTCGCCGTGATCACTATGAAACTTTGCAAGCACTTTCAAGCCGTTTAAATCAACCTCTAACTTTGCATTGAGCACTGGCTCGTTGGTTTCGTAACGGTCGATCAAGATCGATAGCTCGTCTGCTTGCAGGCGGCCGACCAATTCAAATGACTCAGTGAAAGTTTCAACACGAGGTCCCGCGTCACGATGTGTGTGTCCAGAGGCGCCATCCAGATGCTCGCCATCTGGACCATGTGCACCTGGTGCGGCAACAGCTGACATGGTCAGCACAAAATATAAAATACAAAATTTGAGTAGCTTCACGGGAGTATTCCTAAGGCTTGATTTAAACGCGCATGGGCTAGTCCCACTGCGACTTTCTGCTGTCTTTCACTTACATCAGCTTCATGGCTGAGTGCATGAGACCGTAATAGATCGTTCAATCCACGTTCGCCCATACGAAATGACTTGGCAATCAGCTCGGTATGTTCTCGTGTAAGCGCGGCACGCTCCGAAGCAGCTTGCAGCCCTTGCTCGGCGGCTGTTAGTTGTTGGCGTGCCAGTTCTATATCGCTTTGAAGGATGCTCTCGGTTTGCGCTGCTTCTGCTCTAGCGGTTTCGATTTTGGTGAGTGCTGCCGACTCTAATGGAAGGTTGCGCGCATTTGTTCCGAATGGAATCTGGACAGCAATTCCGACACTCTGGGTGGACCCGCTCACCAACCCATCTTGTTCACGTCGCATTAATAAGCCAACAGTAGGTGGGTCGCTACGCGTCGAGTTCACTGCATGAAGAGACGCTTGCGAACGCTGTATTGATTTACGCGCAAACAGCATTCGGGGATGCGGCTCTTGCATTGATACTGCAATAGGTTCAGGTACAGGGGACGGGATGCTTTGCTGGCCGGTTAGCGTAACGTAGCGGGCCGTTGCAACTTGTAGCCGAGTCTGTGCGACGGTGATTGCACTTTTTGCAGCGAGGACTTCTTGCTGTGCGAGCAAACCATCAGTGCGAGCAAGGTCTCCCGCTTTTACACGACGCATGACATCACCAGAGAGTGCGTCAAGGTGACGCTGATGATCCTGCACCTCCGCCAGCTCTTCGCGAGCGGCAGCAACTGCCCATAGCTGTTCGCGTACCTCGCCGGCGATAGCTAGGCGCGTTTGCGCTATTTGCGCTTCTAACTCTTCAGCGTTGACAGTGGCCAAGGACTCTCGTGCTGATCTCTGGCCTGGCAACCAAATCGGTGCGGAAACAGAAACCTCTGTTTCGCGATAACCGGTTTGATTGCTTCCGCGGTCATTGCGTTGGGATAAGCCAACTGAAGGGGAGCCGGCAATCCAAGATTGCGCTGATTCCTGGCCTGCAACAGACTCGCCTCGGCGGGCTTCAAGCGTACGAGCCAAAGGCGATCTTTGCCAGGCGGCATCCACTGCAATCGAGAGCGGCGTATTGGATTCAGATAGGGCTATAGGTGCTGTAAGCACCAATGCGGCTAAAAGACATAAACGACAAAATATAGAACTGGCAAACATGCGATCTCCATTCGGTAACCAAAAAGGTGAACCGAAGGTATGCACATGCCAAACGGAATACTTCCGTGCGGAGTTTAATAAATATTAAAAAGGCAATACCCTCGGTAGATTAACCGAGGGATGAGGGAGGTCGCTGTGGACGTTCGAGATGAGGATTTGGTATATGAAAATAGTTGCGTTCTGACTCAACAACGATGAACGCAATCAGTGGACTTAACGGTGTAACGCTAGCAGGCAAAGTTGCGCTCTGTCCCGATGCGGCGTGATCCGAGAAATGCTGGGCTGATTCGCTTGAGTCATCGTAATGAATTGAGCCGTCATCGCCATGATGATGATTGATACCTTCCTGATGCACCAGTTCGTGCGAAAGGTCGTATGCGCTTCCGGACGACAGCCAAGCTCCTTGCATAGCAAAGCTATGTAAGGGCAAAAGCATCAACAGGAAAATGCAGAAATAACGACGCACGAAGTTCTCGCAGACCAAATAGTGGGCTGATTATAGCAACTAATTTCTACGTTAAACCTATTCAATATCGGCTCGACTTGGTTATAGCCAATGAACGTCCGCCGTTGCTAAGGCTCCTTCGATCAAACTCACGGACCTTGCATCCGCCAATTTATATGGTAGAGTTCAATACATAATTGTAGAGAAAGCTACCAATATGAAATGGATACTACTGATTCTGACCCTGCCGACTGAAAACGCTACGGCGCGAATGCGGGCATGGCGGGCGCTCAAATCGTCCGGTGCTGCGGTTTTGCGTGATGGTGTGTATCTATTGCCTGAACAAGGTGTCAACAAGGAGACGCTCTCAGAAATCGCCGACGATATCGACAAGAATGGCGGCACGACGCATTTACTGCAGACGAATACCGATAACGAAGCGTTCGTTACTTTGTTTGACCGTTCAACAGAGTTCGCAGAGTTGTCAGCTGAAATTGCTCTGCATCGTGCCAAGCTCAACGACGAGACTGCGAATGAAGCACTGAAGCAAGCACGCAAATTGCGTAAAACATTTGACCAGTTAGTCGCTATCGACTTCTTTTCTAGTGAATCGCAAAAGCAAACCGCTGCAGCATTGCTGGAGTTAGAGACCTCCGCGATTCGCACGTTATCGCCGGACGAACCGCATTCCATTTCAGGAGAGATTCCTCGGTTATCACTTGCCGATTATCGCGGCCGCACTTGGGCGACACGTGCTCGTCCATGGATGGATCGTCTTGCAAGTGCATGGCTGATTCGTCGCTTTATCGATGCCGATGCGCAGATCTTGTGGGTGGCCTCGCCTGCAGATTGTCCGCCTGATGCTTTGGGATTCGATTTTGACGGCGCGACGTTCTCTCATGTCGGGGCCAAGGTCACGTTCGAGACCTTGTTATCAAGCTTTGGCCTGGACTCACCCTCGCTCTCACGGCTCGGTGCCATTGTCCATTTTATTGATGCCGGTGGCATACAGCCGCCAGAAGCCAGTGGTATCGAACGTGTATTGGCAGGCGTGCGCGCAACCATTACCGATGACGATCAACTTTTAGCCATAGCGTCAGGCATTTTTGATGCCCTGATAACCAATTTTGAACAGGACATTTCTACATGAGTACCACTGTATCCACGCAGGTCGAATCAGCTGAGGAAGTCGCGAGACCTACTGAGGTTCCGTTCTGGGAAGCACTTAAGCTGTGGTTCAAGTTAGGTTTCATCGGTTTCGGTGGTCCTGCTGCGCAAATCTCACTCATGCACAGAGAATTGGTCGAGCAGCGGCGCTGGATCAGTGAGAGGCGGTTTCTCCATGCGCTGAACTATTGCATGCTGCTACCCGGACCGGAAGGGCAACAGCTCGCGACTTATATGGGATGGCTAATGCACCGTACCAAAGGCGGCATTGCCGCTGGTGTGCTGTTCGTGCTGCCATCACTATTTTTTCTGATCGCGCTATCTTGGCTGTATATCGCTTACGGTCATGTGCCTCTGATTGCAGGTTTGTTTTACGGCATCAAGCCTGCGATTACCGCGGTTGTTGTACACGCCGTTCATCGTATTGGTTCGCGCGCTTTGAAGAACAATCTGATGTGGGCAATTGCCGCCGCATCATTTGTCGCCATCTTTGCAATGAACGTACCTTTCCCTGTCATCGTTGCAACAGCAGCGCTCATTGGTTATCTCGGTGGCCGCTATATTCCGAACAAATTTACAGTAGGCGGTGGTCACGGCGAATCAAAAAAATCGTATGGCCCGGCATTGATCGACGATGACACGCCGACACCTGAACATGCGCAATTCCGTTGGTTTGGATTGACGAAGATACTGATCGTAGGTGGGGTACTGTGGTGTGTCCCGATGGCTGTCTTGACGCTGCGATTCGGTTGGGACCACACGTTGACGCAAATGGGATGGTTCTTTACGAAAGCGGCACTGCTGACTTTTGGCGGTGCCTATGCCGTATTGCCTTACATTTACCAAGGTGCGATCGGGCATTACAACTGGCTGACGCCAACGCAGATGATTGACGGCTTGGCCTTGGGTGAAGCTAACCCTGGCCCACTCATCATGGTGGTGGCGTTTGTAGGATTTGTTGGCGCTTATGTACAAGCTGTATTCGGCCCTGATTTACAGTTTCTTGCTGGAGCTACCGCAGCAGTGCTCGTGACATGGTTCACATTTCTGCCATCGTTTATCTTTATTTTGGCTGGCGGTCCATTGGTCGAATCGACTCATGGCAATCTGAAGTTCACCGCGCCATTAAGTGGTATTACGGCCGCCGTCGTTGGCGTCATTCTTAACCTGGCGGTGTTCTTCGCCTATCACGTCCTATGGCCGCAAGGCTTCGCAGGCGCCTTCGACTGGATCGCTGCACTTATGTCAATTGCTGCTGCAATTGCATTGGTTCGCTACAAACGCAATGTGATCCACGTCATCGCGGCCAGCGCAGTGATGGGACTAATCTTGAAAACAGTTTTTGCAGTTTGATTCATTTACGTTATCTGGCCTACACGGCTGACCGCAAATGACAAACGAGTTCAAAAGATGGAGTCGGAATGTAGCAAATGCCGATTTGAAGAAGGATATTTCCATCTCATCCAATACCAGTCTACTGAATGCAGGTGGTTGGTTGATGGAAATAGACAAAGCCGCGGTACGGCAACAAGCTTTGAATCTAATGAAATGCATAGAGACGGACGATAACCTGCAAACAGCTTGTACCTGTTTACCGGAGATTTTGCTTTTGCTAAATGCCTCGCTTGATGAAACTCTGGACCTACCCTTCAGGGGAGACACGCCTTGTTCTGTAGACCTAGAAAGATTGCGTACCTCTGTCGCCTCAAATCGCGACTTCCGTTATAGGTATTACAGTTTTATATCTCTGATCCGAGGTTGGCCGAGGTTTTAACCTCTTCATGAATGTCCGCTTTGGGTGGCGGTTTCAACCGGTGAATGCAACACACTAAAGGCTATGCAGATAGCGGGAGTGTGTCATGGTTCGCCGAACAAGGATCATCTATACCGATAGCCAAAAGGCTTTGATGTGGGATCGCTGGAAGAAGGGAGAATCTCTCCAGCAGATTGCCCAGCTCTTCGATCGAAACCATTCCTCTGTCCAGCGCATTCTGGCCAAGAGCGGTGGGATTCGACCACCGCCACGCATTCGATCCAGTACGGCATTGACACTGGCCGAGCGTGAAGAAATCTCCCGTTCGATTGTCGCTGGTGACTCGATGCGCACCATCGCCAAGAACCTGGAACGGGCAACATCGACAATCAGTCGGGAGATCAAACGCAACGGCGGCATTGAAGCCTATCGTGCTGCAGAGGCAGATGCAGCCACCTGGAACCGCGCGCATCGGCCTAAACCCTGTAAGCTTTTACAGAACCGGCAGCTAGCCAGCGCCGTTGCGACCAAACTTCGCCAACGATGGTCACCACAACAAGTGGCCGGATGGCTCAAATACACTCATCCAGGCAATGAGGAATTGCATGTGTCTCACGAAACTATCTACAAGACCTTGTTCATCCAGACACGCGGTGCCCTGAAGAAAGAGCTGACCGAGCATCTGAGGCGCACACGTGTCATGCGTCGTTCACGTCATCACACGCAGAAGACAGACAATCACGGCCAGATCATTGATGCTGTTTCGATCAGCGAAAGACCGGCTACGGTAGAGGATCGTGCGGTCCCAGGCCATTGGGAAGGTGATTTATTATTTGGAAGTGGCAACAGCCACATCGCGACATTGGTGGAGCGCCATACGCGCTATGTGATGTTGGTAAAAATCGCTCGCAAAGATACGCAGACGGTGATTGATGCGCTGATCAAGCATGCGGGCAAGCTACCGCAGGAATTATATAAATCGCTGACATGGGATCGAGGCAAAGAACTAGCTGACCACAAGCGCTTCACACTGGCTACAGATATCCAGGTGTATTTCTGCGATCCACGCAGTCCCTGGCAGCGCGGCTCAAACGAAAATACCAATGGCCTGCTGCGTCAATACTTCCCAAAAGGAATGGATATCTCGGGTTACTCGCAGGCTCAATTGAATGCTGTTGCCAGACAACTCAATGAACGACCGAGAAAAACCTTAAACTACGAAACACCGGCTCAACGGTTTTATCAATCTGTTGCATCCACCGGTTGAAACCGCCACCCAAAGTGGACGTTGAAGAATAAATATTTTTCTATAAATTCTATGGAAGTTCATATCTCTGAGTTGGGTGTATTTATAAACTTGATTGGATGTCGATATCGCCACTATCGCACTATAGTATTTCAATGGACTGCCCGTAATTGCCCTTGTATTGGAGCAGCCCGCGAACGGCACCACCTGTTACATCTTCCCTGGGAAGATCTAGCGGCGCGTGCGTTTTTTCTTCTTCCAGTATTCGGCTTACGAAAAGCTGGCTCGGCTCGCGGCGTGGGCATCATTTCAGGGCAATCTTGATGATTATTTTGATACTACATTTACGCGTGCAAATCGGTTGGGAGACTCAGTGATTAAATCCGTGTCTCCCTAGCAATAACGTGGACTGAATTTTTTCAGAAGAGGATATCAAAATGCTGCGCGGCTTATGCTTCGCAAAGCGCACTGCTACTGTCGCAGGAAGTCTACGAATTTGCTTTCGACGGAATCAGCCGAAGTGCAATTGCGATGTATGACGTAAATATCTTTTTGTAGAGTGTCTCCGTCGATACGCAAGACATTAAACTGGCGACTCAAAACTTCATCCGTGACTGCACCCGCCAATACCACTGAGACGCCAAGACCTGCCTTAACCGCATGTTTTACGGCTTCGGTACTGCCAAGTTGCATCGCTACATTAATACGCAAATCTCTAGCACCCAACATTCTCTCAATGATGCGGCCGGTTCCCGTCCCTTTCTCTCCACCGATCAGTTCAATGCCATCCAACTCTTCGAGTTGGATAGTAGATCGGCCTGCCCACGGATGGGATGTGGGAACGATCAACACCAGTTCTTCGGACCGCCAAATGCTTGCAGTAAATCCCGACCGGCTGTCCCACCATTCCATGACGGCGACGTCAATCTCCAGTCTTTGCAATTTATCAGCAATACTTGTGTTGTCGGCAATGACAATATCCAGCTTGACACCGGAACGCCGCTGAAATTCCTTCAAATAGGGCTGTAACAAATAAATTCCGACGTTAGAGCTTGCTCCGATTGTCAGCGATGACCTGCGGAACAGATCGCTGGCCTTTTTAGAAATATCGATCAGCATCTGCGCGTAAGGCAGTAACGCTTGCCCCTCGGTTGTGAGTTTGCTTACGGCATTGCTTCTGTCTATCAATACGGCATTTAAAGATCGCTCCAGCTGTTTGATATGTTGCGTTAATGTCGATTGTGAAAGTCCACGATGCATGGCGGCTCCGCGAAATCCGCCATGCTTCGCGACTGTCAGGAATGTCTCCAGCTTTTCTAAATCGATCACGCCGCGACTGATGCCTTAAGTGGTTCATTGAGAGCACCGTCAGGCCGTTGCCCGGCAAGAGCCTGCAGAATGCTGTGAGCAGAATATCGCTCGATTTCCAGCCGTACTTTTTTTACGCCAGAGCCCACATGAGGGGTAAAAAGTGTTTGCGTCCGATTGTTGAGCAAGGCTTGTGGCACCGTCAATGGGCGGTCTGGGCGTGCCCATTCTTCCATTTCAAATACATCGGCAGCATATCCTGCCAAATGACCTTGGTTCAAAGCCTCTACCACCGCATTTTCATCAACAACGGAGCCACGCGATGTATTAAGAAGATAGCTTCCACGCCTCATTTTAGAA
Source organism: Janthinobacterium sp. Marseille (assembly GCF_000013625.1). Classification (NCBI taxonomy): domain Bacteria; kingdom Pseudomonadati; phylum Pseudomonadota; class Betaproteobacteria; order Burkholderiales; family Oxalobacteraceae; genus Janthinobacterium; species Janthinobacterium sp. Marseille. The sequence continues at coordinate 3,410,375 of NC_009659.1, read as the reverse complement.
ATTGCATGAGCATCGATCAAATGGAAAGTGTCAGACGTCATGGGAAGCATGGGAACAACAAAATCACTGCAAGTCAGCAATTCATCGAATGATACTTGCCGTGCATTCCATGCTTGTTCATCGACAGGATTGAGCGGAACGCTGTCGCAGTAAACGGCGTTCATTTCAAATCCGGACAGTCGTTTGGCAATGGCCTTTCCTACGCGTCCCATTCCGATTATTCCTATGGTGCTGCCAGCCAGGCCAGCACCATAAAGCTTCGGTCGCCAGCCATGAAACGTCCCGCTTCGGACATGATCGTCACCAGCCATGACATGGCGCGTTAATCCAAGCAAAAGGCCTACGGTTAACTCTGCGGTTGGCACCGTCAACAAGTCCGGCACGATACCGAACCAGACACCGCGCTTTGTACATGCATCGACATCGAAATTGTCATAGCCTTTCAGCGCTGCAAAAACGATCTTCAATTTCGGACAAGCGGCGAGGAAGCTGTCGTCAACACTGTCAGGCATGAATGCCATGACGGCATCTGCATCCTTTGATCGACGCAGCAATTCTTCGCGCGGTAATGTTTCAAGCGTGTCGTTAGTCACGACTTCCGCAACAGACGACAGCATTTCGACGATTTCAGGGTGTACCCAATGCGTGATTACAATTTTAGGTTTCATGTTTAAAGTTATTTGAAGTGTTTACGAAGAAAACCGCTGAATCCATCGACCAGCGTCACCATGGCTAGAATGACGATAAGAATGGCCGATACTTCCTGATACTGCATGATGCGCAATGAACCCATCAGTTCAAACCCGATGCCGCCTGCTCCAACCATCCCCATTACCGTCGAAGCGCGGAAGTTATATTCCCAGCGATAGATGGCGGTATCAGCCATTTGCGGGAGTACCTGCGGTAGAACGCCATGGAAGATTACTTGAAGCGGACTGCAGCCTGCCGCTCGAGCGGCTTCAATTGGTGCCTGATCGGTATGTTCGATTGCCTCGGCAAAGAATTTTGCGATCATGCCAACTGAATGCAGCGCCAAGGCCAATACGCCAGGCAAGGCACCAAAACCGACTGCCGCGACAAAAATAATTCCCATGATCAGCTCTGGAATTGAGCGCAGTCCATTCAGCAAGGTCCGTGCAAAGTGGTACACCAGCGGATGAGGGGTAGTATTGTGCGCTGCAAGAAAGCCCAATGGAAGAGATAGCAGCACTGCGATTGACGTACCGGCGACACTCATGGCAAGCGTATCCGCTAATGGACTGATCCAGCTACGCAGCTGCGCGAAGTTTGGGGGAAACATTTCTCCCATCAGACTGATCAGGCTGGGAATGCCCTCACCCAAACGTTCGGAGTTGAATAAATCAACGTAGTACCAGCAAAAAAAGATGATTGCAAAAGTAGCCGCGACAAATATGAATGAGCGATTCCAGCCCTGTCGATGCTGCGCCAGCACAACGTTGAATTCAGCTTGCATTGAGTGCTTTCAAATGATTAAAACTTTGAGAGGTCTAGTTTGAGCAGACTGCCTAGGTTGCGAACGACGTCGTAGTCCTTGTCAGACGCCGGGCCAAAGCCTTCAGCTTTGAAAGGCTTCAACACTTCCGGATCTTTCATCTCAAGAAACACCGTGCGAATTTTGGCTTTCAATTCAGGCTTCAAATTGGAACGCATCGTCCACGGATATTGTGGAAATGGCTTGGATTCCGCGAGTACCTTGACCTTGTTGGGATCAATCATGCCGCGTTGAACCAACACCTCGAAAATCGGTTTGCTGAGACCACCTGCCTGGGCATGACCGTTTTGCACTGCCAACGCCACGGCGTCGTGCGCACCGACAAAATGTTCGCGATATTGTGTGCCGGCCAAAAGCCCACCTTCAGCAAGCATGGACTTCGGAATCAAGTGACTTGATGTCGAAGCTTTGTCACCATAGGCCACGTCCTTGTTGGCAATATCCGCAATACTGTTGATACCGGCGCCAGTATTGACGATCAACACAGCCTGATAGGTTGTGCTGCCTTTTTGCTTGATCGCAGCAAAAGGTTCAATCTCGCTTTTCTGACGTGCCAGCACATAAGACAAGGGGCCGAAGTAAGCCAGGTCGATACGACCGTGACGCATAGCTTCTATCATCGAAGAATAATCAGTCGTTACAATCAACTCGATTTTCTTGCCTAGTGCCTTTTCAAGATACAACTCCAAAGGCTTATTGTTTTTGATGACAGTAGATGCGTTTTCATCCGGCAGCAAAGCTACCTTTAAGGTCTCTGGATCAGGATTGGGAGCCGCAGTCGCGGCACCGCTCAACAACGTGATTGCCGAGAGCAGCAAAGCCGTAAATATTGATTTCATTGTCATTCCTTACATTGATAAGTTTAAGATTGAAGCGAACGGCATGGTCGGTACTTCCGAAACGGTAGATGGTTTGGCGTCATACAGTGCTGCCAACACGTTCTCATTCAAATCGGTCGGAACCGCGTCGAACATCACCTTGCCGTGGGCAAGTCCAACGATTCGGTCTGAATATTTGAGTGCAAGATCGACTTGATGGAGACTGACCACTGCAGAGATGCCATCTTCTTTGCAGATTTGACGAAGGATTTCCAGCACCTTCTCTGAGGTTGCCGGGTCAAGACTGGCGACGGGTTCGTCGGCGAGTATCAGTTTTGGTTGCTGCGTCAATGCCCTGGCAATCCCAACGCGCTGTTGTTGCCCGCCGCTTAATTGATCGACACGCGTAAGTGCTTTATGCAATAGACCGACACGATCCAGCGCTCGCAATCCGATTCGTTGTTCTTCTTGCGATAAAGGGAAAAGACTGCGAAGTGTGGTGTGATAACCTAGGCGGCCCATCAGCACGTTCTGCAAAGCAGTGCGACGAGCGATGAGTTGATGCTGTTGAAAGACCATACCGGTCTGACGACGATGTGCCTGCAATACACGTCTGTTTTGCAACAGCCCCAATCCAACGACATCAATCGTGCCAGCGCTGGGTTGGCACATCATGTTGATGCATCGAAGCAGCGTCGACTTGCCCGCGCCAGACGCCCCAAGGAGAACGGTGAACTGTCCCTTGTGGAGTTTGAGCGAGGTAGAACGTAAAGCATAGGTATCGCCGTAGCGTACCGATACATCATTAAGTTGAATCATGGCTTGCACCCCTCTGATTTCTATTTGTAATCAATCAAGTTGATTGATTACGAATTCGAATGAGGCAATGTTAATGCTCGATTGTTACGAGTTCATTACAGAAATTGCGTGCCTATATGAAATGCATAGCGACTGACTGAGCATAGTTTTGCAGCCAAACTTTCGCGCGTATATAGAGTTGTATGGATATCAGGTATGAAAGTTTAAAGACACTGCTCTTACCATAGCTGACGGTTGGCAAACTCAAAGATCCCGCCGGATTTGTTGTGCGCTTGAATGAAATGTTGCTGGGATTAGCGAGTAAATATTTTTTAATTATTTAATTGGTTCAATTTCTCAGGGCCAAATTGATAGAGGCCACGTTGGAAGTGGCGTGGCCTCTATCTTTCACAAGCATGTTTGATGAGCGGTATATTTACCTACCGCGTTTACTGCCTATGGCTAAGGAAATGCGGAAGAAATCAAATTCCGAGTGACCGGCGGCGTAGTACGCATTCTTTTCCGCGCCATGCTAAGTTTCGCGATTTTTTCGTGTCCGCGACCACGTTTCTTATTTCACGGCTCTTTCGAGGCGATATACTGGCGCTGACGGCCGGCATCATTAACCGTCCGCTTTTGGCGGCGGTTTCAACCGGTGGATGCAACACACTAAAGGCTATGCAGATAGCGGGAGTGTGTCATGGAGCGTCGCACAAGGATCATCTATACCGATAGTCAGAAGGCTGTAATGTGGGAACGCTGGAAGAAGGGAGAATCTCTTCAGCAGATCGCACAGCTCTTTGACCGCAATCATTCCTCCGTGCAGCGGATACTTGCAGAAAGTGGCGGCATCAAGCCGCCGCACCGTACCCGCTCTATAAGATCACTAACGCTAGCTGAACGCGAAGAGATCTCTCGATCCATCGTTGCAGGTCACTCTATGCATACCATCGCCAGAAGTATAGGCAGATCACCATCGACAATCAGTCGCGAACTCAACCGCAACGGCGGTGTTGAAAGCTACCGAGCAGCTGATGCAGACAAGGCCACGTGGGAACGAGCGCATCGCCCTAAACCTTGTAAGCTCCTGCAGAATCGACCGCTAGCCAGTATGGTTGCCGACAAGCTGCGCCAGCAATGGTCTCCACAGCAAGTGGCCGGCTGGCTCAAACACATCCATCCCGATGATGAGGAGTTTCAGGTGTCTCACGAAACCATCTACAGAACCTTATTCATACAGACACGCGGTGCCTTGAAGAAGGAACTGACAGAGCACCTGAGACGCACTCGAGTCATGCCTCGCTCCCTTCATCACACCCAGAAGACAGACAATCACGGCAAGATCAGCGATGCCGTATCGATCAGCGAGCGGCCTGCGATGGTGGAAGATCGTGCTGTGCCGGGTCACTGGGAAGGCGATTTGCTATGCGGAAGTGCGAACAGTCAGATTGCGACGCTAGTGGAGCGCCATACGCGCTATGTCATGCTGGTGAAGATCGATAGGAAAGATACGCAGACGGTGGTCAATGCGCTCATCAAGCATGCAGGGAAACTACCGCAAGAACTGTATAAGTCACTGACATGGGATCGTGGCAAAGAACTCGCTGACCACAAGCGCTTCACACTAGCGACTGATATCCAGGTCTATTTCTGTGATCCAAGAAGCCCGTGGCAACGAGGATCAAACGAAAATACCAACGGACTGTTACGGCAGTACTTCCCTAAAGGGTTGAATCTCTCTGGCTATTCGCAGGCACAACTCAATGCTGTAGCAAGACGATTGAATGAACGACCAAGAAAAACACTAAACTACGAAACACCGGCTCAACGGTTTTATCAATCTGTTGCATCCACCGGTTGAAACCGCCGTCGGGAGCGGACACTCAACTAATTTGCGCTACTGACAATATTTTGCACGCGAACGGGTGGGAACTTTGCGATGCGATAAAGTGCAACCTTGCTGCATATACTCAATTCAATCAAGATTTTCAGGTTGCCAGCCGTTTTTTACCGCATACAATGCAGCCAGTCTTAGGGCATGAGCGTCATGTAGCGCGTGGTGACGTGGCCGCCCTGGTCCGTAGTAATTGTTCATTAACGTTTGCAATGTCGGTTGTTTATCCTCCCCCATTGACCACGCTGTAAACTGAATTGGACGGACATCTAGATTGTTGGGCCATTTCTGTAGCAGTCTTTTTAATTGGGTAAAGTCGGCGTCTATACAATCGGTAACTATTATTGCTTTATCACTAATGTTTTCAATCCAAGCCACTAAAGATTCGCTGATCAACGCCTCGTTTTGCACGTAATCGTCGCTGCCGTGAAGATGCGGCAAGACATTGAAATGGACCCACTCGTTGCATTGAACCGTCCAATGCACTTCTGGAAGCTCCGCGTAAAATTCCTGACCCGTCTCATCAACTAGGCCAATTGAAATTAAATCAGGCTTGCGCTGGTCTAGCCCTGTGAACTCTGTATCGAGGAATATAAGCATGATGCTAGGTAGGTAGCTATGTCGGTGATTTTGTAATGAAAATCCTGCAGCATTCACAGTCGGAGCTATCGCTTAAATAGCTTATCGGTTACGCATTAGAACATTTCTTGTGCGTTCAACGTTGCATGTGACAGATGTCCGCTTTGGGCCGATAGCGGATGTCCAACGCAACCTGTGGAAAACTGGAATGCGAACGGGGGGTAAGCCGCGCCACTAACCAGTGGCAGCTTCAATGCGAATACTCAATCAGTGTCTTTAAGGATGTATCCAAAGGACTGAATGCATTTCTTCCGATTAACTAATTTCTATAATTAAATTTGGATTGAAATTGTCGTTTTCAATTTCGCCGACGCGCGTCATATAGCCGCAAGGATTGCAAAGTACTCGACATTTCCCGATTTGATAATCAAACGATTCGTGCGTGTGACCGTGAATCCAAATGTCACTTAGGCTGACGATCTCATCTAAACGAGATGCATAGCTTGCTGATATTGGGTCGGCAGAATATCTATCTGATACGGATAAAATAGATGGTGCCATGTGAGTGATGACAACTGTTTTTCCCGAAAATGGCTCCGATATTTTGGCATTAAGCCAAGATTTTTGAATCGAATGAAATTGAGCTGTATCTCCAGCTCGCAGTTTGCGATATCCCTTCGTGGCTAATCTAATTCTCTTATAGTCCACCATCACGGCTTCTGCTTCTCGCATAGCTGCTTGCCGATCATCATCGCCAAATAGACGAAAATCAGTCCACATCGTCGCACCTAAAAAACGAACGTTATTAAATATGAACTCATTACAGTTTAAAAAGTGAATGTTCGTCGATGCAAGGCATGCTTCTTGTATTTCATATTGTGTATCTTCGATATTTTTTCCGTAACACTCGTGATTTCCATGCACATACAGAACTGGTAATGCGGGAAAAGCCTTTGTAGCCCATGCAACAGCCTTCGCGCCGGTATCGATATCTCCAGCGAGAATGACAATATCTGGCCGGCTGATTGAAATGTCGAAACGTGGAGCCTTATCACGCCAAAGTTCGTGGTGAAGGTCAGAAAGAATTAGAAGGCGCATAAAAATTAGTCCGTTCCCCTAGCGATCAAATACTCATTAAAAGATTGATTTCTTACGCCATGGTTTAGGTAATTTTCTGACGCGCTAATTCTCAGGCTATTAAAACTAAAATCTCTTTTCAAGTTTTCTATGGTCGAAGTCGATAGTTCCTTAACATTCGAACTTGAACAATAGGTTCTATCTAGTGTTTTCGATTGAAAAATATTGAAAACGGTAAGTTCTCTATACATACCACTGTTGGGATACGTGAGCACTTGATTAAACAATAGGTCAAGAATCTCTGCGCCTTCAACATAGTCTTCGGCTGCGACAAATAATTTTTCGATGTAATGATGGAGAAACCTCTTCTCAAAAATTTTAATGCCCTTAGATTCGGGATATGGCTCCTGATTCAATAATGCTAAAAACTTGCAGAAGTTGATCGGCCAATCGGAAAGCAACTCAGCCGACTTTTCTAAAATTTGAATTTTGTCTAATAAGGAAATAGCCATTCGCGAGCGTCCCTTTGGAATATGGATACGTGCAGTGGTTTCGATAAACTTGATCAAAAATCTTAGAGAGATATATTTGAATGCAGTATTTCCGATATGGAGTTGATTCAAAGCCTTGGTTTGTTTGGAATACGCAGTTATCTCTAGTTGCTGGTGTAAAGTAACTAACGATTTGCTAGCTTGAACACCATCTTGTTTTATTTTCGCGCCACAGCTGCAGATGAGAAGGCCGGGTCGCTTCCAGCTTAAATGTTTATTGCATGCGGAACAACGAGTGACCAACGCAATGCGGTGGGTTGGGCAGATGCTAACCAGATCTAAATCCCAAAATGCATGTATGTACCCATTTTCCTCAACACATGAAGGACAGATTCTCGGAGTTCGCAGATTCAACATCTTAGGCGCAACTGGTTGCGTCCTAAACATAGGGGGGCTGGTTTTGGTGAGCGAGCGATAAGACATAAATCCTAGTATGGATGGAGCTTTATCGAACCAACTAGCCAGTTCACCAGGATTGAAATTGACAAGAGAAGTAGTCGCATGAAAGTTCTTACACAAGGTAGCCAGTTTTAATGCATCTGGTAGCGCATTTAATTCTGCAGCGCGCAATGCCCAGCCCAATGCACTTTCACGAGGAAATGGATTCGGTCTTTCCAAGAATATCTCGCTCATATAACGGAACCTTGGGTGAATGGACTCGACTCTTTTGGCTTTGAACTAGCTCGATTACGTTTCTGCTTAACTGGCTCGATAGGTTTGCCGACATTCTTTGCACGAGACATCGAGTCGCGAGACGGCGTTGGATTAAAATCTTTACTGAAGGGACGAAATCCGTTTTCTGCCTGCTCGTAATGTGCGTTGCGATGAGCCTCGTCGAAGTCTTCTAAGGTTAAAGCGCTATAATTTTTTTGCGCTGCTGTATTCAAACATTCTTTAAAAATTTTTAGAACTAGACCGATGACGCCGCCACTAGCGCAGTACCAGCGAAAGGCGAGCTCATCACTGGATAAGTCTGGGAGTGCAATTGGTTCGAACGCTCGAGCGCATCCCACAAGCATTTGCTTGAACTCATCGCGCCCAGAAGCTGTCCCCCAATTAAATCTCCGCAAACGCAACGCTGCACTTGCTCGTCCTGCGAGTTGTTCATTAGCGTCAATTACACCTTTAGCCTCAGGCAATCCTGCAAAAATGATGCTTATCTGAGCCTCATCTGAAAGGTACTTGAATAAGTCGGCGACAGAATAGTTAACTTGGCCTCGATCAGACAAAAAATGCTGAAACTCATCCAGCATCAAAGCACGTACTTCACATCGCTTTAAGAGATTGATCAGTGCCTGCATTTGTTGCTGCTCGGTCTTATAACGAATTGCGGAAGGGGCACCGAGTTTTGCTATTAGTTGAGTCAATAATCCTTTTACGGTCGGCTTACTTGTGATCCTAATGCTCAAAACTGGTACATGCGTTTTTTCAGCCGTTCTATGAGGTGGCCATTTTTGTTCAACGATGTCGAGCAGTCTGCTTTTCCCGCACCGTGATTCACCAAGAAGAATAGCGATCTCAGGATCCGCATATCGTTTGGCTCTTGCGATAAGGGCGTCTATTCTCGCGAGAGCATGTCGGAAATGAGTATGCATATAAACATAGCTGTCGAGCTTCGCGTATAGAGTTGTGTAATCAATGGGAGTATCTGGCATGCTTTTAACCTGGTTTTTGACAGTGTTTTTCATTTTCTTCCTCTTGGAAAAAATTCCACATTTTCTTCGTGAGCGTTTGTGATGGATGGAAACCAACGATCGGATTCTTCTGAGGATGTGTCGAACGGATATATATGATCGTCCGTCGCTTGATCTGAAGTATTGCTTCGCTTTTCGCTGGCTTCTGACAGCCCATCGAGATCCCGCTTCGCTTTCGCACTGCGTGCTGTTTCGCCTTGATATCTCGCCACACGCGCCCGAGTACGTTTCTTTTGAGTAAAAATTTCCTCTTCTACAATTTGAGCGATTTTCTCTTTGGCTTCAGCCAAAGCAAAAATATCTTCTTTTTCAAGATTCTTGGCAGCGAATCTTTGGCAAAGCTGATGCTGCCAGCGTGAAAGGCCGTTGGCATACTCATGCCACTTCACTTTCGCAGGTACCTTAAAAACGTGACCTGTGTCGTGTTCCTCTATGTATATATGGCCGAGGTCATTTGGGTTGTATCTGCATTTCACTTTGGTAGAACCCTTCATGCGCGCAAGATAAAGCCCGCATTCATCGCTGTTATATTCAAGCGTCAGGTGTTCGATTCCATTCCGAGTTAGCGTTCGCTCGAATGGAACCGCAAGAGTGGCGTCGAGATCGGTTACGCAGGCGGGAACTGGAATCGGCATTCCAGTAATATGTTTGCGCCATCTGCTTGCTGGCGGTTCACCAATCGCAGTTTGTTTTTTCTGATGATAGAGGTCGACGATCCAGATATGGACAATTTCATGGAGTTTTTCTAGCGATATAACCGCATTGCCAAGCGAGTCGTATTCATCTTTTTCCACGATGTTAGAAAATGTCGTTCCTGGAAGGGTATGAAAAAGCCCGCGATTCATTGTCCCGTAGAGTCGCTCAATCTTTCCCTTGTAACGAGGTTTCGCACGCGGACAATACTGGATTGTTGTTCCAAATCGCTTCGCAAGATCTTCCAACGCGATGCTGTGAAAATCTGATCCGTTGTCGACAACCAGATTGGTGAACACGCCGTAGCAATCCCAGGTATTTTTGATATTGGGATACATCTCTTTGATGTAGGACTTAGAAAGTATGGCGTGGCGAAGGCAATACGAAACTGACAAATAACTAGGCGGTTCGAACGAAAGGTAATATCCCAAAATGCATCGGGTATCGTCATCAATGGCTATAGTCAAATAAGGCCGTCCCAAAGGCAGACCGCTTCGCCCATCCACAACAGTCAAATCGATCACGGTGTGATCGATTTCCACTCGATCGAGTGGTCGCTCTCCTCGAGAAAATCCTTGGACAGTTTCATATCTTCTCGCAGCGTACGTCTGACCGAATCGAGCGCAACATATGTCGAACTCGCTATACGTCGATCTCAAGCGGCGCCAAAAGTATTCGATGCTTGGCATAGTGAATTTATTTTCGTTTGCCGGCGTCGATTTATTATGAGCAGCGATGTGTGTTGCCGCATGCAAGCGGGCATCACACATACTGAGTCGTTGCTGTGTCAAATACATGGTCTCAAGCGACCGATCAACTATTTCTTCAAGTTCATCGTGATATCGTCTAGTTCGGTTACCTCTTCTTTTCGTTTTGGGAAGCAAGGACGCTATATCATTTCGCCCGTTTTGATATCGACTGATCCATGCCTTAAACGTTGTAATAGACGGGGGCGTGCGATCATCGAGCTCTGCACTTACTTGATCGCTGCAGTTTTGCAGTGCTGTAGCCGATTTTGGTCCCCCGATCGCAGCATTGACGTAGGCAAACCGGCGTCGAGCTTCTGCACGGTCTGACTCTGACGCTGAACTCCAAACATCGAATTGTTTTCCGAGTTTTGTAGCCTGCATTGAATCCGCAATTTCCATTGCGTCAGGGAAGTATAAATTTCCTTTGCTTAACTCTGAATGGAGATCGCTTTCGCAGGCTTCTATGCTGCGACCGGTGAACACGTTATCCATTTTCCAAATACCGTCAGCAAACTGCTTGACCAATTTAAATCGTTCGCCGCTTCTGTTCACGATTGCATTGGGCAGAAAAAATGCTATAGCCATGAGGAATTCTCCTCTGATGTTGACGCAGATGGAGTTGTACTGATGACTGAAGTGGCTGACAACGCGTAGCGCCGGTCATACGAAAAATAGCCTTCGAGAAGAAGCCGACAGACGTCGAATACTGCATTCTCACCAAAAGTGCCGGACACGATATCTCGCCATTGTGGTGGCTTGCGTAAGAAAAAGCGGCGCAGCTGTTCTTTTCTAATGTCGGATACTGGATTGCGCCCTAATCGCAAGAGAATCTTGGCATCGGAGAACTGTGGTTCCTGACGGATTTCCAAATCAGTTACGACGAAATAATCGAAGCCTTGCATAAGCAAGACTGGCCGTATTGCATCGCCACGCTCTATCGCCTCACAGAGATCAGGATCTGTATGGGATTTAACTTCAATAAATGCTGCGCGACCGTTACCTACGACGAATAGGTCGGGAAAATGTTTGTATGTTTTTCCGTTAAGGAAGTATGTGAGCGTGGCTGGTTGTTCTTTGAAACTAACGATGCGAGGATTAGCATCTAACCGAATAACGCAGTCTCTTTCGTTAAACGATTCCCAGTGGACCGAAGTATTGTTCCGGAATGATGGAAACTTGCCGGTTACACGCAAATTTGATCGACGGACGATTTTGCGTGCACGTTGACCTGGTTTCGCCCACTCGATGGTGAGATGTTGCGCGATGAACGCAGTTGTTTGTGTTGTGGACATACGATGTCACACGCCAATCTTCCCTGTATAAAGTAGATTTTTTAGACAGCAGAAATCCCGTCGACCAAAGCTTGACAGCTTTAATCTCTCCCTTTATATTGGAAGCGTTCGATGCAAAAGAACACTTCTTTAGATGACTCAAGCGTTAGCGCGCTTGGGTCATTTTGTTTTCAGAGGTCGTGATGGCAGTGCGATACTCCTTTCAATAGTTGATAGTTGTAGTTTTACCTTAAGCCTTGGCCATTTGATGCGGCTTCGCTCAAAATGACGATTTCTTCTTGCATGCCAGCGCTATGCATGTGGCGCTGATTGTTCCTTCTCCTTTTCTTGAGAATCGGCGACCGCGCCGTCTTCGACGATACCCGCCTGTTTGATAATCCAATTTGCTACTTCTTCGGTTAGGGCAAAAATACCTCTGCGTCCTGCAATTGGGAATATGTGTACCCCAATGTCGCCCCGCTGACGCGCTCTGTGAAATGCCGCATAGGTGTTGTAACCCAACGCTCGGTAGAGAGCAGATCCCTGCAATAACGGGCCATGTTCTACGTGCATTCGAGTTTTCAGATCCTGGATTTCCGCATTGGGTGTCATCTTGATTTCCATTGATGTGCGTGCATTTTTCCAAATGATGGATATTTTTTTTGATAAATTCTAGGTTTTAACAAACGATTTATAAAAAACCTAATGGGATCAGGGAGCGGTACGAAAAAGAAGCACTGGGCTGAAAAGGCGCGGATGTGGGCGTGGTACGACGAAGTGGCACGCCGCACTGATTGGAGTGATCATCGTCTGGATAAAGAATTTGCGAGAAAACCTGGTGTGTCTCTGACTCCAGATTTGCGGGCAAGGGTATTTGGAGCGATAAAAGGGAAAAATGCGCGGCAACCGACAGGTAATAAAGACTGGCGAAGCGCATCAGAGCTAGCGGCTGCGGTAGGTGCTCACCCGTCGTTCGCAGGTACGGAAGAGCTATATCACGCTAATGTTTGGAGTTTTATTCAAGAACGATTTGTTAAAGCGGAGGATTTAGAGCGTCGAACCGATGTCCTTCTAGAGCGCTATGCGTTAGTGCGAATCGATCCGCTGACCTCAGATGATTTTAGTACCACGGTGATGAAACTCGGCCTGCCAGCCTTGTATAAGCGCTCACTTGCTTTGTCGCTTCACAATTTGCCGCATCTTGATCAATTTTCCCTACTTTGGAATTTGTATCTCGCCACAGAGCAGGCGATCGACTGGCATATTCGGAAATTTCTTGAATCGCAACTAGATCGGTGGCTCGACAATTTTTTCTTTGAGCGTTTTGCAGCGAGGGGATTTCACCTAGAGTTTTATACTGCCGCTATTGACGCAATGATGAAAGCGCGCATAGATCCTATGGCGACGACCTGCTCTGTTCAATATCTTGGTGCGCTAAGTAGTCGAATTGTACTCCCGTCGAAGTGGAGCTCTTGATTGCCATGTCGACAATTCGTAAGGCAGATATTCGCGTGCCATCGATAATTTCCTGCCCCACAGATTAAATCTGAAAGCCTTAGAATTCGATTTAAAGAGGGTATAACTAGGAGACTTGCCGAATTAAGCCAAAAGAACGTGATATGGATAGCCCAGCCGCCATGTTAGACAAACACCTTGTCTTAAGGGCGGAATTTGGTTGATTCTCTGTCATACCTGTATCGACCCAAAACGCAATAAATAGCAATACAGATGAAGCTCCTATTTGGAAAGGGCTTGGCTTTTGATCGTTTGGTATGCGCTTTCAAGCTTGAGATATAAATCTTCTGAGAAACTGGATTTTTTTGAGTCCAAGGCAGTAACAATATCCACTAAATGAACGTTGTCCTCTTTCCCATTCCATTCCTTAATATAGGTTCCTTCTTTATATCCATTTGCTTGACGAAATATATTAAGAACATTCTTAGAGGTGTATTGTGTTATAGCGATATTCCAATCCATGTCACATGCCCGAAAGCTTGCCTCAAGTAACGCGTAAGAACTACGCCGACTCACCGCCAGTCCCGCCATTAACTCTAAAAGAAATCGTATATTTTCTTCTTTGAGAGAATATGTTTTCCCATCAAATTGGATTTCATCCAATTCTGGATCGGACTGCCAGGCTATTGCCTTGGCTGCTTCTTCGATATTGCCTTGTGCATCAATAATGGATGCCGAAAGCATAAAATGCAGGATATCTATAAGTTCAATTTGAACTTGTGCTAAATCGGCAGACTGGTTCTTCCACCACTTCCAACCATAGTGTTCCAATGCTTCTGCAGCTTCAATAACCACTGCACGCAAGAATGGATATCCCGCATGTAGCCAGTCTGGATTAACGGTGGAATTCATTTTTTCCTGCAACCGCAACATACCGATTGCCTGATCTATTTTTAGTTTTTCCATACAAAGTTCCTAACGAACAGGTCAATTATTTTGGCGTCGCAATCTGTCTATTATGCGACGAAATTGAATCAATTAATTGGTTGATGGCATTGCGTGTTCCTGTGTGTTCCAACCCTTGCAGTTCTTTGCAGATGCGCGAAGCAAGGTCTGCAGCAGACACTGACTTCGGCTCAATAAGTCCACAAATATTCATGCAGTGAATAAGTACCGATGCAGGAGGTGGCACCTTGCCTGCAATATATTTGGAGAGCATGGATTGACTCTTCGTGAGTGATTTCGCAAAATTTGCCTGTGAATCACCAGAATGAAGCCATGCTGAACGCACAACATCCTTAGGTTCGATATCAATATCCATATATTCCTTGACAGCACGGGGCGTTGCGTTATTATTCCTATTAAGAATAATATTTAAATCTTAAATATGCAATGGTCAAAAGACAGCGCGCGAGGAAATCCGGATGCAGGGCAATTTGCAACACCGGATTGGATTGCCGACATTCTTTGCTCCCGACTCAGCAGCGGGCTGAAGTCGGTCGCCGATTTAGGCGTGGGTAAGGGGGCACTCTCACTAGCTTTACGTAATCGCGTGTTGGATTGTTCAATCGTTGGTATCGACAAACATTTGCTTCCAGACGGCGATCAAGAAACAATGCAGGCGCAAGGTATACATCTCATTACCAAAGACATTGGCCGCCCAAAGTTTTCCGACTGGTTTCTCAAACAATATGGCGCTGTCAGCACAGTCATTTCCAATCCGCCGTTCATCAATGTGCTCAACTCGCCATTAATTGACAGTGTGCTGGCTAAGAATTCACTTGGAAATCGCGGTGCGAAAGTTCAGCGTCTGGATCTAATCTTCTTGGCGCATGCCATGAAAATGATTACGCAACAGGGCGAAATCGCATTCATTCTTCCCCGTTCAGCATTCGCTACTGCCTCAAGCCGCACTTGGCTGCAATCGATGATTCACAATTTTGGATTGGCAGAAATAATCGCTCTTCCTTCAAATGCATATCATGAAGCAGAAGTTGAAACTGCGATATTGATCTTCCGACCAGGGATGCGCCGCGCAGGTAAAATCAACGTCACGCTATTTAGAGCGGAGGGCAAGTCGAAAATCGATCGTATTGGTAACTTCTCACCTGCTGTTCTTGTGGCAGAACTTTCTGGACTTCGTACAATTACGCCCAACTCAAAAGCAAAAACATTGCTTGGGTTAGGTACATCCGTTGCGCGTGGAAGATACTCGTCCAACTCTTTGGCATCTAACGGAATTCCACATTTTCACACTACATCTTTTCAGGCCTATCCATCTTCGCAGATCCGTTTTGACGATACTGCCGCAGCTGATGACACACATGGCGCAGCTCAAGAGGGGGATATTTTGATTGCCCGTGTTGGGACTCGATGCCTTGGTCGTGCTGCCTTCGTCTTGGGTGGAAAGCAGCAAATTTCTGACTGCGTGTATCGCATAACTGCACCAGCAGTAAATCGTCACCAAATTTGGGAGTTTCTATCATCTGAAGAAGGCCGCACGTGGCAACGATCACTGGCGCGTGGCGCATGCGCGAAATTTATAACGCAACAAGATCTATTAGCAGCACCACTACCTCGCTCGATTACGATGAGTTAGCATGCCCTATCAAATGGACTGTATCCCTTTGATTTTTACGAAATGGCATCTAGCAACCTTTTCTGATCTTTTGTCTGTACGAATAGGGTGATCATAGAAAAGACCAGTGCTGGCGGTATTGCCCTTGGTTTCTAGCAGGAACAAAGCTGCTGCAACTGTCTGAGGTTTTGTACCTAACGGAGATACCCAAAATACGCTGGATTCGTCTCCCAGCACAGAATACAAATCCCACAGCAAATGATAACTTTCGCGAATACTACTTGCTGAACAATATTTGATAGAGTTTCCCCCCAAACTCATGCGCTTGAAAATCTGCGCATGATTTGCGAGAACGTTTGTCTCCCATCCGGGCGAAAAAGCTGGTACGCCGATAATAAAAAATCGGACGTATTTGTCCTTGTTGCATTCACCTCGCTGCTCAAAAGCCTGTAGCAATCGAGAGGACTCATAGCCCAAGAAGAAAGCGTGATGTGCTCTCTGATCATCACGAAATTCTTGAGCAAATCCCTGAAGACTAACGAATTTGTTGTTATCCGTGAGCTCAAACTCACGCGGACTCAAGATGCCGTCGATAATCGGCTTAGACCTTTTGTAATCCTTTGGTTCGACATAGAAAAACTCCACTTCATCAATTTTTGCATCCTTGATCGCCTGTAAGGCTCTCACTATCTCTGCCATACCTAATGTCGTTGCTTCAAATCGTACTCGCGTCACACCTTTAAGTTGTGTTGCAAGCTTTGTGACGTTGGTCTCTTGGTCATCAACGAATAGTTTTTGATCTTGGAACCCAAGCTTAATGACCTTTTTTGCAATATTGAAAAAAGTCTTCAATGCATCGGCGCCACGGTCGTCCACCACTTTCCCTACGAATAAGATATCGCAGGTAGGAGTGTTTTTCGAGTCCAATGGACCTTCGAAAACTTGAGAAGAAAATGTTAGTTTAGACGCAGCCATATTGATCAAAAATCCAGGGGCAACGTTGGGTTGTCGATTTTTTCTCTGGCGATTCTCCGTACAATTGCATCCTTTTGTTTTACTTCGTCCTCAAGCAACCCTAATAAATCCGGCGCTGCTATTTGGATACTCTTTTTCTTACGATAAGAGATTTGAAAATAGCCGGAAAAAATTGGATTCAATATGTATTGAAGAGTCGAAACGCCAACATTCTTTTTCTTTGTTTCAGGATCTTCATAGAGAACCGACCATTTAACGGCTTCACTCAGATACTCGATCAATTTTTCAGTAAGATCACCCTCACTAATGCTGAAGTGATTGATTTCAGTCTCGCTCTGAGCAACGTGCCGTTGCTTTTCTTTGAAAATTGCTCCCAGTGACAAAGTTAATCCATGCAAGCGATTCCCATGAATGCCTGAGCTGCGTACCCCATTCAAAAATTCTGAACTCGCAGCGCGCACCGCCTCTGCTTGATCAGGAGCACTTAAGACGGGGATCTCTGACCCGTTGGCTTTCGCCCTTAGGAATGACTGATGCAAAAGTTCAAGAAAATGGCGAACGTTGCCACGTGACATGAGTACAAACGCATCAAATCCTGCAAAAAAGGGACATGGCCGATTCACCTTCGAGTACAGTTGAAGAATCACACCGACTAAATTATTTTTAATCCATTCAGCCGATTCAAAACGATTTGTCTTGCGCTCACAGTAGTTCTGTAACTCTTTGAGAAGTTCATCTGGCGTAACACTTTTGCGATTTAAAATGGCGCCACTGACAAGAGATACCTCAGGGGCATCTGCGGATATAAAGGCCGCAGCAGGTAGCGCACTTTTCCAAGCATTCAAACCTTGTCTGATATTTTGGGAGAGATGCTCGCGCAATGACGCATCAGCCATTACTTCCTGCGCGAGTTCACGCTCTCTTAATCTAGGAAATACGGTATTTGCCGCATTTAATAAACTTTTTCGATACTCAACATCATTCAATCTAACTACTACTTCTGCTGGATCTCTAAGTTGACCGATGCTAATAGGCATGGTCGATAGCAACTCTGGTGCCGTCTCCGCCAATCTGAAGAACAATAACTCTGCTGCGAATAAATCGAAGTTGCTAGAAAGGTGATCTTCAATGTCTATGAGTCGAAGATCGCCGATATCCTGGATCGATTCAGGACCTCTTGTACCAGGATTTGTCATTCCATTCCGCTTGATAGCGACATTAAAAATTAGTGGTGACTGACCATGTTTGATCAGTTCATTGATAATTTTTTGTTGGTAGGGAATGAGATTTTCATACTCATCGATGAAGGTTGCAATAACGCTATCTTTTAAATAATCCAGCGTCGATTGCAGTACATCAATGACGTCTTTAATAAATTCTTTTCCAGGTAAAAATATCGGCCGAGTATAGGAATCTAAATTGTTAATCCATGCAGTTAATTTGCTTCGTTCAAGAATCAGCGATGCTTTTAGCTCTGAAAAAGTTGTTCCTAGGTGCGGATATACTTTGGCTATAGCACTGAAATTCAGTGCTTGCAGGTTGCCAAATTGTTTCTGTCTAACTTCCGTACAGTTAATTGAGTAGACAGCGTCAATCAGTTCCAAACTGAGACTGCATGCTAGCCAGTGACTAAACGCACGCTGCCAAATTTCCTCTTGAACTCCGCCCCCGTTCATTGCTGCGAGATAATTTGTATCTGCGCGCAGGTATAACCCTACATATTTGACATCCTCGAGCGATAAATCCAATCGACGTGGCGAGAACTGACTAGTGTGGGATAGATAGCGTAGCAACATTGTCTTGCCGCAACCTCTGCCGCCTTGGAAGACTAGAGACTTTCGCTGTTCCTTTATTGGTAAGTCATTAAAGTAAAGAGGAATGACGAATTCTTCCCAAATATCCTTGGGTTGTTCTTCCGCCCGATTTTGCGCATAAGCGAGCCTAATATCTTTCATGAATTATCTTTCTAACAGGCTGCACCAGCCTTCACGATCAAACCAAAGTATGGGGAGGCTATTATTTGGTGTGCTATGCGAAAAGCCAAAGCACAGGGCAAGTTCACCGACACCAGTTGCGGGTATTATTTTCCCGGGGACGAAGCCGGTTAGCGGCAACATTTTTTTGATATAAAAATCTTCCGCGTCCGAGGCTTTAATCTGTCCATCGGATAGGAAATCCCATGTCTTTTGAGAGAAGAAATGATGATCTTCCGTCAGCTTTTCAGCAGAAATAACAGTTAATTCAGGCCAAAATTTGGATAAATGTTCAATACCTTTTTCGTGAGCAACGACGGGGGCGTAAATCACTTTTGCCTTACCTGCCATTTCGCGAACCTGCTGTTTTTTGCAGAAGCCCTCAGCTTGCTTTCCCGACCCGAGAAAGTCGTCCACCAAGATAATAACTTTGGCTCCAGCTTCCACCGCCGCGCCGATTTGCGACGGCCATATCATCCATCTGTCAGCGATCCCCAATTGCTTTTTAATTCTTCTGATTACGAGAGGGCCAGATTTGGAAGGGGGATCAGAATCACATATTACTGGAACCAGTCGGACGCCTGGATCTTTGAATTTATCGCGCAGAAGTTTGATTAAATCGACATCGTCATTAATTCGTAGATGCGATTGCACTGCAAGACTACAAGGTCCGCCAAAGAGCGAAGTAATACATGCCGAAAATTGCGTCGGTGACCGATAGACCAGTGAGTCGAGCAAACATGCTGCAAAGTATCGCTCATCGATTGTGGTGAATCCGCTGAACCATCCGACCATACGCTCTAATGGAATATCCCATAGCCCAGCGTCGATTAAATCGCGCACGCGATTGGACACACGTTCAATATAATCTTCTGCACCATTTGGAGCTTTAAAAGCCAATCAAACACTCCCCCCTAGACGCTTGCTAGTTTTTTAATTTATTTGAGGGCATCTTTTGCCCACTCTTGTTTGATTTTTATTCCAAGGGTGCAGCTTTAAAGCGCTGTTGACCATCCCATGTCTATGGGAACTCTTGTTAATAATTGTTAAACGATTCGACTAAATTTAGGGCGACTTAATTATCAATGCCAAAGTGATGCATGACTGCCGATGCATTTTAATCTTTTGTCTGATCGAGTGTCGTCGACAGGCACGGAAGGTTAAATATTTACTGCCACCCAGTAGGTTCTGCATGAAACGGGGGCTTTTATGCGCATGTGCATCAGAGGCAAAGCAGATAAATTGATGTGCACCTTCTTCAAAGTCTGAGGGCGTGTGCATGTATTAGCGTCTCAATCTATGCGTTCGTTGCGATTTGATGAGGTAATGACGCGGTCAAAGCTTGGGCAGGACAGAGCAAAAGTAACACTTGTTTTGTAACCACGCCTAAGCAAACTTCTAAACTAATGCAGCAGTAGTTTTCCAAGGGGCAGACTTATGTCCTTAAAAAGTCGGGGTTATGCCCATGCAAAGTCAGGGTTATGCCAAATCCCACAGAAATTTCCCCTTCTTGCATTGCATTTTCCTGGATAAACACATGTGTTTATCTGATGTGCCACTTTCACTATCAATCATAAGTGCTTAATTCTTAGAGATATTTCATTTACATGTTGCGTCAACGTAATGCGCTAAGTCCTTGACTTCATTGAAAAAATTCTTGTTTTTACCCCTGAATATCGCTTGACCGGTAATGGTGCATCCTCTAAAGTGGGCGACAGTGTGAAAAAGTGTTTATTTGTGGGTATTTTTAAACGCAAAATCCACCCGATTCAGCATGTAAAACGTACAAAAAAAGGATTTCAGGGTGTTTCAAGGCGCGTCTTCTCTCAATCTCGATGCCAAAGGCCGGATGACTATTCCGTCGCGGCATCGTGACGCACTGCTTTTGCAGTGCGAGGGTCGCGTCACCCTGACCAAACATCCGCACGGCTGCCTGCTGTTCTTCCCGCGCCCGGTCTGGGAAAGCCATCGCGAGCAAATCGCTGCATGGCCAATGTCGGCGCGCGCCTGGCAACGTATTTTCCTCGGTAATGCTTCCGATGTTGAGATGGATGGCGCCGGTCGCATCCTGATCGCGCCCGAACTGCGTTCGGCGGTAGGCATGACGCGTGACGTGATGTTGCTCGGGATGGGCAGCCATTTCGAAATTTGGGATGCTACGAAGTTGGCGGAAAGCGAAGCGGCGGCAGTGGCCAATGGCATGCCGGATGTACTAAACGATTTTTCTTTCTGACGCCGTGATGAATGCAGATGCGGTGCAGCAATACCAGCACCGTACGGTGTTGCTGGATGAGGCGGTCGATGCGCTGGCGCTCGGTGGTGAACGCGCCAACGGCGTATACGTCGACGGCACTTTTGGGCGCGGCGGGCATAGCCGCAAGATTTTGCAGCAACTCGGCAGTGGTGCTCGTTTGCTGGCCTTCGACAAGGACACGCAGGCAATCGCCAATGCCGCGACGATAGATGACCAGCGTTTTGAGATTGCACACGACAGTTTTGCAACCTTGAGTGAAGCATTGGCAGTACGCGGTATCAAGCAGGTGGATGGGGTATTGCTGGACCTGGGGATTTCGTCACCGCAAGTTGACGATGCGACGCGTGGTTTCAGTTTTCGCGCAGACGGGCCGCTCGATATGCGTATGGATACAACGCGCGGCATGTCGGCAGCCGAGTGGCTGGCGACGGAAACTGAACAAAAAATCGAGAAAGTGATACGAGAATATGGGGAAGAACGGTTTGCTTTTCAGATTGCAAAGGCGATTGTTGCTCGCAGGGCAGTCGAACCAATTTCAAGCACACGACAGCTTGCCGAGATCGTGGCACGCACCGTTAAAACCCGCGAGAAAGGCAAAGACCCGGCCACTCGCACCTTTCAGGCTATCCGGATTTTCATCAATCAGGAGCTTGAAGAACTCGAAGTAGTGTTGAACGAGGCATATCGGTACCTGGCCCCGCATGGGAGATTGGTTGTGATCAGCTTTCATTCTTTGGAAGATCGCATCGTCAAGCAGTTCATGGCCGGCAAAGCCAATGTGCCGCAGCCAGACCGTCGCCTCCCGATTCGTGCCATCGATTTGCCGCAACCAGAAATGAAGCTGTTGTCCCGCGTAAAACCATCCGCTGCAGAAATCAGTGAAAACCCGCGTGCGCGTTCCGCCGTGATGCGGGTGGCTGAACGCCTGTCGCCTGCCGCCAGGGTGGTGCAATGAGCGGCCGCATCTCTTTTGTCCTCTGTTTCATCCTGGTCGCTTGCGCGTTGTCGGTAGTTAACGCGCATTACCAATTCCGTCGCCTTTTCATCGAACTCGAACGTGCGCAAGCACAGGCGCGTCAGCTCGATATCGAATGGGCGCAATTACAGCTCGATCAATCCACGCTTGGCAAACATGCACGCATTGAAGGCAATGCGCGTCGTGATTTGCGCATGGTCCCGGTTTCGCCGGCCAGCACGCAGTACCTGACGATGGGGGCCAAATGACACGCAGCACGTCACGCACCGCCGCATCCAAGGGCGTGCCTTTTTCGTCGAATCCGGTACTGGCAACCAAGTTGCCGGCCTGGCGTTCGCGTGTCGTGCTGTTCCTGATTTTCGCTGCCTTCCTGACCCTGGCCGGACGCGCCTTGTGGTTGCAAGGTATGTCGACCGAGTTCCTGCAAAAGCAGGGCGCTTCGCGTTATGCCCGTACGCTGGAGTTGCCGGCCACACGCGGCAAGATTACTGATCGCAACGGCCAGGTACTGGCGTCGTCGGTGCCGGTGCGCGCAGTCTGGGCCATTCCGGAAGATGTATTGGAATCACCGCCGGAAAAATTGCAAGCCTTGGCCAAGTTGCTGGATATGCCAGAGCGTGAATTGCGTCGCAAACTGGATTCGGATCGCACCTTCGTTTACCTCAAGCGCCAGGTCGAACTCGATACCGTGGATAAAATCCTCAAGCTCGGTATCGCCGGTATCGACACCCGTAAGGAATACAAGCGCTATTACCCCGAAGGTGAAGTGATGGCGCATATCGTCGGCTTCACCAACGTCGAAGACAAGGGCCAGGAAGGCATGGAGCTGGCTTACCAAAAGACGCTGGTCGGCGTCACCGGTAGCCGTCGTGTCATCAAGGACCGTCTCGGCCGCATCGTCGAGGATATCGAATCGGTGCGTGAGCCGCATGATGGCAAGGACCTGGCTTTGTCGATAGACAGCAAGATCCAGTACATCGCTTTCTCGGCCTTGAAAGAAGCGGTCGAAGTCAATAAAGCGAAAGCCGGCGGTATCGTGGTGATGGATGCGAAAACCGGTGAAGTGCTGGCTTTGGCGAACCTGCCTACCTACAACCCGAACAACCGTTCGGTGCTGACCGGTGCACAACTGCGTAATCGAGTCATCACCGATACCTTCGAACCGGGTTCGACCATGAAACCGTTTTCGGTTGCATTGGGACTGGAAACCAATCGCGTGACACCGAATACGATGATCCAGACCGCACCTGGCAAGATGACCATCGGTACCGCCACTATCGGTGATGCCCATGCATCCGGCTTGCTGTCGGTTTCGCAAGTGATTGAAAAATCATCGAATATCGGTACTGCAAAAATTGCGCTGCAAATGGAACCACATGAAATGTGGGACCTGTTCACCAGCGTTGGTTTCGGTCAACAGCCGAAAATCAATTTCCCCGGTGCTGTAGCAGGACGGGTCAGGCCTTACAAATCCTGGCGTCCGATTGAACAGGCAACGATGAGTTATGGACACGGTATATCCGTGTCTTTGTTGCAAATGGTGCATGCATACACGGTATTTGCGCGCGACGGCGACTTGATCCCGATCACCTTCCAGCGCACCACCGACCAGCCTATCGGTGAACGTATCTTCAGCGCGAAAACAGCACGGCAAATGCGCAGCATGCTGGAAATGGCAGCCGGTCCTACCGGTTCCGCGCCACGTGCGCAGGTGCCGGGTTATCGCGTCGCCGGTAAAACCGGTACCGCATACAAGATTGAAAAAGGCCAGTACGTGAGGAAGTACGTATCTTCCTTCGTTGGTTTCGCGCCGGTTTCCGATCCGCGCATCATTATCGCGGTGATGATCGATGAGCCGGGCGCCGGCAAGCATTATGGTGGCCAGGTGGCGGCACCGGTATTCGCGACAGTGACGGCAAATGCCTTGCGTTCAATGAACGTGGCGCCGGATTCCAATGTCACCAATATCATTATCCCGCCCGGTTCCGAACAGGAGAACATGTAATGTCTATCCTGACGACGACCGCACTCGCAAGCATACTTGACTGGCTGGCTGCCAATGCGCCCAAGGCCGAGCTCGCCTCCGATTCTCGTCGCATCGCACAGGGCGATGTCTTCGTCGCCTATCCAGGTGATGAAGCGGATGGTCGCAGCTATATTGCGAACGCCATTGAGCGTGGCGCGCAAGCGGTTATCTATGAGGCTGCCGGCTGCACCTGGGATGCGGAGTGGGATGTCGCGCATCTGGCGATAGATGATTTGAAAGAACATGCGGGTGAAATTGCCGCTGCTTATTACGCCCACCCTGACCGTTCGATGTTCACGGTTGCTATCACCGGTACCAATGGCAAGACTTCATGCGCGCAATGGCTGGGCAGCGCCCTGTCGCGCCTGGGCCAGCCAACGGCGGTGATTGGTACGCTCGGTGTCGGCATTTTCACCAACGGTGGCCACGGTAGTTTCGACGTCACCGGTTACACCACGCCGGATGCCGTATTGCTGCAACGTTCACTCGTTAATGTGAGCAACCTGGGTGCAACGGCGCTGGCAATTGAGGCATCGTCTATTGGCTTGCATCAGGGACGCCTGTCCGGCATGCATTTCGATATGGCCTTGTTTACCAACTTCACGCGTGATCACCTGGATTACCACGGTGATATGGCGGCTTATGAAGAAGCCAAGGCCATGTTGTTCGACTGGCCGGGACTACAACACGCAGTCATCAACCTGGATGATGCGATGGGTGTGCGCCTGGTGCAGCGTTTGCAAAGCAGGCAGGCTGATGTGGGTATCACCGGCTATACCTTGTCTGATAAAAAAATAGATGGCATCGCAGTTTTGCGCGCGACGGATATCCGCAGCAACCAGAGCGGCACAGTGTTCCAGCTCGAATCCAGCGCGGGAAATACCCAAGTCAAAACCCAATTGGTTGGCCAGTTCAACGTCAGCAATGTGCTCGGTATCATCGGCATCCTGCTGGCAAAAGGCATCGCGTTGCAGGATGCAGTTAACGCCGTTGAAGCACTGACCGCGGTGCCGGGCCGCATGCAACAACTCGGTGGCGGTGAAGCACCGCTGGTCGTGATCGATTACGCCCATACCCCCGATGCACTGGAAAAAACCCTCGCTACCTTGCGCAGCGTTGCGAATGACCGCGGCGGCGAATTGTGGTGTGTATTCGGCTGCGGTGGCGATCGGGATCCGGGCAAGCGTCCGCAAATGGGCAAGGTGTCGATGGCGGCCGACCATATCGTGGTGACGACTGATAATCCGCGTAATGAAGAACCGGCCAACATCATCGGCGATATCGTCGCCGGTATCACTGCGCCGAAGAATGCACCGCAAATCATAGAAGACCGCGCCAGCGCGATCCTGTGGGCGGGTCGCCATGCGGCGCGCCAGGATGTGATCTTGCTGGCTGGTAAAGGACACGAAGCCTATCAGGAAGTGAAAGGGCGCAAGCTGCCTTTCCTGGATGCCGACCATGCTGCCCTGGCTTTGTCGACACGCGTCATGCAGGGGGCGAGCTGATGAATTCCACATTAGCCATTCTCCAATCCGCGCTGAACGGTGCGCGCATGACAGCTGACGCAGCCTTTGACGGCGTTTCGACTGATAGCCGCACCGTCGGTGCTGGCAATCTGTTCGTTGCTTTGCGCGGCGAACGTTTCGATGCACATGACTTCCTGCCACAAGTGGCGGAACGCAATGTGGCAGCGATCGTCGCGGAAACTGTACCGGACGGTTTGACAGTACCTGCACTGATCGTGCAGGACACCCGTGTCGCGCTTGGGCAGATTGCGCATTACTGGCGTCGGCAATTCAAGATGCCTTTGATAGGCGTGACCGGCAGCAATGGCAAGACCACGGTCAAGGAAATGATCGCCGCCATCCTGGAAGCGGCGTGCGGTGTCGATAACTATCTGGCGACGCGCGGCAACTTTAATAACGATATCGGCGTGCCTCTGACCCTGATGCGCCTGCAAAAGACTTGCAAGGCAGCAGTGATCGAGCTGGGTATGAATCATCCGGGTGAAATTGCCGTCTTGTCTGCGATTGCAGAGCCGACCGTAGGCCTGGTGAATAACGCGCAGCGCGAGCACCAGGAATTCATGGCAAGCGTGGAAGCGGTCGCGCAGGAAAACGGCGCGGTACTCGCAGGCTTGCCGGCCGATGGTATTGCAGTCTTCCCGGCTGATGATGAATTCACGCCTTTGTGGCGCCAGTTGGCGGCACAGCGCAAGGTGCTGACTTTCGGTTTCTCCGATGATGCGGATGTGCGTTGCAGCTACAGCGCGAATGCTTTCGGCAGCGATATGGAAATTTCAGCAGGACGGCAGCAATTCACAGTGGCTTTGTCTGCTGCCGGTGTGCATAACGTGCGTAATGCCTTGGCAGCGATTGCCTGCGCGCTGGCTATTGGTATCGCTACCGATGCCATCGCGCGTGGCCTGCAGGCATTTGCCCCGGTCAGCGGTCGCCTGCAACGCAAGCTCGCAGCCAATGGCGCACTGGTAATCGATGATACCTATAACGCCAATCCGGATTCGGTGCGGGCGGCGATAGATGTGCTGGCGCAAATGTCGGCACCGCGCATCCTGGTGTTGGGCGAGATGGGCGAAGTCGGTAATGACGGCCGTCAATACCACGAAGAGATTGGCGCATATGCGCGTGCGAAAAGTATTGAATATGTACTGACACTGGGTGACTTGACGCGCTATGCGGCCAGCGCTTTTGGTGCGGGTGCAAACCACTACGACAGCGTAGAAGAATTAAATGATGCATTAGCCGGAATCTTTACGGCGGATGCAACGGTGCTGGTAAAGGGATCACGTTTCATGAAGATGGAACGCGTGGTCCAGCACTTACTTGGTCAACAAACTCAGGAAGCCCATTAATATGCTGCTCTGGCTGGCACAATATTTTCAAGACGAACTAGGGCCGCTGCGGGTCTTCAATTTCATTACGTTCCGCGCGGTGTTCGCGACCCTGACCGCGCTGGTGATCGGCCTGGTCACGGGGCCGGCTGTGATCCGCATGCTGACCCGCCTGAAAGTCGGGCAGGCAGTACGTACTGATGGTCCGCAAACACATTTGATTAAAAGCGGTACGCCTACCATGGGTGGCGTGTTGATCCTGGTCTCCATCGGTATCTCGACTTTGTTGTGGACCGACCTCAGCAATCGCTTTATCTGGGTGGTTTTGATCGTGACCCTGGGTTTTGGCGCAGTCGGCTGGGTCGATGATTACCGCAAGGTGGTCTATAAAGATCCGAAGGGCATGGCTTCGCGCGAGAAATACATGTGGCAATCCATCATCGGTTTGTTTGCCGCTATTTACCTGGCTTTCTCGGTGTCCGCGCCGAGCAATTCGCAATTCCTCGATTTGTTTATCGCATGGGTACAGTCCGGCTTCAGCATGGACCTGCCACCGAAGGCCGATCTGATCGTTCCTTTCTTTAAAACCATCAGCTATCCGCTTGGTGTCTGGGGTTTCATCGCACTGACTTACTTCGTCATCGTCGGTACCAGCAATGCGGTCAACCTGACTGACGGCCTCGACGGCCTGGCGATCATGCCGACCGTGATGGTTGGTACTGCGCTGGGCCTGTTCGCTTACCTCACCGGTAGCGCCAATTATTCGAAATACCTGTTTATCCCGCATATCCCGGGTGCCGGCGAATTGATTATTTTCTGTGGTGCGATGGCGGGTGCCGGCCTGGCCTTCCTCTGGTTCAATGCACATCCGGCGCAAGTATTCATGGGCGACGTTGGTGCACTGGCACTCGGTGGCGCACTCGGCACTATCGCGGTCATCGTGCGCCAGGAAGTCGTGCTCTTCATTATGGGTGGCATCTTCGTGGTCGAAACCCTGTCCGTCATGTTGCAGGTTGCTTACTTCAAATACACCAAGATGCGCACCGGGATCGGTAAGCGGATCTTGTTGATGGCGCCTTTGCACCATCACTTTGAACAAAAAGGCTGGAAAGAAACACAAGTTGTGGTGCGCTTCTGGATCATCACGATGATGTTGGTGCTGTTTGGTTTGTCTACTTTGAAATTACGCTAATGAATTACGCTGGTAAACACGTTCTGGTTTTAGGGCTCGGTGAATCCGGGCTGGCGATGGCGCAATGGCTGGTCCATTGCGGCGCGTCCTTGCGTGTTGCCGATACGCGTGAGCAACCGGATCGCTTGCCGCAGTTGCGCGGGATCGCACCGCAAGCCGAGTTTGTCGGCGGTCCTTTCGACGCCTCCTTGCTGGATGGTGTCGACTTCGTGGCGGTCAGCCCGGGCCTGATGCCGGCGCGCGAACTGGCGGAGATTATTCCTGCCGCTGCAGAAAAAGAAATCCCGGTCTGGGGCGAAATTGAATTATTCGCGCAGGCACTCGCAGCCCTGAAGGAAGACAAAGGCTACGCGCCAAAAGTCATCGCGATTACCGGTACCAATGGCAAAACCACAGTCACCAGCCTGGTCGGCTTGTTGTGCCAACGCGCAGGTTTGACGGTGCAGGTGGCGGGCAATATCAGCCCGGCTGCGCTGGATAAATTGCATCAGGTATTGACCGATGATCAGTTACCGCAAGTCTGGGTGCTTGAATTGTCCAGCTTCCAGCTGCATACGACATATAGCCTGCAAGCCGATGTCGCCACCGTATTGAACCTGACGCAGGATCACCTCGACTGGCACGGTGATATGGCAGCATATGCAGATGATAAAGCCCGCATCTTTGGCTCCAATACGATACGCGTGCTCAATCGCGACGACGCATTAGTGATGCAGATGAGCAGCCCATTGAGCAAGGTCATCACTTTCGGTGCCGATGAAGCGGAGCAGGCAGATTGCTTTGGCCTGGTCGATGAAAACGGCATGCGCTGGTTGTCGGTTGCGGTAGAGGAAGAGGAACCGCAGAAAAAACGTCGCAAGAAAGACAATGTCGAACTCGCGGTGTCGACCAATAAACTGATGCCGGTGGATGCGCTCAAGATACGGGGCCAACACAATGCAATCAATGCCTTGTCGGCGCTGGCCTTGTGCCGTGCCATTGGTTTGCCGTTTGCGCAGTTGTTGCATGGCTTGCGTGATTACCATGGTGAACCGCATCGCGTCGAGCATGTGATGACGATAGGTGGCGTTGATTATTACGACGATAGCAAGGGTACCAATGTCGGCGCCACGGTTGCTGCATTGAATGGTTTGGGCGCGAGCCAGGATGGCGCATCCAATCACCTGGTGCTGATCGCCGGTGGTGATGGCAAGGGGCAGGACTTTTCGCCTTTGGCTGATCCGGTCGCCAA
Organism: Janthinobacterium sp. Marseille; assembly: GCF_000013625.1. Taxonomy (NCBI): domain Bacteria; kingdom Pseudomonadati; phylum Pseudomonadota; class Betaproteobacteria; order Burkholderiales; family Oxalobacteraceae; genus Janthinobacterium; species Janthinobacterium sp. Marseille. Next base: position 3,381,227 of record NC_009659.1, on the reverse strand, counting down.
GTATGCGCGCGCCGTGATCCTGATCGGCAAGGATGCCGACAATATACGTGCCGCCTTGCAGGCAACAGGTGTTGACATGATCAATTGCACGACGCTGGAAGAAGCGACGCAAAAAGCGGCAGAATTGGCGCAGTCGGGCGATGCGGTCTTGCTGTCGCCGGCCTGTGCCAGCCTCGATATGTTCAAGAATTATGCGCATCGTGCGCAGGTTTTTGTCGATGAAGTACGTGAAATCGGTTTGTCGCGTGGCGAGGTGTCTGCATGAAATTCGCCTTCCCATCATTCTCCGGCGCTTCGGCTAAAAAAGCCGTGACCAGTCTCGACCAGCGTTCGAAGATGATGGCCTATGACCAGCCTTTGGTTTGGGTGGTCTTGCTGCTGATGCTATTTGGCATGGTGATGGTGTACTCGGCTTCGATTTCGCTGCCGGATTCACCAAAGTATGCACGTTACGACAATGCACATTTCCTGACGCGTCAGGCGATGTTCATCAGCGTTTCGCTGTTTGCCGGTTTGCTGGCATTCCGCGTGCGTATCGAAACCTGGCAAAAGCTGGCGCCTTACCTTTTTGTTGCAACGCTGATTTTGCTGGTGCTGGTATTGGTGCCGGGCGTAGGTAAAGGTGTGAATGGTGCGCGTCGCTGGTTGTCGTTCAAGGTTTTCAACCTGCAGCCATCCGAATTGATGAAGTTGTTTGTGGTCTTGTATGCAGCTGATTACACGGTGCGCAAGCAGCAATACATGCACAAGCTGACCAAGGGCTTTATGCCGATGACTTTGGCAATCGGCTTCGTCGGTTTGCTTTTGTTGCTGGAGCCGGACCTGGGTGCCTTTGGCGTGATCGTGTGTATCGCGATGGGCATCCTGTTCCTTGGCGGTATCAACGGTATCTGGTTCGGTGGCATAGGCGCGACGCTGGTCGGTATTTTCAGCATGGTGATTGTCTTGTCACCGTGGCGGCGTGAGCGAATATTTGCCTACCTGAATCCGTGGGAAGAAGAAAACGCATTGGGCAAGGCTTATCAGTTGTCGCATTCCTTGATTGCCTTTGGTCGCGGCGAATTGTTTGGTGTCGGCCTTGGTGGCAGCGTGGAAAAACTGCATTACCTGCCGGAAGCGCATACCGACTTTTTGCTGGCAGTGATTGGTGAAGAACTCGGTTTCGTCGGCGTGCTCGTGGTGGTGGCCTTGTTCTATTGGATCATCAAGCGTGCATTTGAAATCGGCCGTCAGGCGATTGCAATTGATTTGACCTTTGCCGGTTTGACGGCCAAGGGGATAGGCATTTGGATTGGTGTGCAAGCGTTCATCAATATGGGTGTGAACCTCGGCTTGTTGCCGACCAAGGGCCTGACCCTGCCTTTGATGAGTTATGGCGGCTCGGGTGTACTGATTAACTGTATCGGCCTGGCGATTCTGCTGCGTATCGATTACGAGAACCGCGTTCTGATGCGGGGAGGTCGCATATGAAGCGACTCGTGATCATGGCGGCCGGTACCGGCGGACATATTTTCCCTGGCCTCGCGATTGCCGAAACGATGAAGGCACGCGGCTGGCAAGTGAGCTGGCTCGGCACCTCACATGGTATGGAGCGTGAGCTGGTGCCCAAAGCCGGTGTTGAGATGGACATCATAGAGTTCAGCGGCCTGCGTGGTAAAGGTTTGCAGCACACGATTACAGGTGCATTCAAGCTGGTGGCGAGCTTTGCAACGTGCTTCTCTATATTGAAGCGCCGCAATCCCGGCATCGTGCTTGGCATGGGTGGTTATGTCACGGTACCCGGTGGCTGGATGGCCAAGTTGCGCGGCGTGCCGGTGGTACTGGTGAATGCGGACGCTGCTTTGCTGCTGTCGAATAAAACCTTGATGCCGGTTGCGGAGCGCGTGTTGTTCGGCTTTCCGGCAGATTTCGGTCCGGCTGCGAGCAAGGCTTTGGTGACCGGCAATCCGGTACGGCAGGAAATCATTTCGCTGCCGGCACCGGCCGAACGTTATGCGCAGCACAGTGGTCCTTTGAAGGTTCTGGTAGTCGGCGGCAGCCTGGGTGCAAAAGCTTTGAATGATGCAATGCCGCTGGCCTTGGCGATGTTGCCGCCGGAGCAGCGGCCAGTTGTGACGCACCAGTCGGGCAAGAAGAATATTGATGCCTTGCGCGCCAATTATGCGCAAGCAGGAGTCGATGCTGAAGTCCTCGACTTTATTAATGATATGCCGCGTCGTTATGCGGAAGCTGATCTGGTGATTTGTCGCGCAGGCGCCATCACGGTGTCGGAACTGACTGCCGCAGGTGTGGCCAGTGTGCTGGTGCCATTGCTGGTATCGACCACGACCCATCAACGCGATAACGCGCTGTGGATGGAAAAACAAAATGCGGCGATCCATCTGCCGCAAAGTGAATTAAGCGCGCAGGGTTTGGCAGAACTGCTGCAAGGCATGACGCGCGAAAAATGCAAGCAAATGGCCGAGGCGGCGTATGCCAACGGTCGCCGCGATGCGAATGCCGCTATCGCCGATGTACTTGAAAAGTTAGTGAAGATCACATGAAGCACAAAGTAAAAAATATTCATTTCGTAGGCATCGGCGGTAGCGGTATGAGCGGTATCGCTGAAGTGCTGCTGAACCTCGGCTATACGGTGTCCGGTTCCGACCTGGGCAGCAATGCCGCGACCCGTCGCCTGATCGAGCTGGGTGCCAAAGTGACTTTGGGCCATGCGGCAGAGAATATTGAAAAAGCTGATGCGATCGTCACTTCGACTGCGGTCAAGGAAGACAATCCGGAAGTCATTGCTGCGCGCGAAAAGCATATCCCTATCGTGCCGCGCGCCGTGATGTTGGCCGAACTGATGCGTTTGCGTCGTGGTATCGCGATTGCCGGTACGCATGGCAAGACTACGACCACCAGCCTGGTTGCCAGTGTGCTGGCCGAAGGCGGACTTGATCCGACTTTTGTAATCGGTGGTTTGCTCAATAGCGCAGGTGCCAATGCCAAGCTTGGTACCGGTGAATTCATCGTAGCCGAAGCGGATGAGTCGGATGCCTCCTTCCTGAATCTGTCGCCAGTGATCGAAGTCATCACGAATATCGATGCCGATCATATGGAAACCTATGGTCACGATTTCGAAAAACTGAAACAGGCTTTCATCGAGTTCACCCAGCGTTTGCCTTTCTACGGCGTAGCGGTGCTGTGTATCGATGACGCGACGGTGCGTGAAATCATGCCGCGCATCTCCAAGCTGATTACGACTTATGGCTTCCATGAAGATGCGCAAGTGCGCGCTATCGACGCCAAGGCGATAGACGGCCATATGCATTTCACCGTGCTGCAGGAAGGTTATGCACCGATGCAAGTCAGCCTGAATCAGCCCGGCATGCATAACGTACAGAACGCCTGTGCCGCGATTGCGATTGCACGCGAACTGGGTGTGGCCGACCATGCGACGCAAAAAGCGCTGACCGAATTTAATGGCGTCGGACGCCGCTTTACACGCTATGGAGAAATAAGCCTGCCTGCTGTCAACGACAAGCCTGCTGGTACGTTTGCTCTGGTGGACGATTACGGCCATCACCCGGTTGAAACTGCAGCGACGATCGCGGCTGCACGTGGTGCGTATCCCGGACGTCGCCTGGTATTGGCATTCCAGCCGCATCGTTATACGCGTACCCGTGATTTGTTCGAGGATTTCGTCAAGGTTTTGTCGACGACCGACATGCTGGTGCTGGCTGAAGTGTATGCAGCCGGTGAGCAGCCTATCGTGGCCGCTGACGGACGCACGCTGGCGCATGCGCTGCGTGTGGCAGGCAAGGTGGACCCGGTGTTCGTGGAAAAAATTGCCGATATGCCGGCCACCATCATGAACATCATCAAGGATGGTGATGTGGTGATCACGATGGGTGCAGGATCGATTAGTGGCGTACCCGCCAAGCTGGTACAGGCCTGAGTGAAGAAGACAATGACTACAGAGCAAATGAAAAAGGAATTTGGCAAGGTCGGCGTACTGTTCGGCGGTCGCTCTGCCGAGCGTGAAGTATCGCTGATGTCGGGCAAGGGTGTATTGGCAGCCTTGCTGTCGAAAGGGATAGACGCGCATCCGTTTGATCCGGCTGAGCGTAGCCTGGCGGAATTGGCAGCAGAAAAATTTGATCGCGTCTTTATCGCCTTGCATGGCCGCTTTGGCGAAGACGGCAGCCTGCAGGGCGCGCTGGAGCAACTCGGTATTCCGTACACCGGGCCAGGTGTGATGGCGTCGGCAATTGCGATGGATAAAGTCATCACCAAGCGTGTGTGCCTGAGCCATGGCGTGCCTACGCCAAAGTTCACCGCGCTCGAAGTGGAAGCAACTACTGCAGAGCAATTGCAGGCGATCGCGGCGGAATTCGGTATGCCGCTGATGTTGAAGGCCCCGCATGAAGGTTCGACCATAGGCATCGCCAAGGTTGAAACAGCGGAAGGCATGCAAGCCGGTTTTGATTTGTGCGCCAAATACGATGATGTGGTGCTGGTTGAGCAGTTCGTCAAAGGACGTGAGTTGACCGTGCCGGTGCTGGGCAGTGGTCGCAATGCTCGCGCGCTGCCGATAGTGGAAATCATCGCGCCGCAGGGTAACTACGATTACGAGCACAAGTATTTTAGTGATGACACCCAGTACCTGTGCCCGGCACCGTTTGATGCAGCGTTTACCAAACGGGTGCAGGCATTGGCAGTCAGTGCATTCAATGCGGTGGGTTGCACAGGTTGGGCACGGGTTGATTTCCTGGTGCGTGAATCGGATAACGAACCGTTCCTGCTGGAGATTAATACTTCGCCGGGTATGACCGGTCACTCGCTGGTGCCGATGTCGGCCAAGGTGGCAGGTACTGCTTATGAAGATTTGTGCGTGGAAATTTTACGCATGGCCAAGCTGGGCCTGAAACCAGTGCAACACAAGTAATTGATACGGAACGATAGATAACGCTATGTGGCAAGACATCAGAACCCTGAACGCAACCGCCAATGCCCTGTTCGGCCTGGTTGCGCTCGCACTGGTTTCTTGCTGCCTGTGGTGGATTGCGCAGCGGCCTTACTTCACCTTAAAGGTGATACGTATCGAAGGGGCGGAACAGGCACAGTTGCGCCACATCAATCCCTTGACGGTACGTAGTGCAGTGCTGGCACGTATCAAAGGTAACTTTTTCACCGCGAACCTGGATACGGTGCGCCAGACATTTGAGTCGGTGCCATGGGTGCGCAAGGCAACGGTGCGTCGCGATTGGCCGAACCAGTTGACGGTAACGCTGGAAGAGCACACGCCGCTCGGTACCTGGGGTGAAGACGGCCGCTTGCTGTCGACCAAGGGCGATGTATTCACCGCCAACCTGGCCGAGGCGGAAGAAGATGCGAATTTGCTGGCCTTCAATGGTCCGGTGGGTAGTGAGAAGGAAGTGGTGGCGCGCCTGAACGATTTGAATGAATGGTTCGCTCCCTTGAATTTAAGTGCAGAAGCCCTGTCGCTGTCGGGGCGTTATGCGTGGACCCTGAAGCTAAGCAATGGCGTGACGGTGGAGTTGGGCAGGGAAAAAAGCAATACGACGTTGAAGGAACGCGTGGATCGATTGGTGGGGATATATCCGCAATTGCTCGCACGTTTGCAGGACAGGATTGAAAGTATTGATATGCGTTATCCGAACGGATTGGCCCTGAAGGCGCAGGGCTTGAAGGTCGGATCGGACAGTAAGAAAAAGTAAGCGGGAATATATGACAAAAGACGCAAAAAACCTGATCGTCGGTCTCGACATCGGCACCTCGAAAGTGGTGGCTGTAGTGGCGGAAGTAATGCCGAACGGTCGTCACGAAGTGATCGGTCTCGGACAGCATGAATCCAAGGGGCTGAAGAAGGGGGTCGTCGTTAATATCGAAGCGACCGTCGAATCGATACAGCGCGCGCTGGAAGAAGCGGAATTGATGGCGGACTGCAAGATCCGCAATGTGTATACCGGCATCGCCGGTAGCCACATCCGCAGCTTCAATTCCAGCGGCATGGTGGCAATCAAGGATAAGGAAGTCACGGCAACCGATGTTGCGCGCGTGATTGAAACCGCGAAAGCCGTCAACATCCCGACCGATCAGCAATTGCTGCACACCGTGCCGCAGGAATTCATTGTCGATAATCAGGAAGATGTGCGTGAACCAATCGGCATGAGCGGCATCCGACTTGAGGTGAAAGTTCACATCGTGACCGGTGCGGTTTCCGCAGTACAAAACATCGTCAAGTGTATCCGTCGTTGTGGTCTGGAAGTGTCCGACCTGATCCTGCAGCCGATGGCTTCCGCTGAAGCGGTGTTGACGGCTGATGAAAAGGAATTGGGTGTAGTACTGATTGATATCGGTGGCGGTACGACCGATGTTGCGATCTTCACCGAAGGTGCGATCCGTCATACCGCGGTGATCCCGATTGCCGGTGACCAGATCACCAACGATATCGCGATGGCAGTGCGGACGCCGACGGCAGAAGCGGAAGAAATCAAATTGCGTTACGGCATGGCCAAGCAAGTACTGGCTGATCCGGGCGAAACGCTGGAAGTGCCGGGCCTCGGTGATCGCGGTACACGCGCCTTGTCCCGCCAGGCCCTGGCGGCTGTGATCGAGCCGCGTATCGAAGAATTGTTTTCGCTGGTGCATCAGGTAGTGCGCGAATCCGGTTACGAAGAAGTGCTGTCATCCGGCATCGTCCTCACCGGCGGCACCGCGATGATGCCGGGCATGGTGGAACTGGCAGAAGATATTTTCTTGAAGCCTGCGCGTTTGGGTACGCCCGAATACAACGGTCAGTTGGCAGATGTAGTCCGTAGTCCGCGGTATGCAACCGTATTGGGTTTGTTGTTGGAAGCGAAAAAGCAGTACCTGCGTGGACACATCGTCACGCGTCAAGATGGTTCGACGGTAGCAATTTTCCGTCGCATGAAGGAATGGTTTTTAGGTAATTTTTAATATTTGTTGGTGTATTTAATTTTGTATTAACCCGCAGTTAGCAGTTGCTAGTTGTCACACCGCGTGAGAACTATCAACTGGAAACTGCATAATCTTTAAGGAACTATCATGGAAATCGACATGCTCGAAAATGTGGCACAGGGAACCGTGATCAAGGTGGTTGGCGTTGGTGGTGCTGGTGGCAACGCTGTACAACACATGATCAATAAAGGCGTGAACGGCGTTGAATTCATCGTCGCCAACACGGATGCGCAAGCCTTGCAGTTATCGAAGGCGCATAACATCATTCAAATCGGTGAAACCGGTCTGGGTGCTGGTATGAAGCCGGCGGTAGGTCGTCAGCTGGCGGAAGAAACCCGTCCACGTATCGAAGATGCATTGCGCGGCGCGCACATGGTCTTTATCGCAGCCGGCATGGGCGGCGGTACCGGTACCGGCGCTGCACCTATCATTGCGCAAATCGCGAAAGAACAGGGCGCACTGACAGTGGCGGTGGTTTCCAAGCCGTTCTCGTACGAAGGCAAGAAGTGCATGGACATCGCGGACGAAGGTCTGGAAGCGCTGGGCCAGCACGTTGATTCGCTGATCATCATCCTGAACGAAAAACTGGAAGAGATCTACGAAGACGACAGCATGATCGAATGGCTGCAACACGCGGATGACGTACTGAATAATGCCGTCGCCGGTATTGCAGAAATCATCAACGTGCCTGGTCATATCAACGTCGACTTCAATGACGTGAAAACGATCATGGGCGAACAAGGCAAGGCAATGATGGGTACCGCGACTGCACAAGGTATCGATCGCGCCCGTATCGCGGCAGAGCAGGCAGTTGCATCGCCATTGCTCGACGGTATCGATTTGTCCGGCGCGCGCGGCGTGTTGGTCAACGTCACTGCCAGCCGTAGCCTCAAAGGTAAGGAAATCAAGGAAGTTATGGCAACCGTGCGCGCTTTCGCTGCACCAGACGCATCGATCGCGCAAGGTATCGCGTACGACGATGAAATGGGCGACGATATCCGCGTAACCGTGGTCGCGACTGGCCTGGGTCGTTCGCGTAAAGGCGTACAACTGGTACAAACACCAATGTTGCGTACCGGCACCCATAACGAACCTATGATGGCCAACACCGGCATGTTGCAGGGTGCGGCACAACCGGCTGCTTCCTTCGACGGTTTGAAGGCTCCGGCAGTATGGCGTCGTGAATCGGCGTCCGATACGGTACGTGCGCTGGAGAAAAACGGCATGGAAACCTACGATATTCCAGCCTTCCTGCGCAAACAGGCTGACTGATTCCGTATGGCATTTTGCGGGTAGAGTGACGAATTATTGTCAAACTACCTGCAAAATTGAACGGAACAAGGCATACTTCGGTTTCTACGCCGCGCCCCGTGCGCGGCGTTTTCTAGTCGGCTATGCCGGTAAAACTAATCAAAGGAATTCGCAATGACAATCAAAGTTGGTGATCAGCTGCCAGAAGCGCGGCTCGCAGAATACGTAGACGTAGCAACCGAAGCTTGTTCCGTTGGCCCAAGCAAAGTCATGGTGCACGAAGCAACCAAAGGCAAAAAAATCGCAATTTTTGCAGTTCCTGGCGCATTTACGCCAACCTGCTCCGAACAACACGCTCCTGGCTACATCAAGGCAGCTGACCAGTTCAAAGCCAAGGGCGTTGATGAAATCTGGTGCATCTCGGTTAACGATCCGTTCGTCATGGGCGCATGGGGCCGTGAACAAAAAGCAGCCGGTAAAGTGCGTTTCATCGCTGACGGTAGCGGCACATTCACCAAGGCACTGGGTCTGGAATTCGATCTGACCAAAGGCGGCCTGGGTGTACGTTCGCAACGTTACTCGATGCTGGTTGAAGACGGCGTCGTCAAACAATTGAACGTTGAAGATAGCGGTCACCTAGAAGTATCGACAGCAGAAAAACTGCTGGAACAAATCTAAGTTTCTGCTGCGGCAGGGATCAGGAAGAACGGCGCCAGGTGCGCCGTTTTTTTATGGCTGGAAGGTTCGAAAGGCAATGTACAAGCCACTTTTCACCCGTTTAGAGGCTGTTGTTTTAGATGTCATCAAATGTAAAGCGGACAGCGGGTTTCCGGCTTTGGTTGCTATAATCACAGCATGTTAAAACAACGCACCATCAAACAATTAGTCAAGTCCGTTGGCGTCGGCTTGCATTCCGGCACCAAGGTAGAACTGACACTGCATCCGGCCCCGGTTGATGCCGGTATCGTATTCCGTCGTATCGACCTCGATCCGGTGGTCGAATTACCGGCGCAGGCGACCATCGTCGGCGATACGCGCATGGCCTCGACGCTGCAAAAAGGCGAAGCCAAGGTGTCGACGGTGGAACACCTGATGTCGGCCTGTGCCGGTCTCGGCATCGACAATTTGTATGTCGACCTGACGGCCGAAGAAGTGCCGATCATGGACGGCTCGGCCTCGTCCTTTGTTTTCCTGCTGCAGCAAGCGGGTTTGCAGGAACAGGATGCGCCGAAGAAGTTTATCCGTATCAAGAAAACGGTGGAAGTACGCCAGGGCAGCGGTGAGCGTGAAATCTGGGCACGGCTGGAACCGTATGAAGGCTTCAAGCTCAAGTTCTTTATCCAGTTCAATCACCCGGCAGTCGATGGCACCGGCCAGACTGCGGAAATCGATTTCAGCTTTGAATCCTATGTAAAAGACGTGGCACGCGCGCGTACCTTCGGTTTCATGCAGGATATGGAAACCTTGCGCGGTATGGGCCTGATCCGCGGCGGTTCGCTGGAAAACGCAATCGTGATGGATGAATACCGCATCCTGAATACAGACGGCCTGCGCTACGACAATGAGTTCGTACGACACAAGATCCTGGATGCAATCGGTGATTTATATCTGGTCGGCCATCCGCTGATTGCCAGCTATAACGCACATAAATCCGGTCATATGCTTAATAACCTGCTGGTGCGGGCCCTGCTGGAACAGCCGGATGCATATGAAATCGTGACCTTCGAGAAAGTCGAAACCGCGCCTAAGGATTATGCCCGCCAGGCCAGCCTGGAATGGGCCTTAACTTAATTAAGCCTGCCTTCCTGTTGATTATTTGATGCCCGCAAGCATCAAATAATCAAACTCCCCAATTTACTTCTCACCGCGATGACGTTGCATCATCGTACCTAGCGCAGCCTTCAATGCCTGGTTGCGTGGACTATCGTCCAGCGCTGCGCCCAGTTCGGCGAACGCTGACAGCGCCCGATCAGGCAGCACCAATTGCTTGGAAGCTGTTGATTTTATAAGGGTTTTGGCAACTTGCACTTTGAGGCGGATTGCGTTAACCTGCCAACCCCGCTGCAGCAATTCATCTTGCAATTTTGGTAATTGTTGTTTCAGTCGCGCAGCCAATGCAGCATTGGGCGTAGACAAAACCAGCTGGTTCGCCTCAAACTGCAACACCGCACAGTGCGCAAACATGGCCGGTAGCGCTGCAGCACAATCTTTCTGCAGTGACGCCATGCGTGTGACTGCCGGTAAAAGTGCCGCAAGCTTGTCGTGCGAACGCAAGAATTCCGCAGCGCCCTTCGCAGATTTTTGCGGAGTGGTGCTTTGTTTGAATGGGATAAATGAGGATGGTCGCATCGTCATGAAACCTTATCACACCTCGTCTTGAAGCGGCGAGCCTAGGGAGTCGCGATGCAGATTATTTTGTTGCACCCTCGTTTTACCCATGCCAAGTCAGTCACGCTGACGCGTCGGCATTTGCTGGCGCTTTTCGTCACCTTCGTATTGGCGGTCATACTCGGCGCATCCTTCCTGTCCTACCTCGTCTTCAGCAATGCTTCCAGCATGCCGTCGCCGGTACGCGAACTGGTAAGCGGTGCCTCCGGTGGTGAAGAAGCCAATAAAGACAAATTCCTGAAAGAAAACCTCGCGCTGATGGCGCGCCGCCTCGGCGAGATGCAGGCGCAATTGATGCGCCTCGACGCCCTGGGTGAGCGGGTACAGGGCCTGGCCGGCGTCAAACCGACCGAATTCAATTTCCGTGAAATGCCGGGTCGTGGCGGCCTCGAACCAATGGATGGCACCAGCAGCCGTGACCTCACCATGTCCGAGTTCAAGGCACTGCTCGATGCGATGGCAAATGATGTCGAGCGCCGGGCTGACTATATGAATGTGGTCGAGTCGACGCTGATGAGCGACAAGATTAAATCCAAACTGCTGCCGACCATCCAACCGGTCAACGTCAGCTATAACGCCTCGACTTTCGGGCGCAGGCTGGATCCGTTCTCGGGTCGTAGCGCGATGCACGAGGGAATAGATTTTGCCGCGCCCATCGGTACGCCTATCGTGGCGGCTGCCGGCGGCGTGGTGACGGTGGCGGAATTCCATCCGCAATACGGCAATATGATGGAAATCGACCACGGCAACGACATGATTACGCGCTATGCGCATACCTCACGCCTGTTAATGCAGGTCGGCGATATCGTGCGGCGCGGCCAGCATATTGCCGATATCGGCACGACCGGCCGCTCGACCGGACCGCACCTGCATTTTGAAGTGCGGGTCAAAGGCGTGGCGCAGGATCCGCATAAATTCCTGCTGGCCGGAGCTAACCAGGCTCGACTGGCTGCCAAATAAGCTACACCCGCTTGTCTTGAAACAGCGGGTTTTTTGCTTTTGGAACGAACAAAAGCCCGCCTGATGGGTCAGATCAGGCACAGCTTTTTGCAAAAGCTATTGTTTCCGGACTGATAAGCCCAATATGCTGGAAACGACATGATAAAATCCACCATTTAGCCCAAGCCCAATTCGATGCGGGTCAAGCCATAGCTTGCTGCATCAGGTTGTTTCAAGGCGCCTTTTTTAGAATCCAAGCATGTCATTACTGACTCAGATTTTCGGTAGCCGCAATCAGCGCTTACTCAAGCAATACCAGAAGACCGTTCGTGAAATCAATGCTCTTGAACCGGCGCTGGAACAATTGTCCGACGAGGCCTTGAAGGCCAAGACTCCGGAATTCAAGGAACGTCTCGCCAAGGGCGAAGATATCGACAAGCTCCTGCCGGAAGCATTTGCCGTCTGCCGCGAGGCCAGCAAGCGCATCCTCAAGATGCGTCACTTCGACGTGCAGCTGATAGGCGGCATGGCGCTGCACTACGGCAAGATCGCCGAAATGGGTACGGGTGAGGGTAAAACCCTGATGGCGACGCTGCCAGCCTACCTCAATGCACTGGCTGCCAAAGGCGTGCACGTGGTAACCGTCAATGATTATCTGGCACAACGCGATGCCGAATGGATGAGCACCTTGTATGGCTGGCTCGGCCTGACGACCGGTATCAACCTGTCGCAAATCGATCACGAAGCCAAGCAGACCGCTTACAACGCTGATATCACCTACGGTACCAACAACGAATTCGGCTTTGATTATCTGCGCGATAACATGGTCTACGACACCGGCGATCGTGTGCAGCGTGGCCTGCATTACGCGATTGTCGATGAAGTCGATTCGATCCTGATCGATGAAGCACGTACCCCGCTGATCATTTCCGGCCAGGCTGAGAACCACACCGACCTGTACCACAAGATTAATGAAGTGCCGCCGCTACTGTCCTTGCAAATCGGTGAAGAAACACCGGATGGCAAAGGCAAGATTGAAGTGCCGGGCGACTACACCAAGGATGAAAAATCCCATCAGGTCTTGCTGACCGAAGCCGGCCACGAAAAAGCCGAACAAATCCTGACCCGCATGGGTTTGCTGCCGGAAGGCGCATCGCTGTATGACGCCGCCAACATTACGCTGATCCATCATTTGTACGCTGCCCTGCGCGCGCATACGCTGTATCACAAGGATCAGCACTACGTGGTGCAAAACGGCGAAGTGGTGATCGTCGATGAATTCACCGGCCGCCTGATGACCGGTCGTCGCTGGTCCGAAGGCTTGCACCAGGCGGTGGAAGCGAAGGAACACGTCAAGATCCAGAACGAAAACCAGACGCTGGCATCGATCACCTTCCAGAATTACTTCCGTATGTATAGCAAGCTGTCCGGCATGACCGGTACGGCGGATACGGAAGCCTACGAATTCCAGGAAATCTACAAACTGGAAACCGTCGTCATTCCACCGAACCGTCCTAGCCAACGCAAGGATCGCCAGGATCAGGTTTACAAATCGTCGGATGAAAAATACGGCGCGATGCTGAAGGATATTCAGGATTGCTACGAGCGTGGCCAGCCGGTACTGGTGGGTACGACCTCGATTGAAAATTCGGAACTGCTGTCCGGCATCCTGACCAAAGCCAAATTGCCGCATAACGTGCTGAATGCGAAACAGCATGCACGCGAAGCGGAAATCATTGCGCAGGCGGGTCGTCCGAAGGCAATCACCATTGCGACCAATATGGCCGGTCGCGGTACCGATATCGTCCTTGGCGGTAACGTTGCCAAACAAGTACAGATCATCGAAGCCAATGATGCCTTGAGCGATGCCGACAAGGCTGCGCAAGCGCAAAAACTGCGTGAAGAATGGCAATCGCTGCATGATCATGTGGTGAACGCCGGCGGCCTGCATATCATCGGTACCGAACGTCACGAATCGCGTCGCGTGGATAACCAGTTGCGCGGTCGTTCCGGTCGCCAGGGTGATCCGGGCTCCTCGCGTTTCTACCTGTCGCTGGATGACGCCTTGCTGCGTATCTTTGCCGGTGACCGTGTACGCGCGATCATGGATCGCCTGAAAATGCCGGAAGGCGAGCCGATCGAAGCCGGTATCGTGTCGCGCTCGATTGAATCGGCTCAGCGCAAGGTGGAAGCACGCAACTTCGATATTCGTAAGCAATTGCTCGAATACGATGACGTCGCCAATGACCAGCGTAAAGTGATTTATCAGCAGCGTAATGAATTGCTGGAAACGACTGATGTTTCCGAAATGATTACTTCATTGCGCCAGGGCGTATTCAGCGATTTGTTCCGCACCTATGTGCCAGAACAATCGATGGAAGAACAATGGGATCTGCCGGGACTCGACGCCGTGCTGCGCGACGAATGGAAGCTTGATTTCTCACTGGCCAAGGTACTGGAAGCAGAGCCGACCATCACTGATGAAGAAATGCTGGAACGTTTGCTAAAGTTCACTGACGACGTCTATGCAGAGAAAATTGAGATCGTCGGCAAGGAAGCATTTGCCGGCTTTGAACGCAGCGTGATGTTGCAGGCAGTTGATTCACACTGGCGCGAACATCTGGCGGCACTTGATCATCTGCGTCAAGGTATCCATCTGCGTGGTTATGCACAGAAGAATCCTAAGCAGGAATACAAGCGCGAAGCGTTTGAATTGTTCGGTCAGATGCTGAACCTGATCAAGGATGAAGTCGTCAAGATCGTGATGACGGTGCGCATCCAGTCGCGTGAAGAAATCGACGCGGCTGAAGAGCAGTTGTCGCAATCGCATGTGGAAAACGTTCATTATCAACATGCTGATTTCGATGCCGACGCAGCGCCGGAAGAATTGCTGGCACCGACCGCAGTGGCAAGCGAAGCCAACCAGACGCAGGTGAATGCCTTGCCTAAGGTCGGTCGCAACGATCCATGCCCTTGTGGTAGTGGCAAGAAGTACAAGCAATGCCATGGTCGCCTCGCATAATAGCGGCTTGAAGGACTGAAACCGGAAGGGCGGGCTTATCCCGCCCTTTTGCTTTGGTAGTCGGCTTGTTAGCCTGATAAATGCAATCATCCGCTAACGATTACAATATTGATCTGATTTGTAGCCTGTTTTATTAACCCTCTGATATAGAAAACTTGCGATGGCCGTTAATCTTCCTCTCCCTATTCCTGAAAATCTGACCGCTGTAGCCGGTATCGAACTCGGCCATGCCGAGGCAGGCATACGCAAAGCCAATCGCAAGGATGTGCTGGTCATGAAGCTGGCACCGACCGCAACCGTGGCGGGTGTGTTTACGCAAAATCGTTTTTGCGCAGCGCCAGTGCAAGTCTGTAAAGAACATCTGGGCAAGCTGCAAGCCGGCGCGCCTATACGCGCACTCGTGATCAATACCGGTAATGCGAATGCCGGAACCGGTGAAACCGGCTTGGCCGACGCCAAGGCGACCTGTACCGCACTGGCGGGTTTGCTTGGCTGCGACGCAGCTCAAATCCTGCCATTTTCGACCGGCGTGATTCTCGAGCCTTTGCCGATAGAACGCCTGAAAGCAGGCTTGCCGCAGGCTATCTCCAACCTGAATTCGGATAACTGGCATAACGCGGCCTTGTCCATCATGACCACCGACACCCAGCCTAAAGCGGCGTCGCGTCAGGTCAGCATTAACGGCCAGACCATCACATTGACAGGCATCAGCAAAGGCGCGGGCATGATCAAGCCAAACATGGCGACCATGCTGGGCTTCATGGCGATGGATGCAAAAGTCGCACAGCCGGTACTCGATCATTTGACCAAGGAAGTAGCGAATCGCTCGTTCAACTGCATCACTATCGATGGCGATACCTCGACCAATGACTCCTTCATCGTGATTGCGACGGGTGCCTCCAGCGTTGAAGTCAATGCCATCGATACGCCGGAATACCAGGCCCTGGCGGCTGCAGTACTGGGCTTGTCACAGGAGCTGGCGCAAATGATCGTGCGCGATGGCGAAGGCGCAACCAAATTCATTACGGTCACAGTAGAAGAGGGCCGTAACGTCGAAGAGTGCCGCAAGATCGCCTACTCGATTGCACATTCGCCGCTGGTGAAAACCGCTTTCTTTGCCTCGGATCCTAACCTTGGTCGTATCCTGGCCGCCATCGGCTATGCAGGCGTTGACGATCTCGATGTGACGACCCTGAACCTGTACCTGGATGACGTCTGGGTCGCGAAAAACGGTGGACGCAATCCGGATTACCAGGAAGCGGATGGCCAGCGCGTGATGAAGCAAAGTGAAATCACGGTACGCGTCAAACTGGGCCGTGGCCAGGCTGATGCCACCATCTGGACCTGTGACCTGTCGCATGAGTATGTGACGATCAACGCCGATTACCGTTCCTGATTTTGTGAGGCTGCCATGCAGCCTTGCTAACAAATTTAATTAGTGAATCACGATGACCCAACTTGACCAGTTTTTAATCCGTGCCGAAGCCTTGCTCGAGCGTCTCGAATCCATCCTGCCACCGGCGGTGCCGACACCGGACTGGAATGCCGGGATTGCCTTTCGCTGGCGCAAATCCAGCGGCAAGAATGGTCGCGGGTACCTGCAACCGGTGGCGCACCTGTCGCCTATCGCCTTGACCGACCTGCACAATATCGGCCCGCAAAAGCAACAGATAGAGCAAAACACCCGGCAGTTCGTCGAAGGCGTGCCGGCCAATAATGTATTGCTGACCGGTGCCCGTGGTACCGGCAAGTCTTCATTGATCAAGGCTTGCCTGAACCAGTTTGCCGACCAGGGTTTGCGCCTGATCGAAGTCGACAAGGATGATCTCGGCGATCTGGCCGATATCGTGGACCTGGTAGCCGGTCGCCCGGAACGTTTCATCATCTTCTGTGACGACTTGTCGTTTGAAGAAGGCGAAGGCGGTTACAAGGCCTTGAAGGTTGCGCTGGATGGCAGCATCTCCGCGCAATCCGACAATGTGCTGATCTACGCGACATCGAACCGTCGCCACTTGCTGCCGGAACGCATGTCGGACAATGCAGGTTACAAGACTGATGACAATGGTGACCTGCATCCGGGCGAAACAGTGGAAGAGAAAATCTCACTGTCTGAGCGTTTCGGCCTGTGGGTGACTTTCTATCCATTCCGCCAGGACGATTATCTGGATATCGTTGCGCATTGGCTCAAGCATTTCGGCTGCAATCCACAACAGATAGAAGAGGCGCGTACCGAAGCCTTGCAGTGGGCCTTGCAACGCGGTTCGCGCTCGGGTCGGGTGGCCTGGCAATTCGCCAAGGACCACGCCGGTAAAATGCCCAAGTAAGGACAAGCCACTTCGAGCGCGTGCCTGGCTGTGCCGGGCATGCCTTCCTGATTCGTATCTCTTAAGCTGCTGCCATGTCTGAAATCAAATCAACTCCCATTGATGTCGCCGTAGGTATTTTGATGAAGCCGAATGGCGATGTCTTGCTCGGGCAGCGGCCGGACGGCAAACCGTATGCCGGTTACTGGGAATTCCCGGGCGGGAAGGTCGAAGCCGGAGAAGCCATCCTCGATGCGTTGAAGCGTGAATTTGTCGAAGAGCTGGGCGTGGAAGTACTGACAGCAGAGCCATGGTGCGGCGTCGAGCATGTGTATCCGCACGCGCATGTGCGCCTGCATTTCTACATCAGCCAGCAATGGCGTGGCGAACCGCAGAGCCTGGAAAACCAGGCCTTTGCATGGCAGGGTAGTGTGGGGGTGGAGCCGTTGCTGCCGGCGACGATACCGCTGATTGAATGGCTGGATAAGCTGCGTTATCCGGCGGCATCCGCCTAAGGCTCAGTACAGGGATTCAGGGCTGCGGCGGAGGCGGTAAATCATCATCCAGGTCATCCAGCGGATTGACCACCGGAATCACATACTTTTCTTCAGCCCAGGCACCCAGGTCGATCTGTTTGCAGCGGTTGGAACAGAAAGGGCGGAATTTGCTCAGCTCCGTCCATTCCACTTTTGTGCCGCAGGTTGGGCAATTGACTGTCGTAACCATAATTCAATCCGGAATTCTTAGAAGCTGCACAAGCTCAGTTCAAAAGGCACATCGCCTTCGAAGGCTTTCGGCTTCATGTCGCCATCCTGTGATGTAAAGCGTATCCACAGCATGTATTTGTTGGCGGAGATCTCGGGAATGGCACCCAGCGCTTCATCTATATTCAGGCGCAGCATCTGGTAAGCCTTGCCCTGCAGCATCTGCTGGTAGCTGCCGGTTTGCGCAATCATTTTGACCGGGCGACCGGATTCGCGCAGCAGGCGCAAGACCATACCGATCGCATCGAAGAGGGGGGCCAGCGGGGTGAACCATTTATGGATGTCCGCCAGGCGCTGTTCTGCCGAATCGTGTTGCCATGCGTAATACGAGGGCAAATCGAACTCGCAGGCACCGCCCGGGATGATGGTGCGGCCACGTATGCTCATCAGCCATTCGTTTTCACGGATGTGCTGGCCGGTTTTGCCTTGCGAGGCGATCAGGGCGGCGCTGATGCGATCCAGGTCAAACAGGATCGCATCCAGCATTTCTGCTTCGACGTTCGGATTGGATTTAAAACCGAGTAGGGTTTGCTTTTGACGTTCCAGCTCTTGCAAGAGATCCGATTTGAGATCGGCGCGACCAGCCACCTCCAGCATTTCGAACATGGTGGCAAGGGCAACGTGGTGATGCTGCGGATGGTCTTGACCGATAAAGAAAGCGAATTTCTCGTATAGGTCTTCTAGCCGCAACAACGTGCGAATACGCTCGTTGAAAGGGTATTCGTAGACAATCAAAGTGGCATCCCTTTAAAGTTAAAACCGGGCAATACGAGCTAATGGTGTGATTCTGAACGAAGCCGCGACAAAATACAAATGAAGCAACGATTTTGTTTGGCTTTCATTAAAACGGCCTTCGATTTTATTCTGGTTTTATGCTGAACCTGGCGCAGGATTGCAGCTAAGACAGCATTGCAGCGCGAACGTTCACTTGGCCTGGGCCAGGTTCATATACATCTGATGCAGGCGTGCTACCTGGGGTAATAGCGCAGCGCTATCACCTTCGTTACTGACCACGTCGTCGGCTGCGGCCAGCCTGGCGGCGCGGCTGGCCTGGCTGGCGATGATGGCGCGAACCTGTGTTTCACTCAAATTATTGCGTTGCATCACACGGGCTATCTGCACTTCTTCAGAGCAGTCAATCGTCAGTACGCGCGATACGCGTTGTTGCCACAGGCCGGACTCCACCAACAGTGGCACGACGAATAGCAGGTAAGCGCCCTCGGCCTGTTCCGCCGCCTCGCGC
This sequence comes from Janthinobacterium sp. Marseille, assembly GCF_000013625.1. NCBI lineage: Bacteria > Pseudomonadati > Pseudomonadota > Betaproteobacteria > Burkholderiales > Oxalobacteraceae > Janthinobacterium > Janthinobacterium sp. Marseille. The sequence continues at coordinate 3,362,333 of NC_009659.1, read as the reverse complement.
GTGGCGCGGCGTATCAGTGGAAACAGGATGGCTTCCAGGCGCTTCTTTTCGTTGGCATCGACAAATACGCGTTCGCGCATTGTGGCCCTGTCCATGGCGCCGCCGGGTAGTATGAGTTCGGCACCGAAGGCTTCTTTAATGGCCGGGATTGCAGCGCCACCGACGGCGGTCAACTGATGCGCAATCAGGTCGGTATCGATGACTGCCGCCCCCTGTGCAGCAAACAAGTCGGCCACCGTGCTTTTGCCGCTGCCTATGCCACCGGTCAGGCCAACGGAAAAGCGATCGAATGTGCCGAGGTCGTCCATGTGCTTAATAAGAGCCCAGATAGGTTTCTGCCAAAGACTTACCGTACACCAAAGCGATCAAGCCTGCCGCCGCGAGGTAGGGGCCGAATGGAATCGGGATATCACGTCCGCGTTTCGCCAGCACGATGAGGGCGATGCCGACCACTGCGCCGACCAGCGAAGACAGGAGAATGATGACCGGCAGCATCTTCCAGCCGAGCCAGGCGCCGAGCGCCGCCAGCAGTTTGAAGTCGCCATAGCCCATGCCTTCCTTGCCGGTCAGCAGCTTGAACAGCCAATAAATCGACCACAGGCTGAGGTAGCCGGCGGCGGCGCCGATTACGGCTTCATGCAGCGGCACAAAAGTAGCATTCAAATTGATCAGCAGGCCCAGCCATAGCAGCGACAGCGTCAGGTCGTCCGGCAGTAATTGCGTATCGGCATCGATGAAGGTCAGTGCGATCAGCAGATAGGTGAAGAGCAGGGTGCCCAGGCCCAGCCAGCCACTGCCGAAGTGCCAGATCAGGAAGGCCGACAAGAGACCGCTCAGCAATTCGATGATCGGATAGCGTATCGAGATCGGGGTTTTGCAGGCCGTGCATTTGCCGCCTATCGCGACATAGCTGATAACAGGGATGTTTTGCAGAGCGCTGATTTGATGTCCGCATTGCGGGCAAGCCGAACGCGGCACGATCAGGTTGTAGCGGTCTTCATGCGGCAGCGGCTGACCGCTTTCACTGGCGACGTAATTGTCCGATTCGCGCTGCATCATTTTTGGGATGCGGTGAATCACGACGTTGAGGAAGCTGCCTATCAAGAGACCGAAAATGCCTGCCAGCACGGCTGGCAATACGCTGCCCGCAGGGGCAGACCAAAGTAAATCCATCATCAGACCACAGAACCCAATTTGAAAATAGGCAGGTACATCGCAATCACCAGGCCGCCGATCAAGACGCCGAGGATCACCATAATCAGTGGTTCCATCAGGCTGGAAAGCGAAGCAACGGCATCATCGACTTCTTCTTCGTAGAAGTCGGCGACCTTGCCCAGCATATTGTCGAGGGAACCTGATTCTTCACCGATGGAGACCATTTGCGTCACCATATTCGGGAAGACGTCGGAATTTTGCATCGCGACGGTGAGGCTGGTGCCGGTGCTGACTTCGGTTTGTATGCGCTTGGTGGCGTCCAGATAAACTGCATTGCCGGCGGCACCGCCAACTGAATCCAGTGATTCGACCAGCGGCACACCGGCGGCGAACATGGTGGCCAGGGTGCGTGTCCAGCGCGCGATGGTTGCCTTGCGGATGACAGGGCCAAAGATGGGTAGTTTCAGTAGCAGCTTGTCCATCGAGCGTTGCATCTTGAGTGAACGCTTCCATGACTGGAAGAACAGGTAGAGGCCGCCAAACAGCAGGCCGAAAATGATGTACCAGTTGGCTACCATGAAATCAGACATGGCCATGACCATCAAGGTCGGGGCCGGCAGGTCGGCACCAAAACTTGTAAAGACCTCCTTGAAGGCGGGAACCACCCATATCATGATGACGGCCGTCACGATGAAAGCCACGGCCAGGATAGAGACCGGGTAAAACATCGCGGACTTGATCTTGGCCTTGATCGCAAGGGTTTTTTCCTTGTAGATCGCAAGCCGGGTCAGCAAGTCTTCCAGGATACCCGCCTGTTCACCGGCACCGACCAGATTGCAAAACAGCGGATCGAAGTAGAGCGGGAATTTACGGAAGGCCTGGTTCAGGCTGGTACCGGTTTCGACATCGGAGCGTATGTCCTGTACCAGCTTGGAAACCGAAGGATTGTCATTGCCCTTGGCGACGATGTCGAAGGATTGCAGTAAGGGCACGCCGGCCTTCATCATGGTGGCCAGTTGGCGTGTAAACAATGTGATGTCTTTTTCCGAGACTTTCTTGCCACTGCGATAGCTTTTCTTTTTGACTTTGGTGACGAGTACGCCCTGGCGCCGCAGCGTCGCGCTGACTACCGATTCGCCACCGGCACGTAATTCGCCGCGCACGATCTTGCCGGATTTGTCCTTTCCTTCCCATGCGAATACGGATTCCTTGGAAAGTGTTGTGCTTCCGACCTTACGTGCGGATGTTGCCATGCATAGACCTCTATTCGTTTGTGCAGCCGAGAATTTCTTCCAGGCTGGTCAGTCCCAGTTTGACCTTCACCAAGCCTGATTCACGCAGGGTGCGCACGCCGTCTTTCTTGGCTTGCGCTTCGATTTCCATCGAGGTGCCGTGGTTCAGGATGATGCCTTCGATTTCTTCGCTGATCGGCATGATTTGATAAATGCCGACCCGGCCCTTATAGCCGCTGCCGCTGCAACGCTCGCAACCGACCGGTTTGTAAGGCAGCCAGGTGCCGTCCAGGTCCTCTTCGCTAAAGCCGGCTTCCAGCAGTGCCTCATCCGGGATCACCGTAGTTTGCTTGCAGGAGCAGAGGCGGCGCGCCAGGCGTTGTGCGGTGATCAGGATAACGGACGATGCGATATTGAACGGTGCTACGCCCATATTCATTAAGCGCGTCAGCGTGGCCGGCGCATCGTTGGTATGCAACGTGGAGAACACCATATGGCCGGTTTGCGCCGCCTTGATGGCGATGTCGGCGGTTTCCAGGTCACGGATCTCACCCACCATGATGATGTCCGGATCCTGCCGCAGGAAGGCTTTCAGCGCGACCGGGAAGGTCAGGCCGGCCCGGTCATTGACGTTGACTTGGTTCACTCCGGGCAGGTTGATCTCGGCCGGGTCTTCCGCGGTCGAAATGTTGATGCCGGGTTTGTTCAGGATATTCAGGCAGGTGTACAGCGAAACGGTTTTGCCGGAGCCGGTCGGGCCGGTCACCAGCACCATGCCGTACGGACGTTGGATCGCATTGAGCAGGGTTTCCTTTTGATCCGGGTCGTAACCCAGCGCTTCGATCCCCATTTGCGCCTGCGAACCGTCGAGGATACGCATGACGATCTTTTCGCCGAACAGGGTGGGCAGCGTGCTGACACGGAAATCGATGGAGCGGGTTTTTGACATCACCAGCTTCATGCGGCCATCTTGCGGCACGCGTTTTTCCGAAATGTCGAGCTTGGAAATAACCTTGATGCGTGATGCCAGTTTTTCCTTGATCGCCAGCGGCGGTTGCGCGATGTCGCGCAGGACGCCGTCGACGCGGAAGCGGATGCGGTAAAACTTTTCAAACGGTTCGAAGTGCAAATCTGATGCGCCCAGGTTGATCGCATCGACCAGGATTTTTTGCAGGAATTTGACGATAGGTGCATCGTCGATATCAGCAGTGCCGCCATCGACGGGTGCGGCCAGCTCTTCTTCAATGAAGTCGATGTCGAGGTCATCGCCTATCAGCTCATTCAAGCCTTGCTCGGCGCTCTGGCCCAGTTTTTCAATGATTTTGAGCAGCGTCAGGTGGTCGACAATGATGGGTTCGACCGCCAGTTGTGCCTGGAATTTGATTTGATCCAGCGCCTGCGAATTGGTCGGGTCCGAGATCGCAACCGAGATCTTATTGCCGCGTTTGGACAATGCGATCACGTGCTGACTCTGCATCAGCTTCGCATCCAGGATTTTTTCGGGTAACAGGCTGGTATTGAAAGCCGCCAGGTCCAACAGTGGATAACCGAAAGTCTCGGAGCAAAAGGCGGCGAGCTTGCCGGAATCGATCACTTCGCTTTTCAGCAAGGTGTCGATAAAAGGGATCTTTTCGTTGGCAGCTTGCTTACAAATGGTATCGGCTTGCTGTTGCGTCAGCCGCCCTGCTTGCAAGAGTGCGCGGGCGAGGCCAGGCATTGCATTATTTGATGCCGAACTAGGAAGGACTGCAGCCATGAATTTACGCCAGGAGCATCAAGAGGTGCATTAGATAATGCCTCCAGGCACCTGTTTTGTAAAGATATCCTGCGGGAAATGTTACTTTTCGCGCAAAAAATGCAACGCCTGTCACAGCCCGCTTTGCGGGCCATGTTTTAACAGTTGAGGATATGGTTGGAGCGGAGCTGATTTGGTGCGTTGCAGAATGAAGCTGCGCCGGCCTTAGTGATTACGGTTGACGGCGAAGGCGCTGAGTTTGAGCAAGGCATCCTTGAAGGCGTTGTCCGGCAAGCCGGCGATAGAGGCAGTGGCGCGGGCTGATGCTTCTTCGGCTTTACGTTTGGTGTAATCCAGTGCGCCGGAGGTGGTGACTGCCTGCAGTACCGCGTCGAAATGCTGTTCGTCGCCGTTCTCGATGCAGCTACGGACCAATTCCCTTTGTTCCGGCGTGCCATGCTCCATCAGGTAGATCAATGGCAGCGTTGCCTTGCCTTCGCGCAGGTCGTCGCCGACATTCTTGCCGATATCGTCAGCCTGGCCGGAGTAATCGAGTACGTCGTCAATGAGCTGGAAAGCAGTGCCGAGTGAACGGCCGTATTCTGCCGCTGCTTCGATTTCATCGTCGGATGCACCGGCGATCAGGGTGCCGAGCTGGGCTGCGGCTTCAAACAGTTTTGCTGTTTTTGAGCGTATCACCTGGGTGTAGCGTTCTTCCGATACATCAGGATCATGCATATTTAACAACTGCAAGACTTCGCCTTCCGCGATTACGTTGGTTGCATCGGCCAGGATTTGCATGATGCGGATATCGCCGACCGATACCATCATCTGGAAGGCGCGTGAATACAGGAAGTCGCCGACCAGCACCGAAGCGGCATTGCCGAACAGTGCATTGGCGGTCTTGCGGCCGCGGCGCAGCGAGGATTCATCGACCACGTCGTCGTGCAGCAGGGTTGCCGTATGGATAAATTCGACAACTGCCGCCAGTTGGTGGTGGTCGGTGCCGCGATAGCCGTAGGCATTGGCCATCAAAAGGACCAGTACCGGGCGTATGCGTTTGCCGCCGGCACTAATAATGTAGTCGGCGATTTGATTGACCAGGGCCACTTCAGAATGAAGTTTCTGGCGAATCACGGTATCGACTGCATTCAAATCGGCTGCGATAGGTTGTATTAGCAGGTTTTGAGCGGAGGGTGCGGAAGCGGAAACCAAGTTGAGCCTGATCAATAAGCGTTAATTTATGGAATTATACGACGAGCCGGCCCGGAAACGTTGCTTACCCGCCACGTCGTAAGGGCATATGCACCATAAAAGGGTGTCTTTTTATCACAGTAAACCAGGCTTTGACCGAGTTCCTAAGTCCATGTATAATTGGGGGTTTTCCCGATTCCATCTGCATTGTTGCGGGCGGATTGAAGAGAAAAAGTCCTTTAATCATTTGATGAGGTTTCACATGTACGCGGTCATAAAAACCGGTGGCAAACAATATAAAGTTGTCGCTGGTGAAAAATTCAAAGTAGAACAGATACCGGCAGACATTGGATCCGAAATCACCTTAGATCAGGTGCTCGCATTGGGCGCCGGAGAAACCATTAAGTTTGGTGCTCCACTGGTCGCTGGTGCTACGGTCCTTGCTACGGTTGTCTCCCATGGTCGTCACGACAAGGTTAAGATTTTCAAGATGCGTCGCCGTAAGCACTACCAGAAGCACCAAGGCCATCGCCAAAATTACACCGAATTGCAGATCGTTTCGATCAACGGCTAAGCCGCTGACTCGGACTAACCAGATACAAGGAGTCAGAAATGGCACATAAAAAAGGCGGCGGCACTACGCGAAATGGTCGTGACTCAGAGTCAAAACGACTGGGCGTTAAAGTTTACGGTGGTCAGGCTATCAACGCAGGCGGCATCATTGTTCGCCAACGTGGTACCAAAATGCATCCGGGCGAAAACGTCGGCATCGGCAAGGATCACACCTTGTTCGCGCTGACAGACGGTAAAGTTGCATTTGTTACCAAAGGCGCGTTGCAACGCCACTACGTCACTGTAGTACCTGCTTAATTCAGTTAAGCACGCAAGGTAAGGCGAAAGCCTTCAATCGAAAGGCTCTGCCCCAGGTAGAGCCTTTTTAGTTTTATGACGGCAAAATATTATGAAGTTTATCGACGAAGCAAAAATCGAAGTCATTGCTGGTGATGGCGGCAACGGCGTCGCATCCTTTTGTCGTGAAAAATTCAGGCCGTTCGGTGGTCCGGATGGCGGCGACGGCGGAAAAGGCGGTAGCATTTATGCGGTAGCAGACCGCAATATCAACACGCTGGTTGATTTCCGCTTTGCCAAAATGCACAAAGCCAAGAATGGCGAAAATGGTCGCGGTGCCGATTGCTACGGCAAGGGCGCGGACGATATCAAATTGCGCATGCCGGTCGGTACCCTGATTATCGATAATAACGATGGCGAACTGATCGCCGATCTGACCGAACACGGCCAGGAAGTATTGATTGCCAAAGGCGGCGAAGGCGGCTGGGGCAATATCCATTTCAAATCATCGACCAATCGCGCGCCACGGCAAAAATCCGAAGGCAAGGAAGGCGAACGACGCGAATTGCGGCTGGAGCTGAAAGTGCTCGCCGACATCGGTTTGCTCGGTATGCCGAACGCCGGCAAATCGACCTTTATTTCGGCGGTGTCGAATGCGCGTCCGAAGATTGCAGATTATCCGTTTACTACGCTGCACCCGAACCTGGGTGTAGTGCGCGTCAGCCACGAAAAGAGTTTCGTGATTGCCGATATTCCGGGCCTGATCGAAGGTGCATCCGACGGTGCCGGCCTGGGCATCCAGTTCCTGCGCCATTTGCAACGCACACGTTTGCTGCTGCATATCGTCGACCTCGCACCATTCGACAATGTCGATCCGGTCAAGGAAGCCAAAGCCATCGTCAAGGAATTGAAGAAATACGACGAAGCCTTGTTCGACAAGCCACGCTGGCTGGTCTTGAACAAGCTGGACATGGTGCCGGAAGAAGAGCGCAAAAAACGCGTGAAAGACTTCATCAAGCGCTTTGGCTGGAAAGGCCCGGTATTTGAAATTTCGGCATTGACGCGTGAAGGTTGCTCCGACCTCGTCACCGAGATCTATGAATACATCGCGGTGCAGCGCCAGGCTGAACAACGTACCGAAGAAACACCACAAATGGTGGAAGAAGCACGTGGCATCGATTCCATCGACCCGGATGATCCGCGTTTCAAGATCATCGACTAAAAAGCTGTAGCGGATTGTCGTTGATCGACAATCCGGCATCCTCACCGTTCAGGTACCTCAAAACTAAAACAGAGCCGGGTTAAAAGCATGGACTCCGTCATTCAAGAAGCCAAACGCGTCATCATTAAAGTCGGTTCTTCACTCGTCACCAATGACGGTAAAGGCCTGGATGCCAATGCCATCCAAAAATGGGCGGCGCAAATCGCGCAATTGCGGGCACTCGGCAAGGAAGTCGTGCTGGTCAGTTCCGGTGCCATCGTCGAAGGCATGCAACGCCTGGGCTTCGACAAGCGCCCGGTAGGTATCCATGAATTGCAGGCTTGTGCCGCAGTGGGCCAGATGGGTTTGGCGCAAATTTACGAAACCAGTTTTCGCCAACACGATGTGCGTACCGCGCAAATCCTGCTGACGCATGCCGACCTGGCCGATCGTGAACGTTACCTGAATGCACGCTCCACCTTGTTTACGCTGCTGCGTCTCGGCGTCGTGCCCATCATCAATGAAAACGACACGGTGGTAACGGACGAAATCAAGTTCGGTGACAACGACACGCTTGGTGCACTGGTTGCCAACCTGATTGAGGCCGACGCACTGATTATCCTGACCGATCAGCGTGGCCTGTTCAGCGCCGATCCGCGCAAAGACCCGAACGCGGTATTTATCCATGAAGCCAAGGCCGGCGACCTGAAGCTGGAAGCCATGGCCGGCGGTGCCGGCAGCAGCCTCGGGCGCGGCGGCATGTTGACCAAGATCCTCGCGGCCAAACGTGCTGCGTTCTCCGGTGCGCATACCGTGATCGCCTGGGGACGGGAGGATAATGTGCTGACTCGCCTGGCCGGTGGTGAAGCGATCGGTACGCAACTGACTGCGCAGACGGCACAATTGACCGCGCGCAAACAATGGATGGCGGATCACCTGCAAACAGCAGGGGCGGTAGTGCTGGATAACGGTGCGGTGCAAAAGTTGACGGCTGAAGGCAAGTCGTTGTTGCCTATCGGTGTAACCGATGTAAGCGGTAGTTTCGGTCGCGGTGACGTGATTACCTGTATCGACCAGGGTGGTCGGGCGGTGGCGCGCGGGATCAGCAATTATGCGAGTTCGGATGCACGCCGCATCATGCGCAAACCGTCAGCGGATATTGCAGCGATACTCGGCTTTGTTGAAGAGCCGGAATTGATCCACCGCGACAATCTGGTCTTGCTGTAATTGATCCTGCAGCAAAACGGGCGCTAGTGCGCCCGTTTTTTATTCCCGCAACAGCTCGTCTGTGAGCGTCTTGCGATACTTCATCCGGTTCAGCATCTCTTTTTCATCTCCGACTATCGTCAGATTGCTGCAAAAGTAATCCTGCGCCAGTGCCGCATGCTGACGGTTCACCTTGCTGCGTACGATCCCTTCCCACTGGTTGCGGCGTGACGGCGCCCATGTGCCGTCTTCACGTCCCAATGCATAGATTTTCTTTTCGAAAGTTGCGCAGCGTATGCCTTCATAACTGATGTTCTTGGCACCACCCTGGCTGACCGCGACCAGCGTGTAACGGATAACGCCGTCCTTGCCTATCGCCAGCGACTTGGTGTCAATCGCAAAAGTCTGGGTAGCGGTAGGTCCTACATAAAAAGGCTGCAGGTTTTCAGTCTTGGGTGCTGGAGGTGGCGGCACCTCAAGTTCTTCCCAGTTCTTTGCCTCGGCTTCTTCGAAACCCTTGTTGTATTCCAGTTGTTGCGCCACGGAAATCTGCGTTGCCGCCAACAGTGCCAGTGCCAGCAGGGTTTGCGGTAGCTGGCGTGCGGAGAAGAAAGACTTATTCATTGTCAGGTTTGGTCTTTTCGGTAGATGGTTCGTCAGGTTTGCGCGACGCATGTGTCTGGCGCAGATAACGGGCCGTATTGTGTTGCGGCGGGACGTGCTGCGTCGGGCGCGACAGGAAACGTGATAATTCCTGCAAGGCGCGTTGGTAGACATCCCGTTTGAATTCGATCACGACATCCAGCGGTACCCAGTAATCATGCCAGCGCCAGGCGTCAAACTCCGGGTGCTCGGTCATGCGCAGGTTGACGTCGCAATCACGGCCGACCATGCGCAGCAGGAACCAGATCTGCTTCTGGCCCTTGTAATGGCCACGGATTTCCCGCTTGATGAAATGATCCGGCACCTCATAGCGCAGCCAGTCGCGCGTACGCCCGATGATTTTGACGTGCTCCGCCCGCAAGCCGACTTCTTCTTCCAGCTCGCGGTACATCGCCTGTTCGGGGGTTTCGCCGAATTTAATGCCGCCCTGGGGGAATTGCCACGAATGCTCGCGCACCCGCTTGCCCCACCATACTTCATTCCTGGTGTTGATCAGAATGATGCCGACGTTAGGGCGAAAGCCTTCACGGTCCAGCATGTTGTACCTCAAAACTTTCTGCGGCTAACGGACCCTCAATCGAACATCGTCACCTGTGCGGCCTTATACCGTCGCCTCGCGCAATGACGCGCGAACAACGGAGATAGCAATCAATTGTACGAAGAGTGGGTGCATCAGCCAGCTAATCCTTTAAAATTGAGTTGATTATAACCCTCTCTCTTTTTAAAAAGAATTCATCGTCATGCGCGCATCCCGTTTTTTCATTTCCACTCTCAAAGAAGCTCCTTCCGACGCCGAAATCGTCAGCCACAAGCTGATGATGCGCGCCGGCATGATCAAAAAAATCGGTTCCGGTATTTATACCTATATGCCCATGGGTTTGCGCGTGATCCGCAAGGTGGAAGCGATTATTCGGGAGGAAATGAACAATGCCCATGCCATCGAGCTCCTGATGCCATTAGTGCAACCGGCCGAGTTGTGGCAGGAAACCGGCCGCTGGGACAAAATGGGCGCCGAACTGATGCGCGTCAAGGACCGGCACGGCCGCGAATTTGCGATCCAGCCGACTTCGGAAGAAGTCGTGACTGATGTGGTGCGGACCGAAATCAAGTCCTATCGCCAGCTGCCTATCAATTTTTACCATATCCAGACCAAATTCCGTGATGAGCGCCGTCCTCGCTTCGGTCTGATGCGCGGTCGCGAATTCACGATGAAAGACGCCTATTCTTTCGACCGTGATATCGATGGACTGAAGAAATCGTATCAAATCATGTTCGACGCTTACGTCAAGATTTTCAACCGCTTCGGCCTGCAATTCCGTGCGGTGGCAGCTGACAATGGTGCGATTGGCGGCTCCGGTTCGCATGAATTCCACGTCATCGCCGATACCGGTGAAGACGCCTTGGTGTACTGTCCGAACTCCGATTACGCGGCCAATATGGAAGCGGCGGAAGCGCTGCCGCTGAGCAGCGCGCGCGCGGCACCGACCCAGGCCCTGACCAAGACCGCAACGCCGGGCAAGGCCAAGTGCGAAGACGTGGCAGCTTTGCTGAACCTGCCTTTGGCGCAAACCGTGAAATCCATCGTATTGACGGTGGAAAAAGAAGACAAGGGCGTCACCAGCAAGCAGGTCTGGCTGCTGCTCCTGCGCGGTGACCATGAATTGAATGAAGTGAAAGCGGCAAAAATCCCCGGCATCGCCGGTTATCGTTTCGCCAGTGAAGCAGAAATCATCGAATGGTTCGACACACCACCTGGCTATCTCGGCCCTATCAATACCAAGAAGCCAGTGAACCTGGTGGTCGACCGCACCGTTGCCAATATGCATGACTTTGTCTGCGGCGCGAACGAAGTCGATTTCCACTTCACAGGTGTGAACTGGGGGCGTGATTTGCCGGAAGCGCAGGTGTTCGATATCCGCAACGTTGTCGAAGGCGATCCTTCGCCGGACGGCAAGGGCACGCTGGCAATTCAGCGCGGCATTGAAGTCGGTCACGTATTCCAGCTGGGTACCGCTTATTCGGAATCGATGAAGGCGACTTACCTCGATGAAAACGGCAAGCCGCAACTGATCCAGATGGGTTGCTACGGCATCGGCGTGACGCGCATCCTGGGCGCTGCGATTGAGCAGAACTTCGACGACAAGGGCATCATCTGGCCGACTGCACTGGCACCATTTGAAGTGGTTCTGTGCCCTATGGGTTACGACCGTAGCGAAGGCGTCAAGGCTGAAACAGACAAGCTGTATGAAGCCTTGCAGGCCGCTGGCGTCGATGTGATCCTGGATGATCGTGGCGAGCGTCCGGGCGCCATGTTTGCAGATTGGGAATTGATAGGCGTACCGCACCGTATCGTGATCGGTGATCGTGGCCTGAAAGAAGGCAAGCTGGAATACCAGGGCCGTCGTGATGCGGCGGCAACGCCGGTTGCGCTGGAAGAAATGCTGGGCTTCGTCCAAGCCAAGCTGGCTAACTGAGTCCAGGGTGATGCGTCAGGCCAGCGTGAATACGGGAGGGCAGGACTTGAGCAGTGATCAGGTCGCCCATCCCGTATGTGCTGTACCTGCGCGATTACGGTCGGCATCCGGTCGTTATCTGTCCGGGCTGGCCTGTGCCGGTTTATTCGTCGTGCTGGCCGGTACTGCCAACGCAGGTAACCAGAAGGAAGAGGCGATGGCCGATGCGGTGCGTATCGCCTTGTCGCGTGCGATCACCGATCCACGGCCGCCGATCCCGCAGTTTGCGGGTATCGATGAACGCCTCGAGTATCTGCACTGGCTGGGCGAGATGTCGGATCGCCTCTACAAGAAGCTACCCGACCGCCAGTTGCGTATCGAATTCCTGCGTACTACCTGGTATGAAGCGCGCCGCGCCGGTCTTGATCCGGCTTTGGTGCTGGGTTTGATCCAGGTGGAATCTGCCTTCCGTAAATATGCGGTGTCACCGGTCGGTGCACATGGCTATATGCAAGTGATGCCGTTCTGGACGCGCGTGATAGGGGACGGTGATCGCAGCAAGCTCTTCCATATGCAAACTAATTTGCGTTTCGGTTGCTCCATCCTGCGCATGTACCTGGATATGGAACGGGGCGATTTGTACCTGGCTTTAGGTCGTTATAACGGCAGCCGTGGGCGTCCGGAGTATCCGAATGCAGTACTGGCGGCGTGGAAGAAATGGGAACATCAGCGCGAACCGGTCAGCAGTGTTGTCGCCGAACGGGGCCCGGAGCGCAAGTAAGCGATTAGCGATAGTCGGACAGCAGATACAAAAACGCCCGCGCGATGCGGGCGTTTATGTTTGGCACAGAGACAAAATTATTTCAGGTGACCCGAGATGAGTTTGGTCATCTCAAACATGGACACTTGTTTTTTGCCGCCAAAAACAGCTTTCAGCTTTTCATCCGCATCGATCATGCGTTTGTTGGCTTCATTTTGCAGCTTGAACTTCTTGATGTATTCCCACACTTTTTTCGTTACTTCAGTGCGTGGTGCTGGCGATGCACCGATAACAGCGGCTAGAACTGCGGACGGTGTTACTGGTTTCATGAATGCGGCGTTAGGCTTGCGTGCGGTCGCTGGCTTTTTCGCTGCAACTTTTTTCGCTGCTGGTTTTTTAGCAGCTACTTTTTTAGCAGGAGCGGCTTTCTTGGCCGGCGCTGCTTTTTTTGCTGGTGCTGCTTTTTTCGCTACGGGTTTTTTCGCAGCTGGTTTCTTGGCGGCCGGTTTAGTGGCCGCTGGTTTTTTGGCTGTTGCCATCTTCAAACCTCCTTCACATTGTGTTGGGAAATTGCGCCAATTCACGCACCGTCAATAGTGGTGTGGTTTTTCTTGCTACGCAAGTGTTTTTTATGCGTTTCCCTCTGTATTTGTAGGCTGCAAGCCACGTATGGCGCAAGGCTGGAAGCGCGAATGGTTTATTCGATTCGGCGGCGCAGTTTTTTCATCTGTTCATGCGTCGAAAAAACGGCGGATTTTTGCAGCGCCGACGGCTGGAAAACGGTGGCGAATCCGCCCGGTTTTTGTGCGTGCCACTGAAAAGTCAGGGAAGTCAGGTCGCCAGAATAAGAAAAAGCCCGGTCTCGCGAGCCGGGCTTTCTCTATGAACAGGGGCAAAATCAGCGCATGCCGGGCAGCATTCCCTTCATACCGCGCATCATTTTCATCATATTGCCGCCCTTGAGCTTCTTCATCATGGTTTGCATTTGATCGAATTGCGCCAGCATGCGATTGACTTCCTGCACCTGGACACCGGCACCGGTAGCAATGCGGCGCTTGCGCGAAGCCTTGATCAATTCCGGTTTGGCGCGCTCTTGCGGCGTCATCGAATTGATGATGCCTTCCATCCGGATAACTTGCTTGTCGGCCATACCCATATTGGCGCCGCTGGCGGCTTGCTGCAGTTGCGCCGGCAATTTATCCATCAGGTTGGACATGCCGCCCATTTTTTTCATTTGCGCCAATTGTGATTTGAAGTCGTTCAAATCGAATTTGCCGCCGACCTTGATCTTTTGCGCCAGGCCTTGCGCGGCTTCCATGTCGACGCCCTTGCGCGCTTCTTCCACCAGCGCCAGGATGTCGCCCATACCAAGGATACGGTCGGCCATACGGGCCGGATCGAAGGCTTCCAGGCCATCGAGTTTTTCCGCGACACCGGCGAATTTGATCGGTTTGCCGGTGATATGGCGTACTGACAGGGCGGCACCGCCACGTGAATCACCGTCCAGCTTGGTCAGCACGATACCGGTCAGCGGCAAAGCATCGCTAAAGGCTTTGGCGGTATTGATCGCATCCTGCCCCAGCATCGCATCGACCACGAACAGGGTTTCGATCGGTTTGACTGCTGCATGCAGGGCTTTGATTTCATGCATCATCGCTTCGTCGATGCCGAGGCGACCGGCAGTATCGATGATCAATACATCGTGGTAATGGCGTTTCGCATAGTCCAGCGCTGCCAGTGCGATGTCGACCGGCTTGTCAGTCGCTTGCGACGGAAAAAAGTCAGCGCCGACCTGGGCGGTGACGGTTTCAAGCTGGCCAATCGCGGCCGGACGATAGACGTCGGCGGAAACGGTCAGGACTTTTTTCTTCTTTTGCTCGCGCAGGTATTTGGCCAGTTTACCGACGGTAGTGGTTTTACCTGCACCTTGCAGGCCCGCCATCAGGATGATTGCCGGCGGCTGGGTCGCGAAATTCAGTTGCGATGCTTCCGGGCCGAGATCGGCACCCATGATGGCAGCCAGTTCGCGCTGGACGACGCCGACCAGTGCCTGGCCCGGTGTCAGCGAGCCGACGACATCTTCGCCCATCGCCTTTTCTTTGACGCGGCTGATAAATTCGCGCACGGCGGGCAGGGCAACGTCGGCTTCGAGCAGGGCCAGACGAACTTCGCGCAGCATTTCTGCAGTATTGGTTTCCGTCAGGCGCGCTTCTCCGCGCATGGTTTTGACGGCTTTGGCTAAGCGTTGGGTAAGATTGTCGAGCATGGATAGTGGCTGGTATGAGTCAAAGGTGATGCAACAGGCGACAGCGGCGAAAGGAAACTTCAGCGTACTGCAGCGACTAGCCTCATTTTAACCGATGCACCGCCGGATGCGCCGGGATGACCGAGATAGTTGCAGCGTTGCTATCTATATAGTGTGTGCCGCCGCAGCCGGGCAAATTTTTATCGTGCAAACGCATCTTGTATAAGCGTTTTGGCCCGGCTAATGGTAATGTCACGGGAGCAATTTCGCCGCAGACACAAAGGCGCTGCCGGCGATTCCGTAAAAGCCGCGGCCGGGTGCTGGTACCGACCGGGCGCAGGCCTTACATGGTGTAAACTTAAGCGATGTACACATACTTCTTTGTCTTGGCTGCATTGTTTTACGCAGCTTGCGCATTCTTGCCGGCTAAGCAACGCACGGCAATTTCAACCGGCACCTTGATCGGCTGGCTTTTGCACGGCGCTGCGCTCTGGGTCGATGTTATCGGTCATGGTGCCTTGCGCATGGGATTTGCCATCATGCTGTCCGGTGCTTTATGGATTTCGGTCGCGGTTTACTGGCTGGAAAACCGCAATTTCAGCCTTGATGGTTTGCGCATCCTGGTCTTGCCCTGTGCCGCGGTCGGGGTATTGTTGCCAACCGTATTCCCCGGCAGCATGATTCCGCTTGATGGCAAGTCCGCCTTATTTCCCTGGCATATCGCGATTGCGATGCTGGCCTATAGTACTTTGACGATTGCCGCTTTCCACGCCGTCTTGATGGCCTTGCAGGAATCCAAGCTGCATACCCGCCTGAGTGTACAAAAGACCGGCTGGTTTGCGTTGGCGATCGACAGATTGCCGGCCCTGCTGACGATGGAAAAATTGCTGTTCCGCCTGATCGGTATCGGTTTCTTCCTGCTGACCCTGACCGTGTTGTCGGGTGTGGTGTTTTCCGAAGAGTTATTTGGCAAGGCCTTCAAGTGGGAACATAAAACCATCTTCACCATGCTGTCGTGGATTCTGTTCGGCGTCTTGCTGGCAGGACGCAGATGGCGCGGCTGGCGCGGCAAGACCGCGCTCAGTTTTACCCTGACCGGTTTCACCACCTTGTTCCTGGCCTATGTCGGCAGCCGCTTCGTGTTTGAAGTGATCCTGCACCGGAGCCTTGCATGAAGTTCTTGTTGTGGGCCGGCGTGATCGTCGCCGTGATCTGGATCTTGCGCAGCAAGAAAGCCAGTAAAGTTGAGCCGCCGCGGCAAGCCAAGACGCCGTCGGCAACGCCCGAGATAGAGTCCATGCTCAGTTGCGCGCATTGCGGCACGCATTTCCCCGCATCCGAGGCGGTACGGGATACTTCCAGTCGGGCATTTTGCAGCGATGAACATCGCCGTCAACACCTGGCGCATTGATATATGGCGCAGACCACACCGGTGTTAGCGGATACACGGGATACCTTCTGGCGTACTTTGCAGGCTTTTGCCTTGACCCGCGCGCTGATAGCCGGCGTCCTGCTCGGTTACTTTGGCATGGGGGCCACCAAGCTGTGGCAGCACAAGGATAATTTCTGGAGTGCCTGCATTGTTTATCTGGTGCTGGCCTTGCTGTTCATCGTCTTGTCCCTGTACTGGCGACGACGCTTCCTGTTGCAGGTGGTGGTGCAGGTGGCGGTCGATATTGCCGCCATTACCATGTTGTACCTGACTGCGGGCGGTATCAAGAGCGGCCTCGCCATCCTCTACCTGTTCCCGCTGGCCGGCGGTGCGATCCTGGCGCCACTGGTGCTGGCGCTATTCTTCGTTTCTGCCGTGACACTGATGCTGCTAGCGGAAAACGGCTACCAACTGCTGAATGAAAATGCCGACATCTCATCGTCGCAAGTGGGTTTGTATGGCGCGGCTTTTTTCATCATTATCTTTGCGATCAACCGGCTTGCCGCACGCCTGATCAAGCAGGAAACGCTGGCACGCGGTCGTGGTCGCGCCTTGCATGTGCAACAGGCGATCAATCGCCTGGTCATTGCGGATATGGAGGACGGCATCTTGGTGGTCGACCGCAAAGGGCGCGTCCTCACCTGCAATCCGGCAGCGGCCCGTATGTTGGGCCTGTCGTTTCCGCATGCGGGTGATTACGGTAAGTTATCCGATATGGTGTGGCTGGCGCCGATTGCGGCGGCTTATTCCGCATGGGGTGCGCGCTCCGGTTTGCGCGTGCCGACCCAGCCGCAGACCCAGCAACAGACGCCGACCTTCGTTTTTATCAAGCACACCGAAGAAAATACGCTACAGGGTGGCAGCACCATCATGGGTGGCCGGCGTGAGTTGATGACGCATTTGAAATTGCGCTTTGCACGGGTCGATGCCGATGGCGTACTGGAAGACCGGGTGGTGATTTTCCTGCAGGATGTGACCGAAATTGAAAACCAGGCGCAGCAATTGAAGCTGGCTTCGATGGGACGGCTCACCGCCAGCATTGCGCACGAGGTGCGTAATCCGCTGTCGGCTATAGGGCATGCCACCTCGCTGTTGAAGGAAGATGAACTCAGCGCCGGGCAGCAGCGCCTGCTTTCCATCGTCAGTGACAATGTGGCACGCCTGAACCGGATGATCGAAGACATCCTGAAGCTGTCGCGCAAGGCGCATCAGTACCATGAACCGCTTTCCCTCGGCTTGCTGTTCGACGACCTGTTGAGCGAGTTAAGTGAAATACATGAGATCAAGGATGGCATGATCGCGGTGGCAGATATGAAGCCCTATAAAGTCCGTTTCGATCCGTTGCATTTGCGCGAAATCGTCTTGAACTTGCTGACAAATGCGTTACGCTACGCCAGTGGAGCCCCTGCCAGCATACGTGTATATATAGTGGCCATGCCCGGGCACAGGCTGGAATTGCATGTGCAGGACGATGGCGCGCAGATTTCCTCCGCGGTACGCGCCCATTTGTTTGAACCGTTTTATACGACGTCGAACAAGGGTACCGGCCTCGGCCTGTACCTGGCACGCGAACTGTGCCTGAACAATGGCGCGATGCTGAACTATGAATACCGGACGGATGATGAACATGGTTCGCCATCCGGTCGATTTGTGATTACTTTTGCCACTAACGAAGCTGTTTAAATGTCCTCCAACCGTACAAGCTGCGCATCATGACTTCTCCTCGTATTCTTATCGTTGATGACGAGGCGGATCTGCGCGAGTTGCTGGAAATTACACTCGTCAAAATGGGCCTGGATATCGACAGTGCGCAAAACCTGGCGGTCGCCCGCGACTATCTGCAGCAGCATGAATATGCACTGGTCTTGACCGATATGCGTTTGCCGGATGGTTTGGGCATAGAGCTGGTGCAGGAAATTACCGCACAATACAAAAATACCCCGGTCGCCGTGATCACCGCTTTTGGCAGTGCCGATAATGCAGTGGTCGCCCTGAAAGCCGGTGCTTTTGATTATTTGTCGAAGCCGGTGGGGCTGGAGCAGTTGCGCGTCATGGTGCGTTCGGCTTTGCGCATTAGCCAGGCCGATGAACAACCGAGTGCCAAAGTGGCAGTGTCGCCGGCCTTGCGCCTGATGGGGCAGTCGGAAGCGATGCTGGCCTTGCGCGCACAGATTGCCCGCCTGGCACGCAGCATGGCACCGGTCGCCATCAGCGGCGAATCCGGCAGCGGCAAGGAATTGGCCGCACGCGATATCCATGCGCAGAGTGCGCGCAGCGACAAACCGTTTGTTGCGGTCAATTGCGGTGCGATTCCGGAAGCGCTGATGGAAGCCGAGTTCTTTGGTTACCGTAAAGGTGCGTTTACCGGTGCGGTCGATGACCGGGATGGATTCTTCCAGGCCGCCAATGGCGGCACCCTGCTGCTGGACGAGGTGGCGGACTTGCCGCTGGCGATGCAAGTCAAACTGCTGCGCGCGATCCAGGAGCGCCGGGTGCGTAAAGTGGGGGCGACGACGGAAGAGCCGGTCGATGTACGTATTATTAGTGCGACGCATCAAAACCTGCACGATTGCGTAGGGCGCGGTACCTTCCGCCAGGATTTGTATTACCGCTTGAATGTGATCGAACTGAATTTGCCGCCTTTGCGCGAACGTCTCGATGATATTGCCTTGCTCGCCAAAGCTATCCTGACCCGTCTCGATGCCGGGCAGGCAAGATTGACGCCGGCGGCGCTGGAAGCCTTGCTGCAGTACTCCTTCCCCGGCAATGTGCGGGAACTGGAAAATATACTGGAACGTGCGCTGGCCTTTGCCAACGATGGCGTGATCGAGGTGAGCGACCTGGTATTGAAAGCCGCGCACACGCCGAAAGCGGTTGCGGCAGAGATGGTCGAAGCGCTTGCAGTGCCCGAGCAAGCAATGGTCGCGCCGGATGCCAAACCGCTGGCAGCCACCAGCGATTTGCCTGGCTCCTTGCCGGATCACCTGGATGATGTGGAGCGCGAAATCATCCGTCGCGCCCTGAGCAAGACCCAGTTCAACCGGACCCAGGCTGCCGAATTGCTCGGCATCAGTTTCCGCCAGCTGCGTTATCGCATGCAGCGGCTGGATATCAATGCACCGGAATAAGACTTTGCATAAATCCTCATTAGCTTTTCAGATTGATGCCGCAGGATGGGCGGTCGGGGCGCAGCATTTGCCTTCGCCCAATTTTGATGCGCGGGTGGAAGGAACGGAAATTGCATTGCTGGTGATACATAACATCAGTTTGCCGCCGGGCCAGTTTGGCGGACCGTTTATTGCCGACCTGTTCCTGAACCGGCTGGATTATGAAGCGGATCCGTATTTTGACCAGTTGCGACCTTTGCGGGTGTCTGCGCATTTCCTGATCCGGCGCGATGGTACGGTGATGCAGTTTGTCTCGGCCAATGACAGGGCATGGCATGCCGGCGCTTCGTCCTTTTGCGGACAGGAGCGCTGCAATGATTTTTCGATCGGCATCGAACTGGAAGGGACGGACTTTGAAGCTTTTGCGGATGAACAGTATGCGGCACTGGCAGCGCTGACGGTGGCATTGAAAGCGGCGTACCCGCTATTGCATGTGACCGGGCATGAGCATATTGCACCTGGTCGCAAGACCGACCCTGGTCCGTTTTTTGACTGGGCCGGGTATGAAGAGCGCTATCTTGTGCAGCAAAAACGGGCAAATACAGGGCAGGCCGCGCCAGAGTTGGCGTTCCGCTTAATGTAAAAAATGCAGCTATGCAATCCCATATATTCTTATAAAAAAATATATCTTCAACTACTGAAAAATTGATTGCATCCTCGAGTTTCACGCACTAGAATTAGTGCAGATCGTGAGTTTCGCACTAGATGTAGTGAGTTTTCGGTCCCGCCTTAGGTTTGTTCAGTTATATGCACCTTCATGCAATTTGTTAATTCATATTAAGTAAGGGCTCTGGGCAGATGCCATATAAAACTAGAAAAACGGTAGTGGCATTGGCGTTCAACGTAGATATCTGCGTTCCGTGGATGTCATCCAGGCAAAACAATTTCGCGAAACCGGCAGTAACCGGTTTTCCCTCTTAAAAAAAGTACGGCAATATTGCCAGCAATCCCTATTGAAGGAGTCGTAATGCTCTCTACGCAAGAAATTTCAGCCAAGTCACCGACAGAAATTGGCAACATCGCGTCCCTCGCGGTTGCACCGTCGACTTCCAATACACAGACCGTCGGTCTGGGCGAACATCGCATTATTCGTCGTAATGGCGCAGTAGTCGGTTTCGAGCCATCGAAAATTTCCATCGCAGTGACCAAGGCGTTTTTGGCCGTTAACGGCGGCCAGGGTGCGGCATCTGCGCGCGTGCGTGAGCTGGTTGAACAGTTGACTTCGAATGTCGTCAACGCCCTGGTGCGTCGCCAGCCGGCCGGCGGCACCTTTCATATTGAAGATATCCAGGACCAGGTTGAACTGGCCCTGATGCGTTCCGGTGAACACGATGTGGCACGTGCGTACGTGCTGTATCGCGCCAAGCGGATGGAAGAGCGTGCGCAGCAGCAAGCCGCCAAGCCAGTCGCAGAAACTCATCAATTGCACGTCACGGAAGACGGTCAGCGTCGTCCGCTGGACATGAATCAAGTACGTGATCTGATCAATGCAGCTTGTATCGGTCTGGAAAAGCACGTTGATGCGGAAGCCATCCTGCACGAAACAGTTAAAAACCTGTACGACGGCGTACCGGTCGAAGAATTGCACAAGTCGGCCATCCTGGCAGCGCGCGCGCTGATGGAAAAAGATCCTGCATACAGCACCGTGACCGCACGTTTGTTGATGCACACCATTCGCAAGGAAGTATTTGGCCTGGAAGTGGCGCAAGCCGATGCACCTGCGCAGTACCTGGAATACTTCCCGAAATTCATCAAAAAAGGTATCGAAGCAGAATTGCTGGATGCCAAACTCGGCCAGTTCGACCTGAAAAAATTGGGCGATGCACTGGTTCCTGAGCGTGACCTGCAATTCGGTTATCTCGGCCTGCAAACCCTGTATGACCGTTACTTCCTGCACATCCGTGATACCCGTATCGAAATGCCGCAAGCATTCTATATGCGCGTAGCGATGGGTCTGGCGCTGAACGAAATCAACCGCGAAGAACGCGCCATCGAGTTCTACAACCTGTTGTCCAGCTTCGACTTCATGAGCTCGACTCCAACCCTGTTCAACTCCGGCACCCAGCGTTCACAACTGTCGTCGTGCTACCTGACCACCGTTGCGGATGACCTCGACGGTATCTACGAAGCGATCAAGGAAAACGCATTGCTGGCTAAATACGCCGGTGGCCTGGGCAATGACTGGACCCCGGTCCGTTCGCTGGGCGCGCACATCAAGGGTACCAACGGCCGTTCGCAAGGCGTGGTTCCTTTCCTGAAAGTAGTTAACGACACCGCTGTTGCGGTCAACCAGGGCGGCAAACGCAAGGGCGCAGTCTGCGCTTACCTGGAAACCTGGCACATGGATATCGAGGAATTCCTCGACTTGCGTAAAAACACCGGCGATGACCGTCGTCGTACGCACGATATGAATACCGCGAACTGGATCCCTGATCTGTTCATGAAGCGCGTCATGGAAAAAGGCGAATGGACCCTGTTCTCGCCATCCGATGCGCCAGACCTGCACGATAAAGTCGGCAAGGCCTTCGAAGCGGCTTACACCGGTTATGAAGCCAAGGCGGCGCGCGGTGAACTGAAACTGTTCAAGAAAATCCAGGCACTGGACCTGTGGCGCAAAATGCTGTCGATGCTGTTCGAAACCGGCCACCCATGGATCACATTCAAGGATCCTTGCAACATCCGTTCGCCACAGCAACATGTGGGCGTGGTTCACAGCTCGAACCTGTGCACCGAGATCACACTCAATACCAATGATTCGGAAATCGCAGTCTGCAACCTGGGTTCGGTCAATATGCCGGCCCATATGAAAGACGGCCAGCTGGATCACGTCAAGCTGCAAAAAACGGTTCGTACTGCCATGCGCATGCTGGATAACGTGATCGATATCAACTATTACGCAGTCAAGAAAGCACGTGATTCCAACCTGCGCCACCGTCCGGTCGGCCTCGGCATCATGGGTTTCCAGGATTGCCTGCACATGATGCGCATTCCTTACGCTTCGGATGAGGCGGTACAGTTTGCCGATCGTTCGATGGAAGCCGTCTGCTACTACGCTTACTATGCTTCGACCGAACTGGCTGAAGAACGTGGTCGTTACAGCTCTTACCGTGGTTCCTTGTGGGATCGTGGCATCCTGCCGCAAGATTCGCTGAAACTGCTGCAGGAAGAGCGTGGCGGTTACTTGGAAGCGGACCTGACAGAAACCCTGGACTGGACACCGTTGCGTGAACGCATCAAGCAATTCGGTATGCGTAACTCGAACTGCGTCGCGATTGCACCGACCGCGACCATCTCGAACATCATCGGCGTTTCGGCATGTATCGAACCGACTTACCAAAACCTGTACGTCAAATCGAACCTGTCCGGCGAATTCACTGAAATCAATGAATACCTGGTCCGTGACTTGAAAGCACGTGGTCTGTGGGATGAAGTCATGATTTCCGACCTCAAATACTTCGACGGCAGCCTGGCCAAGATCGACCGCATCCCGCAAGACCTGCGTGACATCTACTCGACAGCATTTGAAGTTGAGCCTAAATGGCTGGTGGAAGCGGCATCGCGTCGCCAAAAATGGATCGATCAGGCGCAATCCCTGAACATCTACATGGCTGGCGCATCCGGTAAGAAACTGGACGACACCTACAAACTGGCATGGTTGCGTGGCCTGAAAACCACTTACTACCTGCGTACCATGGGTGCAACGCATACCGAAAAATCGACTTCGAAAACCGGTGCACTGAATGCGGTTGATTCCGGCGCCCCGTCTTCGGCAGCGCAAGCCGCAGCAGAAACCGACGGTCCGGCTTGCATGTTGCGTCCTGGTGATGCAGGATTCGAGGAATGCGAAGCCTGCCAATAATTAGTAGCCGGGCAGTCAACGGGCACTAAATAAGCAGGATAAACGGCGCTGCGCAGCCGGCAGTAAGATAGGCAGGCAGCGCCGGATTGAACTAGATGGAAAGAAAGCAGACAAAGGATAAAGTGCCTTTGTTCTGTAAGACGGTGTCAATACACCCGCAGAATACGAATAAGGAAATAAGTCATGCTAAGTTGGGATGAAGAAGTAAAACCGGCAGCACCTGCGCCAGCATTGCAACCGGCTTTGCAGCAAGTACGTGATGCAGCCGCACAACGCCTGCAAACACAAGATGTGGCACTGGATCCTGCCCTGGTAGCGAAAGACGCCGCCGCAGTTGATCCGACCCGTCGTATGGATGCCGCCGACAAGCGCGTCATCAATGGCCAGACTGACGTGAACCAGCTGGTGCCGTTCAAATACAAATGGGCCTGGGATAAATACCTGGCTGGTTGCGCCAACCACTGGATGCCGCAAGAGATCAATATGCAGCGTGATATTGAATTGTGGAAAAATCCGAACGGCCTGACTGATGACGAGCGTCGTCTGGTAAAGCGCAATCTGGGCTTTTTCGTGACCGCCGATTCGCTGGCCGCCAACAATATCGTGCTCGGTACCTACCGCCACATTACGGCGCCGGAATGCCGCCAGTACCTGTTGCGCCAGGCATTTGAAGAGGCGATCCACACCCATGCCTATCAATACATCGTTGAATCGCTGGGCCTGGACGAAGGCGAAATCTTCAATGCCTACAATGAAGTCGAGTCGATTCGCGACAAGGATCAGTTCCTGATTCCATTCATTGAGACGCTGACCGATCCTGAATTCAAGACCGGCACGACTGAGAATGATCAGAAATTGCTGCGCTCGCTCATCGTGTTTGCCTGCCTGATGGAAGGTCTTTTCTTCTATGTCGGCTTCGCGCAAATCCTCGCGCTCGGTCGTCAAAACAAGATGATGGGTGCTGCAGAGCAGTATCAATACATCCTGCGTGATGAGTCCATGCACTGCAACTTCGGCATCGATTTGATCAACACGATCAAGCTCGAAAATCCGCATTTGTGGACGCCGCAATTCCGCGAAGAGATTAAAACGTTGTTTTTACGCGCAGTAGAGTTGGAATATCGTTACGCAGAGGATACAATGCCGCGTGGAGTGCTTGGTCTTAACGCACCGATGTTCAAAGGCTATTTGAGATTCATTGCAAATCGCCGCGCACAACAAATCGGTTTGGAGCCGATGTTTGAACAAGAAGAAAATCCATTCCCATGGATGAGCGAGATGATCGATCTGAAAAAGGAGCGCAACTTTTTCGAGACCCGAGTCATCGAGTACCAAACTGGTGGCGCGCTCAACTGGGAATAAATAATTAAAAATCGCGTTGCCTTGAGCAACGCGAAATAAGCAGCAAAAAGAGTAGTTCCAAAGATGCAGTCGCTCAAACAGGAATTACAAAGACTGCGTAAAAACAGGAAAGGCAACAACCAAATTTAATGAACAGTAGAAGACCTATACGATCTCATCTGCTCAAACCGCAACACTTGATTCAGTCAGGTGCGGCGGTTTTTTTCTTTAAAAAAGGTTTGTTTTTTCTGAAACAGTATTCCAATGCCGGCGTATGCGCTGGCGTTTTTTTTGGCTATAGCGGTAGCGTTGCTACGATAGACGCATAGCCAAGCAAGGCTGAAGTGCTGCATAAGTGAGGGGATGCAGCAGTTCAGCTGGAGCCGAATTCATTAGCGCAAGCAACAAGCACGCTTGTGCCGATGAATAATTCGCCCAAACCATCGCGATGGTGCGGGAGAGTTTCAAACCTAGAAGCTTGATTTTTTCCATCACGTGAAGGAGAAACAAAATGGCAACAGCAGCAAAAAAACCAGCAGCTAAGAAACCAGCTGCAAAGAAAGCAGCAGCTAAAAAACCAGCTGCAGCAAAAAAACCAGTAGCAAAAAAAGCAGCAGCTAAAAAGCCAGTGGCTAAAAAAGCAGCAGCTAAAAAGCCAGTAGCTAAGAAAGCTGTAGCTAAAAAAGTCGTTGCTAAGAAAAAGCCAGTGGCTAAAAAAGCAGCAGCTAAAAAGCCAGTAGTTAAGAAAGCTGTAGCTAAAAAAGTCGTTGCTAAGAAAAAGCCAGTGGCTAAAAAAGCAGCAGCTAAAAAGCCAGTAGCTAAGAAAGCTGTAGCTAAAAAAGTCGTTGCTAAGAAAAAGCCAGCGGCCAAAAAAGCAGCAGCCAAAAAGCCAGCGGCTAAAAAAGCAGTTGCTAAAAAAGCTGTAGCGAAAAAGCCAGCAGCAAAAAAAGCAGCCGCTAAAAAGCCAGCAGCTAAGCCAGCAGCCAAAAAAGCTGCAGCTAAAAAGCCAGTTGCTAAAAAACCTGCAGCTAAAAAAGCAGCGCCTAAAAAGCCTGCCGCCAAGCCAGCAGCAGTAGCAGCACCTGCAGTTAAGACGGTGTTGAATCCGGCAGCAGCATGGCCGTTTCCAACGGGCACACGTCCGTAAATCCAGGTTCGCCTGGATGCGCTTGATTAATTTCAGGCACAATCCCGCTGTGTGGCTTTTGTCGCACAGCGGTTTTTTTTTAAGGAGTCTCCGTGCTGGATAGTGTATTTACGCTGATTATCGATACCGTCGCCATCGTGCTGGCGGGTGCCTTGCTGCTCAGATTCTGGATGCAGGCGGTTCGCGTGCGTCCACCGATGGAGCTGGCACAATTTACCTATCAATTGACAGACTGGCTGGTACGTCCCTTGCGCCGTGTATTGCCGGGTGCAGGTGGTTACGACTGGGCCAGTGTGATTGGCGCTTTCCTGGTAGCGTTGGCGGCAACAGCTGTTGACTTGCTGCTGCGTGGCGGCTTCAGTGCGCAGACGCTGCTGCTCTTGTCCTTGCTAAGGGTGGTGCAGTGGGCGCTGTATGGCCTGATCGGCCTGATTCTGATTGAAGTGATCTTCAGCTGGGTGAATCCGCGGGCCCCGCTGGCACCGTTTGTCCGTGCCCTGAATGATCCGCTGATGCGGCCTTTGCGCCGGGTGGTGCCTTTGATCGGGACGGTGGATTTATCGCCTTTGGTTGCGCTGATCCTGCTGCGCATCGCGATTCAGCTGGTCACTACCCTGGTGGCAGCGCTGCTGTAGACACATATTTGTGCGGCCCGGCCTTGCGCCGGCACCGCACCATGACTATCTCTTACAGGCGATAGCCGAAAGCCTGCTCAAAGCGATCGTCGATTTCTGCACGTGACAATACGTGGTTCTGCGGGCCTTGATGCGCGATCTTGATCGAACCCATCAGGCTCGACAAGCGACCGGTAGTCGCCCAATCCATATTGTTGGTCAGGCCAAACAACATGCCGGCACGGAATGCGTCACCGCAACCGGTCGGATCGAGCACCTGTTCAGCTTTGACGCATGGAATATTCAGGTGTTCGCTGCCGGTGAAAATCTCTGCGCCTTGTTCGCCACGGGTGACAACCAGTGCGGATACACGTTCCGCGATCTGTTTCAGTGACAGGCCGGTACGCTCGGTCAGCAATTCCGCTTCATAGTCATTGACGGCGACATAAGTTGCCAGCTCAATGAAATTCTTCAATTCATCACCATTAAACATAGGCAAGCCCTGGCCCGGATCGAAGATCAGCGGGATATCCAGGTCGGCGCAGTGCTGCGCGTGCTGCAGCATGCCGTCACGGCCGTCCGGTGCAACGATGGCGATTGCCACTTTGCCGGCATCTGCCACCTTGTTGTGATGGGAAAAGCTCATCGCGCCAGGATGGAAGGCATTGATCTGGTTGCCGCCGGCATCAGTCGTGATGAAAGCCTGGCCGGTGTAGGAATCGTCTATGGTTTTCAGGCATTGCTGGGAAATCTGCAATTGCTCGAGGCGCTCGCGGTAGGACGCGCCATCCTGACCTATGGTCGCCATGATCAAAGGATCGCCGCCCAACATTTTCAGGTTGTACGCGATATTGCCGGCACAACCACCGAATTCGCGGCGTATCGTCGGTACCAGGAAAGATACGTTGATCTTGTGCAACTGCTCGGCCAGCAAGGCTTCAGCGAAACGACCTTCAAAGGACATGATGGTATCGAATGCAACGGAACCGCAGATTAAGGATTTCATATTAAGTAGGGAACAGGCCGGAGTAAGAAATTGGTCGCAATCATACACTGTGCCGCGGCATTGCTGCATTCAGTGCGATTGTGGTTCAGGGATAGAACAGGTAGACGCGGTAACCGGATGCTTTCAACTGTGTTAGTTCGAAAGACAATTTGACGCTGCGTTCACTGTTGGCGCTAAAGCCGATGCGCACATCTTCGCTATTGTGCAGATAGTCGTCCGGCGTAAAGACGCGCCTGAGCAAGGGTTTCTCGTTGATGTCATTGAGCGTCAATTCTATATGCGGCCATTCCTGATACGTACTGCTGTAGTTGCGTAGCAGCGTAGTGAGTACAAACGTATCCTTGTTGTTGGCCAGCGTTTGCAGTTCGCTGGACTCGATCGATACCTGGTCGATTTGAGCAGGGAGGTCGATGCGGCAACCCAGCAGTTCACAGGTTTGGATCAGGATCGGTTTGGCTTGCGGGAACCAGCCGGCAATTTGATTGCGGAATACATATATGCCCTGCAGCAGGGCGGCGATCAGCAAGATGAAGCAGCTGATGCCAAGGAAAATACGCAGCTTGCGGCTCAGGCGTTGTTTGCGCCGACCGCGTTTGAGGAAGTCGGGTTCATCATCGGCATCGACCTCATCCAGCGCATCTTGGGTTGCGGCTTGGGCAGACTTCCGGCTGCGGCGCCACGGTTTGCGCTGCAAATCGTTGATGGCCTGGTCCAGCTCATTCGGATCGTAAGTCGAAGCGGTATTTTCTGCATTGATTTCATCCGGCAAGTCGCGCGTGAAATCCAGCAAGGTCATGCGCTGCAGCGGGTCTTCCGGTTTGTTTGCTTCGTAGGCGGGATCCGGCACATACACGTCGGCGTCGCGTTCAAAGCCGGCCGGGATATCGAAATCGATCTTGCTGGCGGCAGGGGCTTCGGCTACCGGCTCTTCCGTGTCAGCGCTTGCAGTTTCATCCGGTTCGTCGGGAGTGGATTCATTGCTATCGGCTATGGCCGGAGCACTGTCTTCGTTGGCGTCTTGTTCTATCTCCGGCGCAACAGCCGCGGCCTGGACCTGGACTTCTGTGGTTTCTGCGTTGGTGGTGGCGGGCACTGCTGGTGCCGCCGAGGCCGGATCTTCCGACGGCAGCAGGTTTTCTATGCCGTTAAAGATTTCCTTGCAATAACCGCAGCGCACCAGGCCTGCGCGCAATTTCAATTGGTCATGCGCGACGCGAAACGTCGTTTGGCAGTGGGGACATTGAGTCGCGAGTGCCATGAGCGCGTTATGCCTGGCCGGATTCCGGACCGGGAGGAAGTTGGCCGGCGAGGGCAACCCAACCTTCATGTTCGGCCCAGACGCTGAGCTTGATGAAAGGGGCGTAAGCGGCGCTGACTTCTTCTACCTGGGTCGCAAGCACACCCGATAATATCAGTTTGCCGCCCGGCTTCACGCGTCCGGACAACATCGGTGCCATGACTTTAAGCGGGTTGGCGAGGATGTTCGCGACGACCACATCAAAGGTATGTGCATGGCCGGAGCTCGCAAATTCGTCCGGCAGGTAATAAGCGACTTCGCAATGATTGCGTTCGGTATTGAAGAGTGCCGATTTGATCGCTTGCGGATCGATATCGATGCCGATAACGTCAGTCGAGCCGAGCTTGGCTGCCACCATCGCCAGGATGCCGGAGCCGCAACCGTAATCGAGTACGCTCAGGCCAACTGGTGGATGGGCTTCCAGCCATTCCATGCACAGGCGTGTGGTCGGATGGCTACCGGTGCCGAAGGCGAGACCGGGGTCCAGTTCCAATACCAGTGCCTGCGGATCAGGCGCATCGTGCCAGCTCGGCACGACCCAGATATTTTTACCGATATGGATAGGTTCGAATTGCGATTGGGTCAAACGCACCCAATCCTGTTCTTCTACTGCGCGCAGTGTAAAGGCAACATCTGTGGCAGCGAGGCCAACCGCCTGGGCGGCTTCTGCAACGATGGCGGCCTGGTCGGCTTCGACCGGTGTCAGTGCGACCACGCGGCTGTGTTCCCATGCCGCTTCTGTCGGTTCCATGCCGGGTTCGCCGAACAAAGGTTGCTCGGCGTCAGTGCCGAAGTCAGCGTCCTCTACCGAGACTGATAATGCGCCAGCCTCCATCAGCGCATCGGATAATGCTTCCGCATGCGTACGGGCGACTTCGATCACAATTTCGGTCCAACTCATGAATACCTCAATGTACTTTACTGTCAGCCATTATAGGGGCTGTGTGCCCGCAAGGGGCAGGGTGATGATAGTTTGTATTCGCTGTAACAATCAAACCGGATGATTGTTACAGCGATTGGCTCGCCGCCAGGGAATGATGCTGCTTACTCTTTAGGCAAATCAGGTTTGTTCGCCAGTTTTTGCTCGAGGTAATGGATGTTGGTTCCGCCTTCGATAAAGCGTGCATCCACCATCAATTCACGATGCAATGGGATGTTGGTCTGGATGCCTTCGACCACCATTTCCGACAAGGCGATCTGCATGCGCTTGATAGCTTGTTCGCGGGTCGCACCGTAGGCGATGACCTTGCCGACCATCGAATCATAATGCGGTGGCACGTAGTAACCGGCATAAGCATGCGAGTCAACCCGGATGCCAGGACCGCCCGGCGCGTGCCAGGAAACGATCTTGCCCGGCGAAGGGGTGAATTTGAACGGGTCTTCGGCATTGATACGGCATTCGATGGCGTGGCCACTGAGGATCACGTCGCGCTGGCGGAAACGCAGTTTCTCACCGGCAGCAATGCGGATTTGTTCTTGTACGATATCGATGCCGGTAATCATTTCAGTGACCGGATGTTCGACCTGGACGCGGGTGTTCATTTCAATGAAATAGAACTCGCCGTTTTCGTACAGGAATTCAAAAGTGCCGGCACCGCGATAGCCCATCTTGCGGCAAGCTTCGGCGCAACGGTCACCGATGCGTTCGATGGTTTTGCGCGGAATGCCTGGTGCCGGTGCTTCTTCCAATACTTTTTGGTGGCGGCGCTGCATCGAGCAATCGCGTTCGCCCAGCCAGATTGCATTTTTGTGTTCGTCGGCGAGGATCTGGATTTCCACGTGGCGTGGATTTTCCAGATACTTCTCCATATACACTTCCGGATTGCCGAAAGCGCTGCCGGCTTCTGTCTTGGTCATGGTGACGGCATTGAGCAGCGCTGCTTCGGTATGCACGACGCGCATACCGCGTCCGCCACCACCACCTGCTGCTTTAATAATGACCGGGTAACCAATCTTGCGTGCGATCTGCACGATTTCTTTCGCATCATCCGGCAATGCGCCTTCCGAACCTGGGACGCATGGCACGCCAGCCTTGATCATCGCCTGTTTGGCCGATACTTTATCGCCCATCATACGGATCGAGTCGGAACGTGGGCCGATAAAGACGAAGCCGGATTGCTCTACGCGTTCGGCAAAATCAGCGTTTTCGGACAGGAAGCCGTAGCCGGGATGGATCGCTTCGGCATCCGTCACTTCGGCCGCGCTGATGATGGCCGGCATATTCAGGTAGCTCAGCGAAGAAGGTGCCGGGCCGATACAAACGGACTCGTCGGCCAGCTTGACGTATTTTGCGTCGCGGTCTGCCTCGGAGTGGACAACCACGGTCTTGATGCCCATTTCGCGGCAGGCGCGCTGGATACGGAGCGCGATTTCGCCGCGGTTGGCGATGAGGATTTTTTCAAACATAGTGGAAATTGGACTCGTCGTTATAAGGATGGAATCGAATCAGCGAGAGTGGAGAAGGGGCGGCGTGTGCGCCTGTATAGCCCCTGCTGCCATCTATTAGCCGATGATAAACAACGGTTGGCCAAACTCGACCGGTTGGCCGTTTTCGACCAGGATTTCCTTGATGACGCCGGAAGCATCAGCATCGATTTCATTCAAGAGTTTCATTGCTTCGATGATGCACAGGGTATCGCCTTCCTTGACGACCGAACCGACTTCGACAAATGCCGGCGAGCCTGGGGCGGAAGAGCGGTAGAAGCTGCCGACCATAGGTGACTTGACGACGTGGCCCTGGATTTCGACTGGCGCGGCTGCGACCGGTGCTGCAGCGATTGGTGCGGCGGCTGGTGCAGGTGCGTATTGCGCTTGTGCGCCTTGCGGTTGCATCATCACGACTTGGTTTTGCGGTGCTGCCGACGATTTGACGATACGGACTTTGCTTTCGCCTTCCGTCACTTCCAGTTCAGCGATATCTGATTCTGCGACCAGATCAATGAGGGTCTTGAGCTTGCGTAAATCCATGTGAATTTCCTTGGAAATTTTAATTTTTATGATTGAAGATGGCGGCAATTATAAGGCATTTGCCGACAAATGGGAGAAATTAGAGCTTTTTGAGTGCAAAAGAGATGGCTGCAGCATATCCTTCGGTACCCAAGCCGCATATCACGCCGACGGCGATGCCGGACAGATAGGAATGGTGGCGGAATGCTTCGCGCTGGTGAATATTGGAAACGTGAATTTCCACAAATGGAATGGCAACGGCGGCCAATGCATCGCGCAATGATACGCTGGTATGCGTGAGTCCGCCCGGATTAATCACGATGGCATCGATACCTTCTTTTTTCGCGGCCTGGATGCGGTCTATCAACGCACCTTCATGATTGCTCTGGAAGGTGGTCAACTTGGCACCGGCTTGCGCGACCTGTTCGCTGGCAGCACGTTCCACATCAGCAAGAGTGGTGGCGCCATAGACCTCAGGCTCGCGCGAACCCAATAAATTCAGGTTCGGGCCGTTTAATAAAAGAATATTTTTTGCCATGGAGATGCAACTCCGTTTGACGACGATGGCCGCATTTTGCCGCTAAATGGCGCTGATTGGCAAGGGAAAATCTTGCTTGACGCTTAAAGGGCTGCGATGTCCGCGCGCAATTGATCCATCTTCAGGCGTCCCAGATAGGTCTTGCGGACATCGCCTTTCGGACCAATGATCACGGTAAAGGGCAGGCCGCCAGCCTGGTTGCCGAACTGGCGCGACAGTTCACTGCCGGTCAGGCCGGCTATATAAAGCGGGTAGGTGATTTTATATTTGGCGGCGAATTCGCGGATATTGCTCGGCGAGTCGATGCCGACGCCGAGGATCTGGATATTCTTCCCGGCCAGCTCGGTTTGTAATTCAGTTAACTCAGGCATTTCTTCCACGCAAGGCGCGCACCATGTTGCCCAGAAGTTAACAATCAGCGTTTTGCCCTGCCATTCGCCCAGCGTATGCATTTTGCCGGCGCTGTCTTCCATTTGCTGGGCAAAGAAGGTGGCGACGGCCGGCGATTCGGGAGCGGCGGGGCTGTGATGCTTGTCGCCGAAGTAGATGCCGATGGCAGCAAAGAACACGGCGATAGCGCCGAACAACAATACATTACGTTTCATATTTACTCGTTTTCCCCGGATAGCAGTGCGCGCACAGATTCTATATCAGCCCGCTCGGTACGGCCGGATGGCGTTTTTTTCAGGGCACCGCGTAAATCATCGGTTTCATACAAGGCCAGGTGTACGCCTTCCTGCTGCCAGATGAAACTCAGGGTTTCTACTGGTTCGTTATGGCCTTTGAAGTGGCTGGATTCCGATACGTCGAAATCCACGCCTTTATTTAATAAGTAAATCTCAACATCTTTCGGGCTTTCCGCGAACAATTGCAGGTGGATATCCGAATGTTCGCCGGCTGTGCCGTTCAGGATCGCGCCGGTCAGATGCGGTTGGAAAGGTGTTAGTTCCGCCATCAGTCGCAAGGCCAGTTGCCGTAAATGCAATAAGCGTGCGGGTTGGGTGTCGCTGAAAAACAGTTCGTTATACAGCCGGACTTCGTCTTCGATCTGGCTATTGTCCGGCAGGATATTGCCGCGCACCTTGCCATTGCCCAGTATCTGTTTGACGGCCTTGCGTTTGGCGGTGCCGTAATCAAGCCCGTCTTCGGCAATCAGGCGTGCCGCAGCCGCGGCGATTTCGGCGCGCAGTAATTCTGTATCGGACAGGGAGTGAGTTGACATGGCGCGAATGATACTCCCGCCGACAGAAGCCCGTCGTCGGGTAAAATCTCTATATTCCAATCCGAAATTGTACAATGCATATCCACATACTTGGCGTTTGCGGCACCTTCATGGGTGGTTTGGCAGTTCTGGCAAAGGCCGCCGGTCATACGGTTACCGGATGCGACGCGAACGTCTATCCGCCTATGAGTACCCAGCTTGAAGCGCAAGGCATCAAGCTGATCGAAGGTTACGGTCCCGAACAGATTAGCCTGGCCCCTGATTTATATGTCATCGGCAATGTCGTCTCGCGCGGCAATCCGCTGATGGAAGAAATCCTCAATCGCGGCCTGCCCTATACCTCCGGTCCGCAATGGATAGGTGAACACATCCTGCAAGGCAAGTGGGTGCTTGCTGTGGCGGGTACGCACGGCAAAACCACAACTTCGTCGATGCTGGCCTGGATACTGGAAGATGCGGGTTACGACCCGGGCTTCCTGATCGGTGGCGTACCGATGAACTTCGGTATTTCTGCGCGCCTGTCCGGCAGCGGCAAGGAATCGTCCTTCTTCGTGATTGAAGCGGATGAATACGATACGGCTTTCTTCGACAAGCGCAGCAAGTTCGTGCACTACCATGCGAAGACCGCGATCCTCAATAATCTGGAATACGACCACGCCGATATTTTTCCTGACCTGCATGCCATAGAAACCCAGTTCCATCATTTGGTGCGCACGGTGCCCGGCGTGGGCCGTGTGATTGCGAATGGTCGTGAAGCATCGTTGCAGCGCGTATTGCAGCGCGGTTGCTGGAGCGAAAGCGAATGGTTTGGCGGCAAGGAAGGCTGGTCGCTGGCTACGCATGATGACGGCAATTTCGACGTGATCTTCAATGGTGAATTGCAGGGGACGGTGCAGTGGTCGCTGACCGGCGAACACAATCGCATGAATGCGCTGGCGGCCATTGCTGCGGCACGTCACGTCGGCGTGTTGCCGGCGCAGGCGATCGCCGCACTGGGGCAGTTTGAAAATGTGAAGCGGCGCATGGAATTGCGCGGTACCGTCAAGGACATCGCGGTGTACGACGACTTCGCGCATCATCCGACCGCGATTGCGACCACTGTTGAAGGCTTGCGCAAGAAGGTTGGCAAGGCGCGCATCCTGGCAGTGCTGGAGCCGCGTTCGAATACGATGAAGCTGGGCACGATGAAAGAAGCCTTGCCCGGCAGCCTGGTCGACGCCGACCTGATATTTGGTTATGGCGCCAGCGGTAACGGCAAGGATGCGTTGGGTTGGGACCTGGCTGAAGCGCTGGCACCTTTGGGTGAGAAGGCGCGGTCCTTTAATGATTTACCGACCTTGGTACAAGCCATTGCGCAGAGCGCGCAAGCGGGTGACCAGGTGTTGGTCATGAGCAACGGCGGTTTTGGTGGCGTGCATCAAAAAATTCTGGATGCGCTGGCTAAATGATTTTGTATCTGCACGGTTTTCGTTCGTCACCACTCTCGTTTAAAACCAGTTTGCTGGCCGCCCGTATGGAGGCCCTGGGGCGCGGCGATAAATATGCCTGTCCGCAGTTGCCGGCGTCGCCGCGCGCTGCGATTGAACTGGCACTTGCCATTGCGCAAACAGTCCCGCCTGCCGAGCTCACGTTGATAGGGTCTTCCCTCGGTGGTTATTACGCCACCTGGCTGGCGGAAAAACTGGGTTGCCGCGCGGTTTTGCTGAATCCGGCGGTGCATGCAGCACGTGACCTGGCGACGCAAGTTGGTGTCAAAACGCAATATCACTCGAATGAGGCATTTGAATTCAAGCGCGAGTATATTGATGAATTAGCGACACTGGCAGTGCCTGCGATTACGCATCCGGAACGATATTTCCTGATTGCCGCGACCGGTGATGAATTGCTCGACTGGCGCGAAATGGTGGCGCAGTTTACCGGTGCCAGGCAGCGTGTAATCCAGGGCAGCGACCACGGCATTTCGGACTTTGCCGAATACGCGGATGAAGTATTGGCTTTTTGTGGTGTGGATGCCGGGGTGGGGCAGTGAAGTATCGCTCGCATCGCTCGGTCACGCACGCGCATTGGTTTGCGCACGTCAATGGTGTCCGTGCATCGCCGCAAATGCGCGGCTGGCTGACCGATTCGATGTCGCTGACGATGAAACTGGTGGCGCGTTGTGAACGTTTTCGCATACGCCGCCTGGTACAGCAGCATGCGCTGCCGCTGGCTGATGAATTTGAGAAAGTTGGCCTGCCCGATCGTCGCCTGGTGCAGGAGCGTGAAGTATTGCTGTGCTGTGATGAGACACCGGTGGTGTACGCACACACGATAGTGCCGCTGTCCGCCACTGCTTCCGACTGGCCTTTCTTCGGTCGCCTGGGTGAACGCTCGCTGGGAACGACCTTGTTCGGCGATCCGCGGGTCTGGCGCGGCGAACTTGAATATGCGCGGCTGTCGGCACAGCATCCGCTGGTATTGCGCGCTGCGGCTGCCTTGGGGCAGGCCTTGCCAAGTCCCTTGTTTGCGCGCCGCTGTTTGTATCGCCGCGGCAGAGGTTTATTACTGGTGACAGAAGTTTTTCTCCCCAATCTGGCTACGATCCGGCAGAATCCGCACGCCGAGAGGAAAAGCTAGATAAAACAGCGCAGCGATGCGCCTAATCCATGCAGCAATCGACTCCGCCTACAAGCGCGAGCGATCAGTAGACGAAGCTGTTCGAACAATTATTAAATGCAAAGTATTGAATGAATCTATTTTTTGATGAATCCGGCGATTTCAAAGCCGGCGTCGCGATGTCGCAGCAAGGCGAGGCATACCAGGTTGAAATGCCTTCCGGCAAACGCAGCAAGGTGCGCTCCAAAGATGTCCTGCTGCAGTTTGCCAGCCCGTCGCCGACGGAATTCATGACCGATGCGCA
This sequence comes from Janthinobacterium sp. Marseille, assembly GCF_000013625.1. Lineage (NCBI taxonomy): Bacteria > Pseudomonadati > Pseudomonadota > Betaproteobacteria > Burkholderiales > Oxalobacteraceae > Janthinobacterium > Janthinobacterium sp. Marseille. The sequence goes on along the minus strand of NC_009659.1, from coordinate 3,326,172 downwards.
AGCCATTGCAGCAGATATCGACCTCGATTTTCTGTGGGAAGTGGCGGGCGAGGAAGAGTTCGGCTTTGCTGAATTGGGTGCCGAGTATTTCGGTCACGAACCGAAACCGCATGAAGCAGCCGGTTTGATTCTGCGCCTGCATGCGGCACCGATTTACTTCTATAAAAAAGGCAAGGGTCGCTACAAGGCGGCACCGGAAGCCTCGTTGAAAGCGGCACTGGCCGGCGTCGAAAAGAAACGCCAGCAAGCCCTGGTGCAAGCGCAGTATGTCGCAGAATTAAAAGCCATGCGTTTGCCGGAAGCGATGCGTCCCATCGTGCTGCAACTGCTCTTCAAGCCGGATAAAAATTCCATCGAATATAAGGCGCTGGATGCAGCCTGCACTGAATTGCAAATGGCACCGCAACGCTTGATGCTGGCGGTAGGCGGGATTTCGTCAGCCAAGGATTTGCACTTTTCCAAATTCCTGTTTGAGTCTTTCCCCAAGGGCACTGGCTTTCCGGAAATTGCTTTGCCGACTTTGCCGGAATTGCCGGTGGCTGATGTGCAGGCATTTTCGATTGATGATGTAACGACCACCGAGATCGATGATGCAATGTCGGTCACGCGCCTGCCGGATGGCAAGGTTTGCGTCGGCATTCATATTGCCGCACCGGGTTTGGGTATCAAGCGTGACGATGCATTGGATGTGATTGCACGCCAGCGCCTGTCTACCGTGTATATGCCGGGCGACAAGATCACGATGTTGCCGGATGAGCTGGTGGAAGAATACACGCTGGCAGAGGGTCGGGTTTGTCCTGCATTGTCCTTGTACGTCACGCTGGACCCGTCCGACTGGTCGGTGATCTCCAGCGAAACACGGGCGGAGCGGGTGCCGATTGCAGCCAATTTGCGCCACAACGATCTCGATGCTTATGTCACCGAAGACAATTTGGCGGCAGACGTCGGCGATTATCCGTACAAGGAAGATATCGCGCTGTTGTGGAAATGGGCGCAGGTCCTGGAGCAGGGCCGCATGGCCAAGCGCGAAAGCTTTGGCTTGCGGCCGGAACAAAATAATCGCGTCGATTTCAACTTTTATGTTGAAAACGATGTGGTATCCATCCAGCGCCGCAAGCGCGGCGCACCGCTGGACAAGATAGTTGCCGAACTGGCGATCCTGACCAATAGCAGCTGGGGCAAGTTGTTGCACGAGCATGGCGTGCCTGGCATCTATCGCGCGCAGGGCGGTGGTTCCGGTAATGGCTGGGCGGCCAAGATGCAGGTCCGCATGCAAACCCACGCGGCACCCCATCAGGGCCTGGGCGTTGATCAATACGCGTGGAGTACTTCGCCGCTGCGTCGTTATACCGATCTCGTCAATCAATGGCAAATCCTCGCCTGCATAGAGCATGGCGTGACTGCGCCGCTGGTTGCTCCATTCAAGCAGCGCGATGCTGATCTGTTTGCAATCGTGTCAGCTTTCGATGCGGCTTACAGTGCGTATGCTGCCTTCCAGGCTGATATGGAGCGCTATTGGTGCCTGCGCTGGTTGAGCCAGGAAAAAGGTGAAGCCGAGACCATGAAGGTCGAAGCGGCAGTCTTGAAAGAAGAAATCCTGCGCCTGGTCGATATTCCATTGGTCATCAAGCTCTCGGGCATGCCGCAAGTGGCACGCGGTTCGCAAGTCAAACTGGATTTGTTGCGCTGGGATGAAGTGGATCTGACGGTTGAAGCGCGTCTGCTCGATATTATCCAGGATGCCGGCGCAACAGCGGCGGCCGAACTGGACGATGAAATGACTGACGATATGATGGAAGGCGACGCCGAACCGGTACCGATGGAACCAGAATTGCTGGAAGCCGCGCCTGAGCCGGCCCCGAATCCAGCCTCGGCAGAATAAGCCGGATCGATTCCACTGGATCAGCCCGGCTTTGCCGTAAAATTCATTTCTTTAATGACTATTGTTGACTATCTGCACGTGAAGTCTTTTTTCCAGAACCGCTTTTTGTCTGCCGCCGTCACGATTTCCGTGCTGGCGCATGCGGCGTTGCTGGCTGTGCACTTCACGCCGCCCGAAGCCTTCAAGTTCAAGCCTACCGATCCGGGGCTGGAAGTGATATTGGTTAATGCCAAGCATGACAAGCAGCCATTGAAAGCGGATGCGCTGGCGCAAGCCAATCTTGATGGTGGCGGCAATGCCGATGCCGGTCGTGCCAAATCACCGTTGCCGGATTTGCGTAAAAGCGAAGATGGCGACAGTGCAAAAGCAGCGCGGCGCAAGATAGAAGAGCTGGAGCGGCATCAGCAAAAACTGCTGGCGCAGATGGAAAAGAAAACGGCTGTCCACACGCCCAAAGTCAGTGATGTCGAACCGGTAAAAGATTTGCCGCCACAACGCAATGCAGTGGATATGCTGGACAGTGCGAAAGCCTTGCTGCGTCGTGAAGCCGAAATTTCACGCAGCATAGAGGAATACAACAAGCGTCCGAAGAAAACCCAGGTGACGCCGAGCACGCGCGAAGTCGGGTATGCGGCTTATTACAAAGCCTTGCAAGACCGCATAGAAAAAAACGGTACGCTGAATTTCCCGCAAAAAGACGGCAAGAAGTTATATGGCCAACTGGTGGTCTACATCCCGATCTTCCAAGATGGCACCATCTATATGAAAGAGGGCGGACCACGCGTGGAGCGCACTTCCGGTAATCCGGCACTGGACCAGGCAGCCTTGAACATCGTGCGGCGTTCTGCGCCCTTCGGTAAATTCCCCGAGAATATGCGCTCGGTAGGCAAGGATGATGTGTGGGAAATTATTACGCGCTTCAACTTCACGCGTGACGATGCATTGCAAACCGAAACACGAGGCCAATGAGTGAGCACCAGGACTGACCATTATGCAGTGATCGGCAATCCGATCGCGCACAGCAAATCCCCGGATATCCATGCACGTTTTGCCGCGCAGACGCAGCAGGATTTGAAATATGATCGCTTGCTGGCACCGCTCGACGGTTTCCTCGCCAGCGTGCAGGAATTTATTCGCAATGACGGCAAGGGCCTGAACGTGACGGTGCCATTCAAGCTGGAAGCTTATGCGATGGCGAGTCGCCTGAGCGAGCGCGCACGTGCCGCCGGCGCAGTGAATACGCTGAAATTCGAGAATGGCGAAATGCTGGGCGATAACACCGATGGCGTCGGCCTGGTGACGGACATCGTGCGTAATGCAGGTGTGGCAGTGGCCGGTAAAACAGTTTTATTGCTGGGTGCCGGTGGTGCCGCGCGCGGCGTGATCCTGCCACTGTTGCACGAAAAACCAGCCAGGCTGGTAATTGCCAATCGTACCCATTCGAAGGCGCTGGATCTGGCGGAACGCTTTGCACCACAGCCTACTCTTGAAGTCAGCGACTTCGGCGCGCTCGACGATGCTTTCGATATCGTGATCAATGCCACTGCAGCCAGCCTGGCTTCGGAAGTGCCGCCGATTTCGCCACGTGTTTTTGCCAAGCGTACCTTGGCCTACGACATGATGTATGGCGCAGCACCGACGCCTTTCATGCAATTTGCTGCAGAACATGGTGCGACTGTGCGTGACGGCCTGGGTATGCTGGTGGAGCAGGCTGCTGAATCGTTTTATGTCTGGCGCAATGTGCGGCCGGAGACCGCAGCAGTGTTCAAGGAACTGCGCGACAAACTGTAAGACGCGCTGTATTCTCCATTTACATCTGTTGCGGACCGTTTCCCCCCACGCCTTTTAGACGCTTCTTTAGAATCAAGCAGAACATATAAAAATGAAAATACTGCGCAAGCTGCTGTTTTGGCTGATTGTTGTGCCGGTTCTTTTGGTGTTGCTGCTGCAACTGTATTTTTTCCTGCAGATAGGCTGGTGGGTCAATCACAACCCGGGCTCGACCAGCTTCATGCGACACCAGCTCTCCATCCTGCAGGAAAAGAATCCGAAGGCGCAGCTCAAGCACAAATGGATTCCCTACAACCGTATTTCGAATAACCTGAAGCGCGCCATCATTGCGTCGGAAGATTCCAACTTCTCCGAGCACGAAGGTGTGGATTGGGATGCCTTGCAAAAAGCTTATGAGAAAAATATTAAAAAAGGCAAGGTCGTAGCGGGCGGCTCCACCATCACCCAGCAATTGGCGAAAAATCTCTTTCTCTCCGGAGATCGCAGCTACCTGCGCAAAGGGCAGGAAGTGATCATTACCTATATGCTCGAGTACTGGATGGACAAGGAACGCATCTTTGAAATCTATCTGAACGTGGTCGAGTGGGGCGTCGGCATCTTCGGTGCCGAAGCGGCAGCCCAACATTATTATGGCGTTTCGGCAGCGCAACTCGGCGCGCCACAGGCGGCTCGCCTGGCAGTCATGTTGCCGAATCCGCGCTTTTACGACGGACATCGTGGCACTGCTTACCTGGCCCGGCGCACCGACCTGATCCTGCGCCGGATGAACTCGGCGGCCTTGCCCTGAGCAGCTTCACCTGGCAGTCATATTGCCTGTGTAAAAGACTAATTAAGAGACAAGGTGGCGGCCTTAATACAGTTACGGATACAGTTGCAGAAAAAATGCTGCAGTGCGCTATTCCCGGCTTGCTAGGCGTAGCACTTATCAGTACACTTGCGCTGTTTTCGTTTCCGGAGCCCTGAATTGGGTAGTCCTACTTATAGTTGTCCGCCGTCTTGCGACGGTCATTCCGCGAGATAGTGCTTTAGCGATCACCTTCCTTAAGCGCCTCTCGCCGGATTCGGTGAGTGGTCGCGTCCTGGCCTGTTAGTCTGTTGCATGGCCGCGTTCCCTCAAAAAATTAATTGAACCTGCAGGGCTGGCTCTGCAGGGCATGTTGTGTGTTTCATCAACGAAGTTGATGTTTCTGACGCGACAGGGAGAGCTAATGATCAATGTATTTGTATTGCAAAATGGCCGACTGAACCAGATCAATATCGACACGCGCGAGGATTTGGAAAAGGCCACGCCGGTATGGGTAGACCTGACCGACCCGAACGACGATGAGCGCGCGTGGGTCAAAAGCATTTATGGCGTGACCTTGCCGGGCGAGGATGATGTCAAGGACATCGAAGCCTCGGCGCGTTATTACGAAGGTGAAAATGGTGACCTGCACCTGCGCACCGATTTCCTGCTGGAAGAAGATGATGGTCCGTCACGTGTCGTGACCGTGGCTTTCATCCTGGCGCGCGACATCCTGTTTTCCGTACATCCTGAAGATTTGCCTATTTTCCGCCTGGTGCGCATGCGTGCCCGTTCGCGCCCCGGCTCTATCGCCGATTACAAGGATGTCTTGCTGGACCTGTATGCAACCGATGCCGAGTATTCGGCGGATGCGCTGGAAGGTGTGTACCAGAGCCTGGATGAAGTCAGCCGCAGCGTACTGCAGGAAGAACTGAGCGATCAGGATGCCGCAGTCGCGCTGAATGCGATTGCGCATGAAGAGGATTTGAACGGACGTATCCGTCGCAATATGATGGATACACGACGCGCGGTCAGCTTCCTGATGCGTGGCCGTTTATTGAATGCGGAGCAGTTTGAAGAAGCGCGTCAGATTATGCGTGATATCGAATCGCTGGATGGCCATACTGCCTTCCTGTTCGACAAGATCAACTTCTTGATGGATGCAACGGTCGGTTTCATTAACATTAACCAAAACAAAATCATCAAGATTTTCTCGGTTGCCTCGGTTGCCTTCCTGCCGCCGACGCTGATCGCCAGTATCTACGGGATGAACTTCCGGCTCATGCCGGAACTGGACTGGAGCCTGGGTTACCCATTGGCGATCGTGATGATGATTGCGTCTGCGGTCACACCATTCTGGTATTTCCGTCGCCGCGGCTGGCTAAAATAAAACAACCCACGCATCACTTGGTGCGTGGGATCCCGCCTTCCATCAATCGTCGCAATCGTCCGCCAGTTGGGCAAACGCGGCGCGCGCTGCCTTGATACTGCTGTCGATGACGGCATCATCATGCTGGGCTGATACAAATCCCGCTTCAAATGCAGACGGCGCGAGATAGACACCGGCGTCCAGCATCGCGTGGAAGAAAGCATTGAAGCGCGTTTTGTCGCATTTCATCATGGTGTCGTAGGACACCGGCACTTCACTGGCGAAATACAATCCGAACATGCCGCCGACCGAATTGGCGCAGAAAGCGATGTCCGCTTCGCGCGCGGCAGCGCTGAAACCATGTACCAGTTTTGTGGTTTGTGCTGTCAGGTTTTCATAGAAGCCCGGCGCCTGTATCAGTTTCAGGGTTGCCATGCCGGCGGCGACGGTGACCGGATTGCCCGACAAGGTGCCTGCCTGATACACGCCACCCAGCGGTGCCAGGTGACGCATGATGTCGGCGCGACCACCGAAGGCGGCGACCGGCAAACCGCCACCGATCACTTTGCCGAGCACTGTCAGGTCCGGTGTGATGCCGTATAACGATTGCGCGCCGCCGAGGGCAACACGGAAACCGGACATCACTTCATCGAGGATCATCACCGCACCGTATTGCGTACAGACGCGGCGCATGGTTTGCAGGAATTCCGGTGTGGCCGGCAGCAAATTCATATTGCCGGCGACCGGTTCCACGATGACGCAGGCGATAGAGTCACCCATTTCCTTGAAGACGTTTTCCAGTTGCGCCGGGTCGTTGTAATCGAGCACCAGCGTGTGTTTGGCGAAATCTTCCGGCACGCCGGCCGAAGTCGGGTTGCCGAAGGTCAGCAAGCCGCTGCCGGCTTTCACCAGCAGGGAATCGGCGTGACCGTGATAACAGCCTTCGAATTTGATGATTTTGTCGCGACCGGTCGCACCACGCGCCAGGCGCAAGGCGCTCATCGCCGCTTCGGTACCGCTGGACACCAGGCGCACCTGTTCAATCGAAGGCACCAGGCGGCAGATCAATTCCGCCATTTCAATTTCAGCTTCAGTCGGTGCGCCAAAACTCAGGCCGCGGGTGGCTGCATCCTGCACCGCCTTGACCACATCCGGATGCGCATGGCCGACGATGGCCGGGCCCCAGGAACCGATGTAATCGATATAGCGCCGGTCGTCGGCGTCCCAGAAATAAGGGCCTTCGGCTTTGGTAATAAAGCGTGGCGTGCCGCCGACCGAGCGGAACGCGCGTACCGGCGAGTTGACGCCGCCCGGCGTACTCAGTTGTGCGCGGGCGAAGAGTTGATCGTTCTTGGATGACATGCGGATACCGTAAAAAAGTGCGGTGAAAAATAATTATTGTATTGGCGGCGGCAGGATATCGATGTTTTCATCGAATTCGCGCGCCCAGAAATAGCGATCCAGCACCAGCTTGCCCATGCCCAGGCGTTGCGCATTGGCGATGGAGGCAATCGTGAATTCCTGGGCTTCAAATACCGCTTCCGGTACATCGAGGCCATTCGCCAGCAGCGCGGCGATCGTTGCCGCGAGCGTGCCGCCGGCACCACTATAGGAACCGGAGATGCGTTGCCAATTGTCGTGGCGGATTACGCCGCTTTCATCGAACAGGGTATTGGCGACATCGGTCAGGTCGGACGGGGTACCGGTGACGAACACGTATTCGCAACCCATTTCGATCAGACGCATCGCATCGACCGCCATCATGTCTTCTTCCGACGGCTCGCGCCAGGTTTCCGCCATGCGTGCCAGTTCGACGGTGGACAGGATGAGGACCGTGGTTTGCGGGATCAGTAATTCACGCGTCGCCATCAACATGTCTTCACCATCCGGCCCCTGGTCGGGCAACGAGGACAGGAAGGGATCGAAAATCAGCGGGATATCCGGATAATCGGACACGATTTCGGCAATGGCCGAGACGTTTTCTATGCTGCCGACGGCGCCAACCTTGAAGGCGGCGACCGGCATATCCTCGAGGACCACGCGTGCCTGGTCGGCGACCCAGTCGGAATCGATGATTTGCGTATCTTCGATGCGGGCGGTATCGCCGATGAATAAGGAGGTAATAACTGACAGGCCGTGGCAACCCATGGCGGCAAACGAGGCCAGATCAGCCTGAATACCAACGGCACCGACCGGATCGGTGGGGCCAAAGGTTAATATAAGCGGAGAAGTTTGGTTTTGCACGGCGGGTATATTAAGATAGCTGACTATGCATTTTAACTTGAAGGGCTGTCAGACGTGAGCAATAACGAAACATCGAACGAACAATTCCAAACCTGGATGTGCCTGATCTGCGGTTGGATTTACGACGAAGCCGCCGGTTTGCCGGAAGAAGGCATCGCACCAGGCACGCGCTGGGCCGATGTGCCTATGAACTGGACCTGTCCGGAGTGCGGCGCGCGCAAGGAAGATTTCGAAATGGTGGCAATCTAATCAAGTAATCCCGCCGCTCCAACGTTGCGACTTCGGCAATTTTTGTTTAAAAACCACGAGCGCCGATGCAGGTCCCAATGTTGGGTTAAAGAATCTTGCTTTTTGTTACGGATGAGCCGTATATTGTTGACACAGTTCAACGAGACGAATCATGACAATAGCGCTGGATAATGCGGATATGAAAATCATGGTGATCGACGATAGCAGCACTATCCGTCGGTCAGCTGAGATATTCCTGGGTCAGGCTGGTTATAAGGTCGTGCTGGCTGACGACGGCTTTGACGCGCTTGCCAAGATGAACGATCACAGGCCTGCGCTGATCTTCTGCGATATCCTGATGCCGCGTCTCGACGGTTATCAAACCTGTGCACTTATCAAAAAAAGTGCGAAATTTCATTCAACGCCGGTCATTATGCTGTCATCCAAGGATGGTTTATTCGACCGTGCGCGTGGCGCGATGGTCGGCTCCGACGCATACCTCACCAAGCCATTCACAAAAGACAGCCTGCTCAAAACCGTGCGCGAACACGCGCTCGAGGCAGTCGCAAAGTAAATTCGATCTAAAGGTTTCAGATGGCTATTCAAAAAATTCTTGTCGTAGACGATTCACCGACCGAACGTTACTTCCTTACCGACATCCTGATCAAAAGAGGTTTTTCCGTCTCTACCGCAGAGAATGGTGAAGAAGCGCTGTTGAAAATCAAGGCCGACAAGCCGCAATTGATCCTGATGGATATCGTCATGCCGGGCCAGAACGGCTTCCAGGTAACGCGTTCCATTACGCGCGACCCGGAAACCCAGGACGTGCCTATCATCATCTGTACCAGCAAAGGCCAGGAAACCGACCGCATCTGGGGCTTACGCCAGGGTGCACGCGATTACATCGTTAAACCAGTGGATCCGGCTGAACTGCTATCCAAAATTGCCGCACTCGGATAAGTAGCTCCTCATGAGCCAGCCTACGTCGGATTTTCAAACGGATATTGCATCCCCGAAATCGGATATCACCGCGCGGCGTACGCGTTTGCGCGAATTCCAGGCTCAACTGGTTGAGCGCATGCAAACCGCGCGCAGCGGTGCCGATACACGTGTTAACCAACTCGGCGTGCTGATAGGCGAGCAGCGCTGGCTATTGAATCTGCAAACCGCAGGCGAAATCGTGGCGGTCGGTACCATTACACCGGTGCCGCTGACGCAGCCATGGTTCCTTGGCCTGAGCAATATTCGCGGCAACCTGATCAGCGTGATCGACTTCGCGCGTTTCCAGGGTTTGCCGGCTACCAATATAGAGAAAGACAGCCGCATCGTGGCCTTTGGCCCGGCGTTGGCATTTAATAGCGGCTTGCTGGTGTCGCGCGTCCTGGGTTTGCGCAATGTGGCGGAAATGCAGTTGCATGCAGACGACGCCGATGCTGCGCCACCCTGGGCCAGCAAGCGCTACCTCGATCAAGAGTCGCAAGTCTGGACTGAGCTTGATCTTTCCTCGGTTATACAAAATCCCCAATTTTTGCAGGTCGGCCTGTAGCCTCGAAACGATAGTTCGGGTGCTTCATCAATAGAGAATCAGGAGAATCAGTATGGCGTTTAATTTACCGCTCTTTTCCCAACGTAAAAAAGAGACGGCTGCGCAAGGCGATGATGCCAATAATGCTGTGCCAACTGAGGACGGTGTAGCAGCGACTGCTGCGCCGACAACAATCACGAATACGCGCGCCCACATCAATCCGAACGCGACCTATATCGGCGACGTACTGCAAAAGAGTGGTGATATCAGCCTGCCGCTGATCGGCAAGCTGCCACTGCAACAACAGGTTCGTATCCTGCTGATCGCACTCGGCAGTTCGCTGGCACTCGGTGCGGTTTTCGTCTGGCTGAACGCTGATTATTCTGCATTGACTTCGACCCAGACCCAGATCGCCGGTGACGCGCTGATGCACTCGCAGCGGGTAGGTAAGGCGACACCGAATGCGATTCAGGGTAACAAGGAAGCGTTCAAGCAACTGGCTGACAGCCGTAAGGAATTCAATAGCGACCTGACTATCCTGTCCAAAGGTGGTGTGTACCAGGGGCGTAATATCAGCCCGCCGGATGCACAGATGGATGCGATGCTGAAGGAAACGCAAAAACTGTGGACGGGTACGGACAAGGCGGCAGCGACCATCCTGAAGCTGGAAAAAGAACTGACCGGTTTCGGTACGACCCTGCAGATTTTGAATGGTATCTCGCCAAACTTGCTGGAATTGACCGAGCAGATTTCGACACTGAAAGCACAAGGCGGTGCATCACCGCGTGAAACAGCAGCAGCCGGCCAGCTGGTCATGTTGACGCAACGTCTGGCACGTAGCGCGAATGAATTCCTGAGTTCCGAAGGTGTGAACCCGGAAACCGCCTTCCTGCTGGGTAAGGATACCAATACCTTCCGCGAAATCGTCGAAGGTTTCATCAATGGTAGCGAAGCACTGCGCCTGAGCAAAACAACAGAACCGGATACCCGCGACAAGCTGCTTGAATTGCAGGCGAACTTTAACGAATACCAAAAATCGATTTCGCTGATTCTCGGTAACCTGCAAAACTTTATTTCAGCAAAGCAGGCCGAGGAATTGATTTTTAAGGAAAACGAAGCGCTGAAACAGCGTTTGACCGAGCTGCAGCAAAGCTATCGCAGCGAACAGGATTCGCTGACCCTGCCATTCTGGCTGATGCTCTTGAGCGTATTGGCCGCGTTGTTGTCGGCGGCGGGTATTGCGCTGGTGCTGTTGCAGGACAGCCGCAATCGCACCAAGGAAGCGGATGCGCGTCGCCTCGAAGCTGAGGGCCAGCGTCTGGAAGCGCAGAAGCAGGAAGAAGAAGCGAAGCAGGCCAACGATCAAAACCAGGCCGCGATTCTGCGCCTGATGAATGAATTGCAGGAAGTGGCGGATGGTGACTTGACGGTGCAGGCAACGGTGTCGGAAGACATTACCGGTGCGATTGCCGACTCGGTTAACTACACGGTGGAAGAGTTGCGCGGACTGGTAGGACGGGTAACCAACACTGCGGAACAGGTCACTTCGGCTTCGACCCAGGCACAAAATATTTCGACCGAACTGCTGGAAGCATCGCAAAAGCAATCGCGCGATATTCAGGAAACCGGCCAGGCGGTATTGGATATGGCGGTACAGATTACCGACGTTTCCAAATCAGCCAATGAATCAGCGGAAGTTGCGCGCCAGTCAGTGACGGCGGCAGAAGAAGGTTCGCGCGCGGTGGAAAACGCGATCAAGGGCATGAACGAGATCCGCGAACAAATCCAGGAAACTTCGAAACGAATCAAGCGGCTGGGTGAATCCTCGCAAGAGATTGGTGAGATCACCGAACTGATTTCCGACATTACCGAACAGACCAACGTGCTGGCGTTGAACGCCGCGATCCAGGCCGCTTCCGCCGGTGAAGCAGGGCGCGGCTTCTCGGTCGTCGCGGAAGAGGTGCAGCGACTGGCGGAACGCTCCGGTGAAGCGACCAAGCAGATCGGTGCGCTGGTACGTACGATTCAAACCGATACCCATGATGCGGTAGCCGCGATGGAAAAATCGACGCAGGGTGTGGTCGAGGGTGCCAAATTGTCTGATGCGGCCGGTGCGGCGCTGTCGGATATCCGGCGCGTATCGAACCGACTGGCGGAACTGATTCAGGGCATCTCGTCGGCGACCGAACAGCAGGCGACCTCGGCCAACGGCGTGGCGCAAAACATCCAGGGTATTTTGACGGTGACCGAGCAAACGCAAGAAGGTACGCAGCAGACTGCGCATTCGATTCGCGAATTGTCGAAACTGGCCGAAGAACTGAAAAACTCGGTATCACGTTTCCGCGTCACGGCTTGATATCAGTTTATTGCAGGCTTGCAGAGGCTTAGGCCCAATAGCAATTGAGGTGATCGACCGATGGTTGATCACCTCCGCACCGCGAGGCAGTCATGAATACCCCTTCCTCCCCTTTGTCGCAAGGCAGCAGGGAACACTTCGATACCGGCCCCTTGTCATGGGTGATTGGTGAAATCAGCGGAGCGCTGACGCGTTCAAAAATCGCGCTGGGCGAAGCATTGATGCAGGATGCAGAAACCAGCTCGACCACGATGCGTCATGCCAAGGCATATTTGCATCAGGCGCACGGCGCACTGCAAATGGTTGATGTCGACGGCGTCGTCATCATTACAGAAACCGTAGAAGATTTATTCGATCGCTTCGAGTCCGGTCAGTTGCAACTGGAAGAAGGTAGCGTACAAGCAATTACACATGCCTATCAGGCCTTGCTCGAATACCTGGAAGAATTGCTGGCCGGTGTGCCGCATCAACCGGTACGTTTGTTCCCCTACTATCGGGCGCTATTGCAGGTACGTGGTGCAGAACGTATCCATCCGGCTGATCTGTTTTTCCCGAACCTGGCAATCCGTCCGCAGCTGCCATCAGCTTCCATCAAGTTGTCGCACGACGATTACGTTTCACTACGCAAACGTTTTGAACGCGCCTTATTGCTCTTCCTGAAAAATGGTGCGGATGGCTCGGCCATCGTCAGTGCGCAGGCAATGCGCGACATCATCCTGCGCGTCGAGCAGGCGCAGAATACACAACAGGGACGCAGCTTCTGGTGGGTCATGCGCGGTTTTGCCGAAGCCGTCGCCGGCGGACAAGTGCCGAATGAACTCTACGTCAAACAATTGTTTGCGCGTATCAACCTGCAGATACGTCGACTGAGCGAAGGCTCGTCCAGCATTACCGAAAGATTATTGCGCGATGCCTTGTTCTTCATTGCCAAGGTGGAAGATCCATCGCCGGTAGTGCAACAAATCCGCACTGCTTACCAGCTGGACGGTGTTGTCCCGGCTGACTACGAAAAGAAACGCTACGGCCAGATCGATCCTCAGGCATTGATACAAGCCAAGGAACGCCTGGCACAGGCGAAAAATTTGTGGAACCGGATTGCGACCGGCGATGCCAGCGTCGCTCCGGTCTTTGAAAAAGAAATGGGTAGCCTGGCCGAAGCCGGCGCACGCCTGAATGCACCGGCCCTGGCCAAATTGCTGCGTGAACTTGGCGGCATCGCCAGGCATGCGGCGCATTCGCAGCCGGGCGACAGCCTGAGCCTGGAGATTGCCACCAGCCTGTTGTTCGTTGAAAACGCCTTGCAGCAAATCGGTCATTTGTCGGAAGACTTTGCAGAACGTGCAGACGCGGTAACCGCGCGTCTGTTGTCTGCAGTGTCCGGTGAACAGCTGACGCAATCGGCACCGTGGCTGGATGATATGTCGCGTGAAGCGCAGGAGCGTCAAACCATGACCGCACTGGCCGCAGAAATGCAATCCAGCCTGCGCCAGGTGGAAAAGCTGCTTGATGAATATTTCCGCGATACGACGCAACGCGCCGGCCTGGCCGATATCGATAGCATCCTGTATCAAATCAGTGGTGCGCTGTCTGTGCTGGAGCAGGACGATGCGGTGCTGGCGGTACAGCATACGCAAGCTGCGGTGCGTCGTTTTATCGCGGCGGAAGAAGAACCTTATGTACAGGAATTCGAGCAAGTCGCGCAAAATGTCGGTGCGCTGAGTTTCTTTATCGAGACGCTGCAACTGCACCCGGACGGTGTGCAGAATCGCTTTTCGTTTGATCCGAAGCTGGGCGTATTCCATGCCCGCCTGACCGAGAAAAATCACGCAACAGCGGATGCAGCCCTCGATGTCGCGCTGACACCGATTCCGGATGCGGACGAAATGGTGCCGGCCGATCGTGCTTTCGACGCACCTGATTTGCCTACGGTTGAAGCTGAACTCGCTTATCACCAAAAGCAATCGGAAGAGCTGGCAATGTCCTTGCTGGCCGAGCCGGACAATTCCCTGTTGCAGGAACAACTGCGCGAATCGCTGGAACAGGTCAGGCTGGATGCGACCCTGGTCGATAATCCAGAAGCCAATGACCGCGCGCGCGCAGTCATCGACATGCTGGAACATCCGGCCTTCGTCGCTTCGCAGGATGCGATGGAAGACGTCGCACTCGCTGCAGCAGCACAGGTTAAACCAGCGGCGGCAGTGGAAGAGGAAACGCCACGCGCGACACCGGTCAGTGATGAAGCGATCGATGCCGAGTTGCTGGAGATTTTCCTGTCGGAAGCGGTCGAAGTCCTCGATTGCGTCAAGCAGACGACACCGGAATCGCGCAATGCACCGCATAACCAGGAATACCTGACGACCTTGCGTCGTTCCTTCCATACGCTCAAGGGTAGCGGTCGCATGGTCGGCCTGCTGGCCTTTGGTGAAACCGCGTGGAGTGTCGAGCAAGTCTTGAATTTGCGCCTGTCGGAAACCCGCGGCGGCGATCCTGATCTGTATGCGCTGCTGGAAAACGCGACGCAGGTGCTGGATGCCTGGGTCCATGATTTGCAAACGCAAGGTCGCTCGGATCGGGTCGGCCTGGCCCTGATCAACGCGGCAGAGCGCGTCAAGAACAACGCCGGTTTTTACTACGATGTCGCAGATGAAGCCACGACGCCATTGGTTGTAGACGGTGCAGTAGCAGAAGACATTGTCGACAGCGTGGAAACTGAAGTCACAGCCGAGCCGGTTACAGAAGAGAGCCCTGCCGTCGCTGAAGCCGAGGAACTGGAATTGAGCGATGAAGAGTTGGCGCAATTCCGCCAATTCGATGCCGCGCCAGAGACTGTGAATACGCCGGCCAAGCCTGTCGGTGAGTTCGATCACTTGCAGATTGCAGATGTCATCGATTTCCCGAACAAGCCTACCGTGCTTAAAACGGATGACAATATCAAGTACATCGGCGATCTGGAAATCAGCCTGCCGCTGCATAATATTTATCTGGCCGAAACCGATGAACTGGTGCGTTTCCTGTCGCAGGACATCGGTGAATGGCGCCATGAGCCTGATCGCCAGGTCAATACGCAAGTCGTGCATGCCGCGCATTCGCTGGCCGGCAGCTCGGCCACTGTCGGCTTCCGGCCTTTGCAGGAAATCGCATACGCGCTGGAAAATGTATTGCAATACCTGGCGCGCAAGCCGGTTAAATTGCTGGTCTCTGAATACGATGCCCTTGAGCATGCAGTCGGTCGCATCCGCTTCATGCTGCAAATGTTTGCGCTCGGCGAAATGCCGGATGCCGAGCCGGAACAGGTCGCCATCCTGCAAAGCATGCCGGAAGATTTTGAAGCCCGTGCCGGCCTGCGTTCCAGCATAGTGCCGCCGCCAGAATATATTGAACCGGAAGAAGTGCCATTGCCGGTGCATGCACCCGAAAGTGCGGCATTGGCAGAGCAGCCGGTAGAAGAGTCGACAGCGGCCGTGCCGGATAGCAGCCAGCTGCCACTGGTGAATCCGGACAGCCTTGCAAGCGCCGCACCTTTTGCCGAACCGGTGTATCCGCAACTGGATGAAGAATTAAGCGATCCTTCCTTATTGATCCGCGATGAAATCGATACCGATTTGTTGCCGGTCTTTATTGAAGAAGGCCGTGATATGTTGCCGCAGATGGGACAAGCCTTGCGTGCCTGGCAGCAAGACCTGGGCAATACGCTATTGCCGCAGTCCCTGTCGCGCCTGCTGCATACGGTCAAGGGTAGTGCGCGTATGGCCGGTGCGATGTCGCTCGGCCAGCATATGCACGAGATGGAAACCCGCATCGAAAATATTACGCATGCAGGACATCCATCCGCTGCAGCGCTGGAAGATTTGCTGGCACGTTACGATCAGGGCTTACATCTGTTCGAGCAATTGCAGAACACGAATAAACCTGCAGTGTCGGCAAGTGAGACCAAGCCTGAGAGTGCCGCTGCGAAAGCGGAATTGCCGCAGATACACAGCGCGATGCCGGTCACACCGAACAAGCTGGCACCGATAGTTCCACAAGCCGGTGCGCTTGCCGCTACCGCCGCCGCTCCGTTGGTGCGGGTCCGGGCCGATATCCTGGATCGCCTGGTCAACCAGGCCGGTGAAGTATCTATCTCGCGTTCCAAGCTGGAAACCGAAGTCGGTACCTTGCGCCAGTCCATGGGCGAGTTGTCCGAAAACGTAGTGCGTTTGCGCGAACAATTGCGTGAAATTGAAATGCAGGCCGAATCGCAAATCACGTCGCGTATGGGTATTTCCGCTGACCGTGAATTTGATCCGCTGGAGTTTGACCGCTTCACGCGCTTGCAGGAACTCACACGCATGATGGCGGAGAGTGTGAATGACGTCGGCTCGGTGCAGCAAAACCTGAGCCGCACCATCGATAGCGCCAGTACCGACCTGACGACGCAAGCACGCCTGACACGTGATTTGCAGCAGGATTTGATGCGGGTACGCATGGTGCAGTTTGCCAGTATCTCGGAACGCCTGTTCCGCGTTACGCGCCAGGCTTCGAAAGAAACCGATAAACGCGTCAACCTCGATATCCGCGGTAGTGCGGTTGAAATTGATCGCGGCGTGCTGGAGAAAATGGCTGGCCCATTCGAGCATTTATTGCGTAATGCGATTGTGCATGGCATCGAGTCGCGTGAGAAACGGCAGGCTGCGGGCAAGAATGAAACTGGCGAGCTGCGCATAGAAATCCGCCAGGAAGGTAATGAAGTTGTGATTCATTTCTCTGACGATGGCCAGGGTTTGAATCTCGACAATATCCGCAACAAGGCACTCAGCAGTGGCTTGCTGACCGAAGACATGGCTTTGTCCGATTCGGAAACGACCGACCTGATTTTCCATCCGGGTTTTTCCACAGCTGAAGAAATCACCGAGCTGGCCGGACGCGGCATTGGCATGGATGTGGTGCGTTCGGAAGCAGCTTCACTCGGCGGTCGCGTGGCGATTGCTTCGGAAGCCGGCAAGGGTGCGAATTTCACGATCCACTTGCCGCTGACGCTGGCAGTGACACAAGTCGTGTTGCTGTCCACCGGCGGCAAAACTTATGCGATTCCTTCGGTCCTGGTCGAACAGGTACAGCAATTGAAAACCGGTCCGCTCGCCGCTGCCTATAACGAAGGCGCTGTGATGTGGCAGTCGCAGCGCGTGCCTATGCATTATTTGTCCAGCTTGCTGGGTGATCTGCAGGTGGCACCGGTAACGCAACAGTATTCACCTTTATTGATTCTCAAGAGCGGTAATGAACGCGTCGCCTTGCATGTCGATGAAATCCTCGGCAACCGCGAGGTGGTGGTGAAGAATATTGGTCCGCAACTGTCACGCATGATAGGGATAGCCGGTGCGACGGTATTGGGTTCGGGTGAGATTGTCCTGATCCTGAATCCGGTTCCACTGGCTCAACGCGCCGCCCTGGAAAACATCCGCGCGCCACGCCTGACACCATCCGATGCACCGGATGGCATGGGTGCGATAGCGGAGATGGTCGATTCGAACCTGCAAAGCGCCGCACGGGTACAGGGTTTGCGCACTCAATCGATAGTGATGGTGGTCGATGACTCATTGACCGTGCGTCGCGTTACGCAACGTTTGTTGACACGTGAAGGCTATCAGGTGGTGCTGGCGAAAGATGGCGTCGATGCCTTGCAGCATTTGCAATCGGTGACGCCGGATGTGATGCTGGTCGATATCGAAATGCCGCGCATGGATGGTTTCGATTTGACGCGTAATATCCGCGACGATGAACGCACGCGCGATATTCCTATCATCATGATTACATCGCGTACTGCCAGCAAGCATCGCAACTATGCGATGGAACTGGGTGTGAATGAATATCTGGGTAAGCCTTATCAGGAAGATGTCTTGCTGGAATTGATTGCGGGTTTTGTGGCCAAAGCCCCGACCCTGAATTAAGCAATAGTCTTTAACAAAAAATCCCGCATCAAGGTGCGGGATTTTTTTATGGCCTGTCGTCTTCTACCGTGACTTTCTTCACGACTGCATAGCGTAGCAGGGTGCGCGCCCGGGCTTCATCGTGCTGCAATAAGGGGTGGGGATAGTCACGCCCCAGCGTGATGCCGGCCATTTGCAATTCCAGCGCCGGTACGCGCCATGGCGCATGGATTTGCTTGCCGGATAGCTTGCCCAATTGCGGCAGGTAACGGCGTATGAATTTGCCATCGGGATCAAACTTTTCTGATTGTGTGAGCGGATTGAAGATGCGGAAGTAGGGTTGCGCGTCGCAGCCGGAAGAAGAGGCCCATTGCCAGCCGCCGTTGTTCGCGGCCAGGTCGAAGTCATTGAGTTTTTCTGCAAAGTAACGCTCGCCCCAGCGCCAGTCTATGCCGAGGTCCTTGATCAGGAAGGAGGCGGTGACCATACGCAGGCGATTATGCATATAGCCGGTCTGGTTTAACTGCGCCATCGCGGCATCCACCAGCGGGTAGCCGGTGCGGCCATCGCACCAGGCCTGAAATAGTTCTTCTGCATGCGGTCCGTTTTCCCAGATGATTGCATCGTAGTCGGGTTTGAATGCGCGCTCGCGCACATGCGGATGCTGGTACAGGATCATGAAATAAAAGTCGCGCCACACCAGTTCCGACAACCAGACGGCGGCACCGGTGCCCCCGGCACCGATGCGCATCGCATCCAGCGCACGTCGCACCAGCGCACGTATCGAAACCGTCCCGAAGCGCAGGTGCACCGACAGATAGGATGGTCCTTTGACGGCAGGGAAGTCGCGCGTGCTGTCATAGTCGGGCATGCGATCAATGAAATCGTCAAATAGCGCCTGTCCGCCTTGCATGCCGGTGGGAATATTCAATTCGGTTAAATTGGTTTTTTCAAAACCCAACTCGCTTAGTGCAGGAATGCCGCTAAGGTTTGCCGGTAGTGGTGCGAAATGCGCACGCAAGGTGTCGATTTCGTACGCCGGCATGTCTGCCGGTGCAAGTTCGGTGTGCAGCTTTTTCAGCCAGGCGTTCTTGTATGGCGTGAAGACCGAAAACGGTTTGCCGGACTGCGACAGGACTTCGTCTTTTTCAAAGATGACATGGTCTTTATACGTCTGCAGCTTGCGCCCGTCCGTGGCAAGCGCGGCAGCCACCGCGCCATCGCGCGCGATGGCCTGCGGTTCGTAATCGTGATTGCAGAACACGGCGTCCACGCCCAACTCGGCTGCCAGTTGCGGGATCGCCTGTTCGGCCCGCGCGTGGCGCACAATCAATCCGCCGCCCAGTGCGCGGAGCGCAGTATCCAGTTCCTGCAAACTCGCATGGATGAATTCGACGCGGCGGTCGGTGCTGGGCAGCTCATCCAGGATGGCACGATCGAAAATGAAGGCGCAATATACCTGGCGGCCCTGCCGGAGCGCATGGTGCAGGGCGGCATGGTCGAAACTGCGCAAATCGCGGCGAAACCAGACCAGGGTTTTTTCAAATAGCGGCATCAATGGGGCGACTTTAATTCAGGGTTGAAGGAAAAACATGAAAAATATGGGCAAAATCGCTGCGGACTGCGGTTTGGAAGCGAGATTTCGGCTAAAACTGCTAAAATAACGGCATGCCGAAGCAACGTAAGACTAGCAAATCCCCCGAACACCCCGATTCAACTTGGGAATCCCTCGATTTTTCCGCAGCACCCGATACTCCACCCCGCGAATCGCTGAACCTAGCCGATCATTTCCTGATTGCCATGCCGTCCATGCTTGATCCGGTTTTTGGTGGAACCGTAGTGTACCTGTGTGAGCATAACGCTAACGGGGCACTGGGTGTGATCATCAATAAAGCAACCGATATGACGGTCGACGTCTTGCTCAATCGCATCGACCTGACACTGGAAATCGCGCCCGAACTGTCGGCGCTGGACCGCGCCCCGGTATTGTATGGTGGTCCGGTACAGGCGGATCGCGGTTTTGTACTGCATGCACCGCGCGGTGACTTTTCATCGACTTTGCCCGTGACCGAAGAAATTTCGCTGACTACTTCCAAGGATATCCTGGCGGCGGTTGCGCTCGGCTCCGGCCCGCAACGCATGCTGGTCAGCCTCGGCTGTGCCGGTTGGGGTGCGGGTCAGCTGGAAGATGAAATTACCCGCAATGGCTGGCTCACGGTACGCGCCGACCCGGCGGTATTGTTCGATATGCCGCTGGAGCAGCGCTTTGTCGCGGCAATCAAATTGCTGGGTATAGACCCGATGATGCTGAGTGGCGAGGCCGGGCATGCGTGACGGGATGGCAGGCTAGTGGAAACCGTACTGGGTTTCGACTTTGGCCTGAAGCGCATAGGCGTTGCGGTTGGCAATACATTACTGAAGCAGGCACAGCCGCTGACGATTATTAGTGCGGCGACCAATGATGCAAAGTTTGCGGCAATTGCCGAGCTGGTACAGCAATGGCAGCCGGCGCTGTGCATAGTCGGCCTGCCGCGTCACCCCGATGGCGAAGAACATGAAATGACGGTGCGTTGCCGGCGTTTCGCGAATCAGCTGCATGGACGTTTTAACGTGGCAACGGTGCTGGTGGATGAACGTTATTCATCCGCAGTGATTTCTCATCAACGTGGTGAACTGATCGATGATCAGGCTGCCGCAATCATCTTGCAACAATACTTCGATGACTATACCCAATCCGAATCCTGACAATGCGCTGGACGCCGAAGCCTTGTACCAAGTGCTGGCACAACAAGTAAAAGCCGGACTGGCACATGCGGAAAATGTCGCGATTGTCGGCATCCATTCCGGTGGTGCATGGCTGGCGGAACGCCTGGCGCAAGAGTTGCAACTGACTGAACGCCTTGGCTTTATCGACGTGTCTTTTTATCGTGACGATTTTTCGGAAAAAGGTTTGCGTCCTGACGTGAAGCCCACCCAGATTCCATTCGATGTCGACGGCGCCACCATCCTGCTGGTAGATGACGTGCTCTACACCGGTCGCACGACACGCGCAGCCATCAATGAATTATTCGACTACGGGCGTCCGGCCCGCATCATGCTGGCGGCACTGGCGGATCGCGGTGGCCGTGAATTGCCGGTAGCCGCAGACTTTGTCGCAAAAACCATTTCGATTCCAGGCGAGCAATCGCTGGTACTTCAACGGGCCGATGACGGCCGCTTTTCCCTGACGGTGGATCATGTTTAATCCGCAACTGAATAAAAACGGTGAGCTGCAACACTTGCTCACCATCGAAGGCCTGCCCAAGGCGAACATCCTGCACATACTGGACACGGCTTCGTCCTTCGTCAGTATCGGTGACCGGGAAGTGAAGAAGGTGCCATTGATGCGCGGTAAAAGCGTGTTCAATCTCTTCTTTGAAAACTCGACACGTACACGCACCACGTTTGAAATTGCTTCCAAGCGTTTGTCGGCAGACGTCATCAACCTGAACATCCAGGCGTCGAGTTCGAGCAAAGGTGAGTCGCTGCTTGACACCATTGATAACCTGTCGGCGATGCATGCCGATATGTTCGTCGTGCGCCACGCACAATCGGGCGCACCTTACCTGATCGCCAAACATTTGAGCGATACCTCGCAATCGCATGTACACGTGGTGAATGCCGGTGACGGTCGCCATGCGCACCCGACCCAGGGTTTGCTGGATATGTACACGATTCGTCACTACAAAAAGGACTTCAGCAACCTGACCGTGGCGATCGTCGGCGACATCCTGCACAGCCGCGTTGCGCGCTCTGATATCCATGCATTGACCACACTGGGCGTACCGGAGATCCGCGCAATCGGTCCGCGTACCTTGCTGCCTAGCGGCCTCGAACAAATGGGCGTGCGCGTCTTCACTGATATCAACAAAGGTTTGAAAGATGTCGACGTAATCATCATGCTGCGCCTGCAGAATGAACGCATGAGCGGCGCCTTGCTGCCGTCGGCACAGGAATTCTTCAAGAGCTATGGCCTGACCACTGAACGCCTGGCGCTGGCCAAACCAGACGCCATCGTCATGCATCCGGGCCCGATGAATCGCGGCGTGGAAATTGAATCGGCGGTAGCGGATGGCACGCAAGCCGTGATCTTGCCGCAGGTGACTTTCGGCATCGCAGTGCGTATGGCTGTGATGAGTATTTTGGCGGGAAATTAAAAAGATGAAAATTCATATCAAGAACGGCCATCTCGTCGATCCGGCCAACGGCATCGATGCACAACAGGACGTCTATATTGCAGCAGGAAAAATCGCCGGCATAGGTAAAGCGCCGGAAGGCTTTACCGCCAGCAAGGTAATCGATGCCAGCGGCCTGATCGTCGCCCCCGGCCTGGTCGACCTGAGCGCACGCTTGCGTGAGCCGGGCTATGAACACAAGGCGACTTTGGAATCGGAAATGCAGGCGGCAGTACAGGGTGGCGTGACCAGCCTGGTCTGCCCGCCGGACACCGAACCGGTGCTGGATGAACCCGGCCTGGTGGAAATGCTCAAGCATCGCGCCAAGTCATTGAACCAGGCACACGTCTATCCGCTCGGCGCACTGACGGCCGGCCTGAAAGGCGAATCGCTGACCGAGATGGCAGAACTGTCGGAAGCCGGTTGTATCGGTTTTTCACAAGCCGACAATCCTATCCTGGACACCACCGTATTGCTGCGTGCCATGCAGTATGCAAAAACGTTCGAATACACGGTCTGGCTGCGTCCGCAAGATCCGCACCTTGGCCGCACCGGCGTCGCGCACAGCGGACCGGTGGCTTCACGCCTCGGCTTGTCGGGTGTGCCGGTGATGGCCGAGACGGTTGCACTGCATACCATCCTGGAACTGGTGCGCGTCACCGGTACCCGCGTACACCTGTGCCGTATGTCGACTGCAGCGGGACTGGAATTGGTTCGTGCAGCGAAGAAAGAAGGCTTGCCTGTTAGCTGCGACGTCGGCGCGCACCATGTGCACCTGACTGAAAATGATATCGGCTTCTTCGATTCGAATGCACGCCTGACGCCGCCTCTGCGCAGCCAGCGCGATCGCGATGCGATTCGTAATGCCTTGCTGGATGGCACCATTGATGCGATTTGTTCTGACCATACACCGGTCGACGACGATGAAAAATTACTGCCGTTCGGGGAAGCATCGCCAGGTGCGACCGGTCTCGAATTGCTCTTGTCGCTGGCCTTGAAATGGGCGGAAGACTGTGTCGACGGCAAGCAGCAGGTGGCGCGCGCAGTGGCAAAAGTCACTACCGATGCGGCGCGCATAGTCGGTTTGCCATCCGGCCAGTTATCGGTCGGTAGTGTTGCGGATATCTGCCTGTTCGATCCGAACGAGCGTTGGACCGTGGCTGCCAAAGTGTTGGCGAGCCAGGGCAAACATACGCCTTTCCTCGGCTATGAACTGGCTGGGCAGGTGAAGACCACCATCGTGGCCGGTCATATCGCATTCCAGCGCTGATTTTTCGTTTCCTTATCCGGTTCACGCATGATTCTGCATCAGCTGATGGCTGTCTTCATCGGCAAGGCTTTCGTATGATCGCCTTGCCGTTTCTACGTGTAATCCTGCACTTGCTGCAGGGCTTATGCACGAGTGCCTTTGTATTTCCGTTGATTAGCACGGCCAGTCGCGACCAGCGTATCAAGAAATGGTCGGCCGACTTGCTCGCCATCCTGCAGGTAGAAGTGGATATCCGCGACGATGCCGGATCGGCTGCGCAGGCACTGATCGTTTCCAATCATATTTCGTGGCTGGATATTTTCGTCATCAATTCCCTGCAGCCTTGCCGCTTTGTCGCGAAAGCCGATATCCGCAGCTGGCCGGCGCTTGGCTGGTTGTGTGAAAAATCCGGCACCATCTTTATTGCGCGCGGCAAGCAGCGCGAAGTAAGGCGCGTGTATGAAGGATTGGTCACCAGTATCCGTGCGGGGGAGCGCATTGCTTTTTTCCCGGAAGGCACTACTGCAGCACAGGGCACGCTGCTGCCTTTTCATCCGAATTTATTTGAAGCTGCAATAGAAGCAGGTGTGCCGGTGCAGCCTTATGCCTTGCGCTATGTCGATGAGCAGGGGAATTTGCATGCGGCGGCCGATTTTATCGGTGACATGACTTTTGTCGACAGCATGTTGCTGATCATGAAGGCGCGCAAGATGACGGCGCAACTGACTTTATTGCCGACGATAGAAACGACGGGTGCGCACCGACGTGATTTGTCGCTGGAAGCACGCCAGGCCATTGCCACCAAACTCGGCTATGAGCAACAGCCTGGAGCGCCTGCCTAGTTCTTTCCCGGTTTTTGGTGTTGCGGGCATTTGACCTGTATCGTGGTCCGGTCTGTCAGGTTCATGGCTGTCAATTGCCCACCCCAGACACAACCGGTATCCAGTCCGATTACATTCGGCAATACCATCAATCCCAGCGTAGACCAATGACCGAAGACGACAGTCGTATCCGTACTGCGTCGATCGGGTGCGTCAAACCACGGCATTAATCCGGCCGGCGTATGCGCCAGGCTTTCCACTGCCTTGAAATCCATACGGCCATCGGCCTGGCAAAAGCGTATGCGCGTCAATGCATTGACGATGCAGCGCAGGCGATCGTCACCCTGCAGGCTGTCATCCCATAGTGATGGTTCATTGCCATACATCTTTTGCAGGAAGGCGACCCAGTCCGGGCCTTGCAGTACCGCTTCGACTTCACGTGACAGTGCGACCGTTTGTGCCGCGCTCCATTGCGGCAGGACGCCGGCGTGTACGAATAAATGATTATCCCGCGCCAGTGCCAAAGGCTGGTGCCGCAACCAGTCTATCAACTCGTCTCTGTCATCGGCGGCCATGATGTCATCCACCGTATCGCTTGCATGCGGCTTGCGCAGGCCACAGGCGATGGCCAGCAGGTTGAGGTCATGGTTGCCCAGCACAATGCGTGCACGCTGTCCCAGTGCGCGTACCTGGC
The DNA here is from genome assembly GCF_000013625.1 of Janthinobacterium sp. Marseille. Lineage (NCBI taxonomy): Bacteria > Pseudomonadati > Pseudomonadota > Betaproteobacteria > Burkholderiales > Oxalobacteraceae > Janthinobacterium > Janthinobacterium sp. Marseille. Next base: position 3,301,109 of record NC_009659.1, on the reverse strand, counting down.
GCAGCGTCGCGAGGGAACGTGGGCCGCGATTGACGATATCTCCGACGAAGACCAGTTGCGCCTGTGGAGCGACTGCATCAATTTTTTGCAGCAAATCGTTTAATTGGGTCTGGCAACCTTGCAAATCGCCAATGGCGTAAGTAGTCATGTATGCAGATAATCCGGTAAAAGCGGAGGGATGGCAGACATTATCGCGGATTCTGTACGGAATTTCCGATGTGCAGCAAAAGATAGACCGCCCGCCTGCAATCAGTTTGAAACTAGCTGGCCGACTGTGTGTCGAACAAGCTCGCTGTAGAAAATGTTGGCTGCAGGAATGACGGTGCCGTACTTTAATGCATCGCATCCTATAAAATGCGTCAGAGCAAGTTGCAAAGCCTGACAAGGTGGTTTTGCCGCTGACGCAAAACCAAATCGCTTAATCGGATAAATAAGGATAACGACCAGACATGCTGACTCTCTCGCAAAGCATTTTCAAAGCCTATGACATACGCGGCATTATCGGTTCCACTCTGGATGCCGATGTGGCACGCGATATCGGACGCGCTTTCGGTAGCGCGGTGCGCGCCAAGGGCGAGCAAGTCGTCGTGTTGGGACGTGACGGTCGTTTGTCCGGACCGGAGCTGGCGACCGCACTGGCCGAAGGCATGCAGGAAGTCGGCATCGATGTGGTCGACCTCGGCGTGGTGGCTACCCCTATGCTGTATTTCGGTACGCATGTATTGGATGCACAGTCCGGCATCATGGTGACCGGCAGCCACAATCCGCCTGATTACAATGGCTTCAAAATGGTGCTGGCCGGTGAAGCGATTTATGGCGACACCATACAAGCCCTGTATCAAGCCATCGTGAATAAGGAATTCGCCGATGGCAAGGGTAGCTATCGCACTTACGATATCGCCGACGGCTATCAGAAACGCATAGTCAGCGACGTCAAGCTCACGCGTCCGATGAAAATCGCAATCGATTGCGGCAATGGTGTGGCGGGTGCATTCGCCGGTGATTTGTATCGCGCAATGGGTTGCGATGTGATTGAACTGTTTTGCGAAGTGGATGGCACTTTCCCTAACCATCATCCGGACCCGGCACATCCCGAGAACCTGCAAGACCTGATCCGCTGCCTGCAGACGACAGATGCTGAAATCGGCCTGGCTTTCGACGGTGACGGTGACCGCCTGGGCCTGGTGACCAAGGATGGCCAGATCATTTATCCGGATCGCCAACTGATGCTGTTTGCGCAGGATGTATTGACCCGTCATCCAGGCGAGCAAATCCTGTATGACGTGAAATGTACACGCCACCTCGCACCTTGGATTACAGAACGTGGCGGCAAGCCGCTCATGTGGAAAACCGGTCATTCGCTGGTGAAGGCAAAAATGCGCGAAACCGGTGCGCCGCTCGGCGGTGAAATGAGTGGCCACGTTTTCTTCAAGGACAGATGGTACGGTTTTGACGATGGCATGTATGCAGGTGCCCGCATGCTTGAATTGCTCAGCCGCGAAAAAGATCCATCGGCGGTCTTGAATGCTCTGCCGCAGTCGGTCAGTACACCTGAACTGCAATTGAAACTGAAAGAAGGTGAAAGCTTCCCGCTTATCGCCAAGTTGCAGCGTGAGGCTCAGTTCCCCGGTTCGGATCAGATCATCACGATCGATGGCTTGCGCGTCGAGTATCCGGATGGCTTTGGCCTGGCGCGCTCGTCGAATACGACGCCGGTGATTGTGATGCGCTTTGAAGCGGAGTCGCAAGCCGCCTTGCAGCATATCCAGGCGGAATTCAAACGGGTGATCCTGGCGGCCAAGCCGGATGCGGTATTGCCGTACTAAGCCTGTATCGTAGGGTGCAAGCGGTGCAAGGCCGCTTGCACCTGGTGATGAAACCCGAAATCCGGCCAGACGCCAAACAGAACACGCACTAGTTTCCTTCCGCACGGCATAATACGGCTGAATTATTCAATTTATCCGTTTATGCCCGTCACGCTGCCCTTATCCGGCCTGTCTATCTTATGCGCCTGATTTACTCTCTTGCCTGGTGGTTTGCCTTGCCGCTCGTTTTGCTGCGGCTGTTTGTACGCGGCCGCAAGGAGGCCGGTTATCGGCAACACATCGCGGAACGCCTGGGTTTCTATGGCGGGGTGCCATATGACGGCTTCACTCCATTGTTGTGGGTGCATGCAGTGTCGGTGGGCGAAACGCGTGCTGCGCAACCGTTGATCGATGCCTTGTTGGCGGCGTATCCGACGCATCAATTATTGCTGACGCATATGACGCCTACCGGACGTGCGACCGGTAAGGATTTGTTTGGCAAGCAGCCGCGCGTGTTGCAAAGTTATTTGCCGTATGACACCGGCTGGATGGTCGGACGTTTCCTGCGCGCGTTCCAGCCGCGTATCTGCGTGCTGATGGAAACAGAGGTGTGGCCGAATGTCATGGCGCAATGCGTGAAGTATGAGGTGCCGGTGGCTTTGGTTAACGCCCGTTTATCGGAGCGTTCTCTGAACAAGGCTTTGAAATTTCCTTCCTTGTTCGTCGAAGCGGCCGCCGCCATGTCTTGCGTTGCGGCGCAGACCGAGAGCGATGCGCAGCGGGTCAAACAACTCGGTGCGCCGGCCGTACATGTCACCGGCAGCATTAAATTTGATGTGACACCACCGGCCGAGATGTTGCAACGTGGTGCGCTGCTACGCACGCAGCTCGGCCCGCGCAAAGTGCTGGTGTGCGCGAATACGCGCGATGGGGAAGAAGCGCTGATACTGGATGCAATGCAGGGTTTGAATCGTCCCGATATCCTGCTGATGATCGTGCCGCGCCATCCGCAACGCTTCGATGATGTCGCGCAAATGGTATTGGCGCATGGCTTGGCGCTGGCCCGGCGTTCCGGTGCAGGCAGTGCACCGCTGGCACCAGATGTACAAGTATTCCTTGGCGACACGATGGGTGAAATGTTTGCCTATTACTCGGCATGTGACCTGGCTTTTGTCGGCGGCAGTTTATTGCCGCTGGGCGGACATAATCTGATTGAAGCCAGTGCAGTCGGCAAACCGGTGCTGGTCGGTCCGCATACCTTTAATTTTGCCGATGCTGCTGAAAACGCCATCGCCGCAGGCGGGGCAATCCGGGTCGCGAATGCCACGGACTTGTGGCAACAGGCGATCCGTTTGCTGGATGATGATCTTGCACGGAATGCGATGGGGCAAAAAGCACAGCACTTCGCACAACAGCACGGCGGTGCGACCCGCCGTACCATGAGCTTGCTGATGCCGCTCATCAAATAGCGAGCGGCTTTAAATCCCTATTGATTAATAGCGGTGCGGATTGTTCGGCCGACGGTCGTAACGATTTGGTACGCCGTCATGATCGCGATCATGGCGATCATAGTGATGCCTGTGACGATAATGCCTGTCGCCATAGTATGGGCGTGGATGGACATACACGGGGCGAGGCTGTACGTACACCGGTCGTGGTTGTACATACACAGGCTGCGGCTGCACATAGACAGGTGCTGGTGCGCCGTAGACCGGAACGCCGATATTCAGGTCGACATCCACGCGTGCCATTGCAGGTGCAGCCGCAAACAGCAAGGTTGCGGTGGTCAGTATTCCTGCTGTCGCGCTTAAAAATTTATTCATCATCTGCTCCTTGTTCGATGGCTCTATTACAAACCAAGGCAGCAGTGATATCTAGAGTAAATCCGTAAGCTTTGTTACGACTTGTATCTGTCGCCTCCTCAATTTGCAGCTTTGCCTGCAGGGCAAGTCGCTGCCAGCCAGCGGCCGCCGGTGTTGGCCGATTCATCGACCGCCACGCCGCGCACCGTACCCTTGAATGAGGTTTTGCCGCTGAAACTTTCCGGCGTGTTGAGTGTAGCTTCGGCTTTACCCTGGCCATTGACCTGATCACTGGCGCAAACCAGGTCGGCGCTGTAACGGTTGTCGACGCGGCTGGCATTGCGTGTTTCACAACCGGATTGGCGGTGATAAGCGGAAGGTGGAATGTTTTGTGCCGCCATTTCAGGTGTGATGCAGACCTTGGACGTGGCTGCCCCGTTTTGAATCTTTGGCATGTCAAAACCATATTGTTTTGCCAAATTGCTCAGATTCTGCATTTGATTCGGTGGAATTTGTTCGACCAGATTCAGTAATTCAGAGCTTGCGCTCATTTCCCATAAACCGGGCTTCATTTGGATCTTGTTTTCCTGTGCATGCGCCCCCATATGGAGAGCCATCAGCAGCGAGAGGGATAGTGAGAGTTTACGCATGAACTTTCCTGTTGAACTTGAATCCGATGTGGGTCTGAGTGTAATCAGGCTACGAGGTTCAAAACCACAGCCGAAACATATCGGCATAAAAAGAAATTACGTCATACGCGCCTGTCTTGATCGATATCCCATATCGATGGGATACGAAAAGAACGCGAATACGACGAGAATAGAGACTGAAACGGAGCACACACTATGTCATTTCAATTACCACCGAATGTTACCGCGCAGCGGAAACCCATCTCTGCAACATCTTACGAATACATTTTGCGACACAGCGAACTAGGTCAATTGGGCCAGATCCTGTTGAGCGCTTGTACTTCCGGTAGTTGCAAGGTGACTTGCCTGGTGAATGGCCAGGCCGGTGATGAATTAACGGAACAGCGTCGTGCCGTGTTCGAGCCACTGGCAAGAACGCTAGCTGAACAAATCCAGCTGACAACCAATTTCCCCAAAGCAGCGGCAGAAAAAAAACAATCTGTTGCTGCCTAGTACGTTGATGCAATCCATTAACGGGTAGTCGTCTCGACTTGCAGACGAAAAAAAGGGAGGCCACAAAATGGCCTCCCTTTTTTATTGCCACAACAACTTATTTTGTTGTTGCTGGTGCAGGTGTTGCCGCTGGTGCTGTTGCCACGGTTGTTTCCACCAGGCCACCGCCGAGCGAGCGATACAGATCAACTGCATTCGTCAGGCGGGTCAAACGTACTTGTACCAGGCTTAGCTGTGCAGTGAACAATTCACGTTGCGCATCGAGCACGTCCAGCGAACTGGCAATGCCGTTCTGGAAACGCTGGGTGGCAAACTTGAAGCGTTCAGCCTGTGCTTCCTGTACCAGGCGCTGCGCTTCGACTTGCTGGTCGAGCAAATCACGTGCAACCAGTGCATCCGATACTTCGCGGAATGCAACCTGGATGCTCTTCTCGTAATTTGCCACTGCAATGTCTTTGCGTACTTCCGCCAGGTTCAGGTTGCCACGGTTACGGCCTGCATCAAAAATCGGCAGCACCAATTGCGGTGCAAACGACCATGAACGCGAACCGCCTTCAAACAAACCGGCCAATTCATTGCTGGAAGTGCCGAGGCCGGCCGTCAGCGAAATGCGCGGGAAGAAGGCAGCCCTCGCCGCACCGATATTGGCATTGGCGGAGAGCAGGGTTTGTTCTGCGCTGCGGATGTCAGGACGCTGTGTCAGCAAATCCGAAGGCAAGCCGGCCGGGATGTCGGTCAGGATAGTCTGCGACGACAGTGCTTGCGCCGGTGGCAGGTCGGTCAATGGTTGCCCAACCAGCAGGGTCAACGCATTCATGGCCTGCGCACGTTGGCGCTGTGCCAGCAATTCAGCGGCACGTGCTGTTTGCAGCAGTGCTTCATCATTGCGCAAGTCCAGTGCCGACGATGCACCTACTTCAAAGCGTTGCTTCGACAGCTTGTAGGCTTCGACGCGGCTTTCATAGGTTTGGCGTGCCAGATCCTGTTGCTCGGCAAATGAACGTTCCGACAGATAGGCTTTGGCGACTTCCGACACCAGGCTGATCTGTGCTGCGCGCTGCGCTTCTTCGGTCGACAGGTATGCGGCCAGGGCGGCATCGCTCAGGCTGCGTACACGACCGAAGAAGTCCAGTTCGAATGCCGCCAGGCCGAGGCCGACCTGGTAATTGCTCGAAACGACGCTGCTGCCGGTGTTGCTGATCGAAGCCGGTACGCGGGCACGTGAGCCGGTAGCATTGACATTCAGGGTCGGCAGCAAATCCGCCGATTGAATGTTGTACAGCGCACGGGCTTCTTCGATACGCAAGGCCGCAACACGCAGGTCACGGTTGTTAGCGATTGCGTTGCCGATCAAAACCTGCAAGCGCGGGTCGGTAAAGAAATTACGCCAGCCGATGTCAACTGCACGCACCTGGTTGTTATCGGCTTTGGACGGCACACCGTAATCCGCCGCTACAGGTGCGTCAGGACGCACATATTTTGGGGCCATGGAGCAGGCGCTCAACACGCCTGCTGCCAGTAAAGCCAATGTTATGGTCTTCATCATAATTCTTCTTCCTCATCACGTGGCTTGCTCGCCGCATATTTGCGACGCTGACGTTCGCTACCTTTGAACAGCGTACGAACTACCACAAAGAACACCGGTACCAGGAACACTGCGAATACGGTGGCGGTGATCATGCCGCTCATCACACCCGTACCGATTGCGCGCTGGCTGGCGGAACCGGCTCCACTTGCAAGCACCAGCGGCAATACGCCGAGGATGAAAGCGAGCGAGGTCATGATGATAGGACGGAACCGCAAGTGGACCGCTTCCAGCGTTGCTTCTATCAAGCCTTTACCCTGTGCCTGCAAGTCTTTCGCAAATTCGATAATCAGAATCGCGTTCTTCGCAGACAAGCCGACCACCGCAATCATGCCGACCTTGAAGTACACGTCATTCGGCATGCCGCGCAGCGTCACACCCAACAGTGCACCAAAGATACCGAGTGGCACCACCAACATCACCGAGAACGGGATCGACGTGCTTTCATACAATGCAGCCAACACCAGGAATACGGCGATCAGCGACAGTGCATACAGCGCAGGAGCTTGCGAGCCGGAGGTTTTTTCTTCCAGCGACTGACCAGTCCATTCGAAACCGAAACCTGGCGGCAATTTCGCAACCATGGCTTCCATTTCCGCCATTGCTTCACCGGTACTGCGGCCAGGAGCCGCGCCGCCGGAAATCTTCACTGCCGGATAGCCGTTGTAACGGATCAGTTGTACCGGACCGATAATCCACTTCGATGTCATGAAGGAGGAGAACGGAACCATAGTGCCGGAAGAGCTACGTGCATACAGGCGGGTCAGGTCTTCCGGTTGCAAACGACCCTGGCTGTCAGCCTGTACGATCACACGTTGTTGACGACCTTGGTTCGGGAAGTCATTGACGTATGAGGAACCGAGTGCTGTCGACAACACGCTATTGATGGTCGAGAACGGTACGCCCAAAGCATTTGCCTTGTCGCGGTCGATATCCACCTGCAATTGCGGTGCGTCTTCCAGGCCTTCAGGACGTACACCCGCCAGTACCTTGCTTTGTCCTGCCATACCCAGCATCTGGTTACGTGCTGCGATCAGCGCGTCATGGCCGAGGCCGGCGCGATCCTGCAGACGGAAGGTAAAGCCGGTTGCATTACCCAGTTCAGGAATCGGTGGCGGGTTCAATGGATACACAATCGCATCCTTGATGCCCATGAACGCACCGAAAGCCTTGCCTGCGACTGCATCGGCAGACTCATCAGGGCCACGTTTGCTCCAGTCTTTCAGCGGGGTAAATACCAGACCCGCATTCTGACCGTTACCCGAGAAGCTGAAACCTGCAATCGCAACGACGTGTTCAACAGCCGATTGTTTCAGGTAGTAGTCTTCGATGGTTTTCAACACTTCCATGGTACGGCCGGTGCTGGCACCTGCCGGTAACTGGACGTTGGTCACGATGTAACCCTGGTCTTCGTTAGGCAGGAAGGATGCAGGCAAACGGGCGTACAGGATACCGACGCAAGCCAGGATCAGGCCATAGACCAGCATGTAACGACCGGTCTTGGTCAGCATCTTCGCGACAAAGCCCTGGTAACCGGCAGCGGTCTTGTTGAAGTGACGGTTAAACCAGCCGAAGAAGCCGCGCTTCTCGTGATGGTGACCGGCTTCAACCGGTTTCAGCAAGGTTGCGCACAGTGCCGGTGTCAGCGTGAACGCCATCAATACCGAGAACACCATCGATGCAACCATGGACAGCGAGAACTGACGGTAAATCGCACCGACCGCACCACCGAAGAATGCCATCGGGATGAACACCGCGATCAGCACCAGCGTAATACCGATCAGCGCGCCGGTAATCTGGCCCATCGCCTTGCGGGTTGCATCACGTGGCGACAAACCTTCTTCGCTCATGATACGTTCGACGTTCTCCACCACCACAATCGCATCATCGACCAGAATACCGATCGCCAGCACCATGCCGAACATGGTCAGCACGTTGATCGAGAAGCCGAACAGTAGCAGGGTCGCAAAGGTACCCAGCAATGCGACCGGCACCACGATGGTCGGGATCAATGTATAGCGGATGTTCTGCAAGAACAGATACATCACCAGGAACACCAGGATGATCGCTTCAAACAGTGTCTTTACCACTTCCTCGATCGAAATCTTGACGAACTTCGAGGTGTCGTAAGGGATGGTGTATTTCACGCCTGCCGGGAAATACTTCGACAGTTCATCCATCTTCTTGTGCACGGCAGTTGCGGTACCCAGCGCATTCGCGGTCGGTGTTAACTGTACGCCGATGAAGGAGCTTGGCTTGCCGTCGAGACGACCGGAAGTTGCATACGACTGGCCACCCACTTCGATACGGGCGACATCGCGCAGGCGAACGCTCGAACCATCCTTGTTGGCACGCAATACGATATTGCCGAATTGCTCAGGGCTGGTCAGCTGACCATTCACGACCACCGTTGCTGCGATCTGTTGCGTGCTCGGGCTAGGCAAGTCACCCAGCGTACCACCGGCAACCAGTGCATTTTGTGTCGAGATGGCGCTGCTTACATCGGACGGTGTCAGGTTCAGGCCGACCAGTTTGGTCGGGTCGATCCAGATACGCATCGCACGTTCGGTACCAAACAATTGCGCCTGACCGACGCCAGGTACACGTTTGACTTCGTTAAGTACGTTACGTGACAGATAATCACCGAGTGCAACCGGGTCTAGCGTGCCATCGGTTGAAGACAGGCCGATAAACAGCAGGAAGTTACTACGTGATTTGGTTACCTGTACACCTTGTTGCGTGACCGCAGCAGGCAAACGTGCTTCCACCCGTTTCAGACGGTTCTGTACATCCACCGCTGCCAGATCCGGATTGGTACCCGGCGTGAAAGTCACGGTGATTTGTACGACACCATTGGCCTGGCTTTGCGATTCGATGTATTGCAAACCATCGGCGCCGTTCATTTCCTGTTCGATCAGGCTGGTGACACTATCGTCCAGTGTCTGTGCCGTTGCACCCGGATAGGTAGCGGTAACAACGACCTGCGGTGGTGCGATGTTCGGGTACTGCGAAACCGGGAGGCTGGTAATAGCCAGGACACCTGCCAGCATGATGAAGATCGCCAGCACCCAGGCAAAAACCGGGCGGTCAATAAAAAATTTACCCATTACAGTACTCCCTTACTTCGACTTCGGTTGTTCTGCGGTCTTGTCTGCAGGGGCGGGTTGCGCTGGCTTGGCGGCTGCCGCAGGCGCAGCAGCTGCGCCTGGAGCTGCAGGTGCTGCTGCGGCCGGAGCTGCGCCGGCAGGAGCAGGCTTCTGCCATTGCACCGGTTTGACCGTTGCACCCGGCTGGACTTTTTGCAGGCCTTCAACGATGACCTGGTCACCTTCTTTCAAGCCGTCGGTAATGATCCATGCGGTGCCGCTGGAGCTGCCGGTTTGGACAGGACGCGAAGCGACCTTGCCATCAGCACCAACTACCATCACGGCGGAGCCGCCTGGTGTACGCAGCACAGCTTGTTGCGGTACGGTGATGGCGTTTTCATCCACCGCTTGCTCAATGCGGGCACGTACATACATACCAGGCAACAGCAGTCCGTCAGGGTTAGGGATTTCTGCGCGCAGTGTGACCGAACCCGAGCTTTCATCAACCGTCAGGTCGGAGAACAGCAGTTTGCCTGCGCGACCATATTCCTGGCCGTCATCGGTGACCAGGGTCACCTTGGCAGCACCTTTGCCGGCGCTCTTCAATTTGCCTTCATCCATCGCGCGTTTGAGCTTCAGGACTTCGTTCGCAGATTGCGTCATGTTGACGTAGATAGGATCGATTTGTTGCACGATGGCGAGCGGAGTGACGTCGCCCTGGCCAACCAGCGCGCCTTCAGTTACGAGGGCACGGCCGATACGACCGGAGATAGGCGAAGTGACGCTGGCATAGCCGAGCGACAGGCGGGCGTTTTCACGTGCGGCCTTGGCCGATGCCAGGTCGGCGATCGCTTGCTTTTCGGCGGCAGCGACATCGTCGTATTCCTGTTTGCTGACGGCATTGGTTTCAACCAGCGGCTTGTAACGCTTGGCTTTCTGTTCAGCGGTCGCCAGTGTTGCTTCGCCGCGCGCGACTGCTGCATCGGCACTGTTATAAGTTGCTTGCAATTGGGCCGGATCGATCTGGTACAGCAGCGTTCCTGCTTTGACATCGCTGCCCTCGCGGAATACGCGTTTCAGTACGATGCCGGGTACGCGAGCACGTACTTCAGCGACACGGATTGATTCCATGCGGCCCGGCAATTCATTCGTGACTCCCAGGACGCCTGGTTGGACAGTGACGACGGAAACTTCTTGTGGTGGTGGGGCTGCTGCTTGGTCTGATTTGGCGCCGCAACCGGCGATTGCATAGATAAGGAAGAGGGCGGCGCTAAGGCGTGTCAAACGGGGAAGTGAACTCATAAACATCTCGCACGGTAGGTGGATTGCGCTGTCAGAACATCAACAGTCCGGTAAAGAAAAAGGTAAGACTGAATAAAGGCAAATGCATTCGTTTTTGCAAGTTTGCCAGAATGCTTTGCTTTGCTGCTATGCAGTAAATCGGGTATTATACATACGTTCGCGAATGTATGTATAGCTGGCAATTATTGTTTTAGCCAGAAACGACATACATAAATATTCGAAAATTATGACAGGACTATGATTTTATGGCTCGCTCGACGAAAGAAGAGGCACTGGAAACACGCAACCGCATTCTTGATGCTGCGGAAGAGGTGTTTTTTACCCGTGGCCTTGCGCAATCTTCGTTAGCAGATGTTGCAGTCGCGGCAGATGTGACGCGTGGTGCAATTTACTGGCACTTCAAAAACAAGAGCGATTTGTTTGAAGCCATGTGCGAGCGCGTGCGTTTGCCGATGGAAACCATGATGACAACGCCGGGCGAAAAATTCGTGCGTGATCCCTTGGGGCATCTGCGTCATACCTGGATTTGGTTGTTGCGCGATGTCGTCGACAATCCGCGCTCACGCAGGGTTCTGGATATCATATTCCTGAAATGCGAATTGGTCGATCATAACGATCCGATCTGGGTCCGTCAGCGCGAGTGCCATCGCGAAGGCCTGGAAAACATGAGGAGTATCCTGGAGGAGGCAGTTGCGATGGGGCAATTGCCGGCCGATCTGGATACCCAGCTGGCGGTCTTAAGCTTGCACAGCAGCCTGGTCGGCTTGCTCACCGACTGGTTGTTTTCGCCGGACAGCTTTGATTTGAAAGAAGTGGTCGAGCCTTTGGTCGATGCCTGCCTGGATGGTTTGCGCAATGCACCATCCTTGCGTCGCAAGAAGGCCTGAATAGTTAATTGATTTTTAGTTTAGCCGCGCCGTCGGCGATTGATTCAGGGCTGGATCAATAAAGTATTGATCTGCACCAGGTCCTGTTCCCGCAGCGAGCCTGCCGCCGATTTCAGGCGCAGGCTATTCATCAGCGTGTCGTAACGCGCTTTCGACAGATCGCGCTGGGTGATGAATAATTGTTGCTGTGCATTCAGTACATCGATGTTGATGCGCACACCTACCTGATATCCCAAACGATTTGATTCCAGTGCCGAACGGCTGGAAACTTCGGCCGCCTGCAAGGCTTTGACTTGCGCCAAACCACTCGTCACTCCCAAGTAAGCCTGCTGTGCATTTTGTGCGGCGAAACGACGCGCGCTTTCCAGGTCGGAACGTGATTTGTCTTCCAGTGCGATAGCCTGGCGTACGCGGCTGGTGACGGCGAATCCGCTGAAGAGCGGGATGTTCCATTGCAAACCTATCGCGCTGGTCGGGCCGGTTCCGCTATTGAGGCTTGGGATCGCGCTGTTGCGCTGGTTGCTGTCACTGCGGCTGGCCACCAGATCGACAGTCGGGTAATGACCGGCCCGATTACGCGTGATTTCGCGCTTGGCAATTTCCAGTGCGAGCTTTTGCTGCAACACCACGTAATTTTGTTCTTCGGCGCTGCTGACCCAGGTATTGATCTGTGCCGGTTCCGGCGCGCTCAGTTCCACTCCTTGCCGCAAGGTCGCCAATTCCGCCGGTGGCTTGCCAATGATTTGTTGCAGGGCGGTGCGCTTGATAGCGAGGTCATTCTGCGCGCCGAATTCCTGTGCAATCACCAGGTCGTAGCGGGCTTGTGCTTCATGCGTATCGGTGATGGTGGCAGTGCCGACTTCGAAATTGCGCTTGGCCGAAGCAAGCTGTTCGCTGATTGCATCTTTCTGTACTAGCAATGCGGCCAATGTGTCCTGTGCGGCCAGCACATCGAAGTAGGCTTGGGCCACGCGCAGGATCAAGTCCTGTTGCACGATGGCGAATGCCGCTTCGCTGGAGGCTACCGAGAGTTTGCTTTGTTCGTAATTCTGCCAGGCAGCCACGTCGAGCAAGGGTTGTGACAGCGACAGCGTATAGCCGCGTGACTTGATATCCGGCACGTTGTCGCGTTGTGCGTGTTGATATGTACCGCTAATGCCGATCAGCGGCAAGAGATTGGCGCGACCCTGTACCGATGCTTCCCGTCCGGCGCTCAGGTTGGCGCGCGCGCTGGAGTAAACCGCGTCATTCACCAACGCATCCTGATAAAGCTGCAGCAAATTGACTGCCTGCGCCTGCAGTGTAAGAAAAGCGCCTGCGATCAATATGACGAGCTTGGCTTTAGGCATTGCTTTTCCGATTACTGAGGTCGAGATTTAGGCAGGCGGGTGACAGATGTAATTAATAAGTCGGCATGGCCGGATCCACCTGTTGCGCCCATGCATGGACGCCGCCGGTGAGATTGGTCACGCGGGAGAAGCCATTGGCTTCAAGGAAGTGCGCTACACGCAGGCTGCGTGCGCCGTGATGACAGATGCAAACGATAGGGGCATTCCGGTCCAGCTGTTCGAGCTGGCCGGGAATGGTATTCATCGGAATCGAGACCGAGCCTTCGATTTTGCAGGTTTGATATTCCCACGGCTCGCGCACGTCGAGCAGATAGGGGGCGGCACCTTCCGGTGTCGCGATCAACGCTGCCAGTTCCGGCGCGGTCAAGTGTTGCATTGCAATTCCTTAGAACTTGAACTGTGATGGCACAGGTGCGTTACGCAGCGGCTTGAGCAATGTTTCAAACAAGCCGACAGTGCTGAAAGCCACATCAGATGTACGTGTGATGATTTGTGCTGTCATCGCAGGTGCGGCACCGACGACGGCCAGCAGGCGGCCACCGACTTTGAGATTCGCCAGCAATGCTTCCGGTACGCTCGGTACGGAACCAGATACGACGATAACGTCATAGTTTGCGTCGCCCCAGCCTTGCACGCCATCACCCAGTTCAACCGTGGCATTGCTGACGCCATAGTCGGCCAGGTTCTTTTCTGCCAGCGCTTTCAATTCAGGTTCGATTTCAACGGTGGTCACGTGACGCGCCTTGTGCGCCAGCAGTGCTGCCATATAACCGGAACCGGCACCGATTTCGAGGACGTTTTCGTGTTTCTTGACGGCCAGTTCCTGCATGATGCGGGCTTCGAGTTTTGGCGTCATCATGCTTTCGCCATGCGGCAGCGGGATTTCGCTATCGGCAAAGGCCAGTGCACGGTAAGCGAGCGGCACGAATGCTTCGCGCTTTACTACAACCAATAATTCGAGGACGTCCAGATCGAGCACATCCCAAGGACGAATTTGCTGTTCGATCATGTTGAAACGGGCTTTTTCGATGTTCATTTTGTTGGCTCTAGAATAGCTAAATAAGAAAAACAGGCATTTTATCAAATGACAGGCGTCCGGCCGCATTCAGATAGTCGAAAACAGGCGCAACATTGATGGCGCAGAGCGCTGTCAATGAAGCGAATGGACTTGAGCATTCCAGGGGAGGCTGCGGTCACGACGTGGTCAGTGTTTGCGGCACTGTGCTGCGCTTGGGCAATGGCTTCATTGCCGGGCATCCGTAATGTAAGCGCCCACCCTGCAAGCGTCAAGCCTGCGAGCAGATTCGGGGGCCGATTTGTGGCGGCAAATGGCTTTTGCACCATAAAAGCGGTGATTTCCGCGCTTCCCGGTAAAATCGCGCCTGTCTTCCATCTTCATCCGAAAAATTGTCGAATGACTAATGTCTTGAGTTGTCGCACCGATTGCGGTGCCTGCTGCACCGCGCCGTCGATATCGTCGGCGATCCCCGGCATGCCGAATGGCAAGCCGGCCGGCGTGCGCTGCGTGCAGCTGGATGAAGACAATCTGTGCCGCATCTTCGGCCAGCCGGAACGACCTGCCGTGTGTGGCGGCTTGCAGCCACAAGCGGAAATGTGCGGCAACTCGCGCGCCGAGGCGATGATTTATTTAATGACATTGGAACGATTGACTGCGGCCTGAGTCGGAGCGTTAGTGCGTCTGGACGGAGCGGCTTCCAGTGCGGCAACAGCCCTGCGACAGCTTCTGTTTGCAGAGCAAAATCAGAACAGCGGCATGCGGTCTCGTGGTAACCTTTGAGCCTGCACGATCGCGCTGACTGAAGTGCCGCATTGCTGGCAGCACAGCGCATACGTTGTAACCCGTACGGCGTCACAACCGGCGGGTTTTTTATTACCCCCTCATATTGAACACATCGCCATGGATCCAATTCTCGCGCTCAAAGCCATCATCATGGGCATCGTCGAAGGCTTTACGGAGTTTTTGCCGATTTCATCGACCGGACATTTAATTCTTGCGGGCAGCCTGCTGGACTTCACCGGACCCAAGGTCAAGGTTTTTGAAATTGCGATCCAGACCGGCGCGATGCTGGCCGTGGTGTGGGAATACCGCGCCAAGATTGCAGCGGTGCTGGGCGGTTTGCTGACTGAGCGCAAAGCGCAAAAATTCGCATTGAATATTATTATCGCCTTCCTGCCGGCAGCGTTGCTGGGTCTGGTGTTCGCCAGCAAGATCAAGGAAAAACTATTCGCCCCGGTTCCCGTGGCGATTGCCTTTATCGTCGGCGGCTTCATCATCCTGTGGATAGAAAAACGTAATCGCAATACGGATTTCGTCGCCCGTGTCGAGACCGTGGATGACATGACCATGCTTGACGCACTGAAGGTCGGTTGCGCGCAGGCATTCGCACTGATCCCGGGTACCAGCCGTTCCGGCGCCAGCATCATAGGCGGCATGTTCTTTGGTTTGTCGCGCAAGGCGGCGACTGAATTCTCATTCTTCCTCGCGATTCCGACGTTGATGGGTGCCACCGTGTATTCCGTCTATAAAGATCGCGCATTGTTGTCCATGGCGGACATCCCTTTGTTCGGACTTGGTGGCTTCGCTGCTTTCGTTTCGGCTTTCCTGTGCGTGCGCTGGTTGCTGCGTTACATCAGTACCCATGACTTCACCTTCTTTGCCTATTACCGCATCGTGTTTGGCCTGTTCGTCTTGTTGAGTGCCTACTACGGCTGGGTTGTGTGGGCGGATTAAACGGCAACAATGAGCAAGCCTGAGCTCGGCGCGCAAGCGCTGCATATCCTGGAAACAGTCTTCGGCTACTCATCGTTTCGCGGTGAGCAAGCCGAGATCGTGGATGTGGTCGCGCGCGGCGGCGATGCATTGGTATTGATGCCGACTGGCGGCGGCAAGTCGCTGTGCTATCAGATTCCCGCCTTGCTGCGCGATGGTGTCGGCGTCGTGATTTCGCCGTTGATTGCCCTCATGCAGGATCAGGTCGATGCGCTGGCCGAAGTCGGTGTACGTGCCGCCTTCCTGAATTCCACACAAAGTTTTGAAGAATCGGTACGCATAGAAAGACGCTTGCGCAGCGGTGACCTTGACCTGTTGTATGTGGCACCGGAACGCCTGATGACACCGCGTTGCCTGGACATGCTGGAAACCACCAAAATCGCCTTGTTTGCGATTGACGAAGCGCATTGCGTATCGCAATGGGGGCATGACTTCCGCCCCGAATATATACGCCTGTCGGTCTTGCACGAGCGCTTCCCGCAGGTGCCGCGCATTGCATTGACAGCGACTGCGGATCACCAGACCCGTGCCGAGATTGCGCATCGTTTGCAACTCGATGATGCACGCATGTTTGTTTCATCCTTTGACCGCCCCAATATCCGTTACCAGATTGTGGAAAAGGCGAACGGTCGCAAACAGGTGCTGGATTTTATCGAAAGCGAACATCCGGGCGACGCCGGCATTGTGTATTGCCTGTCGCGCAAAAAAGTCGAAGAGACTGCCGAGTTCCTCAATGAAAATGGCATTACGGCCTTGCCTTACCACGCCGGTATGGAGTTCGCGACGCGCAGTAAAAACCAGGCGCGCTTCCTGCGTGAAGAAAGCATT
This sequence comes from Janthinobacterium sp. Marseille, assembly GCF_000013625.1. Taxonomy (NCBI): domain Bacteria; kingdom Pseudomonadati; phylum Pseudomonadota; class Betaproteobacteria; order Burkholderiales; family Oxalobacteraceae; genus Janthinobacterium; species Janthinobacterium sp. Marseille. The sequence continues at coordinate 3,284,532 of NC_009659.1, read as the reverse complement.
GTCATGGTGGCGACCATTGCTTTCGGCATGGGTATAGATAAACCTGACGTCCGCTTTGTCGCACATCTGGATTTGCCGAAAAGCATAGAAGGCTATTACCAGGAAACCGGTCGTGCCGGACGTGATGGTGGCGCGGCCAATGCATGGATGGCTTACGGCTTGCAGGATGTGGTGCAGCAGCGCCGCATGATAGATGAATCGGAAGCGGACGAAACTTTCAAACGGGTGCAAAGCGTCAAGCTGGATGCGATGCTGGGTTTGTGTGAAACGCTGTATTGTCGGCGCGCACGACTGCTGGATTATTTCGGCCAGGCGTCTACGCCATGCGGCAATTGCGATACCTGCCTGAATCCGCCGCGTTCTTTTGATGCCACTGTCGAAGTGCAGAAATTGCTGTCTACGATTTACCGTGTCGGCCAACGCTTTGGCGCAATGCATGTACTCGATGTATTGCGTGGAGTGGATTCAGACAAGATCAAGCAATGGCAGCATGAAGAGGTGTCCACCTTCGGTATCGGCTCGGATCGCAGCGAAGCGGAATGGCGCGCCATTTTGCGTCAGTCGATCGCATTGGGTTTGGTCAGTGTCGACCATGAGTCTTACGGTGCGCTCAAGCTGACGGAAGCAGCGCGTCCGGTCCTGAAGGGCGGCGAAAAAGTACAATTGCGTGAGTACCAAAAACCGCTCAAGTCCAAGCGTTCCAGTAGCAAGCCGAAGGGGTTTGTTGAAACCGATTTGTCGACGGCGGAACAGGCTGTGTTCGAGAAATTACGCTGGTGGCGGATGGAGACGGCGCGCAAGCACAATGTGCCTGCTTATGTCATCTTCCATGATGCGACCATGCGCGAAATCGCCAAGGCGCAACCGGCGTCACTCGATGATTTGCGTGGTGTCAGCGGCGTAGGTGAAAAGAAGCTGGAGACTTACGGCGCGGATATCGTGGCCTTAATCGCAGAGATGGATTAAGGCCCTCGGGAATTTACTTTTTCTCGAATACCAAATCCCACACGCCGTGGCCCAACTTCAAACCACGGTTTTCAAACTTGGTAACAGGCCGATAGTCCGGCCGCGGCGCATAGCCTTCCGCAGTGTTTTGCAAGCTCGGCTCACCGCCCAATACTTCCAGCATTTGCTCCGCATATTCCTGCCAGTCGGTTGCACAATGCAGGTAGCCACCTTTTTTGATGCGCGATGACAGCAGGGCTACCAGCGGCGGCTGGATCAGGCGACGCTTGTTATGACGCGCCTTGTGCCATGGATCCGGGAAGAACACATGCACACCGGCCAGCGATTCCGGCTCTATCATATTCGTCAGCACTTCAAATGCATCATGCTGGATGATGCGCAGATTGCTTAAGCCCTGTTCACCTATCAGTTTCAGCAGGCTGCCCACGCCGGGCGTATGCACTTCGACACCAATGAAATTCTTTTCCGGCATGCCGGCGGCGATCTTTGCCGTGGTCTCGCCCATGCCGAAGCCGATTTCAAAAATTGTCGGAGCATTGCGGCCAAATGCCTGCTCACTATCCAGTGGCGCTTTCGCATACGGTATGAAAAATTGCGGCCCGAGCTCTTCGATAGCGCGTGCCTGGGCTGTCGACAGGCGACCAGCACGCGTGACGAAGCTGCGGATGCGGTGTTCGGTCGGATCGTAAAAGAGGGGCTTTTTGCCGTCGTCGGCTGTGTGATCGGTCATGCTGGATTCTTATGTACGGGAAATTAAATGCGTGCTTGCCCTGAGGTAAAGCCAAATATGACCTGGCTGAGCAGTTGCGGGGCGTATTGTACCGTGCAGCCATCCATGCCAGCGTATTCCGGATAATTTATGCATTTCGACAGGTTCGGCCCGGGTTTGCCGGTGAGGGTGGTGCGCCTGCAACATTATTTTAAAAAATAGCTTGCAATTAAATAGCACACTATGTATTATCCTTTCCATGAAATCGAAATCCACAAAACCCGACAACGCTCCGCGGCTGGATAACCAGCTTTGCTTTGCGCTGTACTCGACTTCATTGGCGATGAGCAAGGTCTATCGCAAGCTCTTGCCAAGGTTGGGTCTGACCTATTCGCAATATCTGGTGATGATGGTGTTGTGGGAGCAGGATGAGTTGACGGTGTCGGATATTGGGGAGCGGTTGTTTCTTGATTCGGCTACCCTGACACCTTTGCTCAAACGCATGGAAGCGGCGGAATTGATTACACGAGTACGTGCGGCCAATGACGAGCGCCAGGTCATTATTACGCTGACCAAAAGCGGCGATGCCTTGCGCAGTAAAGCGCTGGAAATGCAGGGTGAAGTATTGTGTGCGACTGCCTGTAGCCTGGATGAAGTCGTGGCAATGAAAGAGCAATTGGTTACATTGCGCAGCAAGCTGGCGGCCGGTGGCTAGGTTTTAAAAGCGATGGGGCAAGTGGTATAAATGTCCCATTAATATTTGTATTTAAGTAGTGCGCTATTTAATAGCTTGCAATTAATGTGTTTGTAATTTTTGTTTGGTAGTTTCGGTATGCAGCGAACCGTCCAATTTAAATCGCTGAATTTCTTAAATGAATCAACCTTCAGGAGAATGACCATGTCGATCGAAAAAGTCCTTTACCGCGCTCACGCAACTGCAACAGGTGGCCGTGACGGCCGTGCCGTTTCATCCGATGGCGTATTGGATATCAAACTGGGTACACCGAAAGAACTCGGTGGTGCCGGTGGTGCCGTCACGAATCCGGAACAATTGTTTGCCGCCGGTTACTCGGCTTGTTTTCTGGGTGCGATGAAGTTCGTCTCTGCGCGCGAAAAAATCGCCTTCCCGGCAGATGCATCGGTACAGGGTAATGTCGGCATCGGCCAGATCCCGACCGGTTTCGGCATTGAAGTGGAATTGCAAATCAACCTGCCAGGCCTGGATCGTGCAGTTGCACAAAGCCTGGTCGATAAAGCGCATATCGTTTGCCCGTACTCGAATGCGACCCGCGGCAACATCGACGTTACGCTGACCTTGGTGTGATTGAAATAAGTTAATTTAAAAGCGTTGTATCGAAAACGGACTTGCTGACGCAGGTCCGTTTTTTTATGCGGCTGTGCAGATGGTGGCGGCCTATGCGGCTTGCCACGCACCTTCGCTATAAACCAGTTCATCATCCAGATAAACTGCATCCGTCACTGCAAACACATCCACGTGATAGCGTGCTGTAGCACGCCTGATGAGGGCCTTGTTGTAGACACCGTGCTTGGCGCCCAGCGATAAATGGATGCCGCACATGCGCTCATAGGTGCCGATGTCATCGACCAGGCGTTCCCGCGAAAAAGCGCGGTTCATGCCAAAGCCCAGTTCCCGTAACCAGACTTCGCCTTCGTCGGCACGGATATTGGCGAGCACTTCGTTGAATGCCGGTGTTGAATCAATCACATCCGCCACGCGACCTTTTTCAATGACGAGGGTAATCGGATGTTCCGGCTTGTTGACCCGGAATGCGGTATCGCCAAAAACGAAAATCTTGACGCGGCCATTGACCGCTTCCAGGTCTTGCGCTTCGGTGAAGACTTCACCTATCGGGAATTGACCGCCGACATTATTCATCGCACTGTAATCGCCGATATTCAGTTTGGCCGGTTCGAAAGGCGAGGCAAATATCAAACGCTCGCCACCACTTTCCAGCACACCGCGACTCGCCTGGTCGATACGCAGCTTCAGGGCTTGTCCGACACCACGGTAATAGTCCGGATCGTAGGCAAGGGATGCAATGTAATGCTGCGCTTGCTCGCCGGTCATGCGCGACAGATGCGGATGTTCTATGACCTTGAGGGAACGCTTGAAGAGTTCGACGCGGATGCGGAAAGCTTCGAGGCGGAAGTTGGTGGATTGGATCAATACCACCAGGTCATTTGCTTCAAGTTCAGCAAAAGCGGCGAGTACGGTTTCCGGAGCAACGCTATCAAAGTCGATGAACCGTGCATCCGGCAGGCAGCGTCGATATGCTTCGCCTAATACCAGTGCAAGCTCGCTACGTGTGTCTGTCACCACGAGTGCAGCATGCGCGGCGGTATGTTCAATCGCCAACGCCAGTACGTTACGCAAATGCCCTTCAGCGGCGCTTATGGCTGCTTCGCTAATCGGTTTGGCGGTTGCTGCTTTTGCGCTGGGACTGGTCATCGTGCTGTTCTAAAAGGAGAAATGTCGTGGCACAGGGAATAGTGTGCGGGCAAAAGACAAAGGACTTCTTGTCTGCCTGTTATCGCTTGCACCACGATGCGGTGACGCATGTTACACCATGCGCCATCGAGAACTATTTATCAGCGTGCGCGGGCGAGCAGGTGTTGTGCCAGCGCATGGTAGGCCGGCAGCGAAGTCGGATCGTTGGCGGCATTGCCGGCTACCGGATTTGATGCAAATCGCACGATCACCATTTCCGCCTTTGGATCGATATAGATGGTTTGACCATGCACGCCGCGTGCCGTGTAAGCACCGTCTTCATTGTGCGTGACCCACCACATATTGCGATAGCTCCAGCCCGGCAACAGGCTGTAGTTCGCCTTGGCAAAGGCTTCCTTATCGCCGCCGCGGCGGATATCGTCTACCACTGCTTTCGGCACGATTTGCTGGCCGTTGTAGCGGCCGTTGTTGCGCAGCATTTCCCCAAAGCGTGCGAGGTCGCGCAAGCCGGTATTCAAACCGCCGCCGGCAAAGGGCGTCCCGATCGAATCGACGGTGAAATAAGCATCCTGTTCGGCCCCGAGGCGACGCCAGATGCGTTCAGACAGCAGCTCAGCCACATTGCGTCCGGTGACACGTGCAATCACCCAGCCAAGCACATCGGTGTTCACGGTTTTATAGCCGAAGGCCTCGCCATGCCGACCTTGTGGCTGCACGGTTTGCAGGAATTCATAATAGCTGCGCGGACCGGTGTAGTCCCTGGGTTTGGGGAGTGGATTGCCGGCTTGTGCGTGGGCCCAGACTTCGGCATTCGGATCAGCATAGTCTTCGCTGTACTTCAGGCCGGTAGTCATATCCAGCACTTGTCGTATGGTGGCATTGCCAAAGGCGGATTGCGCGAGTTCTGGTACATAATCAGCGACGCGTTTGCCGGCGTCGATACGTCCTTCTGCGACCAGCATTGCACCCAGGGTGCCGACCACGGATTTGGTGACTGACATGGCGCCATGCTGGCCGTCCGCCTTCAGCACGCCGAAGTAACGTTCATAGACGATGCTGCCCTTGTGCAGGACGACGATGCCGTCGGTGTAATTGGCGGGCAGCGATTCCTTCCACGTCATCGTCTGCTTGCCATTGATCGGCATGAAACGCACATCGTCCAGATCGCTGCGCAATGCATACGGCAAGGCGGCCGGTGCCGACAAGCCGCGCGAGACATTCATGGTTGGCATCAACTGGCGGAAGTTGGATACGCTCCAGCGCATCGCCGGGAATTGAAAATAGCTGCCATCTTCAAAGCGTAGTATGCGATCGGCTGGCGGCGGTGAGCCAACCATCCAGCCCAGCCTGGCCGGATCGCTGGCAGCAGCGTCGGGGAAGTGGCCGACATCGGCTGCGGCAGCACTTGCGCAGATAACGCATGCCAACAAGGCAAGGGTGTAACGGGTGCGCGTACTGCTGAGAATATGTCCGGACATGATGGCAGCCTTTCGATGGAGTCAGCGTTGTGGGGATAGCGTAATGCATAGTCTTGCCATTTGTCTCATTTATCCTAAGCCTGCTACTTATTCGGCTTTTTATGAGGATTCCGGTTTGCCAAGTTTTTAGAAGCCTGCGTAGAATGCATGCACAGTTTTAATTACAGTTGTCATCGTTTTCAGTTGTGTGGAAAAAAGCCACGGAAGCTTACATGCGTATTTTGATCGTCGAAGATGATGCAGTATTGGCTGCTGCGCTGACCCGGGCGCTGACCCAGGCCGGTTACTCGGTCGACCATGTCGATAATGGTGAGGATGCACACCGCGCATTGGCTAACGATATATATGCCTTGTTGCTGCTGGATATCTCCCTGCCGAAAATGGATGGCCTGGCGGTGCTGCGTCGTTTGCGCGAACGCAAATCGCGCCTGCCGGTGTTGATCCTGACTGCGCGCGACACGCTTGATGACAGGGTGGCCGGGCTTGACCTGGGCGCCGATGATTACATGACCAAACCATTTGACTTGCCGGAGTTTGAAGCGCGGGTCAGAGCCTTGATACGGCGTGGACAGTTCGATGCGGGCAAGATGCTGACGCACGGTGGTTTGCGTTTCGACCTCGAAGCACATCGCCTGTTTTATAACGACCAGCCGGTAGAACTTTCGGTGCGTGAACTGGCGGTATTTGAAGTATTGCTGTCGCGCCAGGGGCAGGTCGTCACCAAGGAACAAATGATAGACCGCCTGTTTGGCTGGGGGGACGACGGCGGCAGCAATGCGATTGAAGTGTATGTGCACCGCACCCGCAAGAAGCTGGAACCCTACAACATCAATATCCGTACCGTGCGCGGCATGGGTTATCTGCTGGAAAAATCCGGTGAAGCCGAACGCCAGGAGCAGTAAGCTCAATCCAAGCCTGCGCAGCCGCCTGCTGCGCCTGGTCCTGGTTCCACTCTCCCTTATCCTCCTGATCGATATTGTCGGCAGCTATTTTGTCGTGCGTCATATCGCCAACGATGTGTATGACGTCGAGTTGAATGAAATTGCACGCGAGATGTTGCTGCACGTGACGCGGAAGGATGGACAACTGGGTTTTGACCTGTCGCCGGATGCGGAGCGCACCCTGTTGCTGGATAAGGAAGACCAGGTGTATTACGCGATCCATACGACAGACGGCAAGCTGATTGCCGGTGATCCCAACCTGCCAGCGCATCAAACGATAAAAAGTGGCAGGGAAACCGCCTACTACGATGGCATCCTGCAGGGACAGGATGTACGCATCGCGCTGTTGCGCGGTAAGCCTTTGCTGGAGCCACCTGCAGAAGCGGTGATGATCCAGATCGCCGAGACGCAGGTCAAGCGCGACCGGCATGAACGCGCATTGTTGATCCAGCTCATCCTGCCGCAGGTGTTGCTGATCCTGATTGCCGGCATCCTGATCTGGCGCGGCGTTGCGCACGGCCTGTCACCCTTGAGGAAGTTGCAGCAGGAGTTGGCGATGCGTTCACACCTGGACCTCAGTCCTATCGCTGCCGACAATGTGCCGGGTGAGGTCGAGCCGCTGGTTGGTGCGGTTAATGATTTGATGACACGTGTTGATGGCGTACTGGGTTTCCAGGGGCGCTTCATTGCCGATACCGCACATCAGTTGCGCACCCCGGTGGCGGGTCTGAAAGCGCATGCCGAACTGGCCTTGCGTGAAACGGATCCGGTCCAGGTGAAACGCGCACTCGGCCATCTTTACACCAGCGCCGAACGGCTGTCGCGCCTGGTGTCGCAATTGCTGTCGCTGGCGCGCAATGAACCAAACAATGTTGCCGTCAATTTCGCGCCTTTCGATTTGAACCAGCTGGCTTTGCGCACCGCGCAGGAGTGGGTGCCGCTGGCATATAAAAAGCAGATCGACCTGGGCTTCGAAACTGCCGAGCAAACCGTGCTGCTGAATGGTGAAGCGGCGCGTGTTACCGAGATGATCAATAATCTGGTCGACAATGCGATCCGCTACACGCCATCCGGCGGGCGAGTGACGGTAAGGGTGCATAAGGATGAAGAAGGTGCGCACCTGGTTGTCAGTGATGACGGTACCCGTATTCCCATCGATGAGCGGCAGCGTATTTTTGAACGCTTCCATCGTTTGCTCGGTAATCATGAAGAGGGTAGCGGCCTCGGTCTGGCAATCGTGCATGAGATCGCAACCCTGCACAATGCGCGGATTACACTGGAAGACGATATCGACGGCGTCGGCAATACCTTCACCGTTACCTTTCCTGACACGCCGGTAAGTGCCTAGTTATTAGTAACTGTAAGGATTTTGTAATATTCGCGAAAGCTGCCTGTAATGTTCGCGAAAGTACAGCGTAAGCGCTGATCTCTACTATGGAATTGCTTTCACAATAACCATAAACGGAGACAGAAATGCTAGCAACGCTAAGTGATTCGACCATGTGGGTGGCGCTCTTCCAGATCGTCATCATCAACATCCTTTTGAGTGGCGACAATGCAGTGATCATTGCATTGGCCTGCCGTTCGCTTCCCCCCAAAGACCAGCGCAATGCCTTCCTGATCGGCACGGTTGCAATTGTCCTGCTGATGACCGGGCTGACCGCAATTGCCTCCTACCTGCTGACCATTCCCTACGTTGAAGTCGTCGGTGCCATCCTGTTGCTGTGGATAGGCATCAAGCTGCTGATACCGGAAGATGAAAACGCCGAACTGAACGCCAGCGATAACTTCTGGGGCGCGGTTAAAACCATCATCATCGCCGACATCGTAATGAGCCTCGACAATGTGCTCGGCATGGCCGGTGCCGCCAATGGTCATATGGGTCTGTTGTTCGTCGGTATGGTCATCACCATCCCCCTGATCCTGTTCGGTAGCGCGATGTTGATGCGCCTGATGGAACGTTTCCCTATCATCGTGACACTGGGTGCAGGCTTGCTCGGTTATGTCGCCGGTGAAATGGCAGTGGAAGATCCGGCACTCAAGGGTTTCATCGCGAATGCACACTACCTGGAAATCGCATTGCCTATCCTCGGTGTGCTGATTGTCATCGGCTTTGGCAAATTGCTTGCCGCGCGCCAGGCACCAGCCCTGTCTACCGAAGCCTGATTACAGCCCACTATCGAGGAGACTGAAAATGAATACCGTTCTGGTTCCAATCAATGACAGTAGCGATATCGAATGTGCGATCAAACATGTGATCGAGCGTTATCGCACGCAGCCGGTCACCTTGTTCCTGTTGAACGTACAAATGCCTATTTCAAAATTCGTCACGCGTTTCGTCGGGCGCAGGCAGATCGATGAATTCCATCAGGAAAACGGCATGCAAATCCTGCAGCCGATGATAGAGAAACTGGATGCCGCAGGTATTCCACATCAGGAACGTATCGTGATCGGGCACAAGGCGGAAAGCATCGCGCAATTCGCACGTGAGCATCACTGCGACCAGATTGTCGTGCCCAAGCATAAGAGCATTTTTCAAAATATCGGCCTCGGTTCGGTCGGCAGCCAGTTGCGTCAGCTCATAGGCAGTGACGGGCGTTGCGATATCAGCGAAGTGTATTAGTCCAGCAGGCGCCGCCGGCACTAGCGGCAGCGCAGGAAACGAGTGTGTATCGAGATCAGTCCTCAAGCTGAATCTCTTGGCCCGGCCTTTGGTCGGGCCTTTTTTATGTCCGGCTTTTTAGCTGCTTGTTGCCGGCCCTGACCGCCAGCTGCATCCATCGCGCATCCACCGCGCATCCACCGATATAATGCGGATCATCTCCCCGGATATCCCGGCACTTCCAGCCAAGCAATGCGTAAAAATAATGATAATTAAACGTTCCCGCCTGTGGCGTACGGCGTCCTTACTTGCAATGACCGCCTTATTGGCGGGTTGTGGCAGCCTGGTGCAGTACAACATCAATGAGCCGCTGAGCGAATACAAGCCCGACCACGGCTACACCATCAAGTCGATAGACCTGGCACCGGGCGACAGCAAGATTTTCATGGTGGTGTTGTTTTCCGGCGGCGGGGCACGTTCCGCCGCTTTGGGTTATGGCGTACTGGAAGAACTGGCGCGTAATAAGTTCGTTCAGGATGGCAAGAACAGGCGTTTGTTCGATGAAGTCGATTTGGTCTATGGCGTGTCCGGTGGCTCGATCCTCGCTGCTTACTACGGCTTGCATGGCGAGGACGTGTTCCCGAGTTTCAATGACCGTTTTCTGAACCTGGATTTCCAGGACAAGATAGTCAGTCGCATTATTTCCTTTTCGAACCAGTGGCGCCTGACTTCACCGCGCTTCGGGCGCTCCGATTTGCTGGAAGAGCAATTGGATGAAGTCCTGTTTGATAAAAAGACTTTCTCCGACCTGGCCAGCAAGAAGCGCAAGGGACCGTTGACCATCATTAGTGCGACCGATATGTCTTCCGGTGCGCGCTTCGATTTTATCCAGGAAACTTTCGATTTCCTGTGTTCCGACCTGAACCGTTTCCCGATTTCGCGGGCGGTTGCGGCATCCAGTGCCGTGCCTTTATTGTTTTCCCCGATTACCTTGTGGAATTACGCCGGTACCTGCGATTTCCATGTGCCTGATACCTTGCTGGCAGCTGCCGATAATAATAAACGCGGACGTATTGCCGCGGTATCGCGGACCCGCGCGAAAGAATTGTTCAGCTACCTGGATCCGATCAAGCGGCCGTATATTCATTTGCTCGATGGCGGTTTGTCTGACAATCTCAGCATACGCAGCATCCTGGATATGGAAGCGCTGGTCGGCAGTGAAGAAGTCCGACAGGATTTTCGCCTCGATGAAATGGAGAAGCTGGTACTGGTCGTTGTGAATGCGCAAAACAATCCGGAAAATACGATAGACCAGAGTGCCGATGTGCCTGGTTTCCGGGATGTGATCCGGGCGATCAGTGATATTCCGATTGCACGCTATACGCAGGAAACGGAACTGGCAATGCAGTCGTCGATTGAACGCTGGCAGGAAGCGGGGCGTTTGCGTGCGGAGCAAAATCATACAAAAGCGCCATCCGTCTATTACATCAATGTTTCGCTGAAGAATATGACGAACGAAGAAGAGCGGATGGATTTGCTGAATGTGCCGACTTCCTTGTACCTGCCGAAGAAAACCGTCAGGGAGTTAAGGTCGGCAGCGACCACGCTGCTGCATGAGTCGCCGGAATTCCAGCGCTTGCTGAAAGATCTTGCTGTGCAGGCCGGCAACTGAGCGGCATACTCATGACTATCGAATTGGTAAACGAGGTGCACGATGAGCAAGGATGATGAATTGCAAAAAGCGATCCTGAACAATATTCCCGACCAGGCCTGGTTGAAGGATAAGGATTCGCGTTACATCCTTGTAAATGAAGCATTCATCGCCGCTTGTCGCCTGCCGGAAAGTGAAATCCTGCACAAGACGCCGGCCGAGGTCTGGCCGGAAGAGTGGGGCAATGTCTATATCGATACCGACAAGCGCGTCATGGAACAGGGCGAACGCCTGCGCTATGAAGAATGGCGTCATACCGAAGACGGAACTTTGCGCTGGTACGACACGATCAAGACGCCTATCCGCAATGAACAGGGTGAAGTGATAGGCACCACCGGCATTTCACGCGATATTACCGACCGCAAAATGGCGGAGCAGGAATTGCTGGCATCACGCACGCAGTTGCGTGAGTTGTCTGCTTACCTGCAAGTGGTGCGCGAAGAAGAGCGTACGCGCATTTCACGCGAGCTGCATGATGAACTGGGGCAATCGCTGACCGCCATCCGTATTGGCCTGAGCGTGATAGAAACCCAGCATGAGATGCACGACGATGAATGGCTCAAGAGTGTTTCCGGTTTAAAGAAAATTGCCGACTCGACCGTAGAGTCGGTACAACGCATCGCGGCTGATTTGCGCCCGCTAATCCTGGATGAGCTGGGTTTATTGCCGGCGATGGACTGGTTGCTGGAATCTTTTTCCGAGCGCAGTGCGATTGCGTATGAATTGAGTTTGCCGTCCACGCCGCTGGCTTTCAGCCGTGAAGCCAGTACCGCCATTTTCCGCATACTGCAGGAATCGTTGACGAATGTGAGCCGGCATAGCCAGGCTACGCTGGTGGGTGTGGCGCTGAAAGAAACAAAAGATTTTATTACGCTGAAAATTACCGATAATGGCAAAGGCATAGACAGTTCCGTGTCACGCCATGACAGCCTGGGTTTGCTCGGCATGCGTGAGCGCGCTTTCATGCTGGGTGGCAAGCTGAAGATCCAGAGCCGTGCCGGTTCCGGTACCAGTATCGAAGTGCGTATTCCAAAGACCAATGCCGCGCATGCGGGGGAAAGAAAATGATTCAAATATTGATTGCCGATGATCACGCCATCATTCGTGACGGCCTGAAGCAAATCATTTCTTTCGTGTCGAATATGGCGGTGGCCGGTGAGGCATCGAACGGCGAAGAGGTGTTGCAAAAACTGCGTTCGCTGCAAGTCGATGTGCTGGTGCTGGATATGTCGATGCCGGGCAGAAGCGGGATCGCCCTGATCCAGCAAATCAATGCAATCAAGCCGGACTTGCCCATCCTGGTGCTGAGCATGCATCAGGAAAGCCAGTACGCGGTGCAGGCGATGCGCGCCGGCGCTTCCGGCTATATCACGAAAAATACGGCATCCAGCCAGCTGATCGAAGGCATCCGCAAGGTGGCGGAGGGCGGTACCTTCGTTTCACCGGAGATTTCCGCCAAGCTGATCAAGCAATTGCACAAGCCGGAAACCGACTTGCCGCATACCAAGCTGACGGCGCGTGAATTCCAGATTTTCAGCATGCTGGTCGAAGGACATTCGGTCAACGATATTGCAAAAATATTATCCCTCAGCAATAAAACCATCAGCACCCACAAGGCGGCCGTTTTACAAAAAATGGAAGCTTCCACCACCGCCAGCCTCGTGTATTACGCTTTGAAACACGGTTTGATCAATGAGGGTTACGATTGATCTGTGAGCTTGTCCGGGCATCTAGGAAAATCCCTAGATTCGAATCAGGCAATCCCGATTCCCTCCCGGGCAATTGATCCCTATGCTCATCTTCCATGAACCCGATTCCTGGAGAAATGATGAGAACCACCCGCCCAGTCAGTTATGCCGAACACGGCATGGTCGCCACCGCCCATTACCTGGCGACCGGTGCGGCACTGGATGTGCTGAAAGAAGGCGGTACGGCGGTGGACGCTGCGATCTGCGCGGCCGCCACCATGAGCGTGGTCTTGCCGCACATGATAGGCATAGGCGGCGATGCGTTCTGGATGATCCACGACGCCAAATCCAATACCCTGTCCGCGCTGAATGGCAGCGGCACCTGCGGCAAAGACATCACACTGGACACTTACCGCGGCATGGATGCGATTCCGAACCGCGGTCCGCAATCGGCGATTACCGTGCCGGGCGCTATCGATAGCTGGGCATTGGCCCATGAGCGTTTCGGCACCATGCCGCTGACGCGCCTGCTGGCACCGGCAATTCGCTATGCCAGCGAAGGTGTGGCCGTGACCCAGGATATCAGCCGCTGGATCAGCGACGATACCGAAGATTTCCGTAAAGACCCCGGCTCGGCCGGCATCTTCCTGAAAGACGGTAATGCCTATCAACCCGGCGAACGCCTGCAACAACCGGCTTTGGCCAAGACCCTGGAAAACATCGCGCAGCACGGTCCGCGTTACTTCTACGAAGAAACCGCAAAATCGATCGTGTCTTACCTGAAGAGCCAGGGTGGTTTGTTGAGCGTAGAGGATTTCCAGAACTACCATGCGAAATGGGTGAAGCCGATTTCGACCAACTACCGTGGCTTCCAGGCCTTCCAGGTGCCGCCGCCATCGCAAGGTATTGCGGGCCTGATGATCCTGAACTTCCTGAACGGTATCGACCTGTCGGGACTGGATTCCAATTCGCCCGAGTACTACAACGCGATGATCCAGGCGATCAAGTGGGCGTTCAATAAACGCGACCAGTACCTGACAGATCCCGAATTCTCGGATATTCCAATTGAGAAATTGCTCGACCCGGCACTGGCGAATGCCGAACGTGCCGAGTGGCTGGCCGATACCAGACGTACGCATGAAAACCGTCCGGGCGGCAGCGATACAACCTTTATCAGCATTGCCGATAAATACGGTAATGCAGTCGGCCTGGTGCAGAGCCTGTACTTCGATTTCGGTTCTTGCGTTACCGATCCTGGTTCCGGCGTCTTGATGCAAAACCGCGGCGCGTTCTTTTCGCTGAACCCGGAGCATCCGAATGTACTCAAACCAGGTAAGCAAAGTGCGTCGACGCTGATGTCGGGCATGCTGTTCAAGGATGGCAAGCCATACATGGTTTACGGCACGCAAGGTGGTGAAGTACAGCCGCAAACACAGACCTCGGTGGCGACCCGCGTGGTCGATTTCGGCCTCAATGTGCAGGAAGCGATCGATGCACCGCGCGTGCTGTATGGCCGCTCATGGGGCGATACCTCGAATAAATTATTGCTGGAATCGGCGGCACCGGAAGCGACCTTTGACGCATTGCGCGAACAGGGTCATCCGGTGGAACCGGCCCAGTGGCCGTTCCCACGCATGGGTACGGCGCAGGCGATTCGTTTGCCGGGACCTTGGTCCCCGTTCTTTGAAGGCGGAGCAGATCCGCGCGGCGAAGGGATTGCATTAGGTTTTTAGTTGTTTCATCCAGAGGAGATGGTTATGGAGATGGACTTGTTAATACACAATGTTCGCGTGTGGGATGACAAACCACTGATGGACATTGGTATCAAGGATGGGAAGATTGCTGCCATAGAAGAAGGTCTTGAAGCCTCGGCAAAAGAAGCAATCGATGCAGAAGGTCGTGCCGTTATTCCCGGCATGGTCGAGCCGCATATGCATTTGGAAAAAGCTTTCCTGCACCGACGCTTGCCGCCGGTGTTGGGTACGCTGGAAGAAGCGATCCGCGTCACCGGTATCCTGAAAAGCAAACAGGAGCGCAAGGATGTACTCGAGCGTTCACGCCAGGTGCTGGATATGGCCGTGAAAAACGGTACAGTCGCCCTGCGCGCTCATCCGGACGTAGACTTGATCCAGGGCCTGATCGGTGTGGAAACACTGGTCGAGTTGCGCGACGAATACAAAGACCTGATGGATATCCAGATCGTTGCTTTCCCACAGGAAGGCATCATCAAATCACCAGGTACTACCGACCTGATGGAAAAATCCATGCAGCTGGGTGCCGACGTGGTCGGTGGTTGTCCATACAACGAGCTGACCTGGGACGATACCAAGCGTCATATCGACATCGTGTTCGATATGGCTGCCAAGCATGATGCTCCTATCGATCTGCACGCGGATTTCTCCGACGATGCCAGCGATCAGCGTTTTGCCGCAACCGCTTACGTTGCGCAAAAAACCATAGATACCGGCTATCAAGGCCGCGTCTCGATGGGGCACGTAACCAGCCTTGGTTCACTTGATCCGGATGAGTTGAAACCGATTATTGAATTGTTGCGCAAAGCAGATATCAGCATCGTTACCTTGCCTGCGACCGATCTCTATCTCGGTGGCCGCAACGATACCAAGAATCGCCGTCGTGGTTTGACACCGGTACGTTCGCTGCATGAAGCAGGTGTCAACGTCGCGTACTCGTCGAACAATATCCGCAATGCATTTACACCTTTCGGTAAAGCCGACATGCTGGTGATCGGCAATATGCTGGCGCATGCAGTGTCCTTCGGTACTCCTGCGCATCAGGCAGCGATCCTCGATATGGGTACCACCAATGCCGCACGTTCCATCGGCATCGGCGCCAATTACGGTGTTGCAGTAGGCAAGCAGGCTGACCTGGTGATTCTCGATACCTATCAGGTTGCCGATGCATTGCTCGATATCCCGGCCCGTTCGTGGGTAATCAAACGCGGCAAGATCACCGTCGTCACCCATCACAAAGCGGAAATCCATCGCCACGGCTGTTGCGGCGCGCAAGACCATGGCACCAAAGGCCATGTCTGCGAAACCGCTGCAGCGAAATAACTATATTTAATTTACAAATCAGGAGACAAACATGAAAAAGCCACCACACGCAGTTGTTGCATCATTACTCGCAGTTACCACCGTCCTCATGGTCCAGTTGCCATGGCACTTGCCAGTCTGGGCAATCTTTATCAGCTGGGCAGGTACGTTTGCAATGGGTGGTCCAACCGCTTCCAACCTGAAACGCATCTGGCCGACCTTGCCAATCGGTTCGATCACCGGCTTCCTGGTCGTCACCGGTTTTGGCATCGCAGCGAAGAATTTCTCCGGGACCAATCTGGTTATCGCAGAAATGATCATCCTGTTCTTCCTGAATACCGGCATGATCATGCTGGCACGCGTACCCGGCCTCAACTTCGTGCCAGGCATGTTCTTCGGCTTCGCGACCTTCTTTGCCACCATGTTCGGCGGCTTCGGTCCTACCCCGAAGGATCCATTGTCCGCACTGGGCATAGCGATCCTGATGAATGCGATTGGTCCTGTGTATGCATGGATCACCGCTAACTTCTCGCATCGTCATGTACCGCTGGAAAATACCTTCCCGGCTGCCAAGCAAGGCCAGCAGGCACAGCATAAGGTTTAAGCCTTTTGTTCAAAGCGCCACCCCTTCAGATTGAACCGGGTGGCGTTTTCTTATGTCCACGCAGCACTAAAGCTTGCTATGGTATAGCTGCTTGTACCGTTGTATGCATTGC
This sequence comes from Janthinobacterium sp. Marseille, assembly GCF_000013625.1. Lineage (NCBI taxonomy): Bacteria > Pseudomonadati > Pseudomonadota > Betaproteobacteria > Burkholderiales > Oxalobacteraceae > Janthinobacterium > Janthinobacterium sp. Marseille. The sequence goes on along the minus strand of NC_009659.1, from coordinate 3,268,198 downwards.
CCGGAAAGGCGAGCTCGCATCAATTGCTGTGGGGTTTGTTGTTGGTGCGTGTCTTGCCTCAGTTATAAAAAACTAAAAGGAGAAGACACATGAAAAACAAAAATTTTCACGATATGACGAGAAGAGACTTTTTATCGGCTTCAGGTGCAATGGCACTGAGTTCGATTGCGCCAATGTCGATGGCGCTGGAAGCCAAGCCGAAGAGCGTGCTGGCAACCTCAACCAAGGGTATGGTCACCAGCCCGCATGAACTGGCTACCAACGCCGGCCTGGAAGTATTGAAATCCGGCGGCAATGCGATTGAAGCTGCGATTGCCATCGCCAGCTGCCTGAGTGTCACCTATCCGCATTTCGCCAGCTTTGGCGGCGATGCTTTCATGATCATCAGCGATCGCAATGGCAAGGTCCGGACCCTGTCCGGTATCGGCCAGGCACCTGGTGTACTGCCGCAATACAGCGGCGCAATCCCGGTACGCGGGCCCGGCTCCATGCTGACGACTGCCGCCAATGTGGATACACTCGGCAAAGCCTTCGACATCAGCAAGAATGAACTGGCCGGTACCAAGAGCTGGGCTGAATTGCTGAAGCCGGCGATCGGCTTTGCACGCAATGGTTTTCCGGTTTCGCCTTCAGAACGTTTCTGGATGGATTTCCGGCAAAAGGAAATGGCCGACCTGCCGGCCCTCGCCAGCAACTTCATGATAGACGGCAAGGTGCCGGAAGTCGGACAAATGTTCAAGCAGCAGCAACTGGCCGATACGCTGGAAATGCTGGCGGTACGCGGTTACCGCGATTTCTATGACGGCAAGCTGGCGGAACGCATAGCCAAAGGTTTGAAAGAAGCCGGTTCACCATTGACCGCAGCCGACCTGGCAAAAACCCAGGCACGTATCGAGCCGCCTTTGCGCGTCGCTTATCGCGGCGGTGTCTTGCTGGCCAACCAGCCGCCTACCCAGGGCATCACGACGCTGGAAATCATGGGTATATTGGATCGCTTCGACCTGAAGAAAATTCCGGAAGGCAGTGCCGACTATTATCACGTCGTGGTGGAAGCGGTAAAACGCGCTTTCATTGATCGCAACCAGTTTGTCGCCGATCCAGAGTTCGTCAATATGCCATCGGCGAAGTTGCTATCCAAGGCCAATCTCGACCAGTGGGCCGGCAGCATCAAGATGGACCAGGCGATGCCATGGCCGCACGTCTATAAACATGGCGACACGGTCTACATCGGTGCCACCGATTCGCAAGGCAATTCGGTCTCGATGTTGGAAACCGTGTACTTCGACTGGGGTAGTGGCGTGATGGCGGGTGATACCGGCATCCTGTGGCATAACCGCGGTGCTTCATTCAGCCTGAAACCGGGTGTGCCGAATGTACTGGAAGCAGGCAAGCGTCCGTTCCACACCTTGAATCCGGGCATGTATCTGAAGAATGACAAACCGCACATCCTGTACGGTACGCAAGGTGCGGATGGGCAGCCGCAAACCTTGTCAGCCATCCTGACGCGCATGATCGATTACGGTATGGATCCGTTGACGGCCTTGTCGCGGCCACGCTTCTTGCTGGGTAAAACTTTTTCGGATACGCGTGATTCGCTGAAACTGGAAAAAGATGCCGGCGACCAGGTATTCCAGGAACTGGCACGACGTGGTCACGAGATGAGTGTGATTCCGGCACAAAGTCCATTGGCAGGTCATCCGGGTGCGATCGTGATCGACCAGAAGACAGGGACTTTCTCCGGTGCGCATGATCCGCGCAGCGATGGCAGGGCTTTGGGTGTTTAAACTGCGGGCGCATGAAGTAAAGCGCCAATAAAAATGCCTGGTCAGTATCCGGTCTGACCAGGCAAGAAAAAAGACAGGCGATGCCTGTCTTTTTTAATTACCGCGAATTACTTGGCTTCAGCTGGAGCTGCTGCTGGTGCAGCTGCTTTTGCTTTCTTGGTCGATTTTTTGTGTTTCTTGGCGTGTGCTTTTGGTGCTTTAGCTGCGGTTTTTGCTTCGGTTTTGGCAGCTACAGGAGCTGGAGCAGCAGCAGGTGCTGGAGCAGCGGCTTGTGCAAAAACGGTGGAGGCAAACAGACCAGCAACCAGGGCAGCGATTAATTTGTTCATTTGAGTGCTCTCTCTAAAGTATTAGGAAATTGTGCGAACTGCTTAATCAGTTCGTACGTATATAACGCCAGCCGATTAATGCGGTTGACGCGATTACACAAATATTTTGAAATCATTTTCAGAGTGAAAAACCATGTTTTATCGTGAGAATAGCGTTAAGAATTCGTGATGAATTTTGCGCCTTCCTGACTGCGTTTATTCGCTTCGACTACTGCATTTGCAGTATTTACTCCCGGCAAGCCCATTGATATTCTCGCCGCCATTAGCCGTCTCTATATATACGGCGTGCCCAGGGAGAAGCACATGCAATCATTTACCTCTATATATAAGTACAGCCTGCTTACACCGGTACGGCAGTCATGGGTGCTGAGTTGTGCTGCCTCTGTTTTGTTGACACTCGTAGCCACTCATGTAGAGCCGGTACAAGCGCAAGATGTGCAAGGTATCGATGTGGATTTGGGTCGGGCCATGCAGAAGCAGCCTCCTGGACAACAAGGAGGACAGCAGTCAGGTGGTCAGCGGACGCCGATACCTTTATCTGACAGCGCATTGTTGCGTATCACGAATCTGCTGAAGAATCTCACGCCTGCAGGGCGGGACATCTTGTTGAGCAAGACGTATACGCCGGAGGAAAGACAGCAGATCCTGGGCTACATGCAGTCGCAGACCAAGCAGCAGGAAGTCGCACTGCAACCTCAGCCGCAGGAGTTAACACTGGAGCAGCGCAGGCAATTGATGTCAGCACCGCAGTCTGAAATGACGCAGCAACAGGCTGTGCCGGAACAAGTGAAGAAAACTGAACAGCTGACAATGGAACAGCAAAAGTTGCCGTCCAAGACTTTGCAGCAGCAAGAGCAGCTTAAGGAAGAAATCAAGAAGACTGAGACGCTGACGCCAGAACAGCGGAAGCAATTGCTACTGACGCAGCAATTGGAGCAAAAGAAGCAGCTTGAGCAAGTTCAACCTGAGCAGGCAAAAGAACAAATCAAGCAGGTGGAGAAGCCGACGCTGGAACAGCAAAAGCAATTGCTACTGACGCAGCAACTGGAACAACAAAAGCTGATGGAGAAAACGCAACAGCAGCAATTGAAGGAAGAGATCAGGCAAGTTGAGAAGCCGGCACTGGAACAGCCAAAACAAATTTTACCGACCAAGCAAACCAGTTTGCCAGCGACTACGCCAGCCAGTCCTGCAAGTACCGCGCAGGAGAAGTATCAAAAGCTGCTGGAAGCAGGTGTCTTCTCGTCCAGTAGTGGCACCACACCCGTGCTGGATGCAACGATGACGCGTGCACAATTCGCGATGATTGCCGCCAAGCTGCAGGAACTGGCGGTTAAATCAGGAGGTAAATTTTCCGATATACCAAGCTTGCCTTGGGGTGAACTTGGTGTGGCCCAGACTGCAGGGATGATAGAGGGCATCAGTAAACCATCTCTCACTGTTGTTTCCGATGACAAGAAAACTTCGGCTGATTTCATGGAGTTGCTGACGGCCTACAGCAAAGGCAAATTGAGCCAGGCAGAACTCGATCAGTTGATAGCAAAAATCGGTTCAATTAATCCACCTGTCGGGCAGACCACAGCACCGGTGAAAAGCGATGCTCCTATCCTGGGTGCGAATAAGGCGGTGGAGCAGATCGTCACTCCGCCTGGTGGGACTGCCGTTGTAGCAACGGGTATAGCCGGTATAACAGCCGGAGGGCTCACTGCAATACAGGCTGCATTAGCTGCCGCACAGGCAGCCGCCATTGCTGCATCGAGCAATGCGAACAATATTACGTTGGCAAACGCGGTGACAGTCGGCGCTGATTACACAGTGGTCACACCGCGTGCGAATTTTCCGACCAACCTGAATGCGACTTTCAATGGCCGCATGACCGGAACCCTGAGTGACAATTCGGCTGTGGGTGCCAACCTGAGCATGAACGTCAACTTTGCCAACATAGGCAATGGCACACCGATAGGCGGCAATGTGCAGTTCGACAATAACAAAGGCAGTGCGAGCTTTAATAGTGTCGCTTACATCGGCGGATATGTGGGTGGCGGCATGAGTGGTACGTACAACGGTGCAGCCATGAATGGCTTTATCAGAAACGGACAGTTCTTTGGCCCGGCCGCCAACGCAGTCAAGGGCTCCTGGGATATGACGACGAATAGCGTAAGCGGTGGTGGTAGTTTTGCCGCTACACGTTGATCTCATGACCTTCCTTTTTTTCAAGCCTACTTCACCCATGAATTACATTCTTCGTTCGGCTGCAGTTGCATTGATGTTTTCTTCTTCCGTGGCTTACGCCACGCCGACTGTCGTCGATAGCCGCAGTGAATTACTGGTAGCGCGTTTGATGCAGGAAAACGGCAGGCCGGATATGGCATGTGCACTGCTGGCAGATACACCTGCAAACAGTGTGGATGCTGATCGCCTGTATGTACTGGCGCGCTGTAATGCATCCCTGCAGCGTACGGATACGGCAATTGCCTACTACCAGCGCGTGATCGCTTTAAAGCCGGCAGAAGCCAATCCACGGGTCGAGCTGGCGGCTATCCTGGTTGCGCTGGATCGCAGGGATGAAGCAGCGCAGCTATACAAGGAAACCTTGCCTTTGCTGCCAGCAGGACAGGTATCGACCCAGATGAATAACCTGATCGAGCAACTGGGGCGTGATGACCCCGCCGCATTCGCACGCCAGGCATCGGGTAAGCCCTGGTCGCTGGAGTTCTATGCGGGCCTGGTACATGACAGCAATATCAACGGTGGCCCTGTGTCGAATATAGTCCCGGCGACTGTTGGCGGTTTCCCGGGCAATTTCATTTTGTCGCCCGATGCGATGCCGCGTTCTTCATGGGGTGCCAGTGGTAGCCTGACCGGCAGTTATCTGGTGCCGCTGAATGAGCACTGGTCAGTGCTGTACCAGGGTGTATTGCTGGGGAATGCATACTTCGATACGTCCGACTTCAATAATGAATATATGTCGCTGTCTGCCGCGTTCATTTATCGCGATAAAAGCTGGAGCGCCAGCATACAGCCGAATATCGGTTTTTCGCGGCAGGCGAATCGCATGAATGAAACGACACCAGGTGTGATCGCACGTTTTTCGCGCAACTTGAATCCCACCTGGTCGCTGACAGGTTCGCTTGGATACATCAACCGTACTGTGCATCTGGATCACAACAGAAACGCAGATGGTGTGCTCGGCAGTGTGGGAGTGGTCGCGCAAGTGCAGCCTGATTTACAGGCAGGTGCTGACTACAATGTGCAGCGTGAGCATGCCGATGCCGCGGTGTACTCGCGTCGCCTGGACGGGCCTAGTGTGTTCGCTGCCTATCGCATCAACCCGCAATGGACGGTAGTCGGTAACTATAGTTATTCCAAGGTGAAGTATGACGAAGGCAGCTTCTTCTTCCCGGCACGCGAAGATACGCAAAAGACCGCCAGCCTGACCAGCCTGTGGGACATCAGTTCATGGGCGGGGCGCAATATGGTGGTGCGGGCGCAATATACGCAGATCGATAATCCATCGAATATCGGTTACAGCAATTACTCACGCAATATCTTCAGCGTCGGTGTGCAGACACAATTTTGATAGGCGATTTACAGCAGGCCCTGATGCATCGCATAACGCGTCAGTTCAACTGCGTTGTGCAATGATAGTTTGGCCATCAGGTTTTGCTTGTGCTTGCGTACGGTGAAGACGCTCAGTTCAAGCGTATCGGCAATTTCCTGTGATGACTTGCCGGCAGCGACCAGTTTCAGGATTTGTTGTTCGCGCGGTGTGACGGCTTGATCTTCGCTATCCTGGAAGTGGGTCAGTGGTCCCAGCAATTTGCTGACGTAGCGCCGGTTATCCAGCACGGTCGGGATCGCTTCCAGCAATTCGCTGCTGTCTTCCAGTTTGAGCAGATAACCATCCGCGCCGGCGGCAAAAGCCTGGCGCACGCTGTTGTGATCGGTCGAACCGGTCAGGATCAGGATTTTGATATGCGGGTGGCTTTGTTTGATGCGGGCGGTGAGGGTGATGCCGTGGCAGCCGGGTAAATCGAGGTCGAGCAGGAGCAAATCGGTCGGGGTCTGCTGCAGGAGTTCTTCCACCTGCGCGCCACTGCCGGTGTCGGCGACGATCTCCATTCCCGCGACATGTGCCATCAGGGATCGTAATCCTTCCCGGATCAGGGTGTGATCTTCTGCGATTACGATTTTCGTCATGGCGCTGGATACGGGGATGCTGGAATAATTGCCGCTGGAACTATTGTCACATGGTAATAATAGCGAGATATTACACTGCGGGGCGGTAGCGACCCCATTTTCTATGTTTTGGGCGAAACATTCATGAACGATCATTCCGCGGCACCTGCTGTTGAAGCGCGCATCTTCAGCGAGCTGGTGAATGTCTTGTACCGGCAGGCGACGCCTATTTTTTTTGGCAATTTCGCGGTGGTCGTGCTGTCGGTTTACTTGCTGTGGGGTGAGCTGCCGCACAGCGTGCTATTGCCGTGGGCGGCGGCTATCTTCGTACTGACTTCTCTCCGTATCGTGATCGTGCGGCGCGACCTGCGGATTGTGCATGGCCCGGATCAGGCAGCGCGGCGCGCGTGGACCTATACACTGTTCGCCGGATTGTCCGGTTGCCTGTGGGGTTCCATCGGCATCTTTTTCTTTACGCCTGAAAACACCGTGATCACGGTATTCATTTGCATACTGCTGGCCGGCATGACGGGCGGTTCGGTTGCATCACAATCTTCGTTTCCACCTGCCTATTACGCATTTGCATTGCCGACGGTACTGCCGTTTGCCGTGCGCTGCTTTGCCTATGGCGGGCCGCTGTTTTCCGTACTGGCCCTGCTCTCGCTGTTCTTGCTCGGCGTGAACCTGGCGTATAGCCGGAATGTGCATCGCACGGTGCGCGAAGCGGTATCGCTGCGCTTTGAGAATACGCAACTGATCGCACAACTGCGGCAAGAGAAGGAAAGGGCCGAATCGGCCAGTCGTTCGAAGTCGCAATTCCTGGCGGCGGCCAGCCATGATTTGCGCCAGCCTACGCATGCACTCGGTTTGTATATCGCCACCTTGCGCGCGTTGTGCAATGCACCGACGGTACGTGCTGAAGAGGTGGGAAATATTGCCGGCAAGCTGCAGGCAGCGCTGAAGGGTTTGGTGCAATTGCTGGATGTGTTGCTCGATATTTCAAAGCTGGATGCCGGCGCGGTCAAGGTTAAACGCGAAGTGTTTGATTTGCAGGATTTACTGGAAACGATAGACCAGCAATTTTCAGCCGTCGCCGTCGAGCAAAAACTGCGCTTCATCGTCAGGCCGACGGCAGTGCTGGTACAAACCGATCGTGCCTTGCTGCACAGCATATTGGCGAATTTTGTATCGAATGCCTTGCGTTACACCGAGAGTGGCAAGGTGTTGGTCGGGGCGCGTCGGCGTGGTGCTTTTATCGAAGTACAAGTGCTGGATACCGGGATCGGCATTGCGGCCGAGCAGTCGCAATTGATCTTCAGCGAGTTTTACCAGATCGGCAATGCGGCGCGGCGTAGGGAACACGGGCTGGGACTGGGGCTGGCTATCGTCAAGCGCACGGCCGATTTGTTGAAACTGAGGATAGGTTTGCATTCCATCCCGGGGCGCGGTTCGGTCTTTTCGATCTGGTTGCCGCTGGCACCGAGGGTGGCCACCGTGAGCACGGCGCCGCTGGCTGCATCGGTACTTCTCGCTGCCGCGAAAAACATCCTGGTGATAGATGACGATGCGAATGTGCTGGATAGCATGCGCTTACTGCTGTCATCTTGGGGACACCAGGTAGTGGCAGTGGCGTCGCTGGGAGCAGCCTTGCAGGCAGTGAAGACTTATCAGGCGGCATCCGGTATGGCGTTTGACCTGATCCTGAGCGATTTCCGCCTGGCGGAAAATGTCAGTGGTATCGACGTGGTGCAGGCAGTGCGGCAAGCCAGCGGCTACCTGATTCCGGCGGTGGTGATCACCGGTGACACGTCGGTCGAGAGCATTAGCAGCATTGCCAATGCGAATTTACGTATCCTGCATAAACCACTGGCACCCGAAATGCTGCAGGAAGTGTTGCGCGATTTGTACTGATTTCCGCTTTTCCCCTTTAATTCAGCTTATAAAATTCGCATTCATCTGCAAACTGCGTTTAAAGTAGTTGCGAGCCGTCATGGTATTTGCTTGGTATTAAAGAAATTTTTCACAAAAAGAAATCTTTCCATAAAACTATTAAAGCACCAGTGCATCTAAAAGATGCATGCTACCAATGCAGTAGCCACGGGACCTCGAATGCGACCAAAAACGCCGGAGCGCTTGCGACTTGCCACCTTGGTGACGATAGGTGTGTGCGCAACTGTGATCGTTACCATGCTCACTTTGCTGGTGCTGATCGATCATTTCGCCGCCACCTACGCCAAGCAACAAGCGCACGAACGCCTGCAACAATTATCGTGGCAAATGCGCGATTCGCTGGATCGCGGCATGGGTCGCATGATAGATCACGCGCAAGTGATCGCCGACCTGGTGCCCGTGCGCGACGCACAAAACCCTGCCGAGATGCGGCGGGTATTCGACAACGTCCATAAAAATTTCCCTGATTACGCATGGATCGGTTTGACCGATCCCAAAGGCATTGTGGTTTCCGCTTCTGGCGGTTTGCTCGAAGGAGTTGACGTTAGTAAACGCCCCTGGTTCCAGGGCGGCGCGCAGCAGGTATTTATCGGTGATTACCATCCTGCTGTATTGCTCGAAGATAAATTGCCGGAGTCGGAAGAGCGCTGGCGCTTTGTCGACGTCGCCTTGCCGGTCACGCGCAGCGACGGCAGTTATCGCGGGGTACTGGGCATACACCTGAGTTGGAACTGGGCACGGGGGATTGCAAATAGCTTGCTGGTACCGGCGGACCGACAATATATGGTTGAAGTCATCGTGGTGCGCAACGACGGCATGGTGATGTTGGGACCGGATTACCTCGAAGAAAGCACGATCACGACGACCAGCCTGGACCTCGCGCATACCGGCAGCACCGGGGCGATTGCGGAAAAATGGCCGGATGGACGGCGCTACCTGACCGGCTATTCGCAGACCGGTGCACGCGCAGGACATCCATCATTGAAATGGGCCGTCCTGATCCGGCAGCCGGAAGAAATCGCGTTGGCGGATTTTCGTGAGTTACAGCAACAGGTTTTGTGGGTAGGTGCCGCGCTCGGTCTCTTGCTGGCCTTGATAGCGGTCGCGCTGGCGCGACAACTGGCACGACCGCTGGATGACTTGAGTGCAGCGATTACGCAGCGCAAGGAAGGTACGGGCACGGCGATTCCGGTGATCGATGGTTATCACGAAGTGCATTTGCTGTCTCTGACCCTGGCTGACATGGTGGGGCGCGAGCAGCAACATGTGGGCAAGTTGCGCGCCCTGAATGAAAACCTGGAACACCTGGTGCAGGAACGCACGCAAGAGATAGAGCAAAAGGCGCAGGCACTGGAAGATGCCTTGCAACAGCAACTGGCGATCCAGGAGCGTCTGCAGGAGAGTGAAGCCGAGCTGCGCGCGACACTGCAAAATGCGAATGACGCTTTCATTTCGATGGACCAGGACGGCATCATCGTCGACTGGAATGAACAGGCGGAACATTTGCTGGGTTGGACGCACAAGGAAGCGGTCGGTCAGCCCTTGGCGGAATTGATCGTGCCGCCGACGCTACGCGATGGTTATGAACGGGATCTCCAGCATTTCCTGCTGACGGGTGAAAGCAATATCATCAACCGGCGGGTGGAACTGAGCGCCTTGCGCCGCGATGGCAAGGAGTTTCCGATTGAGCTGGCGGTGGCTTGCGTGGCGCGTCGCAACGGTTATCTGTTCATCGCCTTCCTGCATGACATCACCGAAAGAAAATTACTGCAGGCATCACTGATGGGCATGGCACTGAAAGATCCGCTCACCGATTTGCCGAATCGCCGCGCCCTGATACAGAGATTGCCGGAGTCGATCGCACGTGCCGCACGCCTTGGCAAGCCTTTGGCCGTTCTATTCCTCGACCTGGACGGTTTCAAAGGGGTGAATGACGGCTACGGTCATGAGGCCGGCGACGAGCTGTTACGCACGATTGCACAGCGCCTGCTGGGTGCGGTGCGCACCACCGATACCGTCGCACGACTGGCCGGCGATGAATTTGTCATCGTGCTGGAAATGCTCAATGGCGATAGCGATGCGATGGATGTCGCCGACAAAATTCTGCATACCTTGCAACAGCCATTTACCTTGACTGCTGCCACGGTAACTATCTCTGCCAGCATAGGCATCGCGATGCACTGGCCGGAAGACCATACGACGCCCGAACAACTCATTACGCTGGCGGACGGCGCCATGTACGCGGCGAAAAAGAAGGGCAAGAATCGCGCGGTTGCGGTCTAGCTGGAAAGCCCCTGCATTACTCGACGGTTTCCCACGCATTCGGTTCCTGGCGTGCATCAAGGAAGCGACGGTAGCTACGGCCGCCCAGCCACAGGCTCAGTGCGATCAGCGTAAATATCATCTGGCCGGCCGCCAGCGCCAGCGGAGAATGCGATAGCGCCGGTGCGATGACACCTGCAACCAGGGCGCCAAGCAGCGTCAGCGTGAAGGATTGGCAGGAAGCGACAGTGCCGCGGATGTTCGGAAACAAATCCAATACCAATAGCGTCGCACCCGGTGCCACCATGGACATGCCAAAGGTATAAAAGAATAAGGGTGCGACCGACCATGGTAAGGCAGGCGGAAACAGCGCATGGTAAGTTACGTTGAAGATACCGGCACCGATCAGGAAGACAAAACCGATCAGGACCTGACGCGAAATCGGGATGTTCCCGGCCAGGCGATTCGCCGCCAGCGCACCGCAAAAGATACCCGCCACGGTAGGAATGAATTGCCAGCCGAACTGGTCCGGTCCGAGTCCCAGATGCTGGACCAGGAAAACCGGTGCTGCCGCCACGTACAGGAACATGCCGGCAAAGTTGAAGGCAACTGTCCCGCCTTTCAAATGGAACAGCGGCGAACGAAACACACGCTTGTAGCTGTGATACAGGAAGTGTGGATTGAAAGGCTGGCGTTTTTCCGGTGGCAAGGATTCAGGCAAACGCTTGTAGCAATAAATCAGCAGCAGCACCGCATAGGCGAATAGTGCGAGGAAGATGTTGCGCCAGTTGCTGTGCTTGACGATCCAGCCACCGAGTATCGGTGCAATCGCCGGTGCGATGGAAAATATCATCGTGACCAGCGACAGCAAACGTTCCGCAGCCGAACCGGCATACAGGTCGCGGATGATGGCACGTCCGATCACGACGCCGGCACCGGCAGAAATCCCTTGCAGCATGCGGAAGACCCATAGGTATTCAATGCTGTGTACGGCGGCGCAGGCGAGCGTTGCTACTGCAAACACGGCGAGCGAAACCAGGATGATATTGCGTCGCCCGAAGGCATCCGACAAGGCGCCATGCCACAGGATCATGACGGCGAAGGAGAACAGGTAGGCGGTCAGGGTTTGCTGCACTTCGAGTGCGCTGGCATCCAGCGAGGCCTGGATGTTCGGGAAGGCCGGCAGATAGGTGTCTATCGAAAACGGGCCGAGCATGGATAGCAGCGCCAGCATGATAGCCAGCGCGCTGCTATTGATCACCACTGCGGTCAGCGGTGCGGTCTTTACTTCATTTGTTTCTGACATCGGTATTATTCTTTTCTGCTTGCCGGATTCGTGTGGCCGATGCGTTACGGTTTAAGGGGAGTGATCAGATCCCGCCCATGCACAGGTATTTGATTTCCAGATACTCTTCTATTCCGTATTTCGAACCTTCACGGCCCAGGCCTGATTGCTTGACGCCGCCAAAGGGCGCGACTTCATTCGAAATCAGGCCGGTGTTGATGCCGACCATGCCGTATTCGAGTTTTTCGGCAACGCGCCAGACACGGCCTATATCACGAGAGTAGAAGTAACTGGCCAGGCCGAAGTCGGTATCGTTGGCGGCGGCAACTGCCTCATCTTCTGTTTTGAATTTGATGACGGCGGCAACCGGGCCGAAGGTTTCTTCATGCATGATCAGCATGTCGGGGCTGATATTCGACAGCACGGTAGGTTCGTAAAAATAACCGCCCAATGCATGCTGCTTGCCGCCGGTGATGACCTTCGCCCCCTTGCTCACGGCATCGCTGACATGCTGTTCCACTTTCTTCACCGCTTGTGCATCGATCAGTGGTCCTTGCAATACGCCCTGTTCAACGCCGTTGCCGACCTTGATTTTTGCCGCACCTGCGCCGAGTTTTTGCACGAAGGTATCGTAAATTGATTCATGTACATAGAAGCGGTTGGTGCAGACGCAGGTTTGTCCGGCATTGCGATACTTCGATTGCAAGGCTCCGACAACAGCCGCATCGAGATCGGCATCATCGAAGACGATGAAGGGCGCGTGGCCGCCGAGTTCCAGGCCGATCTTCTTCACGGTAGGCGCGCATTGTTCCATTAGGATGCGGCCCACTGGCGTCGAGCCGGTGAACGATACATGGCGCACGATAGGGCTGGAACACAGGACTTTTCCGACCGCGATTGATTGGTCGGAATCTGAGGTTACGACATTGATAACGCCAGGAGGAATACCGGCACGGTGCGCCAGTTCTGCAATTGCCAATGCCGACAACGGGGTTTGCTCGGCCGGCTTGATCACGATGGTGCACCCGGCGGCAATCGCCGGTGCAACCTTGCGTGTAATCATTGCGATCGGAAAATTCCATGGCGTGATCGATGCGCACACGCCTATAGGCTGCTTGATGGTGACCGTGCGTTTATCGCTCCAGGTGGATGCCATCACATCGCCACTGACGCGTTTGGCTTCTTCGGCAAACCATTCGATAAAGCTGGCACCGTAAATCACTTCGCCCCGCGATTCGATCAGGGGTTTGCCTTGCTCTGCCGTCATGAGTGCAGCGAGGTCATCCGCATTCGCGATGATGAGATCGAACCATATGCGCATGATACCGGCGCGCTCCTTGCCGGTTTTGGCGGCCCAGGCAGGGAAGGCTGCATGCGCGGCTTGTATCGCTTGTTCGGTTTCCTGTGCGCCCAGGTTGGGCACATCGGTAATTTTGCTGCCATCCGCCGGATTGTTGACATCGAAGCTGGCCTTGCCCGTTACCCATGCCCCGTTGATGTATGCGTGATTACGCAGGATGGTGGGGTCTTTTAACTGTAAGGCGGCGCTATGCGACATGGGATGCTCCTGCGTGGCAAAAGGAAAAGCATAGCCCAATCAAGCCGGGCGCGCTGACGGCGGCTGTAAACGCTTGTTGTCGTATTGAAAGAGGGCGCGGATGGGGCAGCTTCAGTTGCAGCTCATCTCGCGTTTCATGGCGCGCACAAAATCGGCCAGTCGACGCCCGCTGACGCCGGCGTAGGGGCCGCCATCGGCCAGTGCCTGTACACGGTCGAGGCGGAAGGAACGGAAATCGCTACGGGTTTCGCACCAGGCGGCAATAGACCAGCCGCTGCCCCAGAAATACAGGGCCAGCGGCCAGATCGTGCGGCAGCTGGCTTGCTGTTTGGCATCGATGTAATCGAGCCGCAGTTTGTTTTGCTTGCCTATCGCCTGGCGTATATTCTCCAGCCGTTCACCGTGACAGGCTTCGATATGGAAATCAGGTGCGAACAGAGGCGTGGCTTCGACGAAGTCGCGTTTTTCACGCGGCAGCGCGAGCGTGATCTTGGCCAATGCGGCGGCACCGGAGGCCGCCAGTTGCGGTCCGCCCCAGGCTTGCACCATGCGCATGCCGGCCACCAATGCTTCTATCTCATCGCTGGAAAACATCAAAGGCTGTAAATCGAAGCCGGCCTTGACCCGATAGCCAACCCCGGCTTCGCCTTCGATGGGTACTCCTGACAGGGACAGGTCACGGATATCACGATAAATCGTCCGCTCGGAGACATATAGCCATTCCGATAATTGCAAGGCTGTGGTCAGCCTGCGGCCACGCAAATATTGCGCGATCTGGAACAGGCGTTCAGCGCGGCGCATGGTTTTTCTTGCTAATCAGTAGGGGCTGCAGCATACGGATACTCCAGTGGCAGGAAGGCCGGGCAAGGGGACGTCAGGCGCTTCATTTTGACAAATGCTTGCGCCAGCGTCCAGTTGCCCGTGATCCTGATGATTCAGGTTTAGTGCATGGCGTGCAGGCCGATCAGATTGCCTTCGGTATCGACGAAATGCGCCATATAACCTATGTCATCCGGCAACTGTGTCTTCGGTACATATACTTTGCCACCGGCAGGTGTGATGCGTTGTATGACGGTATCGATGGATGCTCCTGCATCCAGGTAAACCATGGTGCCGTTGCTGCTGGGTTTTTGATGTTCGCTGTGCGTTATACAGCCGCAGGTATCGCCGTCAGGACTGGTAAAGATGGCCATCTGCATCAGGTCGGCAGTTGCACCTTCTATCCGAAGTGTGGTGTCAAACAGTGTTTCGTAAAAACGTGTGGCGCGTGCAAAGTCGTTGGAAGGAATTTCGAACCAGTTTATTTTTGTTTGCATGATGTCCTCGCATGAAATGCCAAATGGCAGGGAGCATTATGCGCGGGTGCTCCTGACAGCATACTGTCAGGAGACTTCAGTAGCTTTATTGTTTTGGCTCGGTCTTCGGGATCGCTTGTTCACGGCGATTGAAGCCGGCCACCATGTCGAAACGGAACAGGCGGCATTCCAGTGCGCCGTTGAAGAAAGGCGTTTTACGCGCTTCTTTCAAGCGCAGCAGTTTCGGCAAACCGAGGTCGGCGGTGAACAGGAAGACTTTCCAGCCGGCGAAGCGTTGCTTGAGCGTGGTACCAAAGGCGCTGAAGAATTCCTTCGCCATATCATCGGCTTCCACCGTGCTGTCGCCACGTACGCCGATACGTTCGCCGTAAGGGGGATTGGTCAGCAGGACGCCTGGCGTTTCGCTAGGCGCTTTGACTTCCTGCGCTTCAATTTGCTTGAGCGGGACTTCGAAGCGTATGCCGGCCTTGTTCAGGTTGTTACGCGTCATTGCCACCATATCGCCCGAGATATCGCTGCCAAAGATGGTCGGTTCAGCCGGTAATGGATTCGGCTTGACGCTGGCTTTGATCGCTGCCCATTCTGCTTTGCTGAAACCGGCAAATTTTTCAAACGCGAAATCACGATGCAAGCCAGGCGGGATGCCGGCCAGCATTTGCGCCGCTTCGGCGAGGATGGTGCCGGAACCGCACATAGGATCGAACAGGGTCATGCCGGGCTTCCAGCCTGAAGTGCGCAACAGCCCGGCCGCCAGGTTTTCGCGCAGCGGTGCATCGCCGGTTTCCATACGCCAGCCACGCTTGAACAGGGCTTCACCGGATGTATCCAGGTAGAGCGTGAAAGTGCGGGCATCGAGGAAGCCGACGATGCGCATGTCCGGCATCTTGGTATCGACCGAAGGACGACGGTTGTAGATGTCGCGGAAACGGTCGCAGATCGCATCCTTGATCTTCAGCGTGGTGAATTCCAGGCTGCGCAATGGCGATTTGATGGCAGTAACGTCGATGCGTATCGTGTGGTCGACTTCAAACCAGTCTTCCCAGGCTTGCGCCAGTGTCAGGTCATAAATATCGTTTTCCGTGGTGTAGCTGGCATGTGCCATGCGCATCAGTACGCGCGAGGCGATGCGTGAATGCAGGTTGATGCGATAAGCATCCTGCAAGGTGCCCGAGCAATGCACGCCGCCCGGTACCTGCGTGTGTACCTTCAGGGTTTTATCGAGCAGGGCGATTTCGTTGAGTTCTTCAGCGAGGGCGATTTCCAGGCCGCGCGGGCATGGGCAAAAATAAGAATGTGATGAAGACATATGGGGAACCCTTTATCCGTTATAAAAATAGACGCGCGACCACATCATGGTGATGCGTCGCGCGAAGCTTGTTGCTACTGGTGTTGCCAAATACTGCGTTGCTGCATTTACTTCTGGAATGCGCGTTCCACGAACTCCAGCCGATCCTGGCCCCAGAAGGCTTCGCCATCGACGATATACCACGGTGCGCCGAAGACACTGGCGGCCATCGCATCGTTGGTGAATTGTTCGTACTCATTCTGTACGCTGGTGGTTTCTGATGCTTTCACCAACGCAGCACCGTCATGACCGGCTGCACTTGCCAATCCGGCCAGCGTATCTGCATCCATGATGTTTTTATCATCGGCCCAGAAGGCATGCATGATGGAGCTGGTCAATTCCAGCGCTGCATCCGTGCCATGCGCAAACTTGGTGGCGATGATCAGTTTGGATGCGGCGTCACCGGAAGCAGGTGAAAACTTTGGTTGCAGGTTCAGCGGCAAGCCGAGGTGGGCGCTCCAGCGCTTGAGCTCGACCAGGCGATAGGCCTGGCGTTGCGGTGGTCGTTTCGCCAAGGGCAAACCACCGGAGACGCTGAACAGCTTGGGCAAATCGATGGGCTTCATGTCGATTTGCACATCGTATTGCTTTGCCAGTGCGATCAGGCGCGCATGGCCGAAGTATGCCCACGGTGATTGGGGCGCAAAATAGTATTCGCAGATCTTGGCCATGAAGGCTCCGAAAAATGTTTAAAACGGTTTGACCACGACCAGGATCACGATGGCGAGCAGCAGGACGATAGGCACTTCATTGAACCAGCGGAACCATGTATGGCTGCGTTTATTGACGCCGTGTTCGAATTTTTTCAGCAAGGAGTTGCAGGCATGCTGGTAACCGATGACCAAAATCACCAGCACAACTTTCGCATGCAGCCAGCCGTTGCCGGGGCCCTGGCCGAAGCCGTAAAACAGCAGTCCCACGCCGAACAATACCGCCGGTACCGCCAGGATGGTGGTGAAGCGGTACAGCTTGCGCGCCATCAGCAGCAGGCGCGTCGTCGCTGTAGCATCGGTCTCCATCGCCAGGTTGACGAAGATGCGCGGCAGGTAAAACAGGCCGGCGAACCAGGAGATGACGAATACGATGTGCAGCGATTTAATCCAGAGCATGTGATTTTCCTGCTTAATCTAGGTGGGATATCAAATGCGTATTTTGCACGGCATTAAGCACGCACTTCCCCATGCCCGAACACCACGTACTTCAGCGACGTCAATCCATCCAGCCCCACAGGTCCGCGTGCATGCAGCTTGTCGTTGGAAATGCCGATTTCCGCACCCAGGCCATATTCAAAGCCATCGGCAAAGCGCGTCGATGCATTGATCATCACCGATGCTGAATCGACTTCACGCAGGAAGCGCATCGCACGGGTGTAATCTTCAGTCACGATAGCGTCAGTGTGTTGCGATGAATAGGTATTGATGTGATCAATGGCTTCATCCAGGCTGCCGACGATTTTGACCGACAGGATCGCGGCCAGGTATTCGGTGCTCCAGTCTTCTTCCGTCGCGCTGGCGAGGTGCGGATAGCCTTGCAGGATGGCGCGCGCTTCATCGTCGCCGCGCAACTCGACTTCTTTCGTTGCGTACAGTTTGGCGAGTTCAGGCAAGACGGTAGCAGCGACACTGCGTGCCACCAATAGTGTTTCCATGGTGTTGCAGGTGCCGTAGCGATGGCACTTCGCGTTGAAGCAAATATCCAACGCTTTTTTGAGGTCGGCCTTGTCGTCGATATAGACGTGGCAAATCCCGTCCAGGTGCTTGATCATAGGCACGGTGGCTTCACGCATCAGGCGTTCGATCAGGCCCTTGCCGCCGCGCGGCACGATGACGTCAACGTATTGCGGCATGGTGATCAGTTCACCAACTGCGGCACGGTCCGTGGTTTCGACGATTTGCACTGCATCGGCCGGCAAGCCGGCTGCCGCCAGGCCTTCGTTGACCAGTTTCGCCAAGGCCTGGTTGCAATGGATGGCTTCGGAACCGCCGCGCAGGATGGTGGCATTGCCGCTCTTGATGCACAAGCCGGCCGCATCGACCGTTACATTCGGACGCGCTTCGTAAATGATGCCGATCACGCCCAGCGGGACGCGCATCTGGCCGACCTGGATGCCGGTCGGCCGGTATTTCATATTCGAGATTTCACCAATCGGATCAGGCAAGGCAACGATTTGCTCCAGGCCTTCGGCCATGGTGGCGATGGCTTTGTCGGACAGCGTCAGGCGATCGAGCAGGGCGGGAGCCAGGCCACCGGCGCGGGCTGCTTCCAGGTCGAGCTGATTGGCCGCGCGCAAGGCATCGGCTTCGCGTCGTATCGCTGCAGCGATGAAGAGCAAAGCCTGGTTCTTGGCAGCAGTGTCAGCCTTGGCCATGGCACGCGATGCCTTGCGTGCCCGTTGACCGACTTCTTTCATGTATTGCTTGATATCCATTTTGCTAAGGAATGGTTGGTGTGACGATTGATATTAAAACCTGAATAATTTATATGGCGCGTATGAACGGGTATTGCAAGGCGTGACAGCTGCAAACTAGCCGCGGGCTATCTTCAGGCCCAGTTGCAGCATGGCATCCCAGGCGTCGCCGGAAAACTGTTTGGCGCGCAAACCTTTTACCATCTTATCGATTTGTGCGGCTTCTTGCAGCGCGTCTTCCAGCGTCGCCAGTTTAAGGCGGCGCAGTGCCGGTTCGACCAGGCGTTCGCGCGGGCCCCAGATACGATATTCTTTTGTTAACTGACTCAAAGGACGTCCTTGCGCCACGCCGGCTTTCAGCTTGAGCAAGGTGCGCACTTCTTCAGCCACCGCCCATAGCACCAGTGGCAAGGCTTCGCCTTCGCCTTTCAAACCTTCCAGCATACGTACCAGGCGGGTGGTATCACCGCTCAACATCGCTTCATTCAGCTTGAAGACATCGTAGCGCGCGACATTCAGTACCGCGTCGTGGATTTGCTCGAAGCTCAAAGGGCCTTCCGGATACAGCAATGCCAGTTTCTGGATTTCCTGATGGGCGGCCAGCAAATTGCCTTCCACCCGATCCGCGATGAAATCCAGGCATTCCCGATTCGCGCTTTGGCGCTGTGCGGCCAGGCGCACGCCGAGCCAGGCCGGTAATTGCGCGCGTTCGATCAGCGGGATGTCGATATACACACTGGCTTGCTGCAGGCTGGTAACCCAGGCTGCTTTTTGCGTGGCCCAATCGAGTTTGGGCAGCGTTATCAGCGTGACATTGTCGGGGCTCAGTGAAGCTGCATAATCCTGCAGTGCCTTGCCGCCATCCTTGCCCGGTTTGCCGGTAGGGATGCGCAGCTCGATCAATTTCTTGTCGCCGAACAGTGATTGCGACTGATTGGCGGCCAGCAATTCGCCCCATTTGAAACTGCGGTCAACCACCAATACTTCGCGTTCCGAATACGCCTGCGCGCGCGCCGCCTTGCGTATCTTGTCGGCCGCTTCCAGTGCCAGCAAATGCTCATCGCTCGTGATGACATACAAGCCGGCCAGCGGCTTGTTCAGATGAGCGTCGAGCGCATCAATTCGCAGTTGCATTGTCCACCGGCTTGATGGCGGCGATACGGCGCAGGATCTGTTGTACCAGATCGGATTGCATGTCGCGGTACAGCATTACTTCTTCCGCTTCCTTCGCCAGTACTTGCGCTTCGTTATAGCTGAGGTCGCGTTTCAGCGTAATCGTGGTCGGTGACATGTATTCGATACCGGCATTGTTACGTACGCGTACCGTGACGTGGTAGTAAAGCACATATTCACGCACGCGACCCTGGCTATTCAGGGACAGGATGACCCTGTTGCGGGTTTCACTGACGATATCCAGGATGGCTTCCGCATCTTCCGGTCTTTGCTTGATTTCCAGTTCGCCGCTGCCGCGGATATAACGGCGCAACTCACTACCCAGCGTAGATGTTTCCGCTGCTGCGATATAGATCGACTTGAACGGCAGGTCACCCCCGAGGATGGTGCCGCGCAGCTTGAAGCCGCAGGCAGACAGCAAGAGGGTCGAAGCCAGCACCAGGGTAAGAAGACGGCGGTTTTTAAACATGAATAATCCTGCGTCAGTTATTACGTCAACGATACTTCAAATTGGACTGCGATCAGGCAACGATGTTAACCAGCTTGCCCGGCACCACAATGATTTTCTTCGGTGTGCCTTCGATGAATTTCTGCACGCTTTCATTCGCCAGCGCTGCCGCTTCTATGCTGGCTTTGTCCGCATCCTTGGCAACGATGATGCTGCCGCGCAGCTTGCCGTTCACCTGGATCATCATTTCGATTTCTGCTTGTTCCAGCGCTGCCGGATCGACTTGCGGCCATGGCGCATCGAGGATGTCGCCATGGTCTTTGGCAAAGCCGAGTTCCTGCCACAGCGCATGGGTGATATGCGGCGCGACCGGATTCAGGATGCGCAGGAAAATGCTGAGGCCTTCACTGATCACTGCATTCGATGCGGGGGAATCATCCAGCTTCGCCGCTTCCAGCGTGTTCAGCATTTTCATGCTGGCGGAGACGACGGTGTTGTACTGGATGCGTTTGTAATCGTTATCGGCTTGCTGCAGGATCTTGTGCGTTTCGCGGCGCAAGGCTTTGTGCGCTTCCGGCAATGTGGCGAAATCAAATGCAGATGCGTTTGCCACGCGTGCCGCCTGGTTGTAGCCATAGGCCCAGACGCGACGCAGGAAGCGGTTCGCACCTTCGACACCGGCACCCGACCATTCCAGCGTCTGTTCCGGTGGCGATGCAAACATGGTGAACAGGCGGGCGGTATCCGCACCGTACTGATCGATTTGCGCTTGCGGATCGATGCCATTGTTTTTCGACTTCGACATTTTTTCCGTGCCGCCGATTTCGACTGCCTTGCCATCGCTGCTCAGGACTGCGGAAACAGGGCGACCCTTGTCGTCGAGTTGCAGCTGCACATCGGCCGGGTTGAACCAGGTCTTCTTGCCGCTGGCATCTTCGCGGAAATAGGTTTCGTTCAGCACCATGCCCTGCGTCAGCAGATTGGTGAACGGCTCGTCAAATTTGACCAGGCCGAAGTCACGCATGACCTTGGTCCAGAAGCGTGCATACAGCAAATGCAGGACCGCATGTTCGATACCACCGATGTATTGATCCATCGGCATCCAGTAATCATTGCGGCTATCGACCATGGCGTCGCTGCTGTTCGGCGAGCAATAGCGCATGTAGTACCACGACGAATCGACGAAGGTATCCATGGTGTCGGTCTCGCGACGCGCAGGCTTGCCGCATTGCGGGCAATCGACGTGCAGGAATTTCTCATGCTTGTTGAGCGGGTTGCCGCTGCCGTCCGGTACGCAATCTTCCGGCAATACCACCGGCAAATCTTTTTCCGGTACCGGTACATCACCGCAATCCTTGCAGTGGATGATAGGAATCGGCGTGCCCCAGTAACGCTGGCGGGAAATGCCCCAGTCGCGCAGGCGGTAGGTGATTTTCTTTTCACCGAGGCCGAGTTCGGCCAGGTCGGCGGCAATCGCATCCACCGCTTGCTGGTAGTTCAGGCCATCGTATTTGCCGGAGTTGATGCAGCGGCCGTTTTCCTTGTCGCCATACCATTCATGCCAGGCAACGTCGGAGAAAGTCTTGCCCGGTACATCGATGACCGGGTGGATAGGCAATACGTATTTTTGCGCAAAGGCGAAATCGCGTTCGTCATGTGCCGGTACGCCCATCACAGCGCCATCGCCGTAAGTGATCAGCACGTAGTTGCCGACCCAGACTTCGACCAGTTGGCCGGTCAGTGGGTGTTTGACGAAAAGGCCGGTAGGCATGCCTTTCTTTTCCATCGTCGCCATATCGGCTTCGATGACGCTGCCGAGTTTGCACTCGGCGATAAAGTCGGTCAGTTCCGGATTCGATTTCGCGGCGAAGGTCGCCAGTGCGTGTTCCGGTGCCACGGCGCAGAAAGTGACGCCCTTGATGGTGTCAGCGCGGGTGGTGAAGACCCACAGCTTGCCGTCGTTGATCAGCTTGCCTTCTTCAGCGATGTCGTGCGTGAATGCAAAGCGTACGCCGGTCGATTTGCCGATCCAGTTTGATTGCATGATGCGCACGCGTTCCGGCCAGCCCGGCAATTTATTGTCGACGTGGTCCAGCAATTCTTCTGCGTAATCAGTGATGCGTGCGTAGTACATCGGGATTTCGCGCTTTTCGATCAGCGCGCCCGAACGCCAGCCGCGACCGTCTATGACTTGCTCATTGGCGAGCACGGTCTGGTCGATCGGATCCCAGTTCACGGTACCGGTTTTTTTGTAGATGATGCCTTTTTCCAGCATCTTCAGGAACATCCACTGGTTCCATTTATAGTATTCCGGACGGCAGGCAGTCATCTCGCGCGACCAGTCGATCGCCAGGCCCATGGAGGCCATCTGCGTCTTCATGTAATCGATGTTGGCGTAAGTCCATTGCGCCGGCGGCACATTGTTGGCCATTGCCGCGTTTTCTGCCGGCATACCGAACGCGTCCCAGCCCATAGGCATGAGTACGTTGTAACCATTCATCCGCAGGTAGCGGTACATCACGTCATTGATGGTGTAGTTGCGCACATGCCCCATGTGCAGCTTGCCGGATGGGTACGGCAGCATTGAGCAGGCATAGAATTTCTTCTTGTCCTTGCCGTTTTTATCCTTGGCGTTTTCGACGGCTTTGTAAGCGTCGATTGCCTGCCAGTGGTCGTGCGCCGATTTTTCTACTTCGGCGGGGCTGTATTTATCTTGCATGACGGATGGAGCCAAAAGTGAATGTGAACCCGTGATTATACTGGTTCACCCACCTGGATGGCGCGCAGAGAGGGCGCCAATTGACCGCAAACTAGGCCAGTTTGAGTTCCAGCGCCGCATTTTCGCCGTAATCGGCGTAGCGCTCGTTGATTGTTTCTATGCAGAAGGCGACATCTTCCAGGATGTCCGGGGCTTTTTTCTGCAGGATGTCTGCATGATCGACGATGATCTGGAGTTTTTCTGCCGGCTTGAGGCGGAATTTCGTCATGCCGTCTTCATCGCGCAAATAACTCATGCAATCGACCCAGGCATCCATATTGTCGCCGTAAAAATCCGGGAAACCGAAAGCAGTCTTGCAGGCGCTGTGAAAGGATGGCCAGTCGGTGATGCTTGCACCGTTTAAATGAACGACAGCCATGGATTTATTTCTTGGTGGATTGCGGTGTTTCGGTCACAAAGCCCAGCTTGGTGATGCCATTGCCTTGCGCAGATGCCATCACTTGCGCAATGACTTCATAGCGCGTGCCCTTGTCGGCGCGCAATTGCACCTGTGGTTGCGGCTGTTGTTTGGCCGCGGTGGCCAGCCTGGTGTTGAGGTCGTCCAGCGTCACGGCATCGTTGTTCCAGAATACTGCACCGGCGCCATTGATGGAGAGTGAAATCGTGGTCGGTTCGGTCGGTGCTGGTGCCGACTGCGCGCTTGGCAGGTCGAGTTTGATTGCATGCGTGAACAAAGGTGCGGTGATGATGAAAATCACCAGCAGCACCAGCATGACGTCCACCATAGGCGTGACATTGATGTCCGCCATCGGACCGGCTTGCTGCTTGTCGTTGAATCCGCCGAATGCCATATGGTCTCCCGGTTGGCTTACTTGCCGACGCGTGCGCCGGTAGTCAGGTAGGCGTGCAAATCGTGGGCAAAGGCATCGAGTTCAGCCAGTGTGACGCGATTGACGCGGGTGAAGGCGTTATAGGCCAGCACTGCCGGGATCGCCACGGCCAGGCCGAGTGCTGTCATGATCAGTGCTTCGCCGACCGGGCCGGCTACCTTGTCGATTTGTATCGTGCCGGATGAAGAGACCGCGACCAGCGCATGGTAAATCCCCCAGACGGTGCCGAACAGGCCGATAAACGGTGCGGTCGAGCCAACTGAAGCGAGCAGTGTCAGGCCGGTTTCGAGGCGCGAGGAAACGCGATTGATTTCCTGGCGCAGGGTACGCGTAATCAGTTCGCCGGGATCGGTATTGGCGTTGAGTGAATTCGCATGCGGTTTGATATTGGCTGCTTCCACGCTTTGCGCAGCCAGCGGCGTATAGACGTTTTCGCTATCGCTGCGCCTGATCGTTGCGATGGCATCGGTCAGCGTCGGTGCTTGCCAGAAGCCGTCGAGTGCTGCCGCGCTTTTGCGGATGCGCCACGAACTCCAGGCCTTGGAGAGGATGTAATACCAGCTGAGGATAGACATGATCAGCAGCACATAGGCAACCGAATGCGATACCGCATCACCTTGTGCCCAGTAATGCGCGAGTCCGAGGCCCTGATCTGCTGCTGTTGAATTCATGGTGTCGATCCGAGTCTGTCAGTGATGGTTGTGTCTGCGATCAGCGCAAACCGAGTACGTCCTGCATGTCGTACAAGCCGGTTTTTTTGTCGGCCAGGAAGCGTGCGGCGCGAAGGCTGCCGTGGGCGTAGCTGACGCGGCTGGACGATTTGTGTGAAATCTCTATACGCTCACCGATGCCGGCAAACAGCACGGTGTGGTCGCCGATGATATCGCCGCCGCGTACGGTGGCAAAGCCGATCGACGATGGATCGCGCGCGCCGGTCACACCTTCGCGTGCCCATACCGCGACATCGTTCAATTCCTTGCCGAGAGCACCGGCAATCACTTCACCCATTTTGATCGCAGTGCCGGATGGTGCATCGACCTTGTGACGGTGGTGGGCTTCTATGATTTCGATGTCATAGCCTTCGGAGAAATTCTTTGCGGCCATTTCCAGCAGTTTCATCGTGACGTTGACGCCTACGCTCATATTCGGCGCAAACATGATCGCGGTCTTTTCAGCGGCGGCGGCGATGGCGGCTTTGCCGGCAGCATCAAAACCGGTGGTACCGATGATCATCTTGATATTGTGCGCGGCGCAGTACTCGAGGTGCTGCAGGGTGCCTTCAGGGCGTGTGAAGTCAATCAGGAATTCGGAATTGGCGAGGCCCTTGGCGAAATCGGATTCGATCAGGACGCCGGCAGGTTTGCCGAGGAAGGCGGCGGCATCACTGCCTACGGCTGGTGATGCGGCGATATCCAGTGCACCTGTGAGCGTGGCATCCTGTGCTTCCAGGATGGTTTCGATCAGCATATGGCCCATGCGGCCGGACGCACCCGCTACCGCGATTTTCAGTTGATTCATGTGTTCAGATTCTGTTGATTATTTGTTTGCTGCTTTGGCTTTGTCGGCGATACGCGCCAGGTAGTCTTTTTCAGTCGGCAGGTCACCACCGCCTTCGAAGGACGAGACCAGCTTATCCTTGAAGTGGACCGTGACGCGGCTGCTGGTGATTTCGCCATTACCTTTTTGCATGCGGAAAGCATAGTCCCAGCGATCGCCGTGGAATACATCGGTCAGCAAAGGTGTGCCGAGTAGGAAGATGACCTGGTCTTGCGTCATGCCTTCTTTCAACTGGGCGACCATTTCCTGCGAGACGAAGTTGCCTTGCTGGATATCCGGACGGTAAGGCGAGAAAATGCCGAGGAAGCGTTTTTCGCGTTTGACTTGTACGCCGCTGGTGGCGGCTGGTGCGGCGGCTACCGTAGCTACAGGTTTGGCTTCAGCTGCAGCGGCTTGTGCGGCCTCGGCAGCAGGCGCAGCAGCGACAGCCGGTGCTTCTGCCGCAACTGCTGTATCTGCAGCGACTTTTTCTGCGCTGGCCTGAACCTCGACTGGTGTCGGCTTGGCGGCAGGTTTCGCAGCCGGTTTGGCGGCGGCTAACGGTGCCGGTTCGTCTATCAGCGGATTTTTCGACGCGCAGCCTGTGAGTACGCTTGCCAATAAGAGGCAAAAAGTACCAGCGAGAACCGGGGCGCGATTAGAATGACGGGGCAGCATTTGCATATGGGGTCTCAAGGGATTGAGCAATTGTACGAAAACACTATATGATAAGGCAGATATCCTTAATATGAGCAAGAACATGCCGAACAATCCATCCGAGTTAAAAGCCAGCGGTCTCAAAGCGACCCTGCCACGTCTGAAAATCCTCGATATTTTCCAGACAGCCGAAGTGCGCCACCTGAGTGCGGAAGACGTCTACAAGATGTTACTGGCCGACAATCTGGATGTCGGACTGGCAACCGTGTACCGCGTTTTGACGCAGTTCGAACAAGCCGGCTTGCTGCAGCGTAACCATTTCGAAACCGGCAAAGCCGTATTCGAATTGAACGAAGGCTCGCACCATGACCATCTGGTTTGCCTCGACTGCGGCAAAGTGGAAGAGTTTTTCGATGCGGAAATTGAAAAACGCCAGGTCCGTATCGCTGAAGAGCACGGCTTTGAAATTGCCGATCATGCACTGGCCTTGTACGGTCACTGCAAAAATTGCCAAAAAGCCAAAAAATAAGACGGTAACACCCAATAAAAAACCATGCTGGCTTTGCGGCCAGCATGGTTTTTGTGTTTTCAGCAGCGTTGATTTAGCTGGAAGAGTGGCTGAGTGCGTTCGATAGCAGCTTGGCAGTAATGTCGACGATAGGGATCACGCGTTCATACGCCATGCGGGTCGGGCCGATGACACCCAGGGTGCCAACTACCTTGCCGTTGACGGTATAGGGCGAAGTCACCACGCTCATCTGGTCCATCGGCACCAGATTGGATTCGCCGCCGATAAAGATTTGTACGCCGGTCGCCTTGTTCGAGACATCCAGCAATTGCATCAGGCTGGTTTTTTGTTCGAACAGGTCAAACAGCTGGCGCAGTGACACCATATTCGAAGACAGATCGCTGACGCTGAGCAAATTGCGTTCGCCGGAAATGACGACGTCATCGCTATTGTCATTCATCGCATCGCTGCCGGCTTCGACCGCCGCCTGCATCAGGCGCGTCATATCGTCGCGCAATTGCTTCAATTCACCTTGCAAACGTATCCTTACTTCGTCGAAGCTGAGGCCGCCATAATTCTGGTTGATGTAGTTTGCAGCCTGTATCAATTGGCTCGGCGAGTAATCGACATCGGTCAGCAGCAGGCGGTTTTGTACGTCGCCACTTGGGCTGACGATGACCAGCAGGATGCGCTTTTCCGACAGGCGCAGGAAGTCGATTTGTTGGAATACGGATTCATGCCGCGGCGTCATGACGATGCCGGCGAACTCCGACAGCGAAGACAGGATTTGCGCCGCATTCGAAATGATTTTTTGCGAAGAGCCGGTTTGCAGAGAAGTCTGCAACTTCGATTCAAGCGCGCTTTCATCGATGGATTGCACAGTCAGCAGCGTATCGACGAAGACGCGATAGCCGCGCGGTGTCGGGACCCGGCCGGCAGAGGTATGCGGGCTGGCGACAAAGCCCATCTCTTCCAGGTCCGCCATGATGTTGCGGATGGTGGCGGGCGACAGGTCCAGTCCCGATATCTTGGAAAGCTCGCGCGAGCCCACCGGCTGGCCATCCGCAATATAGCGTTCGACCAGGGCTTTCAGCAGGGTTTGTGCACGGTTATCGAGTTGCATAGTATCGCTATTGTATGAGTGCCCATGCCACGCGGCAAGAGTGTGCGCCTGCATCCGCTGGATTTGGCGGGTGCTCTTGCCATTATGCGCGCTTTAGCCAGGCATCGAGCTCATATAAATTGGTGCAACTCGCGTCCGGCACGATATGGTCCGGCAGCGTGTGCTTAAAACGGTTCATCCATACCGCGCGCAGGCCGGCATTTTGCGCACCCTGGATATCCAGTTTCGGATCATCACCGACGTAAATTGCTTCATGCGGTTCGACGGCCAGCGCGGCGCAGGCGGCATGGAAAATTTCGGCGCCCGGTTTCGCGCTACCGAATTGATGTGCTGCGATCGACACCTTGAAATGCGGTGCCAGGCCGATTTCGCCGAGATCGGCAAAACCGTTGGAAACCGAACCCACCTTATAGCGTTCATTCAGGCTGCCGAGAACCGGTGCTACGTCGTCAAACGGCTGGACGGCATTGCGTGCAACGGAAAAAACGGCCATCGCCTGGTCGACCAGATCCTTGTTTTCACTCGTTAAATGGCAGGCGCGCGTCAGCGCGGCATGGCGCAAAGCCCATACATTGAATTGAAACTGTGGATCAGTGGGCAGCAATTCCATGCGCAATTCGCGCAATTCCTCATTGCTGAAGCGTTGCGTCACGCCCGGGATATGGATGTTCAGCCAGTCATACAAGATGGCTTCCGCCCTGACCAGGGTCGGGGCCAAATGCCACAAGGTGTCATCCAGGTCGAACAGGACGGCCTTGATTGGATGATGGGGGGAATGCGGGGTTGGCTGAAGCGTCATGGTGGATTCACAATCAATTACGTGGATGATGCGTTGCATAGTGCAAGAGAAGGACAAATTATGGTCTAATCTGCAGCATGTCGCTTACCCCACACTCACCACACCCATCCAGTTTTAATACGATCGCTATCGTCGGCAAACATATGGCCGGCGGAATTGCGAAATCGTTGACGGATATCGCCGACTGCCTGGGCAGTACCGGCCGCAAAGTCATTTTCGAGGCGGAAACCGCCCTTAATTTCTCTTTGACTGATTACGATTCGATGACCTTGCCGGAAATCGGTGAGTGCGCGGATGCCGCCATTGTAGTCGGTGGCGACGGCACCATGCTGGGCATTGCGCGCCAACTGGCACCCTACAATGTGCCCTTGATCGGGGTAAACCAGGGGCGTCTCGGTTTTATGACCGATATTTCGCTGGACCAGATGATGCCGCTGCTCAAGGAAATGTTGAGCGGCAAAGTCCGTTCCGAGCAACGCACCCTGTTGAAAGGTTCGATAGAACGCGAAGGCGAGCCGATGTATAGCACGTTGGCTTTCAACGATGTGGTCCTGTCGCGCGGTTCAGGTGCCGGCATGGTTGAGTTGCGCGTCGAAGTCGATGGTCATTTCATGTACAACCAGCGTTCCGACGGCTTGATCGTGGCGACACCTACCGGTTCCAGTGCGTATGCCTTATCGGCCGGTGGCCCGATTTTGCATCCTAGCCTGACAGGTATCGGACTGGTGCCGATTGCCCCCCATGCCTTGTCGAATCGTCCTATCGTCGTGCCGGACAGCAGCGTGATCGTGATCGAAGTCATGAGCGGACGTAACGCCAGTGTCAATTTCGATATGCAATCGGTGGCGCGCCTGCTCAAGCACGACCGTATTACCGTACAGCGTTCCGAACATACGATTACCTTCCTGCATCCGGAGGGCTGGAATTATTACGATACCCTGCGCGAAAAGCTGCATTGGAATGAATATCCTTCGGTAGAAGGTCGCTTAAAATAAAACGGTAGGCGTTGTGCGGCGATAGCCTGCGAGCGCTTATCCCCTGAATCACTTGAATTTAACGTCTGTCTGTCGCATCCGCCTGTAGTGCATTGCGACCGGGACGCATGAACTGGAACGCACTATCCCCATGCTGCGCACGCTCTCCATCCGTGATTTTGTCATTGTCGATGCCATCGAACTGGAATTTGCACCCGGTTTCTCGGTGTTTACCGGCGAAACCGGAGCCGGTAAATCCATCCTGATTGATGCGCTGGCCCTGGCGCTTGGCGGTCGGGGTGATGCCAGCGTCGTGCGCGAGGGTGCCGCCAAAGCCGATATCACCGCCGAGTTTTCCGCCAGTGCGGAACTGGATGCATGGCTGGCGGAAAACGAATTCAGCAATGAAGATGGCGGTGCCTTGCTGCGTCGCGTAATCGACAACACGGGCCGTTCCAAAGCCTTTATCAATGGTATCGTCGCCACCGCAACGCAATTGCGTGAGCTGGGTGAGAAACTGGTCGATATCCACGGCCAGCATGCACACCAGTCGCTATTGAAAACCGATGCACAGCGTGTGCTGCTGGATAACCAGGCCGGTTTGCAGGATGAGGTCAAGGCGGTTGCCGCCGCATATAAAACCTGGCGCGCACTGGCACGGCAAAGGGAAGAATTCGAAACCAATGCGAAAAATGTATTGCTGGAACGCGAGCGCCTGGAGTGGCAAGTCGGCGAGCTGGAAAAACTCGCAGTCAAGCCGGGTGAGTGGACCGACATCAGCAATGAACACAGCCGCCTGTCGCACGCGGCCAGCCTGATCGAAGGTGCGCAGGAAGCGCTGAACCTGATTTCCGAAGCCGACACCCCCATGCTGTCGCAACTGTCTTCGCTCAATACCCGCATCGGTAAGCTGGTCGATCTCGACGCGGGTTTGCAGCCGGTACTGGACGCATTGGAACCGGCGCGCATCCAATTGCAGGAAGCGGTCTATGCACTCAACGATTACCTGAGCCGGGTCGAGCTTGATCCGGCGCGCCTGCGCGAGGTCGAAGTGCGACTGGAAAATATCCATTCGGCTTCACGTAAATTCCGTGTTGCTGCTGACGATTTGCCGCAGGAACTCGAAACCTTGTCGGCGCAATTGAAGCAACTGGCTGATGCCAGCGACCTCGATGCCTTGCGCGCGCAGGAAGAAAAACTGAAAGCCGCTTACACCAGCGCAGCGCAAAAACTCACGAAGGCGCGCAGCAAAGCTGCCAAGGCGCTGGGTGATGCAGTAACTGCCGCGATGCAGGAACTCAGCATGACCGGCGGTAAATTTGCGATTGCCTTGCAACCTTGCGAACCGGCGTCATATGGCCTGGAGCAAATTGAATTCATGGTGGCGGCGCATGCCGGTACCACGCCGCGGCCGCTGGCCAAGGTTGCATCCGGTGGTGAACTGGCGCGTATTGCGCTGGCGATTTCTGTCATTACTTCAAGCGCGACGGCGACGCCTACACTGATTTTCGATGAAGTTGACAGCGGTATTGGCGGCGGCGTGGCGGAAGTTGTCGGTCGTCTCTTGCGTCGCCTCGGGCAGGATCGTCAGGTATTGTGTGTTACCCATTTGCCGCAAGTAGCGAGCCAAGCCAACCAGCATTTTCAGGTCAGCAAGCAAAGCAGCAATGGCAAAACCGTGTCATCTATCGATGCACTCGATAGCAATGCACGCGTAGAGGAAATTGCCCGTATGCTGGGTGGCCTGGAAATCACTGCCACCACACGTTCGCACGCACGCGAATTGCTGGCAAACTGAGCTAAGCTTATTCATGCGATGCCACGGCATCGCTTCCCATAAGACCAATAATATTGAGAGCTCATGTCCTTTAGAACTGAACCGCCGTATATCCATGGCAGTACGCCGAAAACTGCCGTTGTGCTGGTCAACCTCGGCACCCCGGATGCACCCACCACTTCTGCGGTAAGGCGTTACCTCAAGCAGTTTTTATCCGATCCGCGCGTAGTGGAAATACCGCGCGCCATCTGGTGGTTCATCCTGCACCTGGTCATCCTGCCTTTCCGCTCGGGACAGTCGGCCAAGAAATATGCATCGATCTGGAGCAATGAAGGCTCACCGCTGAAGGTGCATACCGAGAAGCAGGCCAAATTGCTGAACGGTTACCTCGGCGAACGCGGTCATAAAGTCAAAGTGGTGTATGCGATGCGCTATGGCCAACCGGCACTGCCGGATGTGCTGCGCCAGTTGAAAGCTGACGGCTGTGAACGCATCCTGTTCCTGCCGGCGTACCCGCAGTATTCCGGCACGACGACGGCATCCATCTTCGACGCCGTATTCAGTCATTACACGCAGGAACGTAATGTGCCCGAGTTGCGCTTCATCAAGCATTACCACGACCACGATGCCTACATCCGCGCCTTGCGTAAATCGGTGCAGGCGCATTGGGATATGGCCGGGCGGCCGGACAAGCTGGTCATGAGTTTCCACGGTGTGCCCAAACGCACACTGACGCTGGGTGACCCCTATCATTGCGAATGCCATAAAACCGCGCGCTTGCTGGCCAAGGAATTGGAGCTGACGCAGGAGCAATACATGGTCACTTTCCAGTCGCGCTTCGGCAAGGCGGAATGGCTGCAACCCTATACCGCACCGACGCTGCAAAAGCTGGCGAAAGAAGGTATAGGCCGGGTCGACGTGATTTGTCCGGGGTTCACCAGCGATTGCCTGGAAACCCTGGAAGAAATCGCGATGGAAGCGCGGCACGACTTCATGAGCGCCGGTGGCAAAGACTTCAACTATATCGGCTGCCTGAACGAAGACGATGCGTGGATCAAGGCAATGGCGGAAATTACGGAGTTGCACTTGATCGGCTGGCCGACTATCGTTCCACCTTCGCTGCGCGAAGAGCAGGAGCAGCAGGCACATATTTCGCGCGAAGAGGCCAGGCGCCTGGGGGCGGACCAATAAAAATGGCCCAGACGGGCCTTTTTATATGGAAAACCTTGATTTTTTGCAATAAAACCCCATTTATCGAGGGTAAAAGCAGCTTTCACGCGCTTTTGCCCTGCTGCGACTGCTAAGTGCTTGGCGCATTGTTTTACAATGTCGTATAACAAATAACCGTAGTCGCAATGGCGGTATAGGCAAGGATCGACATGGAAATAAGCGGCAGTTTCATGGCTGGCTCCTGTCGGCAGCAGTGGCGGTAAATACCGCCACCTGATTACAGCCTAGTCCGCTCCGGGAAAAATGCCATCCCATGAACAGGGAAATTTTGTAACAACGACACCGCTACTGCGCTTATCATCGCGTTTCGTGAATTTTTGCTAAGTCCGCAGGAATACCCCTTGAAATAGTGTGGGATAACCCCATGTGCACTGTCGCATTGGCATTTTTTGTCATAACTCATTGATTGTTGGAGATTTTTTCATGCAAGACCAAGATAAATACGCTGAGCAAGCAGCGTCGATCGAAGATCCGGTAACGGCTGAGGCGGCTTCTGCTACTACTCCCACCCTGGAGGAGCAGCTCGCGGCGTCCCAATTGCTCGTACAGGAATTGCAGGACTCATTCTTGCGTGCAAAAGCCGAAGTCGAGAATTTCCGTCGCCGCGCCCAGGAAGATGTGACCCGTGCGCACAAATTCGCGATTGAAGGCTTTGCCGAAATGCTGCTGCCGGTGAAAGACAGCCTGGAAATGGCATTGCAAGTAGAAACACCTTCCGTCGAATCGCTGAAGGAAGGCGTGGAAATGACCTTGAAACAGCTCAACGCTGCTTTCGAGAAGAATCGCCTGCTGGAAATCAAACCACAGCAGGGCGACAAACTGGATCCAATGAAGCACCAGGCGATGTCGCTGGTTCCTGCAGACCAGGAACCAAACACAGTCGTCAATACGCTGCAAAAGGGCTATCTGATTGCAGATCGCTTGTTGCGTCCAGCGCTGGTAACGGTTGCACAAGAAAAATAACTTGAAAGCATCTGTTTACGCCACATATTGACGTTAACAAATTTTGTATTTAACAGTTTCGCATCACAGACATTAAGGGAAATTCCATCATGGGCAAAATTATCGGTATTGACTTAGGTACGACCAACTCCTGCGTAGCAATCATGGAAGGTGGCAAGCCGAAAGTTATCGAAAACTCGGAAGGTGCGCGTACTACGCCCTCCGTGATCGCATATCAGGAAGACGGCGAAATCCTGGTCGGTGCGCCGGCCAAGCGCCAGGCAGTCACCAATCCAAAAAACACGCTGTACGCAGTCAAGCGTTTGATCGGCCGTAAATTCGACGAAAAAGAAGTGCAGAAAGATATCGGCATGATGCCGTATCAAATCGTCAAAGCCGACAACGGCGACGCATGGATTTCCGTGCGCGACAAAAAGCTGGCAGCACAGCAAATTTCCGCAGAAATCCTGCGCAAAATGAAAAAAACCGCTGAAGATTACCTCGGCGAAGAAGTGACCGAAGCCGTCATCACGGTTCCGGCTTACTTCAACGATGCACAACGCCAGGCAACCAAGGACGCAGGCCGTATCGCCGGTCTGGATGTCAAGCGCATCATCAACGAACCAACCGCAGCTGCGCTGGCCTTCGGCCTCGACAAAGGCGGCAAGGGTGACCGCAAGATCGCCGTGTACGATCTGGGCGGCGGTACCTTTGATATCTCGATCATCGAGATCGCGGACGTGGACGGTGAAATGCAATTCGAAGTGCTGTCGACCAATGGCGACACCTTCCTTGGCGGTGAAGATTTCGATCAACGCATCATCGATTACATCATCGACGAATTCAAGAAAATCAACGGCCTTGACCTGAGCAAGGATGCGATTGCACTGCAACGTATCAAAGCATCGGCTGAGCGCGCGAAGATCGAACTGTCGTCGTCGCAACAAACTGAAATCAACGAACCGTACATCGCGATGGCGAACGGCGCACCTGTGCATTTGAACTTGAAAATCACGCGTGCAAAACTGGAATCGCTGGTTGAAGAGCTGATCTCGAAAACCATCGAACCATGCCGCACCGCTATCAAGGATGCAGGCGTCAAGGTTTCCGACATCGATGACATCATCCTGGTCGGTGGTATGACCCGTATGCCTAAAGTACAGGAAACCGTAAAAGACTTCTTCGGCAAAGATCCACGTAAAGACGTGAATCCGGATGAAGCAGTTGCTGTCGGTGCTGCTATTCAAGGTTCGGTTCTGTCCGGTGATCGTAAAGATCTGTTGTTGCTCGACGTGACTCCATTGTCGCTGGGTATTGAAACCCTCGGCGGTGTGATGACCAAGATGATCCAAAAGAACACCACCATCCCGACCAAGTTTAGCCAGGTGTTTTCGACTGCTGACGACAATCAGCCTGCAGTGACCATCAAAGTGTTCCAGGGTGAACGTGAGATGGCAGTTGGTAACAAGGCGCTGGGCGAATTCAATCTGGAAGGCATTCCACCATCAGCACGTGGCACGCCGCAAATTGAAGTGACCTTCGACATCGATGCCAACGGTATCTTGCATGTCGGCGCGAAAGACAAGGCAACCGGTAAGGAAAACAAGATCACCATCAAGGCAAACTCCGGTTTGACCGAAGAAGAAATTCAAAAGATGGTGCAGGATGCAGAAGCCAATGCAGAAGAAGACAAACGCCTGAAAGAACTGGCAGAAGCACATAACCAGGGCGATGCACTGGTGCATTCGACGCGTAAAGCCTTGACCGAATACGGCGACAAGCTGGAAGCCGGCGAGAAGGAAAAAATTGAAGCAGCGATTGCTGAACTGGAAGAAGCATTGAAAGGCAGCGACAAGGCCGCCATCGATGAAAAATCCGCAGCCGTGACTACTGCAGCGCAAAAACTCGGCGAAAAAATGTACGCCGATATGCAAGCGCAGCAGGCAGCAGGCGCAGCCGGTGGTGATGCTGGTGCAGGTGATGCCGGCCACAGCCACGCTGACAGCAAACCACAGCAAGACGATGTAGTGGATGCTGACTTCAAAGAAGTGAAAGACAAGTAATTTTTAATGGTCAAGCGGTCGGATGTATGACACCGCTTGGCACTTCAGATTGCTGTCTTGAAGTGTCCAGCGTTTGCCATCGTCTGTACTGTGCAGACTCGCCGGGTCGAATGGTTCTTAAAAAAACCGTCGATTCGGCGTTTTAGTTTAGATAGAACAAGGCGCCTACAAAATGGCAAAACGTGATTTTTACGAAATTCTTGGTGTAGGGAAGAGTGCTTCCGACGAGGAAATCAAGAAGGCGTATCGCAAGCTTGCAATGAAACACCATCCGGATCGCAATCCGGACAGCAAGGGCGCGGAAGATAAATTCAAAGAGGCAAAAGAAGCCTACGAGATGTTGTCCGATCCGCAAAAACGCGACGCGTATGACCGCTATGGCCATGCCGGCGTGGATCCGAATATGGGTGGTGGCGGAGGCGGTGGTGGTTTTGCCGATGCCTTCGGCGATATCTTTGGTGACATCTTCGGCCAGGCCGGTGGTGGTCGCGGTGGCCGTGGCGGCCCGCAGGTATATCGCGGTGCTGATTTGCGCTACAACCTGGAAATCACGCTGGAACAGGCGGCACACGGTTACGACACGACGATACGCGTACCATCGTGGGACAACTGCGAAACCTGTGACGGCAGCGGTGCCAAGCCGGGCACTTCACCGGTTAACTGTACGACTTGCGGTGGTCATGGCCAGGTCCGCATGCAGCAAGGCTTCTTCAGCGTGCTGCAAACCTGTCCGAAATGCCACGGTAGCGGCAAGATCAATCCATCGCCTTGCGGTACCTGTAGCGGCGCGGGCAAGATCAAGCGCAACAAGACACTGGAAGTCAAAATCCCGTCCGGTATTGATGACGGCATGCGCATTCGTTCGTCCGGCAACGGCGAACCGGGCATGAATGGTGGCCCGCCGGGCGACCTGTATGTGGAAATCCGCATCAAGCAGCACCCGATGTTCCAGCGCGATGGCGACGATCTGCATTGCGAGATTCCGATCTCGTTCGCCAAAGCGGCATTGGGCGGTGAAATCGAAGTGCCGACACTGAACGGCAAGGCTTCGTTCACGATTCCTGAAGGTACGCAGTCGGGCAAGACTTTCCGCCTGCGCAGCAAAGGGATCAAGGGTGTACGTTCCGGCTATGCCGGCGACCTGTTCTGCCACGTGATTGTGGAAACACCTGTCACCCTGACCGAACGCCAGAAAGAGTTGATGCGCGAGTTTGAGCAGCTGACGATAGAAGGTGGTTCCAAGCACAGCCCGCAAACCAAGTCATGGAAAGACAAGGTCAAGGAATTTTTTGAGTAAGCGTCCCTGATTCCAGCCAAATGCCGGTCGATTATTCGACCGGTTTTTTTTTTGTTGATTGCGGGGCCACAAGCTCCTATGCTGGTTCCACAACCACCATTGGAGGCAGCATGAAACCGTTCCAGGCTCTCGGCGGCATCTTGGCCATATGCAGCGCCCTGTTTTTCTCCCCTCATGCTGCTGCGCTCGAATTGGCGGGTGTCAAGCTGGATGACAGCGTACGCGTGGCAAACCAGGACTTGCGCCTGAATGGTGCCGGTATCCGCAGCAAGCTGATATTCAAAGTCTATGTAGTGGCCTTGTACCTGCCGGAAAAGAAAAACACGACTGCCGAAGTATTGGCCGCACCCGGTGCACGTCGCGTGAGTATAGTCATGCTGCGCGATGTTGCCAGCGATGAATTTGCCAAGGCGTTTAGTACCGGCATAGAACAGAATACGGAAGCGACAGAACGTGCTGTGCTGGCCGCCCCGATCGCGAAATTCAATGCGATGTTTGCGTCTGTTGAAAAATTGAAGGAAGGCGATGCGCTGCAAGTGGACTGGTCGCCCGGCACCGGCATGACCGTGCAGCTCAACGGTAAACGCCTGCTTGAGCCGGTGGCTGATGCGGCTTTCTACAATGCGGTTTTGCGTATCTGGCTGGGCAACAAGCCGGTCGATGACAAACTCAAACGGCAGCTACTGTCTGAACAATGAAGGTAATGGGCAAGCCGCTTGCAATTGTTAGCGTGATGCTCTTTATCCTGCGCCGCCAAATCCGGATAAAATGGCAGCCACCACGGATACGCCGTCGGCGTAGTGAATCCGCAGCATGATAGAAAAAGATGACCAAACCACTCGAATTGGAACAACTGTTTCAGAAAAACCGTAATTGGGCAGCAGCAATGGTGGCGCAAGATCCGGAGTTCTTCGCCAAACTTGCCGCCCAGCAATCTCCTGAATATTTATGGATAGGCTGCTCCGACAGCCGCGTCCCGGCGAATGAGATCGTCGACCTGCAACCGGGCGAATTATTCGTCCATCGCAATATCGCCAATGTAGTTGCGCATTCGGATTTGAATTGCCTGTCCGTGCTGCAGTTTGCGATTGATGTATTGCGCGTCAAGCATGTGATCGTTTGCGGTCACTATGGCTGCTCGGGCGTACACGCTGCGATGACGGGACGTCGTGTCGGGCTGGCCGATAACTGGCTGCGCCACGTGCAGGATGTACATCAAAAGCATGGCCGTTATCTGGGCGATGCCTTGCCGACCCAGGCCCAGCATGATCGCCTGTGCGAGCTGAATGTGATTGAGCAAGTCGCAAACGTTTGCCGTACCACTATCGTGCAGGATGCCTGGGAAAACGGCCAGGAACTGACGGTACATGGTTGGGTATATGGTTTGAAAGACGGTTTGCTGAATGATCTGAACGTGACGATTAATAGCCCGGATGCTGCAGACGAAAAACTGAAAAACAGTTTTGCCCGTTACGAGCAACTGGAAAAACGCTAAGCTAGCGGAACACGCTTTATTTACTACAACATCATTAGCGTCAGCCGGGAGGCCGCATGAAATGGGAAGGCAATCGCGAAAGCGACAATGTAGAAGACAGGCGCGGTAGTGGCGGCGGCGGTTTTGGCGGTCGCTCGATAGGCATAGGCACTATCGTGATCGCCTTGCTCGGTTCCTACTTCCTCGGTATCAACCCGGCCACCATCATCAGTCTGCTCAGCGGTGGTCCCGGCCAGTTGCAATCGCAGCAGGCACCGGCGCAACGGCCGCCGGCGGATGACCAGACCGCACGCTTTGTCGCGACGGTACTGGCTGACACCGAAGATGTATGGACCCCGATTTTCCGTGACAGCGGCGCGTCTTATATCAAACCGAAACTGGTATTGTTTTCCGGCCAGACGCCGACCGCCTGCGGTACCGGTGATACGGCGGCCGGACCTTTCTACTGCCCGGGCGATCAAAAGGTATATATCGACCTGGAGTTCTTCCAGACCATGCGGGACCGCTTCCGCGTCTCCAGTAATTTTGCGCAAGCCTATGTGATCGCTCATGAGGTTGGTCATCATGTACAACACATCAGCGGCATTATGGACAAGGTTGACCAGGCGCGCCGTGGTGGTACACAGAAGCAGGCAAATGCCTTATCCGTGAAGGTTGAGTTACAGGCGGATTGCTTTGCCGGAGTATGGGCTTACCATGCGAACCAGGCACGCAGCATCCTGGAAGACGGTGATGTGGAAAGTGCACTGAAAGCCGCCAGCGCAATCGGTGACGATGCCTTGCAAAAACAGTCACAGGGTGTGGTGGTGCCCGACTCATTCACACATGGTACTTCGGCGCAGCGGGTGCGCTGGTTCCAGCGTGGCATACAGCGTGGTCAACTGAATGATTGCAATACTTTTGCGGCACAACAGCTGTAAGCAAAACGCCAGCCAATATAAAAAAGCCTGTTCACTACGAACAGGCTTTTTTTATTTTCAGAAGCAGTGTTCCGGGGCTGGAAATGAACCATCCTTGACGGCGGCAACATAGGCGCGCGTGGCACCTTCTATGCTGGTCTGGCCTTCCATGAAGTTGCGCACGAAGCGCGCTTTCTTGCCGGGGAAGACATTGATGTAGTCGTGCAATACCAATACCTGGCCGGAGCAATCAGGACCCGCACCGATGCCGATAGTCGGCATCTTGACCAGTTCTGTAAGTTCTTTGCCGAGCGAGGCGGGAATGGCTTCCAGTAATAACATGTCGGCGCCGGCTTCCTGTAGCAGCAGTGCCTCGCTTTTCATTTTTTCAGCCGCTTCGGCTGTCTTGCCCTGCACTTTGTAACCACCAAACTGGTGTACGAATTGCGGCGTCAGGCCCAGATGCACCATAACCGGGATCGCACGTTCGGTCAAAAAGCGTACGGTGTCCGCCATCCATGCGCCGCCTTCTATCTTGACCATTTGGGCACCGGCCTGTACCAGCTTGACAGCATTTTTGAAGGCTTCTTCCTTGGTTGCATAGGAACCGAATGGCATGTCGGACATGACGAACGCTGTCTTGGAACCGCGGGCCACGCAGGCAGTGTGATAAGCGACGTCTTCTATGGTTACCGGCAAGGTGGAGTTATGCCCCTGGCAAACCATACCCAGTGAATCGCCTATCAATATCATCTCTACACCGCAGGTATCCATCATCGACGCAAAGCTGGCATCGTAGGCGGTCAGCATGGTGATTTTTTCACCGCGCTCTTTCATTGCGAGCAGGGATGGAATCGTTACGGCTTTGGTACGTGCTTCTTGCAAATAGCTGGACATGCTTATTCTCCACGGCTAAAAAATTCGCGTTTTCCGCGCATGCTGGCAATGCGTGTCAACAACAACGCAAAGTCTTCATCATTATCAATCGGGTTCAAATGTTCGGTGTTGACGATCAGCAGCGGTGCCGTGTCGTATTCGTAAAAGATGCGGCTATAGCTTTCGCACAGGCGGTGCATATAGTTTTCGGAAATGCCGGCTTCCATCGGGATGCCGCGCTTTTTGATGCGATCGATCAGGGTTTGCGGTTCAGCCTGCAGGTAGATGACGAGGTCCGGCAACGGTGCTTGCGGGCGCAGGTGATCATACAGTTGCTGGTAGAGCGCGAGTTCATCATCGCTCAGCGTCAGGCGCGCAAAGATAGGGTCTTTATCGAGCAGGAAGTCGGACACGATGCGCGCATCAAATAAATCCGGTTGCGCCAAATCGCGCAGCTGATTCATGCGTTGCAGCAGGAAAAACATTTGTGTCGGCAAGGCGTAGCGCGCGGCATCGCGGTAGAACTTTTCGAGGAAGGGATTTTCTTCCGGCAGTTCCAGCAAGGTTTGTGCACCGAGTTGCGCTGCGAGCTTGCGTGCAAGCGTGGTCTTGCCGGCACCGATGGCACCTTCGACGACGATGTATTTGTATTTATCTAAATCCATAAGATCTTTTCTTGGCCGTTTCTATAAGCGATGTTGCGGGGCATTGCAGACAGCATCAGGTGCGGAAGATGAAATAAACCGCTCCGACCAAACAGAGTGCGGCCCAGACATAATCCAGCTTGAAGGGCTGGTCCATAAAGACGATGGCAAATGGCACGAACACCGTGAGTGTAATCGCTTCTTGCATAATTTTCAGTTGGGCCAGACTGAACTGGGTATAGCCTATGCGATTGGCAGGTACTTGCAGCAGGTACTCGAACAGGGCGATGCCCCAGCTGATCAATGCGGCGATCCACCATGGTTTGGATGCCAGTCCTTTGAGATGGCCGTACCAGGCCACTGTCATGAAAATATTCGACAGCGTCAGCAAGCCGACGGTTTGGACGATTACAGGTATTTGCATGCTGGCCTCGTGGATGGAGTAATCAGTATGTGAATGTGGCGCTGGGGATGCGGATAAAGATATCAGGCCAGCTTGCTAATGGCCTGATCCGCTACCGCCGGTGCAAATTGATGTGCTGCCCCCAGTCCCGGGATCTGCACGAAGGGATCGATTTGCAGCAATGGAATTAATACGAAGGCGCGGCTGGTCATGCGTGGATGCGGCACGGTCAGTGTGTCGGTGTTGATTACCGCGTCACCATACAGCAGCAGGTCAAGATCCAGCGTGCGCGGTGCGTTGAAGTAAGGGCGTTCACGGCCGCGTGTCTGTTCCAGCGCCAGCAAAGCCCGCAGCAATTCTTCGGCTGACAGGCTGGTGCTGACAGATGCAACCGCATTGATGTAATCGTCGCCGCTGGAATCTATCGGTGCGGTACGAAACAGCGAGGACTGCGCGAGCAGGCGAGTGGACGCGAGCTGATCCAGCTGACGCAAGGCGTACAAGACATGATCCCGGGCATCGCCGAGATTCGAGCCTATGGCTATGTAGGCTGTGACTG
The DNA here is from genome assembly GCF_000013625.1 of Janthinobacterium sp. Marseille. Taxonomy (NCBI): domain Bacteria; kingdom Pseudomonadati; phylum Pseudomonadota; class Betaproteobacteria; order Burkholderiales; family Oxalobacteraceae; genus Janthinobacterium; species Janthinobacterium sp. Marseille. Next base: position 3,226,771 of record NC_009659.1, on the reverse strand, counting down.
CGGTCATTCGGCTTTGGTGGTGCCGCCGGCGCCACCACCGGTCGAGCGTGAACGACGACGACGTGGTCGTTTCTTGGCAGGTGCAGCTTCAGCGGTGCTGCCAGGTTTCTTCGCCAGCAAGGCTTCGCGTCCCGGGCCGTCTGCTTCCATGAAGGCGGTCCACCATTCACCGATTTCGCTATCGATTTCACCGGACGCGCAACGCAGCAACAGGAAGTCGTAGCCGGCACGCATGCGCAAGTGTTCGAGCAGCTTGTACGGCGACTTGCCGATACGGCGTTCGAAGCGCGGCTGCATCGCCCAGATATCGCGCATATCGGATGCGATCTTGCGTTGCAGTGCGAGCTTGTCGGTTTGCGTGTTCAACACATCATCGGCCGCCAGGTGCAAGGCCGGAATCGGATATTCACCTGCCGCCTGGTAGGCCTTCCATTTTTCCAGGACCTGATGCCACAGCAGCGAAGCAAACAGGAAGCCGGGTGAGACCGGTTTGCCTTGTTTGACGCGTTCATCGGTGCTGGCCAAAGCGAGGCGCACAAACTTTTCACCCAACGGTTGTTCAAGCACGACGTCCAGCAAAGGCAGCAAGCCGTGATGCAAACCTTCCTTGCGCAGTTGTTGCAGGCAGGCGAGGGCGGAGCCGCTCATCAGCAGCTTCAGCATTTCATCGAACACGCGTGCGGCCGGCACATTATTGATCAGCGGGGCCATCACGCGGATAGGTGCGCTGGTGTCAGGATCGATGGAGAAATTCAGTTTGGCGGCGAAGCGCACGACGCGCAGCATACGCACCGGATCTTCGCGGTAACGTGCTTCCGGCACCCCGATGATGCGCAAGGTCTTGTTGCGGATATCGGCCATGCCACCGTGATAATCCAGTACGGTTTGCGTGGCCGGATCGTAGTACATCGCATTGATGGTGAAATCGCGACGCAGGGCATCTTCATGCTGTTCGCCGAAGGTATTGTCACGCAGTACGCGGCCATGCTCATCTTTTGGTGCGGCCTCGGTCGAGGCGCCACGGAAGGTGGTGACTTCGAGCAAATCCTGGCCGAACATCACATGCACGATCTGGAAACGTTTGCCGATGATGAAAGCGCGCCGGAACAGGCGTTTGACTTGTTCCGGTGTCGCATTGGTGGCGATATCAAAATCCTTCGGTTTCACACCCAGCAGCAAATCGCGCACGGCACCACCGACCAGGAAGGCTTTGAAGCCGGCCTGTTGCAGGGTGCTGGTGACGCGTACGGCATTGGCGGATACCAGCTTTGGATCGATGCGATGTTCTTTCGCAGTCAATACGACGGGCTGAGTGGTATCGCCGGTTTTTTGTTTGGTGCCGAGGATGCGACGGATAAGCTTTTTAATCATTGAAGAGATTGATGATCGGCCAGCCCTGCGCTTGAGCATGCGCAGTCAGCAAGGCGTTGGGGTTGGTTGCAATCGGGTGAGTGACGATGGACAACAAGGGAATATCGGCTTGCGAGTCGCTATAGAAATAGCTGCGTTCGAAATCCTTTAATGTAAGGCCGCGCGCGGCCAGCCACGCATTGGTATGTGCAATTTTACCCGCGCCTGAGGTTGGAATGCCAACTAGTTTTCCGGTCAGGCTGCCATCCGGCTTGAGTTCCGGCTCGGCAGCCAGCAAATGCTCGACATTCAGCGCCTGTGCGATAGGCGCGGTGACGAAGCGGTTGGTGGCGGTGACGATGGCCACCAGGTCGCCAGCATCCTGGTGTTTTTTCAATAAATCACGGGCCGCTGGCAGCAGGACCGGATGGATGACTTCATCCATGAACGCCTGGTGCCAGACGTCGAGCTGGCTGCGCGGGAATTGCGCCAGTGTGCCGAGCGCGAATTCCAGGTATTCCTGCGGATCCAACGTGCCATTTTGATATTGCGCAAAGAATTCGGCATTGCGTTTGGCAAAAGCTTCGCGATCCACCGCGCCGGTGCGGGACAGGAATTGACCCCATTCATAATCGGAGTCGAGCGGGATCAGCGTATGGTCGAGGTCAAATAAAGCCAGGTTTGTCATGAATATGCTTCGGAATTTGTTAATCCTGTCGCTGCAGCAACTCGCGCAGCAAGGGCAGGGTAATCGGGCGTTTGGTTTCCAGTGAATATTGGTCGAGGGCGTCCAGCATCGCCGATAAAGAGCGCATATCGCGCGCAAAATGCGTAATGAGATAGGGTAACACGCCGGGCGACAGCGTCAGTCCGCGCGCGCCGGCCGCATGCGTGAGGGCGGCGATTTTTTCATCGTCGCTCAGGCCATGCACCTGATAGATCAGGCCCCAGCCGAAACGGGTACGCAAATCTTCCCGCACGGTAAGGCTGGCCGGTGCGGCGTTGCCGGCTGCCAGCAGGCAGCCGCCTTGTTCGCGCACCTGGTTAAACAGCGCGAAGGCGGCGATTTGCGCGTCCGGCGTCAGTTTGTGGCTATCGTCGAGCAGGTAAAGGGTGGTCGCGCTGTCGTATAGGAAGTCGTCCGTACCGGCATCACTATCCAGATAGCGCGCATGTGGCGTTTCGGCCATCGCGCGCAGCAAGTGGGTTTTGCCGGCACCGGCCTCGCCCCACAGGTAGACGAAGCGTTCATCCAGGCCATTCGGCTGGCCGGCGGCCAGGCGTTGCAGCAACTGCGCCAGTTCGGCGTTGGTGCCGACCACGAAGCTATCCAGCGTTTGCGGTTTTTCGGCGGGTAAATCGAGTAACAACTGCCTCATGCGTGTTTTGTCATATTTGTTTGTGAAAAAGGCAATGTTCGCAACCGGCCTGAAAAACCGGTAAAACGCCATTCCATGCAGCATACCGGAGCATATCCCGGTTTATTTTGTTTGTTAGGCAAAGAAAGTGACATCAAATGAGGGAGGAGGGGGATCGATTTGATAAAATACTGCTTTGACCGAATTATAGAGCCTGAATCATCCTGTTTTGGAAGCGCGCATATCTTGATTTTGCCCGCGATGACTCCCGCTCATTGTGATCCTGATCCGATCCGTCCTCCAGAACATTGATCAACAGGCCCAGCCATCCGGCCACAACCGTCTATTTTACTGCCTCTGCTGCCAATCACATCATGAGTTCCAATTCCAATATTTCCCTTTCCTACCGCGACGCTGGTGTTGACATTGATGCCGGGGATGCCCTGGTCGAAGCGATCAAGCCATTTGCCAAACGCACCATGCGTGAAGGCGTGATGGGCGGCCTGGGCGGTTTCGGCGCCATGTTCGAAATCAGCAAGAAGTACAAGGAACCAGTATTGGTCTCCGGTACCGACGGCGTCGGCACCAAGCTGAAATTGGCATTTGAATTGAATCGTCACGACACGGTCGGCATCGACCTGGTCGCGATGAGCGTCAATGACATCCTGGTACAAGGTGCAGAACCTTTGTTTTTCCTGGATTACTTTGCCTGCGGCAAACTGGATGTAGCCATCGCAACCGACGTCATCAAGGGCGTCGCCAAGGGTTGCGAACAGGCCGGTTGCGCGTTGATTGGTGGCGAAACCGCTGAAATGCCTAGCATGTATCCGGCTGGTGAATACGATCTGGCCGGCTTCGCTGTCGGTGCGGTAGAAAAATCGAAAATTATCGACGGTACCAAAATTGCCCCGGGCGACGTGGTGCTGGGCCTGGCTTCGTCGGGTGCGCATTCCAACGGTTATTCGCTGGTACGCAAAATCATCTCGGTGGCAAATCCTGACCTGAACGCCGATTTCCATGGCCGTAAACTGGCCGATGTACTGATGGAGCCTACCCGTATTTACGTCAAACCTTTGCTGGCTTTGATGGCGGCGATGGAAGTCAAAGGCATGGTGCACATTACCGGTGGCGGCCTGGTGGAAAACATTCCACGCGTATTGCAGCCGCACCTCACTGCTGTGCTGGATAGCGGCGCATGGGACATGCCGCCACTGTTCAAATGGTTGCAGCAACACGGTGGTGTGGCTGACGCCGAAATGCATCGCGTCTTCAACTGCGGTATCGGCATGACCGTGATCGTGTCGAAAGAAAATGCTGATGCAGCCATCGCACAATTGAAAGCTGCCGGTGAAACCGTCATGCGCATCGGTGAAATCCGCGAGCGCGCTGAAGGCCAGGCACAGACCATCGTACTGTAATCGTCAACGGCGATAACGCCGGACAGAAAAAAGGCTGCGACACGAAAGTGTGGCAGCCTTTTTTATTGTCCCGGCAGCATATTCAGTGCTGCCGCTTATTGCTTTCGTCCTGCGCCAGCGTTTGCAAAGGACCGGGTGCGCTGACGGTCTTGTCGATGCCGAATTGCGCCGGTGGCAGGATGCGCAGCGGCTGGTTCTTGTGTCCCTGGCTGGACAAGACATTGCTGGTGGTTTCCGGTGCAGCATTCCAGACTGGATCGCTGATGCTTTCAAACACGGTCTTCAATTGCTTGGCCCAGGTGTTACGTATCATCTGGAAGTATTGATTGTGTTCATCGATAGTGACGAAGCGGGTTACCGTCAATTTATCGGTTTCATAAATCAGCAAATCCAGCGGCAGGCCGACCGAGATATTCGAACGCAGCGTCGAATCCATTGAAATCAATGCGCATTTTGCCGCTTCATCCAGTGGGGTATCCGGAGTCACGACGCGATCGATGATGGGTTTGCCATATTTTGATTCGCCGATCTGGAAGTAAGTGTTTTCATCCTGTGACTCAATGAAATTGCCGGCCGAGTACATCTGGAACAGGCGGCAACGCTCGCCCTTGATCTGGCCGCCGAATACCATGCTGACATTGAAATCGATGCCGAACTGTTCGAGTGTGCCGGCATCGCGCTCGTGCACCATGCGGATTGCCTCACCGACAACTTGTGCCGCTTCATACATCGAAGAGACATTCCAGATGCTTTTGCCATCAGACGTTGTGTGTTCTGCAATGATTTGTCGAACTGATTGTGAAATCGACAAGTTCCCCGCGGTCATCAAGACCATCAGGCGTTCGCCGGGTGCTTCGAACACATTCATTTTGCGGAAAGTGCCGACGTGATCGACACCGGCATTGGTGCGCGAATCAGAGAGAAAGACCAGCCCGGCATCCAGGCGCATCGCAACACAGTAAGTCATGACGAAAAGAGAAAAAGCAAAACGCGAATTTTACAGGAAGCCTTGATTCTGTTCATTTATTGCCCGAATAAGGGAACAACCTTGACGCTGACATCCAGCGATTCTTCACCGCCGCCACGACGGACCCCGCTGACCGGTGCCGCCGAGTCGTAATCCCGTGCGACCGCGAGCCGGCAATGGGCGTCGCTGGCAAAGCAGGCATGCGTGACGTCTATGCTGACCCAACCGGTGAAATCCAGTTCTTCGACCCAGACATCGACCCAGGCATGGCTTTCGGCATGGCCGGTGCTGCCGGAGTCGATATAGCCGGAGACATAGCGCACCGGGATATTCCGTGTGTGGCAGCAGGCGATGAATAAGTGCGCATGATCCTGGCATACCCCCTGGCCCAATTGCAGTGCATCGTTGGCGGTGCTGGTGACGGCGGTCGCACCGCTTTGGTACGCGACTGCACCACAAATTGCTGCCGCCAGTTTGAGCAATTCCTCGCTACTGGTGCCGCGCAGATTTTGCTCGGCGAAGCTACAGATGAAGTCAGTCGCCGCAGTCAGGCGCGTCGGCACGGTGAAGACCAGTGGCGATAGAGCACCATTTTCCTGCAGGCGTCCCCTATCCAGCGACATCACTTCGACTTCGCCAGCGACAACGATGCGTACCGCATCATGGCTGCCGGTGATGGTCAGCATATGGCACTGGTTACCGTAGGCATCGGTGAAAGCATGCCGCTGGCCGGAAGTTTCGATTGCCCAGGACAGCGTGTGTTGATGTGTTTCCACACGCGGCGTCAGGCGCAGTTGCTGGATCGTATACGTCAGTGGCGAGGTATAGCGATATAAGGTTTCATGACGAATGGCGAGTCTCATTTATGCCGCCAATGGAACAAGGAATTCACGACTGATACGATTGCCCAGTTCGTAGATATGTTCAAGGAACTCGGTCAGGTAATCGTGCAAGCCTTCCTTCAATACATCATTGATGGAGGCGAACTTCAATTCCGCATGCAGCTTGCCGGCGAAGCGCAAGGTATCGTTGTGCGTATCACCAGTCACCATACTGAGGTTGTCGACGACACCGGTGAGTGAAGCGAGCAGGGAGCGCGGCATATCAGCCTTGAGCATCAGCAAGTCGGCGACGCGCGCCGGCGTGATCGCATCGCGATACACTTTGCGGTAAATTTCAAAGGCAGAGACAGAACGCAGGATGGCTGCCCAGTAATAGAAATCCAACTGGTTTTCATGCCCGGGTTTTTCACCGGTTTGCGTCGCGGCACCATGGAATTTGACGTCGAGTATGCGTGCGGTGTTATCCGCACGTTCGAGGAAGGTCCCCAGCCGGATGAAGAACAGCGCTTCATCCTGCAGCATGGTGCCCAGCGTGACACCACGTGACAGGTGTGAACGATGTTTGACCCATTCAAAGAATTGACTGGGATCGTTTTCAAAATCGCTTTCTTCGATCTGGTTCTGCATTTCCAGCCAGGTGGTATTGTGCGTTTCCCAGACTTCGGTCGTCAGCGTGCCGCGCACTGCACGTGCGTTTTCGCGTGCGGCACGCAGGCAGGATGTGATCGATGACGAATGCGAAGTATCGAGTGCCATGAAGTGTAAGACATCGCGCGGTGTCAGCTTGTCGTATTTCTGATCGAAGGCTTCCTGTAACTCGGAGATACCGAGGGTGGCGCGCCAGCCCTGTTCGGCACTGCGTGCAGATTGCGGCAATAGTGCAGTCTGGACATTAACGTCCAGCATGCGGGCGGTATTCTCGGCGCGCTCGGTATAGCGCGCCATCCAGAACAAGTGATCTGCGGTGCGGCTGAGCATATTAGTTCTCCAGTATCCATGTGTCTTTGGTGCCGCCACCTTGCGAAGAGTTGACGACCAGCGAGCCTTCTTTCAGCGCGACGCGCGTGAGGCCGCCGGGAACCATCGAAATGGTTTTTCCGGACAGTACGAAAGGCCGCAAATCGATGTGGCGTGGTGCGACACCGGAATCAACAAAGGTCGGGCAGGCAGATAACGCCAGCGTAGGTTGTGCGATATAGCCATCCGGACGCGCGATGATGCGCTGGCGGAAATTTTCAATCTCGGCCTTGGTCGACGCGGGCCCGACCAGCATGCCGTAACCGCCGGCACCGTGCACTTCCTTGACTACCAGTTCCGCCAAATTCGCCAATACATAAGACAGCTCATCCTTCTTGCGGCACTGGTAAGTCGGCACATTATTCAAGATAGGTTCTTCCGACAGGTAGAAACGCACCATGTCCGGCACAAACGGATAAATCGATTTGTCATCGGCGACGCCGGTACCGATCGCATTCGCCAGGGTAACGCGGCCGGAGCGGTAAACCGACAGCAAGCCCGGTACACCCAGCGTCGAATCCGCACGGAAGGCGAGCGGATCCATATAGTCATCATCGATGCGGCGATAAATCACGTCGACGCGTTTCGGCCCGCGAGTGGTACGCATATACACGGCATTGTCATTGACGAACAGATCCTGGCCTTCGACCAGTTCGACGCCCATTTGCTGTGCAAGGAAAGCATGCTCGAAGTAGGCCGAGTTATACATGCCCGGCGTCATGACCACCACAGTCGGATCGGTGACACCGATAGGCGCGACCGAGCGCAGGTTATCCAGCAACATGTCGGGGTAATGTGCTACCGGTGCCACCTGGTGGCGGGCGAATAATTCAGGGAAGAGGCGCATCATCATCTTGCGGTCTTCCAGCATGTAAGACACACCGGACGGTACACGCAGATTGTCTTCCAGTACGTAAAATTCGCCCTGGCCGGCACGCACGATATCGACGCCGGCAATATGCGCATAGATATCGGAAGCGACGGAGATGCCCTGCATTTCCGGGCGGTACTGCGCGTTGCGGAAAATCTGTTCAGGCGGGATGATGCCGGCCTTGACGATATTCTGGTCGTGGTAAATATCGTGGATGAACATATTCAGCGTGCGGACCCGCTGCACCAGGCCTGCTTCCATATGCGCCCATTCGCGGGCGGTAATCATGCGCGGAATAATGTCGAAAGGAATGACTCGTTCGGTGCCGGCTTCATTGCCGTAGACGGCGAAGGTAATGCCGACACGGCGGAAGATGAGGTCGGCTTCCGCTCGTTTGCGGGCTACGGTCTTGGGCGACTGGGTCGCCAGCCAGGCTTCGAATTCACGGTAATGGTCGCGTACATTGCTAGCGCCATCTATATACATCTCGTCGAAAAATTTTCGCATGGCGTCGCTCACTCTTAGTTTTCATGGAGATGAAATCCAGCTATATCAAGAAGCATGCCAGATGGAGCGAGTGCTGCTCAGGGCGAGCGCAGATGTTTCAGTAAGTCCTCTGTACGTTGATCGGGTGCGCGCGTCAGCAGACTCACCATAATAATGGCACAAAATCCTGCCGGAACACCAAATACCCCGGCTGAAATAGGCGCAATGTTGAACCATTGTCCAGCTGCCGAGCCGCCAAAGGCGGGCAGGGTGTGGATCATGTAGTAGGCGCATACGCTAAAGCCGACCAGCATGCCGGCAATCGCGCCTTGCTGGTTGGCACGCTTCCAGAACACGCCCAGTGCCAGTGCCGGGAATAAGGCTGAAGCAGCGAGCGAAAACGCCGCCCCGACCAATGACAGGATATCGCCCGGTTTCATCGATGCCACATAAGCGGCAACCAGCGCCACCATCAGGAGCAGCAATTTGGAAACGGTGACACGCTTTTGGGTCGATGCTTCCGGGTCAACGGTCTTGTAATAAATATCGTGCGACAAGGCATTTGAGATCGTCAGCAACAAGCCATCCGCGGTCGACAGGGCGGCGGCCAGGCCGCCGGCCGCAATCAGGCCGGAGATTACATACGGCAAGCCGGCGATTTCCGGCGTCGCCAGCACCACGATATCGACGTCCATCACAATCTCGGCCAATTGCACGATACCGTCGCGATTCACATCATTGATGCTGACCAGCGGATGCAGCTTGTCTATGTTCGCCCAGTAAGAAACCCATTCCGGCAATTGGGAGAAATTACTGCCGACCAGTGAACTATAGATATCGTATTTGACCAGTACTGCCAGCGCCGGAATGGTGATGTAGAGCGCCATGATAAAAAACAGCGTCCAGGCTACCGAGTGGCGTGCCTCCTTCACCGATGGCGTGGTGTAGTAACGCACCAGTACATGTGGCAGGGCGGCTGTACCCAACATCAGGCAAAAGACCAGCGCGAGGAAGTTGTTGCGCTTGATATTCGATGCTTCTTCACTGTCACCGGGGAACGGTTCGGTATGCCGTGTCGGTGGTTTGGCGAGTTCCAGGTTGAGTGCGCGTTCTTCCTTCCACACCCGTTCCGCCTCATCCGCATCGCGTGGATAAGCGGCCAGTTCACGCCCGGTTTGCTTGATGTCCTGTAGTGCGGCGTTGCCGAGCTTGAGCGCTTCCAGGTTATGCTGGATTTCGGCCCTGCCGTTTTCCCACGATTCGGGCAGGGATGCCAGGCGATCGTCGAGGTCATAGGCACGCTGGCGGAAAATCGCACGTACTTCTTTTTCTTTCGGATCGTCGATCAAGACTTTTTCGCGTTCTGTCAGTTGCGCGATGGCCGAACCGTAAGCAATAGGCGGTACCGGCATATTCGTGTGCTTCATCGACAGCCAGACCACCGGGATCATGTAGGCGATGATCAGGATGATGTATTGCGCAACCTGGGTCCAGGTCACTGCACGCATGCCGCCGAGGAAGGAACACACCAGGATACTGGCGAGGCCAAGGAAGATGCCGACCGAAAAGTCGACCCCTGTAAAACGCGAAGTGATCAGGCCGACGCCGTAGATCTGCGCCACGACATAGGTGAAGGACACGATGATGGTGGCAATCACGGCGATGACGCGTACCACATTGGTGCTGTACTGGCCGGTGTAACGCGCGGCCAGGTAGTCGGGAATCGTGTACTGGCCAAACTTGCGCAGGTAAGGTGCGATCAATAGCGCGACCAGGACGAAGCCACCGGTCCAGCCCATGATATAGGCGAGACCGTCGAAGCCCCACAGGTAGAGGCCGCCGGCCAGGCTGATGAAGCTGGCGGCTGAAATCCAGTCGGCTGCCGTTGCCATGCCGTTGAAGAATGCCGGCACGCGCCGCCCCGCCACATAGTATTCAAGCACATCCGAGGTACGACTGATGACGCCGATGGTGGCATACACGACGATGGTGGAAAACATGAAGACATAACCTATCCACACGCGTGGAAAGCCTTCGTGTTCCAGGATGGCAACGCCGAACAGGAAGAGCACAAAGCCTACCGTGTACAACAGGTAGTAACGGCACAGGCGCTGGAAAAAGGTTTTAGCTTTCGTCATTATTGTTATATGCGTCGTCAAGGCGCTGCATGCGCCAGCCGTAGAAAGCGATGATGCCGACAAAAATCAGGATACTGCCTTGCGCCGCCATGAAGAAGGAAATCGGCCAGCCGAGAAAGGTATAGACCGATAGTTGACGGGCGAAAAAGATGGCGGAAAAGGTGACTGTGAACCACAGCAGCAAGAGCCAGAGCGTCATGCTTCGCGTCCGTCGCCAGTAAAGCCGGGCGCGGTCGGAGACTGGCATTTGCTGTTCTTCCATCATATTAAATACTGCCGTCAAAGAAAGGTGCAGGTTGTTCCAGCGGCAGCGTGATACGCATCAGGCAGCCCGGCGCTTTTGGATTGGTGCAGTTAGGATTGTTAAGGATATCGATTTCTGCACCATGTTGCTGCGCGATTTCACGCACGATGGCCAGGCCCAGGCCGCTGCCTTCTACATTGCTGCCGAGGATGCGGTAGAAGCGTTCAAAGATGCGCTTGTGTTCATGCGGTGCGATGCCGGGGCCGGTATCTTCCACTTCCAGGTAAGCGAGCCGCGCTTCTTCATCGGCGCGCACACGTACCGTAGCGTGTCCGCCTGCCGGCGTGTAATTGAGCGCATTGTCGATCAGGTTGTTCAGCAGCTCGCGCAACATGATGGCGTCACCATTGACCATGATGTGGTAATCCGGTTGTTCGAAACCGAGGTCGATTTTTTTATTGAATGAAGTCTGCACCCATTCCTGTACGGTATCGCGCGCCAGTTCGGACAACTCCAGTGGTTGCAAGGGGCGTGTGGTCGGGGTTTGGTTTTCCGCGCGCGCCAGCGCCAGCAACTGGTTGATCATGCGTGTGGCCGACTTGGAGCTCTTCGCGAGCTGTTCCAGTGATTTATGAATTTCGACCTGGTCGGTCTGGCGCAATGCCAGCTCCGATTGCATGCGCATGCCGGCCAATGGCGTCTTCATTTGATGCGCGGCATCGGCGATGAAGCGCTTTTGCACCTTGATGCTTTGCGACAGGCGTTCCAGCATTTCATTGAGTGAGCCTACCAGTGGCAGGATTTCTTCCGGTACGTAACCGGAATCGATAGGGCTTAAATCATCCGGCCGACGTTCGCGTATGCGCTGCTGTAATTCGACCAGCGGCCGCAAGCCGCGCGTGAGCGCAAACCAGACCAGTACCAGTGCAATCGGCAGGATGATGAACTCCGGCACGATGACGCCCTTGATAATCTGGTTGACCAGTTGCGAGCGCTTGTCCAGCGTTTCCGCGACCTGCACCAGTGCCAGTCGCGGCTCTATGCTGAGTTGCGGCGCGGTCTGCGTCTTGTGCAGGTCGACATAAATGTAGGCGATGCGTACTTCAGTATTGCGGATGAAGTCGTAGCGGAACTGGGTCGACCATGGTGGCGGCGCTTCAACATCCTTGGGTAGTGGTATTTCCATGTCGCCTTCGACGACGTCACCGAAGGAATTGCGTACCTGGTAGTAAACGTTGTCGATATCGTCGGCGTGCAGGATGTCGGTGGCGGCACCGGTCAGGCGGGTCACGACTTTGCCGTTTACTTCTTTGACCTGTTGCGCGACGACGGTGACCTTGTCTTCCAGTGCACGATCAAAAGGTTCGTTCGCGATGGATTTGGCGACCAGGTAAGTGATGGCAATACTGAGTGGCCACAGCAAGAGTAGCGGCACCAGCATCCAGTCGAGGATTTCACCGAACAGCGAACGCTGGGTGCGCTCCTCGGGCTGGGTCGCATTGGATTTCGATGTGCCGGCTTCGGCGTGCGCATCGAGTCTGTGGGCGTCATGCATGGCTGGATCAGCCTGGTGGTGCAATCGTATTAGGTGCTGTCTCGGTAAATTTTTCGAGGCAATAACCGAGGCCGCGCACGGTGGCGATGCGCAAACCGCCAATTTCTATTTTTTTGCGCAGGCGATGGACATAGACTTCAATCGCATTATTGCTGACTTCTTCACTCCATTCGCATAGATGGTCGACCAATTGTTCTTTCGACACCAGGCGGCCGCTACGTTGCAGCAAGACTTCGAGCAAACCGAGTTCACGTGCCGACAGGTCGAGCATCTGGTCATTGATGTATGCGATACGACCCACCTGGTCATACGACAAAGGACCGTGTTTGATGACGGTCGGGCCGCCGCCTGCACCGCGTCGTGTCAGTGCACGTACCCGCGCTTCCAGCTCCGACAATGCAAATGGCTTGGCCATGAAATCATCGGCACCCAGGTCCAGTCCTTTGACGCGCTGTTCGATTGAATCACCGGCGGTCAGGATCAGCACCGGCAAGCGTGAATTGCGTGCACGCAGGCGCTGCAAGACTTCGAGGCCCGACATCTTGGGCAAGCCCAGGTCGAGTATCAGTAAATCGAAATCTTGCGTGGACAGGACGGAATCGGCTTCCGCACCATTTTTTACGCAATCGGTAGCATAGCCGGACTGACGCAATGAACGCGTCAAACCGTCGGCAAGAACACTATCGTCTTCGGCAAGCAGGATTCGCATGGGGATGGAAGGAGGGGGAAGTTGGCTCGTAGTCTATTGGGTTTCTTCCGCAGCAGCAAGACAAGTGTCATGCCCCTGCGAACTGATATTTACATATTAGGCCAAATGCGGGCCGGCCGTGAGTGGCACCCCGCGGATTGCCTGCTGCGACAGGGCGTCAGCCCGGGCATTCTTTTTGCGCGGAATCCAGCCCAGGGTGACTTGCGGCAGGCGCGCAAGCAGCGCCTGTGCCCTTGACCTTTGCGTTGTCAGGATTGCTGCACCGCCCACTTCCAGTTGTACATCATTGATCACGACCCGGCTGTCGCCATAAATGTGTAGTTGCCCGACCCCGGCCGTGAGCGCGGCTTCCAGTACGCTGATAAGTGCAATATATTCGGCTTCGCTGCTATCGCCGAGGCCGGCGGCGAAGCTGATCTCGGTGTGTATGCCTTGCGGGCTTTGCAGCAAGCCACCGATGCCCATCTTGCCCGGATTGGGGTGGCAGGAACCATCAAACCAGGCCAACCATGCAGTCGGGTCGCGTTGTGGCAGTGCCAGCTTTTGCGCGCGTGCTGCCGCACTGGCTTGCCTGCGTTCGGTGATTTTTGCCGCCGTATGCGCTTGTTCCCGGCGGCGCAAAGCGATCAGCTCGGCCAGCGGGATTGGGCCGGCGACCGTTGTCAGTACTGCTTCCAGGGCTTCTGCGGCGGATAAGCCACGCGCCTTGGCCAGGCGTCGGCTTGCCACCTTTTCCTTTTTATAAGCGATTTCTGAAAGTTCGGTTGCGCTACTCATGTAGATAAAAGGTGATGGAATAGGCGAATATTACGTTGAAATCCGTATTTGGCCCCGAGGCCGGGAGGGCAGGAGTAATGGTATATGCGGGTTTATGGATGTGCTTAAGATGTTAAAAAGCAATCTTTTCAACTGTTTTAAAAAATATCGCAAGAGCAGCTTGCATAAAGCACTGTTTTTTTATACAGTACGGTTTCTGGCTCCAAACACTGTATAAACCCTGTTTCGTTACAACCAACCGCCGAAAGAATCTTCATGGACGACAAAAAAAACGCTCCGAGCTCGGACAAGAGTAAAGCACTCGCCGCTGCACTAGCGCAAATCGAAAAGCAATTCGGTAAGGGTTCGGTGATGCGCATGGAAGACGGCGCAGTCGTCGAAGAAGTGCAGGTTGTTTCCACCGGTTCGCTGGGACTGGATATCGCACTCGGCGTCGGCGGTTTGCCACGTGGTCGTGTGGTTGAAATCTACGGCCCGGAATCGTCGGGTAAAACCACGCTGACCTTGCAAACCATCGCAGAAATGCAAAAACTGGGCGGCACTTGTGCGTTTATCGATGCCGAACATGCACTGGACGTCACTTACGCGCAGAAGTTGGGTATCAATCTGTCGGATCTGTTGATCTCGCAACCGGATACCGGCGAACAGGCACTGGAAATTTGCGATGCGCTGGTTCGTTCGGGCGGCGTTGACCTGATCGTTATCGATTCGGTCGCGGCCTTGACACCACGTGCTGAAATCGAAGGCGATATGGGTGATTCACTGCCAGGTTTGCAGGCGCGCCTGATGTCGCAAGCCTTGCGTAAATTGACCGGCAGCATCAATCGCACCAATACCCTGGTTATTTTCATCAACCAGATCCGTATGAAGATCGGTGTGATGTTCGGTAACCCGGAAACCACCACTGGCGGCAATGCACTGAAGTTTTACGCTTCGGTACGCCTGGACATCCGTCGTACCGGTTCGATCAAATCGGGCGATGAAGTCATCGGTAACGAAACCAAGGTCAAAGTCGTCAAAAATAAAATCGCGCCACCATTCAAGGAAGCGCACTTCGACATCCTGTATGGCGAAGGCACATCGCGTGAAGGTGAAATCCTCGATTTGGGTTCCGATGCCAAAATCGTTGAAAAATCGGGCGCCTGGTATAGCTATAACGGCGAACGTATCGGCCAGGGTAAAGACAATGCACGTAACTATTTGAAAGAGCGTCCGGACCTGGCACGCGAAATCGAAAACAAGGTACGTGTTTCCCTGGGTGTTCCTGAACTCGGCGCTATCAAATCGGATGAACCGGTTGCGAAGAAAGCTTCGGCCAAGGAAAGCAAGGAAGCCAAAGAATTGAAAGAAGTCGAATAAGGTCCGGCATAGCTGTACTTGATTCGAAGATAGATATTAACGAGCGCCCGCGCTGAAGGACTCATATGGCAAAACTGCAAGTGAGTCTGAAAGCGCGGGCGCTTCGTTATTTATCGGCACGGGAACACAGCCGGCAAGAGTTGGGGCGCAAGCTGGCGCGCCATGCGCAAGAAGGTGACGACGTCGAAGCTTTGCTGGATACCTTGGAAGCTGCGAAATTTCTTTCGCAAAGCCGTTTTTCCGAATCATTGGTACACAGGCGTGCCGCCCGTTTCGGCAATAGCCGGATTCTGTCTGAATTAAAAAGCCATGGCATAGATCCGGATTCGCTGACTGATATCAAGGCGAATCTGGAGTCGGATGAGTTTGCGCGCGCGCGCGCAGTATGGGAACGCAAGTTCGGTACGGTGGCGACAAATCAGGAAGAGCGGGCCAAACAAATGCGCTTCCTGATGCAACGGGGATTTTCACATCGAGCGATACAGGCGGCGATGCGTGCTGCGGGTAAGGATGAAGATTAAGACCGCTGCCTGCAAATAAAAATATCTGCAGGCAGCAAATGCGATCAGTGATCCATCAAGGCTTTGACGTGCACCGCAGTGCTTGAAGCCAAACCTTCCAGGCTGTAACCACCTTCCAGAATCGAAACAATGCGACCTTCGCAGGTTTCGTCTGCAATTTTCATCAATTCACGCGTGACCCAATCGTAATCATCGTCTTGCAGGTTCAGGCCCGCCAGCGGATCGAGATGATGCGCATCGAAGCCGGCCGAGATAATGATCAGTTCCGGATTAAAGGCACGAATTGCCGGCAGCATTTTGGCGGCAGTTTGTTCGCGGAATAACGCTGAATCGCAACCGCGCGGCAGCGGTACATTGACGATATTGTGCGAAACACCGGTTTCCTTTTCCAGGCCGGTGCCGGGATAGAAATGCGACTGGTGGCTGGATGCATAGAACAGTTCAGGCCGGTCATAAAATGCCGCTTGGGTACCGTTGCCATGATGTACATCGAAGTCGATGACGGCCACACGTTCCAGCTTGTGTACTTCATAAGCGTAAGCGGCGGCAATCGCAGCCTGGTTGTAAATGCAGAAACCCATCGCACGGCTGGGCTCGGCGTGATGGCCGCAGGGACGGGTGGCGCAGAATACATTGTGCGCCTCATTGTCCAGCACCAGGTCGACACCGGCACAAGCGGCGCCGACGCAACGCATTACAGCTTCCAGCGAGCCCGGTGACATGACGGTATCGCCGCCATCCAATGGCATATAGCCGCGATGCGGCGATGCATCTTCGACATCGGTAACGAAATCTTCGGTATGGATCAGCAATACCTGCTCACGCGTACCCATCGGTGCGTCACGCCATTCAACGGCATCGAATTCCGGTACGCGCAGCGCGCGCAACACTGCTTTCAGGCGCTCCGGCGATTCGGGATGGCTGGGCCCCGGTTTATGTTCGAGGCAAGCGTCGTGGGTATAGATAACTGTGGTCATATTTATTGATGCCTGGCATAGAGGCATCTTCTCCATTATAAAAACCTGATAGGCGCGAAGTCGCGGCGCTGTAGTGCATCCCTTGCATTATAAGGGGCCGCACTGCGCTTGGCGACCTTGGTGCCGCTATGTGCCGACTGCTACTCCGGCCAGGCCGGCTTGTTTCAAAATGAGGTGATTTTGCCGTGTGTAGTGCCTTGTTATACGTGTAAACACCCGTTTCCAAGGTGAAAGCAGATATGATCTGTTCCTGCAAAGGATGGTTTCCCTCCACAAGTCGGGAGATAATCCTGCCGGCGATCGCCATATCTCGCCTGCACAGAAGAAAGCCGCATTTCCAACACCCTGAAATCCAGCCAATAAGCCGCCAACCCTATGACGTATTCCGTCGAGCTTCAATTCGCCGCCAAAACCGATACGGGTTTGGTGCGTGCGCATAATGAAGACGCGATAGAAGTCAGTGCCGATTACAAGGCAGTGGTGCTGGCAGATGGCATGGGTGGCTATAATGCCGGCGAGATCGCCAGCGGCATTGCGACCACGGTATTCCGCGCCGCCCTCGAGCAGCAGTTGCAACAATTGCAGGACAAAGGGCGTATCGCCAGCGGCAAATCCTTGCAACGCCTGATGGTGGATGCTGTTGCTGCGGCCAATGAACAAATCCTCGAAGTGGCGCGTATCCAGCCGCAATACAGCGGTATGGGAACGACACTGGTCGCCGCCTTATTCCATCACGACCGTATCGTCGTGGCGCACATCGGTGATTCGCGTGCTTATCGGTTCCGGGCCGGCCGGCTCGAGCAAATCACGCGGGATCATTCGCAATTGCAGGAACAGATAGATGCCGGCCTGGTCAGTCCGGAATGGGCGCGTTTTGCGCCGAACAAAAACCTGATCACGCGCGCGCTCGGCGTTGCCGCGCAAATCGATGTGGAGATAAATGATTACCAGACCGAAGGTGGCGATATCTACCTGCTGTGTTCGGATGGGCTGTCGGATATGCTGGCGGGCGAGCAAATGAGTGCGATGCTGGCCGATAATGATACGGATCTTGAATTATTATGTGGCTCGCTGGTGCAAGCGGCAAATGACAATGGTGGGCGCGATAATATTTCCGTCATTCTGGTGAAAGTCGAAGCCAGCATGCCTGTCCCCCAAAGCTGGTGGCAGCGCATGACAGCCGGTTTTAAATCCTGACTTGGCACAAATCTTGATACGACTGGCTTGAACGAAGCCGTCTTTCAATTGATCTGATGCACTTACAGGATATGTAAAGAAGGTAGAAAGGATGTTGGAATAGTAATGCCCACGATTATCTTGGCAAAAGACGGCGTGACCCTGCAGGAATTTTCCTTGCTGAAAGAACGCACGAGCATAGGGCGGCGTGCCTTCAACGATATCGTCATAGATGCGGCAGGGATCAGTGCTGAACATGCAGTGATCATTTCGCATCCGGTCGGCTGCTATTTTGAAGACCTCGGCAGCACCAACGGTAGCCAGCTCAACGGTCAGCCTGTCACCAAGCATTTGTTACAGGATAGTGATGTGATCGCCCTGGCGACGCACACCATCCAGTACTGCGAGACTGCCGACATGCCGGATTCCGTTGCAGTCGTTTCCGGTAACGAGTCCTTGCCGGAAGATCTGGGTAATATCCAGCAATTTACCGAACCTAAGTATCAAGATCCATTTGAAACAATCATGACGACAAATGCAGTAATCAAAATCCTCAACGGTGCTGGAGCAGGCAAGGAAGTCGCGCTGAACAAGGCCCTGACGACGATAGGCCGGCCGGGTCGGCAGGTAGCAGTATTTGCCAGTGGCCCACAGGGTTTCAGCCTGACCCATGTCGAAGGTGACGATTATCCTGTCGTCAATGGCGCATCGATAGGGACATTGACCCGGCCCTTAAGTAACGGTGATCAAATCCATTTGGCGGGTACCGATATTGTGTTCCTGAACGAGGCTTAAAAAGCTGTAGTTGGGTCTCGCTGCACTGCCGCAAGACAAATTTTTTAGCCGGATGTGACAAAAATTGGCGCAAGCAGAACCAAAATTGTTACTTTTCGTTAAATAATCGTAACAATCTCGCAATATCCGGCTGGATTTGGGGTGGCACAGCGATTGCTGTATGGGTGACAGGGTGGAAAAGCTACCTGTATTCCCAAACCAGGAGAAAAAGATGAAATCGATGAAAATGATGAAGAAAGCACAAAGCGGTTTTACGCTGATCGAATTGATGATCGTTGTAGCGATTATTGGTATTTTGGCGGCAGTGGCTTTGCCTGCATACCAAGATTACACGGTTAAAGCGAAAGTACAGGAAGCTGTCAGCTTGTCATCGCCAGCGCGTACAGCTGTTGGTATGGCGTGTAGTGAGGCAGCGCTTAGTGCGGCCTCTACCTCGAATACAACGTTGCAACTTGCCCAGGACACAGAATATTCTGGCAAATACACCGACAAAGTGGCTGTAACTGCAACTAGTGCTTCAGAGGCTTTAGTCACAATTACTATGAAAAACGGTTCTATCTCCGCTATTCCTAACGGTGCGACCATTGTCTATACCGGTACTTGTGGCGACGGTGGTTTGAAATGGGGCGTTACAGGTGGTGGCGGTTTCCCTGATAAATTCCTGCCAAAAACCTAAGGCATCATTGCTTTATCAAAACGCCCCGCAAGGGGCGTTTTTTCTTGTCAACGTAGTTTTTTATAGATGGCAAAAACATGCAGGTTTCAGAAAAACATGACGAGCGACGGTATCTGACTTATTTTGGCGCGATCTTATGCTTTGCCTATTTAATACCTCTTCATGTGAATCCGTACCCATCTTTTTACAATGAGTGGACGGCTGCCCTCGGGATATTTGTATTGATTTTTGGCTTTATGCATAGGAATCAATTTCCGATGCGATTGCCATCCATCGCTTTCTTGCCTCTGATCATAGCGGTAATGATAGGCGTACAGATTATGGCAGGGCTCACAACATTCCCATGGGATGGGGCTCTTGCGATTGGTTATTGCCTGCTGGCGGGAGTCGCCATCCTCATAGGGGCAACTATTACTGCGGAGGATAGGGGCGCTGAAAGACTATGTGCAGCGATTGCCTGGCCACATCTTATCGCTGCCGGTTTCTCAGTCGTCATTGCCACTATGCAGTTAGCAGGTGTAGAACATATTTTTGTTCCATTTGCGATGCTGATGGCTCATTCTGATGCCGTGATTCGGCCGCATGCAAATATTGCGCAAACGAATCAACTCGCACTCTTATTTTGTATGGGCATAGCTTCTGTTTGGTGGCTATTTCAAAATGATCGCGTCCGTCCACTTTTCGCAATTTTTCTTCTGGCATCATTAATTTGGGGACTGTCACTGACACAATCGCGTATCGCGTGGATGATCCTTCCTGTTTTTTCGATGCTTGTCTTTATCTGGCGTTACAAACCTGGATTTAAACCGATACCTCTCAGTATAATTTTTGGCTTCTTATCGCTTTATTTTTTGTTTGCGTTTGCCTTGCCGGAAATATCAATACTGTTCGGTTCCCAGGTAGACTCACCTGCGGCGCGGGCAAGTGGTGGCTATTCGGCTCGCCTGGTCCTGTTGCAACAGGCTTGGGAAATGAGTCGTACTCATCCGTGGTTTGGTGTCGGATGGTATGAGTTTGGGCCGCAGCAGATTGCTATGGCATCGCAATTTGAACCAGGTACATATGCGAGGCATAGTCACAATATAGTATTGAATTTCGCTGCCGAGTTCGGTTGGTTATTTACTTTTATTTTGATGGTCTGGGTGATTTGGTGGCTCAAGGCGCTGATAAACAAGAAAATTAATTCGCAAACATGTTTGTTTTTTCTGTTTGCGATGGCAATTGGTTTGCATAGCGTGGTTGAGTTTCCACTTTGGTATGCTTATGTACTATTCCCGTTTTGCCTTTTGATAGGTATGGTGCATCAGGATCGCCTGGGATCGGCACTGAGAACTGTGTCGCGGCCCATTGTGCTCGCTGTAGCTTTGACAGGTTTGTCCCTGCTTATGCTATTAGCCATTGATTACAGAAAGGCGGCAGCTGCTGTTACGCAAATGGAATTTGCTGCAATGGGCATCACTGTTGGCGGGCAGACGATAGAACAACCCGTATTTACGATTTTCCCTCACCTGTACACATACTTTGATTTCCTTGCTAAGCCGTTGACGCCGGAAATGTCGCAGGAGGAAATAGCAGCAATGGAGAAAATTGGTAAGCGGTTTGCCAGTGTGTTGATGTTAACCCGCATGTCGCAGGTATATGCCATTAACGGGTATACAGATGAAGCGATTGCTACGATGAAAACAATTCAGCATCTGCATCCGACAAGCTATGCGGGTGTATATAAATCTTGGAGTGAGGCTCCGGGCGCCTTCCAAAGTACGCATGCGCGCATGCCGGTGCCGCAGAAGTGAATTGTTGAATTGATGGATTAAAAGAGGCTGCCGAGTTTGATGTGCCGTAGCAGCCTCTACTTCCTTTAGCTTGTCCAGCTTCCCGACTTCCCACCATGCTTTTCCTCAACCCGGACGTCTGACATCACCATCCCCCTATCCACCGCCTTGCACATATCGTAAATCGTCAACAAGCCGATTTGCACGGCGGTCAACGCTTCCATCTCGACCCCGGTTTTGCCAAAGGTTTCAACTTGTGCGGTACAAGTGACACTGGAGTTCGCTTCGCTCACCGCAAAATCAACCGTGACGCGGGTCAGGGCGAGTGGATGGCATAGCGGGATCAGGTCGCTGGTGCGTTTCGCACCCATGATGGCGGCGATGCGGGCGATGCCCAGTACATCGCCTTTTTTTGCAGTACCTGAACTAATGATGGCCAGGGTTTCCGCTTTCATGCGGATGACGCCGCTGGCAATCGCGATGCGATGGGTTTCATTCTTGCTGCCGACGTCGACCATATGTGCCTGGCCGGTGGCATCAAAATGGGTCAGGCCGTCGTTGGCGGTTGGGTTGTCTTTTTGTGAAGTCATGATGGCAAAGTAGCTGGTGTCGCGCCGGAGGTGGAACGATTGCAATGAGCGGGTATCATAGCATCGTGAAACTGAAATTCATTATTCCTTCTGCTATTTCCTTGCCGCGGCTGCGTTCGCTGACAATGGTTGGTGTCCTGGCCTTGTCGACCCTGCCGGGCATGGTTGCGCCTTCGCTGGTGCACGCGCAATCGTTGCCCAGCCTGGGCGATACCGAACGCGAAGCTTTGTCGCCCCTTATGGAACGCAAGCTGGGTGAGCAAATCATGCGCGAAATCAAGCGCAATCGTGATTATCTGAGTGATGCGCCGCTGCAAGAGTACTTGAATAACCTCGGCGCCAGCCTGTTGACGGTGCGACCGGAAGCACGCGGCGAGGCGCAGTATGATTTTTTCTTCTTTGCGGTACGCGATCCTATGCTGAATGCGTTTGCCTTGCCAGGCGGATTCATTGGTGTGCATTCGGCGCTGGTGCTGGCGGCGCAGAATGAATCCGAGCTGGCGTCAGTGATGGCGCATGAAATCGGCCACGTTGCGCAACGGCATATCGCGCGCATGCTGGGCAAGCAAAAGCAGGATATGTTGATCCCGCTGGCGTCGATGATACTGGGTGCGTTGGCGATCAGTTCGAGTCCGGATGCCGGGATGGCGATGATTATGGGCGGCCAGGGTTTGGCGATACAACGTCAGCTCAATTTCAGTCGTGATGCCGAACGCGAAGCGGATCGGGTAGGTCTGGATATCATGCGTGAAGCCGGCTTTGAAACGACGGGCATGATCAATTTCTTTGGACGCCTGCAGACCGCCAGTCGCAACTATAGTGACAACGCACCACCTTATTTGCGTTCACATCCGATGACAACCGAAAGGATTGCTGATATCCAGGCGCGTACGCGTGACTTGCGTTACCGGCAGCATGTGGATAGCCTGGATTTTCCCTTGATACAGGCGCGTGTGAGGGTATTGCAGGATCAGGGACACCAGGGTTTGCTGGATGCTACTAGCAGCTTTGAACGGCAACTGCAGCTTAAAACGCGTACTGCGACGGTAGCCGGAAAATATGGCCTGGCCCTGGTTGCGTTGCGGCAGGGGAACCCGGCCAAGGCACAAAGCCTATTGAATGAAGCACGAGTCGCCTTGAATAATGGTTCGCCGAGTTCCAAGAGTGCGGTCTTGTCCAGCCTCGCGATAGAAATCAAATTGGCGGCGCACCAACCGCGCGAAGCCGTGCAGGAAGCCGATGCAGCGCGCAATCAATTTCCTATTTCGCGTGGTATTGCGCACCAATATGCTGATGCCTTGTATGCAGCCGGACGTTATGAGGAAGCCGCTGCTTATTTGCGTGACCAGACACAGTTGTATCGCCAGGAACCGGCCTTGTATGAACGCCTGGCGAAAGTGTATGCCGCATTGAAGATGCAGGCGCAGCAGCACCTAGCTTTGGCTGAATCATATGCATTGAATGGCAGCCTGTCCGCGGCCTTGGATCAATTGGCAATCGCACGTAAAGCACCGGATGCTTCTTTTTACGACCAGTCGATTATCGATGCACGGGAGCGTGAAATTAAGGCGCAGCGCCTGGAAGATATCCGTCAGGAAAAAGAGGGTTATACCGGTTAGCTTTCCTGCGGTAACCGGACTCAGCTGTCTGCGCGAGGTTTGCGGATGAAACCGAAGCGACTGCTGATTGCTGCGTCTTCAACATAATGCAGTGCTATCGTATGGGCGTTGCTTTGTAGTGTGAGTGCGCCGCTGCCACCGCTTTGCGCGATCCATGCCAGCAAGTGTTCATCTTCAACATCCCTGCCATCCAGCTGTATTTGGGCCAGGCATTGCGCCATATCCCTGTCGTCGAGCAAGGCAAGTTTGTCATCGCCTGCGAGAAATAATTTTCCACTGGCACTCAGGTAAGCCGCCCCGATGTTTGTGAAGTGCTGGCCGGTATGCAGCGTAAAGCCGTGTACGGGTTCGGTGTGGGCGATGTAAGGTGCGACTTCCAGGTCGACATAGACGCGTTGCGGGCCATTCTGGAAATAGTAGCGGCCTTGCGCATCGTGTGTGTAGTTGCGTTGTATGAAGGCGATTAGTGCAGGGTGGCTAATTTTGTCGCCTGCAAGTTGCTGTTCCTGTGTGGCCTCATTCCGCATGCGCCAACTGCCGCGCGCATCAAGTGCGAGCCAGCCGTAACAATGCGGGACGTTTGGCCATTTCGCCAGTGCTTGTGCAACGATTGCATCCATTCCACCTCCTCAGGCGGCAACACCTTGCAGGAATCTGACCATGCGTTGTGGCAGCCAGTTCAACTTCCCCGGGATGCAGCCGACGGCAAAACCGACATGGCCGCCATGTGCCGGATATTCCAAAGTGACCTTGTTCGATGCCTTGCTCGGCAGATACTGTGCGGGCAGGAAGGGATCGTTTTGTGCATTCAATACCAGCGTGGGTACGGTGATGTCTTTGAGCACGTGTTTGGCACTGGCGCGATGCCAGTAATCTTCGGTATTTTGATAGCCGTGCAGCGGCGCTGTCACGATATTGTCGAAGGCATACAGGTCACGCGATTGCAGCATCGCATCCCGATCAAAGAGTCCGGGAAATTGTGCCAGCTTGGCTACGCATTTTGGTTTCAGTGTTTCGAGAAAGATGCGCGTGTAAATCATATTGAAACCACGCGATAAGGCAGAACCGCCACCGGCCAGGTCGAGTGGCGCAGAAATCGCACAGGCGGCATCGACGATTTCCGCCTGGTGTTGCGATTCACCAAGCCAGCGCAATAAGGCGTTGCCGCCGAGGGAAACCCCGGTTGCATAAAATTTCGAGGCGCCGCGTGCGCGTGCATACGGTGCCAGGCGTTTGAGTATCCAGTCGATTTCCGGCGCGTCACCGGAATGATAAAAACGCGGGGCGTGGTTCAGTTCGCCGGAACATCCGCGGAAGTGCACGACCGCGCCCGACCAGCCGAGGCCTGCAATGTGCGCCATCAGGGAGCGCGCGTAATGGCTGGCGGACGAGCCTTCCAGCCCGTGGAATAACACAATGAAAGGCAAATCTTTGGGGCCGTCAACAAAGTCGAGATCGACGAAATCGCCGTCAGGCGTATCCCAGCGTTCGCGACGATAGCTGACTGTGGGTTTGCTGATGAATTTTGCCGGGTAGATGGTTTGCAAATGGCCGCCGGGCAGCCAGCATGGAGCAGGGTAGTTCATTGCTAGCTTAATCCTGGAAGTTCTTATGCATACTGATGCAGCAGCGACGAAAGAAGACGGTCGGCTTTAGCGCTATTAATGCAGCACGTTGCTCGGTACCAGTTCGGGACGTGGTTTGCCGGGTGCGATAGATGCGTGGTGCAGCACGATGCGCCAACCCAAAGGGGTTTTGATATACACATTGGTAGCGATGATGTGGATGTCGCGTTGCGTATCCGTCGTGTTGACCGTTTCGATCAGATTGTGCACGGCATTCATCGTATTCTGCGATGCATGCAATTGGGTCGGGCGGATATGTACTCCGCCACGCGTAAATATTTCTTCCCATGAGGCACGGATCGCGGCATAGCCGATCAGGCGCGTGCCATCCGGGTGGATGCAGACGATTTCTTCATCGTCTGCCCACAAGGCCATTAATGCATCCAGATCGGCACGGCCAATCGCATCGTACAGTGCGACTTCGATGTCGTCTGCCGTACCGAACTGTTTGCGGGCTTTGGGCATGGTGGCCTTAGTGATGGTGTACGACTGCGCCTGGTTTCAGGCGATACAGGGTGCCGCAGTACGGGCATTTTGCTTCGCCGCCGTGCGACAACTCGAGGAACACGCGTGGATGTGAGCTCCATGCCGGCATGGCCGGGTTAGGGCAGTATGCCGGCAAGTCCCTGCCGTCCAACTCGATTGCTGCTGTGTTTGCTTCTGTCATTTCATTCTCCGAATTACTGGTTGTAGTCTTGATGCTTAATCCTGGGTGCTGCCAATTAAACGATGGTCAGCCAATGGCTGTATTGCGGTGCCTTGCCGGCGACCACGTCAAAGAACAGCGATTGCAATTTGGTCGTAATCGGACCGCGTTTGCCGTCGCCGATCTGGCGATTGTCGAGTTCACGTATAGGTGTGATTTCTGCCGCGGTGCCGGTGAAGAAGGCTTCGTCGCAGCAATACATCTCATCACGGGTAATACGTTTCTCGATGACTTCGATGCCGAGGTCGCGTGCCATTGTCAGCACTGCGTCTCGGGTAATGCCGTCGAGGCAAGACGCCAAGTCAGGAGTGTAGACCTTGCCGTTCTTGACGATGAAGACATTTTCGCCGGAACCTTCTGAAACATAACCATCAGTATCCAATAGCAATGCCTCGTCGTAGCCGTCGGTCAGTGCTTCCTGGTTCGCCAGGATGGAATTGATGTAATAGCCGCAAGCCTTCGCGCGTACCAGCGAAACGTTCACATGGTGGCGGCTGAAGGACGAGGTCTTGACGCGTATGCCCTTGTTCAGGCCGTCTTCGCCCAGGTAAGCGCCCCATGGCCAAGCCGCGATCGCGATATGGATGGTGTTGCCTTTGGCGGAAATGCCGAGTTTTTCTTCGCCGATCCAGACCAGTGGGCGCAGATAGCAGGTTTCCAGCTTGTTTTCGCGGACCACCTGTAATTGTGCTTCCATCACTGTTTCCAGGTCGAATGGAATTTTCAGTTGGAAAATCTTGGCCGAGTTAAACAGCCTTTCGGTATGTTCGCGCAGGCGGAAAATCGCCGTACCCTTGTCGGTCTTGTAAGCGCGTACACCTTCAAACACACCCATGCCGTAGTGCAGTGTATGGGTCAATACATGAACGGTTGCATCGCGCCAGTCGATTAATTTGCCGTCTTTCCAAATTTTGCCGTCGCGATCAGACATCGACATTTCGGGATCTCCAGTAATTGTGCAAGACCTCGATTTTAACGGATTCGGCTATCCAGGAAGAATCATCCGGGGCATTCTTGTGCGAAATATTGCGATTTTGAGTGCGGATAGCTGCCGCTTGAACCGGGCGGATACGACTGAAAATATTTTTTGTTATAAAAATTGAATCAATTTGAGGTGGGTGCTTCTAACCGGGGGATTTGCTGCATCGCGGTAATTTCCTTAATATGCGGCCTCTAATTTCCGTCCGGATCCTTCTTTTTGCCCTTTTTCAAGCTGAAACTAGGCATAAAACCAAGGTTTTTGCGGCATCTGGTGCGGTAAAATAGCGGTCTTTCAGATTTTTCATCTTTAACCCTCCAATTTACGAACACATGCAATTTAAAAGATTGAGCGACCTGATCGCGCGTGGTGAACTGCAGGGCAAGCGCGTTTTTATCCGTGCCGATCTCAACGTACCGCAAGACAGTACCGGCAATATTACCGAAGACACGCGTATCCGCGCCTCGGTACCCGCTATACAGCAGGCCTTGCAGGCAGGTGCTGCGGTAATGGTAACTTCGCATCTGGGACGTCCGGTCGAAGGTGAGTTCAAGCCTGCCGATACCCTGGCACCGATTGCGCAACGTTTGTCCGAGTTGCTGGGACAGCCGGTCGCTTTGAAGCAAAACTGGGTAGATGGTGTTGATGTTGCGCCGGGCCAGGTAGTCTTGCTGGAAAACTGCCGCGTCAATAAAGGCGAGAAAAAGAACGATGACGCACTCGCGCAAAAAATTGCAGCGTTGTGCGATGTCTACGTTAATGATGCATTCGGCACCGCACACCGTGCTGAAGCAACGACCCACGGCATTGCCAAATATGCGCCAGTAGCCTGCGCCGGTCCTTTACTGGCGGCAGAGCTGGATGCATTGGGTAAGGCCTTGGGTGAACCGGCCAGCCCGCTGGTGGCGATCGTCGCGGGTTCCAAGGTTTCCACCAAACTGACTATCCTGAAAACCCTGGCGGACAAGGTCGATAACCTGATCGTTGGTGGTGGCATTGCGAATACCTTCATGTTGGCGGCCGGCTTGAAAATCGGCAAGTCGCTGGCAGAAGCTGATCTGCTTGGTGATGCCAAAGCCATCATAGACATGATGGCCAAGCGTGGTGCATCGGTACCCATTCCGGTCGATGTCGTCTGTGCGAAAGAGTTTGCACCGACTGCCGCGGCAACCGTCAAGGATGTGGCTGATGTGGCCGATGACGACATGATCCTGGATATCGGTCCGAAGACGGCAGAACTGCTGGCCAGGCAAATTGCACAGGCCGGCACCATCGTCTGGAACGGTCCGGTCGGTGTTTTTGAATTCGACCAGTTTGCCAACGGCACCAAAACCCTGGCTTATGCGATTGCGGAATCCAAGGGTTTCTCGGTGGCCGGCGGTGGCGATACCCTGGCGGCGATTGCCAAGTACGATATTGGCGACAAGATCGACTATATCTCGACCGGTGGCGGCGCTTTCCTCGAATTCCTCGAAGGCAAAACCTTGCCGGCGGTGGCGATCCTGGAAGAACGCGCACAAGGCTGAATGAAAAGCACAATGCAATAAACGGAAGCGCACAAATGATCACGTGTCTTCCGATGATTTTTGTACCGAACTACTGTTGAACCTTTTACTGAATTTGGAGAATTACCATGCCTCTCGTATCCATGCGTCAATTACTCGACCACGCAGCCGAAAACGGCTACGGTCTGCCTGCGTTCAACGTCAATAACCTGGAACAGGTCACGGCGATTATGGAAGCGGCGAACGAAGTCGGCGCACCGGTAATCATGCAAGCTTCCGCAGGTGCACGCAAATATGCGGGCGAACCTTTCCTGCGTCATTTGATTGAAGCGGCAGTGGAAGCCTATCCGCACATCCCGGTCGTCATGCATCAGGATCACGGCCAGTCGCCGGCAGTCTGCATGGCAGCGATCCGTTCCGGCTTCACTTCGGTGATGATGGACGGTTCGCTGAATGAAGACGGCAAATCGGTTGCCAGCTATGAATACAACGTCGAAGTATCGCGCAAGGTCGTAGAGTTCTCGCACGCCATCGGCGTCACGGTAGAAGCAGAGCTGGGTGTGCTCGGTTCGCTCGAAACCATGATGGGCGACAAGGAAGACGGTCACGGTGCCGACGGCAAAATGACACGCGAACAATTGTTGACTGACGTGGAGCAGGCGGCAGACTTCGTCAAGAAAACCCAATGCGATGCACTGGCAATTGCAATCGGTACCTCGCACGGTGCATACAAATTCACCAAGAAGCCTACCGGCGACATCCTGGCAATTGAACGCATCCGCGAAATCCATACCCGCATTCCAAATACCCATCTGGTGATGCACGGTTCTTCGTCAGTGCCACAGGAATTGCTGGCGGAAATCCGCGAATTCGGCGGCGACATGAAAGAAACTTACGGCGTGCCGGTTGAAGAAATCCAGGAAGGCATCAAGAACGGCGTGCGCAAGATCAATATCGATACCGATATCCGCCTGGCGATGACCGGTGCGATCCGTCGTTACTTCATCGAGAATCCATCCAAGTTCGATCCGCGCGATTACCTGAAGCCGGCACGTGAAGCTGCCAAGCAAGTATGTAAGGCACGCTTCCTGGCATTCGGTTGCGAAGGACAGGCTGCCAAGATCAAGCCACTGCCTTTGGACAAAATCGCAGAGAAATACAAAAAAGGCGAGCTGGCGCAAATCATTCAGTAAGTGCCTGCAGTATTTATTCAGTAGAACCCATCGGCGATTCCTGGAATCGCCGTTTCAGATTTATGGAAACGTCATGACTAGTCTGTATCAATCCACCATTACATCACTGCCTTTACTCGGTCGCGGCAAGGTTCGCGAAAATTACGCGGTTGGCGACGACAAGATTTTGATCGTTACCAGTGATCGTTTGTCCGCATTCGACGTAGTGATGAATGAACCGATTCCAACCAAAGGTCAGGTGTTGAATCAGATGTCTGATTTCTGGTTCGAGAAACTGAAAGATATCGTGCCGAATCATTTGACAGGTATCGCACCTGAATCAGTGGTGGCACCAGACGAAGTGGCGCAAGTAAAGAATCGTGCCGTGGTCGCCAAGCGTCTTGAGCCTATCCTGGTCGAAGCCGTAGTACGCGGTTATCTGATCGGTTCCGGCTGGAATGATTACAAGGCGACCGGCGCAGTTTG
This sequence comes from Janthinobacterium sp. Marseille, assembly GCF_000013625.1. Taxonomy (NCBI): domain Bacteria; kingdom Pseudomonadati; phylum Pseudomonadota; class Betaproteobacteria; order Burkholderiales; family Oxalobacteraceae; genus Janthinobacterium; species Janthinobacterium sp. Marseille. Next base: position 3,197,081 of record NC_009659.1, on the reverse strand, counting down.
CGGTGTGGCTTTGCCGGCAGGTTTGAAGCAGGCTGAAAAACTGGCCGAGCCGATTTTCACGCCGGCTGCGAAAGCAGAGATGGGCGAACATGATGAAAACATCACTTTTGCCGATATGGAGCAACGCATCGGCAAGGAATTGGCAAACAAGATCCGCGACGTCAGCATCAAGCTGTACAAAACAGCTGCAGACTATGCAGCAACGCGCGGCATCATCATTGCCGACACAAAATTCGAATTCGGCCTCGATAAAGACGGTACCCTGCACCTGATGGATGAAGTATTGACCGCCGATTCCTCGCGTTTCTGGCCTGCTGATTCGTATGCCACCGGTATCTCGCCACCGTCCTTCGACAAGCAATTCGTGCGTGATTACCTGGAAACCCTGACCGAATGGAAAAAGACAGCACCGGCGCCTGCATTGCCGGCGGAAGTCATTGAAAAAACCGGTGCCAAGTATCGCGAAGCACTGACCCGTTTGACTGGTGAAGAACTGAAAGGCTGATATGGCAGACGCATTGACGACTAAGCCGGTGGTTGGCGTAGTAATGGGTTCTTCATCCGACTGGGATGTAATGCAACATGCAGTAGCGATCCTGAAAGACTTCGGCATTGCGCATGAAGCCCAGGTGATTTCTGCGCATCGCATGCCGGACCAGATGTTTGCCTACGCGGAGTCAGCTCGTAGCCGTGGCTTGCGCGCCATCATCGCCGGTGCCGGCGGTGCGGCGCATTTGCCAGGCATGCTGGCAGCCAAAACCATCGTGCCGGTACTTGGTGTGCCAGTGCCATCCAAATACCTGCGTGGCGAAGATTCCTTGCTGTCCATCGTGCAGATGCCGAAAGGCATCCCGGTTTCGACCTTTGCGATTGGTGAAGCAGGTGCGGCGAATGCTGCACTGGCGGCTATCGCCATCCTCGCCACCACTGATGACAAACTGGCTGCAAGCCTGGAAGAATTCCGCGCCAAACAAACGCAAATCGCTGTAGAAATGACCCTGCCGACATGAGCACACCGAAACAACTCCCGCCTTTGAATCCTTCTGCAACACCTGGCACCTGGCTGGGTGTCATGGGTGGTGGCCAGCTCGGTCGCATGTTTGCCCATGCGGCACAACAAATGGGCTTCAAGGTTGCGGTGCTGGAACCTGCACTCGATTGCCCGGCCAGCCACGCTGCTGATTACTTGCACTGTGCGGATTACACCGATAGCGACGCCCTGACCAAACTGGCGGGACAATGCGTAGCGGTGACGACTGAATTTGAAAACGTCTCGGCCAAGAGCCTGGCTTTCCTGGCAGAGCGCACCTTCGTTGCGCCATCCGCCGACTGCGTGTCGATCGCACAGGATCGCATGGCCGAGAAGCGCTTCTTCATCGAATGCGCGACGACCTCGGGCGTGTTCCCGGCTTCGCATAAGGAAATCAATTCGACTGCCGACGTTGATGCAGTGCCTGATGATTTATTGCCCGGCATCCTGAAGACGGTACGCATGGGTTACGACGGCAAGGGTCAGGTCCGCGTCAAGACACGGGAAGAATTGCATAACGCTTATGCCGGCATGAACGGTGTTGCCTGCGTGCTGGAAAAAATGCTGCCGCTGGCATATGAAATTTCCGTACTGGCTGCACGCGGTGCAGACGGCAAGGCAGTGGTATATCCGATTGCGGAAAACGTACATCGTAACGGCATTCTGTTTACCACCACGGTACCGGGTCCGAATATCACCAAGGCTTCTGCTGACAAAGCACAAGCGGCAACACTGGCTGTGATCGAACAACTCGGTTATGTCGGCGTACTGTGCATAGAATTTTTCGTGCTGACCGATGGTTCGCTGGTCGTCAATGAAATGGCACCGCGCCCGCACAATAGCGGTCACTACACCATCGATGCCTGCATCACCAGCCAGTTCGCGCAACAGGCACGGGCAATGGCGCGTTTGCCTTTGGGTGACGTACGCCAGCATTCGCCGGCAGCCATGTTGAATATCCTCGGCGATATCTGGTTCGAGGGTGATTCCGACGAAGCGCGTGAACCGGCGTGGGACAAGGTGCTGGCATTGCCGGGTGCAAACCTGCACCTGTATGGCAAGGACAATGCACGCCGCGCGCGCAAGATGGGCCACATCACTTTTGTCGCAGCAACGCTGGACGAGGCGCAAGCCAATCTGCGCAAAGCCTGTGACATCCTCGGCATTGCAGCCTGATCAGTCTTGACGAAGTGATCCATGCCTGAAGAATCATTGGACTGGCCGGCGATACGCGATGCGGCACGCAGATTGGAGCAGGGCGAGCTGGTGGCATTCCCTACCGAGACTGTCTACGGTCTCGGTGCGGATGCCGAAAACCCGGCAGCTGTAGCGAATATCTATGCCGCCAAGGGCCGTCCATCCAATCATCCTGTCATCGTGCATCTCGCACCGGAAGCTGACCTGAACTATTGGGCGCAGTCGGTTTCGCCTGATGCGCAGAAACTGATCGCGGTGTTTTGGCCAGGCCCACTCACACTGATTTTGAAACGTGCTGTGCATATTCCTGATGCCGTCTCCGGCGGACAGGATTCGATAGGTCTGCGTTGCCCGTCGCATCCGGTAGCGCAAGCTTTGCTGCGTGCGTTCAAGGATGGCAAAGGCGGTGTCGCAGCGCCTTCAGCAAATAAATTCGGCCACGTCAGCCCGACCACCGCACAGCATGTACATAATGAGTTTGGCGGTGACGCCGGCAGCTTGTTGACTTGCATCCTGGATGGCGGACAAAGCGAAGTCGGGATCGAATCCACCATTGTTGATATGTCGCGTGGGCATGCGGTTTTGCTGCGTCCCGGCCACATCAGTGCAGAACAGATTGCCGCAGTAATCGGGTATTTGCCTGCATCGCCGGATCAGGCTGCGCCGCGTGCTTCCGGTACCCTGGAGTCGCACTATGCGCCGCTGACACCGGTGGTGCTGGTCGACGGCGAGCATTTGCTCGCGGTCCTGCAAAAACTCAATTTGCGTGGTCGTCGTGCTGCCTTGATGCAGTATGCGGTGGACGCAATGCCGCTGGTAGCCGCTAGCATATCCTTGCCGGATACACCGATTGCATACGCGCATGATTTGTATGCCGCTTTGCGTGCGATGGATGATGTCCATGCGGATGTGATCGTCGTGCAGACACCACCGACGGATGTTGCCTGGAGTGGTGTCAATGACAGGCTACGTCGCGCCGCACACGACTCTGCCGGGATCTTGCAGCGCTTATTAGAGGATTGATGCGGCACCCGCCCCCGCGGTGCCGTGCTTACTCGGACAGGAAGCGTCCGCCATGGAATACCAGTGGCGCCTGGGCACGCACATCACAGCATTCCACTTCACCGACAAAGATCACATGATCGCCTTCCGGATAGCGGCTGCGGTTATGGCATTCGAACCAGGCGGCGACGCCGGACAAGATGGGCAAGCCGGTCGGTGATAAAGTGAAGTCCACACCGGCAAAACGATCATCGCTGGGCCGCGCGAATTTCATTGCGAGTTCGGCCTGGTCAGCCGCCAGGATATTGATCACATAATGCGAGTTGCCGCTAAATACCGGCATGCTTTTGGCAGCCTGGTTCAGGCTCCACAATACCAGCGGTGGATTGAGCGAGACGGAGTTGAACGAGCTGGCGGTGAGGCCGAGAAAGCTGTCATCTGCCAGACGGGTCGTGATAATGGTCACGCCGGTAGCAAATTGCGATAGCGCTTCGCGAAAATGGCGCGCATCCATCACAGGAGCAACTTGAGGTGAAGAAGAAATAGACATCGGTGTTCCATGAAATTTCATCCATTATGCCGAAAAAGGCAGTTTCATGGCGAAACGCCTCGCTAGCAGCAGGGCTTTTTCATAAAATGATGTCTGCGGAGAACCTTGAATATGACACTTTTTGAATTATTGCGTGACCGGGCCAAGAACCAGTCCACCATGATTGCCTCGCGCTCCAGCCGGCGCGTCGTGACCTATCGTAAATTCTGGTCGCGTATAGAACGCGGTACTGCGCGTTTGAAAAGCGAGTGGCAGGTCGAGCCCGGTGATACCGTGGCTTATTGGGGTCTGGGGCACCAGGATGCATTGATGCTTTACATTGCGACCGCGCGTTGCGGTGCACGCTTGCTACCATTGGAGCACGTATCCTTGCAGCAGGCCAGCGCCACGATTTTGCGCGACATCCCGGTCAAGATCTTGCTGCATGATGACGAAACAGTATTCGCGCAGCCGCCGGCCGTGCCGCAACTGGTCAATCTGTCGTCGCTGATTGCAACGCGCTGCCACCATGTCCCCGTCATCGAAGAAGATGCACAGCGTGCCAGCCTGATTACCTTGTCCGGCGATGCGAAAGGTGGTTTCCATTTGCAGGAAAAAAGCCTGCACCAGCTATCGTCGGCAACCGTCAACAACCCCGCGCCAGAGTTCCGGATTACGGCAGCGCTCTTCGATAATGACGTTTTCGCACCACAAGTCTTGTCTACATTGACTGCCGGCGGCACCATCATTTTCCGTTGAAAGGCCGTGCCGCAGGGGCTGTGCGGTTGATTCAGCGCTGCGCCGGACCAGCTTTTGTCTGCCGGAGGGTAGGCAGGTGGCAATAGTTTGCGCTAAAGTCATAGTCATACATTAAGGGAGCATACGAATGGCAATGGAAATCGCGACTTTGGGCGGTGGATGTTTTTGGTGTACCGAGGCTGTGTTCCAGCAGCTCAAGGGCATCAAGGCGGTTGAATCCGGCTATACCGGTGGTCATGTCGAAAACCCGGTGTATGAGCAGATTTGCGAAGGGACGACCGGTCATGCCGAAGTCGTGCGCCTGACCTATGATCCGGAGATCGTCAGCTTCCGCGAAATCCTCGAAATATTTTTTACCATCCACGATCCGACAACCCTGAATCGCCAGGGCAATGACGTCGGTACCCAATACCGTTCGGTGATTTATTACCACTCACCGGAACAGCAGGACACGGCGAAGCATGTCATTTCCGAAATGGCGAATGTATGGGATGCGCCTATCGTGACGGAACTCAGCCCGGCTGAAACCTATTACAAGGCGGAAAGCTATCACCAGAATTACTTCCGCATGAATCCGATGCAGGGTTATTGTGCTTTCATCGTCGCCCCCAAGGTTTCCAAATTCAGGAAAACCTTCAGCGACAAAATCAGCGGAGACATGATTTAAGCCGCTGATCTAATGGCAGGAGGGTCGCATCATGCATATTGAAGAGTCGGTGAAACTGGATTTCAAGGATGTGCTGATACGGCCCAAGCGCTCCACGCTGACATCGCGCCTCGATGTCGATATCTCGCGTGAATTCATTTTCCGCAATTCGCACAATACCTATCGCGGTATCCCCATCATTGCCTCGAATATGGATAGCACCGGCACCATGGCGATGGCGCAAGCGCTGTCCGGCCATGGCTTGTCGGTAGCGCTGCATAAACATTATTCTGCCGACGAACTGGCAGACTTCTTCCTGAACCGGCATGACAAGGGAATCGCCGCATCCGGTGCTTTCTATTCGATGGGCATCAGCCAGCTCGATTTTGAAAAACTGAATGCGGTGATGGCACGTACCGGCGATACGCTGGAATACCTGTGCATAGACGTAGCAAATGGTTATACCGAAGGCTTCATTAATTTCGTCAAAAAAGTGCGCAAGGCTTATCCGCAATTGACCATCATGGCCGGCAATGTGGTGACAGGTGATATCACCGAGGAGTTGATCCTGGCCGGCGCGGATATCGTCAAGGTTGGCATAGGTCCTGGTTCGGTATGCACGACCCGCAAGATGACAGGTGTTGGTTATCCGCAGTTGTCCGCCGTGATTGAATGCGCCGATGCGGCGCACGGTTTGGGAGGGCAGATCTGCGCCGATGGCGGCTGCTCGGTGCCGGGTGACCTGGCCAAGGCCTTCGGCGGCGGTGCCGACTTCGTGATGCTGGGCGGCATGCTGGCAGGACATGATGAAAGCGCGGGTGAATTGATTGAACGTGATGGCAAGAAATTCAAGCGTTTTTACGGTATGAGCAGCCGTACCGCGATGGAAAAATATGCGGGTGGCGTGGCCGAGTACCGCGCGGCAGAAGGCAAGGATGTATTGGTTGATTATCGCGGCCCGGTCGCGGATACCCTGCAGGATATCCTCGGCGGTGTGCGTTCAGCCTGTACCTATGTCGGTGCGCACAAGCTGAAGGAACTGACCAAGCGCACAACCTTCGTACGCGTGACGCAGCAATTGAATGAAGTGTTCGGGAAGTCTTGAAATACTGAATGACTTAAGCGTTGACCTTGTCTGCAATAGCGGCTTGCTCCGCAGCTTCGGCCAGTTTGCGCAACACATGTGCTGCAGCCACCAGGCCGAACGAAGCCGTCACCACCATGGCAGAACCGAAGCCGGCACAGTTCAAACCGGTAATGCCGCTTTGTTCATCACCATCCACTGCGCATACTTCCGCAGTTTCCGGGAAGCGTAAAGGCTCACTGGAAAAAACCGCATCAATCCCGAATTTATTTTTCGTCCCGCGCGGGAAGCCGTGTTCGGCGCGCAAGCGCTTGCGCACTTTTGCCAGCAACGGTTCCTGCTCGGTGCGGCACAGGTCGAGGACTTCAATCCTGGTCGGATCAATCTGGCCACCGGCGCTGCCTATCGTGACCAGCTTCAGGCCATGTTGGCGGCAATAGGCGATCAAGGCGGTCTTCGCGCGTACATTGTCGATGGCATCAATGATGTAATCGTAGTGATGGGCACCTATCATTTCATCGAGGTTGTCGGCGCTGAGGAAATCTTCGATTTCGGTCACTACACAATACGGATTGATTTGCGCAATACGTTCCGCCAGTGCCGTGACCTTGGCTTTACCGAGGGTATCGGTCAGCGCGTGGATCTGGCGGTTGATATTCGATTCCGCCAGGTTATCCAGGTCTATCATCGTGATCTTGCCGATCGCGCTGCGCGCCAATGCCTCGACTACCCAGGAACCGACACCGCCGACGCCGATGACGCAGACATGGGCGCTACGGAAGCGTTCCAGTGCGGCGCTGCCATACAGGCGCGCAATGCCGCCGAAACGACGGTCAAAATCGATATCGGGTACGACGGAAAGGGGAGCAGATGCAATTGAAGTCATCCCGCCATTTTAACGGAGGACGGTGCGACTTTTGTGTTTGATGATTCTTTGGCAAGCGCAGATGTGGGATATTCTTGGAAATGCTTGCGCTGGATCAAGCGTAAAAGTGTCGTCGCCGGATAATGTGCAATTGTGTAGCTCGTTTTACAATGCATATACAGGAACACGAAGTCAGGCGCTGCCAGGCGTAAACAGGCAGTTCCATATTAGGAGAACAGTAAGCATGTCGATTGCAGATATCCGTACCGATTACACACAGGCTAAATTGTCGGAGCTGGATACCGATCCCGATCCGGTGGCGCAGTTTGCCAAATGGTTTGGTGAAGCATTGCGCGCGGAAGTGCCGGAGCCGAATGCGATGAGTGTGTCCACGGTGGCGGCGAACGGTCGTCCTTCCTCGCGTATTTTGCTGATTAAGGATTTCGACCAGCGCGGCTTTACCTGGTTTACCAATTATGAAAGCCGCAAAGGGCAGGAACTCGCGCAGAATCCACATGCCGCCTTGCTGTTTCACTGGATTCCGTTGGAGCGCGAAGTGCGGATTGAAGGCCGGGTAGAGCGTGTCAGTAGTGCCGAGAGTGAGCAGTATTTCCAGAGCCGGCCAGTCAAGAGCCGTTTAAGCGCGCTGGCTTCATCGCAAAGCCATCCGGTGGCGGATCGCACCGCACTGGAAGCGCAATATGCAAAGGTTGAAGCGCAGTATGGTGAACATCCGCCGCGGCCTGAACATTGGGGCGGATATCGCCTGAAGCCGGATTACATCGAGTTTTGGCAAGGTCGTGCTTCGCGCCTGCATGACCGCATAGTCTATTCATTGGATAAAGAAGGGAAGTGGCAACGGCATCGTTTGCAACCGTAAACCAGCTTGTCGCCGTCAATAAAAAAGCCGCTATCCTGAGGAAGCGGCTTTTTGTTTGTGGCAGAAGCGGATTTACTTCGCGTCTTTAATATCCTTGCAGCCGGCTTGCGGCGGGATGATGCCCCATTCCACTACCACCATCGGGCCGCCGGCTTTCTTGGTCCAAGGGATTTCCAGCGTGCCGTGTTCGGTGCTTTGGGCCATCAGTGCAATGACATCGATCGCAATGTCATCCGGATTGGTTTCGCTGCGATTGATGGCGACCAGCATTCCGCATTTCTCGGTTTTCTCTTGATTGATCCACGGTGCCTTGTGGAAGTCACCATCGATGAATACCTGCACCTGGCGTCCGATATGCGTCGCGATATTGCCACCCAGCCAGGTATCCGACGCGACCATTGTCAGCGGTGTCTGCATGTGGGCTTGCCATTGCGCATGTACCTGGCGCGATACTTCGGCACCCGGGAAAGTGGCGCGGCTGGCGCGGCCGGATTTGTCCGCCAGTGGTCCGCGTGCCAGGCCATAGCCTGCGGCACCCAGCACCTGGAAAATGACGATGACAATAATGGTCTTGCGCAGTAAGGCTGCATCGTTACCGGAACGGAAGACCCAGAAAGAGAAAAAGCCGAACAGGACAAAGAAGGTGGTGGCCCAGTGTGCCGCCAGCGGGATCTTGAAGGCACCGGCGATCAGCAGGGTCAGTACCAGCGGTGCCAGGCCGATGAACAGCAGGAAGAAGCGGTCCGAAGCCGCCAGTTCACTTGCAATCCTTGCCGGGCGGGCGGATTTGGGCGTCAGCTTGTACTGGCGGCCTGCCCAGATTGCGATGATGATGACGGCGAGGATCAAGGGGGCGATACGTCCCAGATTGGTCAGCAGGAAGCTGAACAAGTCCTGGATTTCAAGCCAGTAAGTGGCTTGCTGTTCCATTTCGCTGCTGGCATAGGCAATCGGGCCTGCTGCCTGTTGCTTGAGCCACAGCAGGTGTGGCGACACCAGCGCCAGCAGGATGACAGTCGCTAACACGATGCCTTGCCAGGTTTTTGCGCGCAGCAGGCGGCCGGTCAGCAGCAGGTACAGGAAGAAGGCGGCGAACTGGATCAGCGCGCTGTATTTGGTCAGGAAGGCACAGGCGCAGAAGAAACCCAGGGCAGCCCAGGCCCGCATGCTGTCATAGCGGGTAGCACGGTAAAACATCCAGATGGCACCGGCAAGCGACCACAATTGCATCGTATTGTGATTGTTCATGACGCCGCGTACGGTGAAGTAGGCGATGACGGAAACCAGCAAAGTGGCGACCAGCGCACGGCTTTGCGTTGTCATTTCGCAACCGAGTTTCCATACCAGCCACATCGTCAGTATGACGCTGAGTTGGCCGGTGAAGAAGGTGAGCCATACCGGACGGCCGAAAATCGAGACCAGGCCGTACAGGATCCAGGTCGGCAGTGGTGGGTGCTTGTAATATCCCCATTCCAGTCCGCTCGCCCAGACCAGCTCTTCCATATTGTCCCAGTCGGGGGCGCGGTGGCTGATGCCGGTGAAAAAGCTCCATAAAACCAGGTGGAGCAATAAAAGTACGATGACCAGTGGCACCAGATTGGACGAATTCAGCGAAAACAGCCCGCTGTTTTTATTGGGCGAGGAAACTGGTTGAGTTGGCATCATCGGTAAGCAATAAGGAAAAGGTGTATGTCTGGCGCGGAAACAGTTCTAGTTTAGCAATCGCATACAGTGGCGGTGAATTATAATCGTTGCTCAGAAGCGACCTACAGACATTTTTTCCCGCAACCATGCATATATCCTTGATTTTCGCAGAATTGGAAGTGGCCCTGCAATTGAATCCAGAAAGGTTTTTCACATGGTGACAGTGCCAGCACTACCGAAAAATCGCCCGGCCGATGCCCTGATTTCCTGCGTAATCCCGGCTTATAACGAAGCCGCCCACCTGGCCGACTTCCTGCGCGACCTGCGTAAAACACTGGCAGGCTTTGCGGTACGCTATGAAATCATCGTGATTAATGATGGCAGTAGTGACAATACCGACCAGGTGATGGCGCCTTTGCTGGCCGAAAGCGGACTGCGCTATATCAGTTTCTCGCGCAATTTCGGCAAGGAAGCAGCTTTATCGGCGGGGATAGATGCAGCGCAAGGTGACGCCGTGATCCTGATGGATAGTGATTACCAACATCCGCTGGAACTGTTGCCGGAAATGACGCGTTTGTGGCAAAGCGGCATCGATATGGTGTACGGCGTGATCAGTGATCGCAGCAACGAATCGCGCCTGAAGCGCTGGGGTACCGGCATGTTTTACCATTTAATGGAGTCCGGTTCGCCGATTACCATTCCGCGCAATGCTGGCGATTTCCGCCTGATGGATAAGCAGGTCGTGAATGCCTTGCGCCAGCTGCCGGAGCGCAACCGCTTCATGAAGGGTTTGTATGCCTGGGTCGGGTTCAGCAGTATTGCCTTGCCCTTCGTACCCGCTGATCGCGCGACCGGGGTTTCCAGTTTCAACTATCGCAGCCTGAGTCGCCTGGCACTGGCTGGCGTGACGGCCTTTACCACGTTGCCCTTGCGTATCTGGAGCGGTGTCGGCGTGGTGATTTCCATCGTCGCGCTGATGTATGCATTCTGGATTGCCGGCGAATCGCTGCTGTTCGGCAATGATGTGCCGGGTTGGTCAACACTGGCCGCGGGCCTGATGTTTTTTTCCGGTATCCAGCTGATTTCCATCGGCGTCCTCGGTGAATACCTGGGCCGCGTGTATGACGAGGTCAAGAAACGTCCCTTGTATGTGGTCGCACACGATATTAACAATGGACCTTTGAATAGTTCGTCGACATCCGTGGACAAAGACCAGCCGCCATGCGCCTGATGGAATTGTTCCGCGTAATGCGTTTCGGCATCGTCGGTTTGACCGCGGCCGCAGTGCATTACTGGGTGGTGATCGCCCTGGTGGAATTGCTGCACATTGCGCCTTTGCAGGCGAATGTCGGTGGTTTTATCGTCGCCTTTTGGGTCAGTTATTTCGGCCATCGGCACTGGACTTTTTCTGATGCAGTGGCCAGCCATGCGAAGGGTACGCAACAGTCTTTCCTGCGTTTCCTGGCGGTGGCGGTACTGGGCTTTTGCATGAATGAGTTACTGTTTTATCTGTTGTTGCGGTATGCCGGCTTACCCTACTACGTGGCGCTGGCGATCGTGGTATTCACAGTGGCGGTCATGACTTATATCCTGAGCCGCCTGTGGGCTTTTCGCCACGCTGCACACTCATAGGAAACGGGAAATACGATGACACCGATTGCAGTTTGCTCTGACGATTACGCACAGAATCCCGGCATCGATGCCGGTATCCTGGACTTGCTGGCGTTTGGCCGCCTCAGTGCCGTCAGTTGTTTTAGTACCGCGCCGGCATGGAAAAGCAATGCGGCGGCAGCGTTGCGCGAACACAAGGGGCAGGCGGATATCGGCTTGCATTTCAACCTGACCGAAGGTTTTGGCCGCGAAAAAATGCCGGGCCTGCATGCGGTGATATTGCGCAGTTTGCTCAAGGGGATGAATGCAGATCGCCTGCAACGGGAATTGGAACGGCAACTCGATGCATTTGAAGCCGGCTACGGGCAGCCGCCGGATTTCATCGACGGGCACCAGCATGTGCATCAATTACCCGGCGTGCGGCAAATCGTGCTGCAAGTGATCAAGCGTCGCTATCCGGGCCGCCCGATTTGGGTACGCAATACAGTGCCGGCCAATCCGGCCTGGCGCGGCAAACCGCAAATCCTGAAATACCTGGGCGGTCAGGAACTGGCGGCCGGTTTGAAAATATCGGGTATCAAAAGCAACCACGGGTTTGCCGGTGTCTACGGTTTTGATCGCGAAGATTATGCGGCGTGCTTCAAGGAGTGGTTGGCAGCGGTGCAGCCGGGCATGCTGATCATGTGCCATCCGGCGACCGAGGTGTATCCGGATGATGTGATTGCGCGGCAACGGGTGGTGGAATACAACTTCTTCCGTTCGCAGGAGTATCCGGACATGCTGGCAGCCGCTCAGCTGAAACTGGCACGGCTATCCAGCATAGTTTGAAGCATCGCCTAGAAAGTATCCAGGCGATAACCTATCGTGTACACCGTCGTCAGGCGTACATTGTTGTCCAGTTTCAGTTGTAGCTTGGTCCGGACTTGCGACATATGCGTATCCAGTGTGCGCGAAGTCATCATCAGTTCGCGTCCCCACACTTCTTCCATGATGCGCTCGCGCGAAATCAATTGTCCGATGTTCTGGAAAAAGAGCGCGGCAATATCGAATTCCTTCGGTTTCAAATCGACCGGTTCGCCGCGTATGGTGGCAATCTTGCGCAAGAGGTCGAAATGAAAAATCCCGACTTCTACGGCCGTAGCTTGTGGTACGGCTACCGCGGCATCGTTTTCCGATACATGGCGTATGCGCTTGGACAGGGCGTGGATACGGGCTGACAACTCCGCCTCGCGTATCGGCTTCGTCATATAGTCATCGGCACCGGCCATCAGTCCGGCAACAATGTTTTCCTCCAGTACGCGGTTGGTAAGGAACATCACGATGATGTTCTCGCCGATGCTGCCGCGCACCCATTCGATGACGTCTTTCCCTGTCATGTCGGGTACATGCCAATCCAGTACCAGGATATCGAAACGCTGGGTCTGCAGTGCAGTGATCAGCGATTTTCCGTCCGCGAAGGAAGTGCATTCGTGGCCGGCAGCGGTAATGACCTGATGGATAAGTTGCGATTCGATCGGATCATCTTCCAGTGACGCTATTCTCATGGCTTACTCTCTAACTCCATTTTTTTAATTAAATTAACCGATCACACAAGGCAGGGTAATGGTGAAAGTGCTCCCTTTGCCGACCGTGCTGCTTACTTCTATGGTTCCGTTGTGACGTTCGACCACCATCTTTACAAATGCCAGCCCCAAGCCTACGCCATCGCGATCCTGTTCATCCGCGCGCAGGAAGGGCGAGAATATTTGCGGCAGGTCTCTCTCCGAAATGCCTTTGCCGTGATCGCTGATATGGCAAACGATGCTGCTTCCGCTACTGGAATGCACAGGCCTGGCGCTGCAAACAATTTCAGAACCCTTGGGACTGAATTTGATTGCATTGGACAAGAGATTGCCGAGCGCCCGGATGAGCAGGGAGCGATCGACATTCAGCCAGCAGTTTCCGACTTCATCGGCGTCCAGCACGATACTGATGGACTTGCTGTGCGCGAAAGCCCACATATCGTCGGCAGCTTCTGCCAGCAGTGAAGAGAAATCGGTGTCTTGCAATTGGTAGGACTGCGACTCGGCCTTGGCCAGGTGTACGAAGTCATCAGCCAGGTTCAGTGTGGTCTCTACGGATTTTTCAATACGATTGAGGAATTCCGGAATCGCAAATGCGGTGCTCGGATTCCTTTGCAACTGGATCAGGGCCAGGATGGACGACTGCGGTACACGCATATCGTGCGAGATAAAGTTCAGGCTTTCTTCGCGGCGGCGTTCGGCAGCGCGCAAGCTGGTCACATCGATGAGCGAGACGATCCAGCCCAGCATGGAGCCGTCCGTCATGCGCGACGGTGCAGATTTGATGAGGAATTCACGCTTGTTGATATCGCGTGTTTCAATTTCAACCGCGGTATTTCCCGGGGTCGAATGCAGCAAGGCATCGCGCCAATCGCTGCGTGTAGTACCGACGTCCGGTGGCATATCGAATTTGGAAAAAATGGCTTCCAGCGTCGGCGTTTCCGCCTTGTCCAGACCGAGAGTGGCGAAGTATTCCCGTGCTATGCGGTTATACATCAACAGTTCACCGGTCTGTGACAGGACCAGGGTCGCATCCGGCATGCTATTCAGGTTGTCGATGACAAATTGATGCATATCGCGGGAGCGATTGGCAGCGATGCGGATGGCGGCAATCTGGCGATCCAGGTAATCCGAATTCTTGAAACGTGCTGCTTCATTGGCATGGCGCAAGACCATTGGAGTCGTGTGGTTCAGGCGCGCAAATTCCTCACTCAGGTAGGCTAGTGCGGCTTCCAGGCGGCGCCAGCTCCACAAAGGATAGACGATGACGACCATCAGCACGGCTGCACTCGGTGGTATCCACAATTCCTCGAGGAAGGCGCCGTAAGTCAGCGCACTGATGAGGCTGGCCAGGAAGAGCGTCAGTCCGAGTGCACCGAAAGGCGAGAAATAGCGGCAGGCCAGCAGTGCCAGTGAAGTTGTCAGCAGTGTGAACAAAATGGTTTGCCATCTTGCAGCAGTACTGATATTGCGATCTTCCAGCAGCCCACTCAGGATATTCGCATTGATCTCGACGCCGGACATTGCTTCGTGATCAGTTGTTACCGGCGTGGCAAACGTTGACGCGATACCGGATGCGGTTGCGCCTACCAATACGTATTTATCCGTGAAGAAGCTGGCTGGAATCTTGCCGGACAGGACATCTATATAAGAGATTGTCTTGAAGTGACCAGGGCCGCCGGTGTACGGGATGCGTGCCAGATGGTCGCCTTGCAAAATATCAGTGAGGCCGGTATTGACGCCATCGTTCGCGAACTTGCTGTTGACGTTAATACTTTGTGCCTCATTGCTTTTCGCAGCATTGAAGACCGCCAGTGCGAACTGAGGCCAGGAGACGCCATGCAAGTTTTCCTGCAGGTAGATACCGCGGACGACGCCGTCTGCTTCAAAGGTAAAGTGGATATGGCCGAGGCCATTCGCTGCTTCGCGAAACGCCGGCAGCGGTAGCGTAGGCTGCAGGCCGCCTGGCGTGCGTTCGATCAATACCGGTAAAACGGTGCGCTTGTTATTGGCCAGTGCCGTCGCCAGCAGCGCATCGTCATCGGATACGTACTGTGGTTCGGCGAAGATGATGTCCATGCCGACTGCCTTGGCTTTGGCTGCGGTCAGGATGTCGAGTAATTGCGCATGGGTGCGACGTTGCCATGGCCAGCGGCCAAGTGAGGCGATACTGAATTCATCGATTGCAATGATCACGACATCGGATGGTGCCTGGCGTTGGGTGGCTTTGACCAGGTTGTCGTAAATGAAGCGGTCAGCCTGGCCCAGGCCATTTTCGTATCCCAGTACGACTGCCAGCAATAGCATGAGCAATAAGAAAATGCGCCATTCTTTCCGTAACGGAGATGGCACGTTTCGTAAATTGGGCGTCATGTATCGGGTAAGCAATCAGCGTTACGATTTAAAAGCTGGTACCCAAGGGTTGCCCCTGTGATTCGAGCGGGGCATCGTATTCAGTTCTCCATTGCAGAGGGACGGAGAATTGTTGTGGCGGCGAGAAAGCACCTATGAATCCATCATCGTCGGTGCTGCGTACGCGCGCATAATAAGTACCGGCTTCCGGACGTGGAATGGCGACTTCGGCTGTGCTCGTCTCTATATTATGGATGAGCGTCGTAAATTCCGGCGTGGCTGCGACCTGAAAGGTAAAGCGCTGACCGGGTGCCGCACTCCACGAAAAATGGATTTCTTTCTGGCCTATATTGGCGGTGGGTGCGTCCAGTCCTGCCAATACTGCCAATGGCTTGGCATCACCGAACGGTCCTTGTTTGCTTGTACCGCCTGACTGGATAATCGAAGCGACGCGCCAGTAGTAATGACCGACCGGCAGCAAGGCCACCAGCTGATCGGCACCGGCTTCTGTCTTTTGATCCAGGACCGGGGTTTTGAATGCGGCGTCGCTTGCTACTTGCAAATGGTAATTACTGATGCCTTCGGTGAGCGCCCATTTCATAGTGACAGGGATGCGACCATCTTGTACCGCGCCCTGGAACTTGGCACCCGGCTGCAGCAGGAAAGGCGGGAATGGGCGCGCATCAACGCGGAAGGCTTGTATGGTGGATACACCTTCCAGGCCAAGTTTATCCAGCGCGCTGGTGCGAACGAAATAAGCGCCGTCTTCCAGGTTCTCCAGTTTCGCAACGCCTTGTCCCTTGTTGCTGCGCACACTGGTTTCGGCAATATTATTGCGTCCGTCGACATCGCTTGAAACGATGACGCGGAAGGCGGCAGCACCCGGGTGCGACAGCGCGAACTGGATAGGTAAACGTATTTGCTGCTGGTAGCCATCAAGTAAGGTAGGTGCAGACAATAGTGCAACCGGTTTACTGACGCGCCCATTCTCTACCACCGTGCCATAACCGGCCGCGACCAATTGCTTGCTGGGTTTATTGGCGGCCGTATTTTGTGCAACTGCGACCTTGCCTTCTATGACTTCATTCAAGACCCGCTGCTCGTCCAGATTCACACGGAAGTTGGTACCGCGCACACCGGAGACGGCGAGCGGGCTGATAACTTCATACTTGCTTTCAGGTTTGTTGAAAGGCGTGACCTGCGATTCAACCCGGCCTTTTTGCAGATACAACTGGGTGCGCGGTGTTTCCACATATGGCGTTGCACGCAACAGGCGCAGGCTGACGACGCTGTTCGGTGGTAATGTGAACTGCGTGCCATCCTCCAGCATCAGTGAGATAAAGCTATTAGTCATCGTGGTCAGCGTATCGCCTTCCTTGAGCATTGCATCTATCTTGGCTTCTATGCTGTTGCCGTCCCGTCCGCGGATGATGACGTCGCCAAAGAAGCTCTTGATCCGGGCAAAGGCGGAGACCGGGGTCAGCAGCCGTGTAGGAATCAGGACTTTGCGGCCGATAGGAATGGTCCTGTCGTTATCGATCTGGTTTGTTTGCCCTATCGTGCGCCAGTTCTTGATATGACCGGTGAATTTTTGCGAAATGCTGGACAAGGTTTCGTGTTGCGAAACTGAATAGATCACACCGTCCCGAGTGACGCTGATATTTTCGGCGGTGTAGGCGGATGAACTGACTGCGATCAACAGTAATGCACTGGCTATGGTTTTCAACACTGCTTGCCTCGTAAAGTACTTCGCGAAACCTTTGGATATGTGGTGATTTATTGATTTCGGGAATTATAGGTGTATCAGGAAAGCCGAACGGCCGCGAAACGTTAACATTTGCAAACATCGATCCCGTATGTCCTTGTTTTTGCTAGGACTGGCCTCGTTTCTTATGATAACGAGGCGACGCATGTTAAATCTGGTACATGCGTGCACATTTATTTCCGTATGGAAATATTTCGCTGTGGTTTTTCTGCAAAAAACAATAAGTTGTGCGCCAGTGAACAAGTTTACCCGGGCGGTGCGGCCTAGTATTTGCGGAATTCTATAGGCATACCGTAACACAGGATTTGCTGGACAATGTTGCGTGCGGGTAAGTAGCTTGGCATTCTTTTTCCCAGTCCGGTCCATCGCGTAGAAGCTGTCGTAATATTGCAGTGAAACAGGATTAATGCCGTCGTCAGACAGCATTTCGGATGTGAAGGCTTGGGTAAGCATGCTTGATAACTTGAATCGTTTTTCGACTGACGCCTTTCCCGGCGAATTACGCGCCGGCGCATGGTTGCAGACCTTGGCCCGGATCGGGCTGACCTGCGATCTGCCACCGTCGGAGCGTAGTCCCTTGCATGGTTGCGCCTCAGTCAGCATATCGTCCCATGCTTCCGTGTTCGCCAAACTGCACGGTTCACCACAGATCTTGCATTCGCCGCAGGATGCAGTCGGCAAGCGCAACGACGTCGTATTAATCCTCGCTTTGCTGGAAGGGCAGGGGCAACTGAGTGTCGGGCCGGAATCGGCACGCATGAATGCCGGCGATATCTTCCTGGTTAACCCGCAACAGGATTGGCGCCTCGAACTGCAAACAGCATTCACCGCGATCCTGATCGAGTTGAAGGAAGCCGGCTTCCTGGCGCGCCTGATGCGTACCGGTGCGAGCGATCTCAACCGGGTCGTGACGAATCATGGTGCCGGTGGCATCAGTGCTGATTTCCTGTATTCAATAGGTGAGCATTTCGATGGACTAAGCCCGGAAGACCTGGGACAGATGGAAGCGAGCCTGACCAGTTTGCTGATCGCCGGCATGGCCAGGAATGGTGATGCGGAAGAGGCAAGCGATCCTGATGCCGAGCATTCCACCTCCGTACAGCTTGGACATTTGCGTCGGGTTTGTCGCAGTATTGAAAACCGGCTGACAGATCCCGAGGTTTCCATCAGCGAAATCGCCCGTATCGAAAACCTCTCCGCACGCTATATACAAAAGTTGTTTGCAGGTGGTGATACCACCTTTGGCGAGTACGTAAAAAAGCGTCGGCTGGATCGTTGTCGCAATGATTTGGCCAATAGCGCGTTGAAGCACCTGACGATATGCGAACTGTGTTTCCGTTGGGGCTTTAATGATGCTGCGAATTTCAGTCGTGCCTTCAACCTGGAATTCGGCATCAGCCCGAAAGCATACCGTGCTTCTGCCGGCAAGCCGGTGGCCCTGCACCTGCAAAGGGGGCGGCCGGCCATCAATGCAGCGCAGACTTCTGAAAAGCGGCGCAATAGTCGCAAGGCGACCGGTGCAGTCAGTGCCTTGCATATACCGGATGAGCAGGATGGCTTGCGTCACCAGTTCACCAGTATCCTGAATGAAATTGCCGAATATGAAGTGACCGCCTTACCTTTGCCTGAGCATGGACACATTTCGGCAAATGATGAAGTGTCGCTCAAGCGCTCGGTGCACAGCAAACATCACTACA
The DNA here is from genome assembly GCF_000013625.1 of Janthinobacterium sp. Marseille. Lineage (NCBI taxonomy): Bacteria > Pseudomonadati > Pseudomonadota > Betaproteobacteria > Burkholderiales > Oxalobacteraceae > Janthinobacterium > Janthinobacterium sp. Marseille. The sequence goes on along the minus strand of NC_009659.1, from coordinate 3,178,458 downwards.
TCCCGGTATCGGACAAGACCGTGCACTGGGGTTACTTCTGTAAAACCATTAAACCCGTGGTCACCGTGCAATCCGGCGATTGCGTCACGATAGAAACGCTGACGCAGCATGCTTATGATGACTATGAACGCATGATCAAAGGCGATCCCGGTGCCGAAAGCGTATTCCATTGGGATGCGAAGGGTAAGTCGGTAGACCGGCGCGGTTCCGGCCCTATCGACAGTTCGATATACGGTCGCGGTGCCGGCGAAGGATTCGGCGTACATATCTGTACCGGCCCGGTCTATGTACAAGATGCCGAGCCGGGCGACGTACTGGAAATACGCATACTTGATATCCAGACGCGACCGGCTGCTGCTGAAGAGTATGTCGGCAAATCATTTGGCAGCAATGCGGCGTCCTGGTGGGGCTTCCACTATCACGACCTGCTTACCGAACCCAAGCCACGCGAAGTTGTGACGATTTATGAGATCGAACATGCGGCGCATGACTGTTGTGCAAAGGCGGTCTACAACTTCCGTTGGACACCGCAAACCGATCCCTTTGGCGTGCGGCATGACACCATCGATTATCCAGGCATCCCGGTTGATCACAGCAGCATCGTCAAGAATTATGGTGTGTTGAAAAACGCTAGGATTCCGATTCGGCCGCACTTCGGTGTGATGGCGGTCGCGCCATTGCTCGATGACGAAGTCGATTCGGTCCCGCCGGGTTCCTTTGGTGGCAACCTGGATAACTGGCGTGCTGCCAAGGGCTCGACTTTATTCCTGCCGGTGGCAGTACCGGGAGCCTTGTTTTCAGTTGGCGATCCGCATGCATCGCAAGGCGATTCAGAACTGTGCGGAACGGCGATTGAATGTTCACTGACCGGGGAATTCCAGTTAGTCCTGCACAAGAAAAAAGACATCGCCGGCAGCTTCCTCGATGAACTGGACCATCCTTTCCTCGAAAGCGAGACCGAGTGGGTGATCCAGGGGTTGAGCTATGCCAACCATCTGGTTGAGCTGGGAGCAAATGCGCAAGCCGATATCTACAAAAAAGCCTCGCTCGATATGGCGATGCGCGATGCCTTCCGCAAGACCCGGCGTTATCTGATGACGGCGCACGGCCTGAATGAAGATGAAGCTATCTCTTTAATCTCGGTCGCGGTGGATTTTGGCATTACCCAAGTCGTTAATGGTAACTGGGGCGTCCATGCCATCATCAAAAAAACCATCCTGTGCAGGGACGAATAGCGCTTATTCGTCACTTGCCTGAGCTGCTGAAGAGCCCGACTTTTGGTGCAAAGCCAATCGAACAATGCGTTTTGCCTTGCTCAATAAGAAGCATTCCGCTTGCGAATGCTAAGTATTTGGAAAGACTCTTGATGATGAATAGATATTGATCACGATATTGCTTGTTTACTATCGTCCGCAAGGCGAAGGTGGAAATCGGTTTTTCCCTCAATGAAACGTTAAAAATCGTACCAAATATACAAGCGTTTTTCTCGATTTAACACTTCTTCACACATAGCTCGCAATATCCTTTGCGAGGACCCCGTTTCCCGCTAAAGATTCCTTCCGGAATGACGTAATCAGGATGAGGTTGAAGGCTTTTATTTTCCGCTTCAACTGTGAAATATTTTTACGCTAAAAAGCTTCTCCACAGCGCAAAAAAACAATCCTTCTTACAAACAGGCCACCCATGCAAAACAAGCAACAATCTCTCGGAGGAACCGAGGTATTGGCGTTTACGTTAGGCAGCGAAGAGTACGGCATCGATATTCTGAAAGTTCAGGAAATTCGTGGTTACGACGCTGTTACGAAAATCGCCAACGCCCCTGAGTTCATTAAAGGCGTCATCAATCTGCGCGGCATCATCGTGCCTATCGTGGATATGCGCATCATGTTCAAACTGGGCGCGCCTACTTATGACCAATTCACCGTCGTCATTATTTTAAATATCGGCAATCGTGTCGTCGGAATTGTGGTCGACAGCGTTTCAGACGTCATCACACTCAATGGCGAACAGATCAAACCAGCCCCGGAAATGGGTACCTCAATGAATGCTGACTTTTTGATCGGGCTGGGGACGATAGAAGAGCGCATGCTGATCTTGCTGGACATCGATAAGTTGATGTCCTCATCCGAAATGGGTCTGATGGAAAAATTAGCCGCCTGATAAATAAAAATAAAACGAGAGCGGTTCTCACAAAATGGTCTGAGAGGGAAAAATGTTTAATAACTTATCAATCAAGATGCGCCTGATAGGCACGATGGCTTTCATGGGCATCATGTTGATCGTCGGTGGAGCAATGGGTGTATTTGGCCTGCAAAGTACGAATAATTCATTGCAGGATGTATACGGTAACCAGCTCGCGTCTTCACAGGCAATCAACACCGCAATAACGCGTTTGTTCCAGGCGCGCTCAACGATTGATCGTGTACTGATCAAGTCGAGCGGTAGCAAAAATGCAGAAATTTTTGCGCGCGCTGATACTTTACGTAATGAATCTGATGCGGCGTGGAAGCAATACTATGCGTTGCCGATGAATGCAGATGAAAAAAAACTGGCAGATGAAGTCACCGCCAACCGCGATACCTATCTGCGTGAAGGTGCTTTGCCACTGATAAAAGCGATACAAGCCGGCTTATTTGAAGAGGCTGAGCTCCTGATGCTTGAGAAAGCCACACCTTTGTTCATCAAGATGACTCAAAGTGCGGAAAAGCTGCAGGAATTCCAGATGAAAGCAGCGGCAGCCAGCTATGAATCCAGCCAATCGATGTTTTCCCTGTTTCGTATTGCTGCGATTGGCGGCGTATTGTTTGGCCTGCTCGTGGTCGCAATCGCAGCTTTCTTCCTGATCCGCGCCATCATGCAGCCATTGGGTGAAATGCTGAATCATTTCAGCGCGATTTCTGCCGGCGACTTGACCAGCCGTATTGAAGTCAAATCACGCAATGAGATGGGCAAGCTGATGGGTGGTTTGCAAGTCATGCAAAAAAGCCTGATCGAAACAGTCTTCAACGTGCGCCAGGGTAGTACTGCAATCGGTGTGGCAACCCAGCAAATCGCTGCCGGTAACCTGGACTTGTCGAGTCGTACCGAACAGCAAGCCAGCTCGCTGGAAGAAACTGCTTCGTCGATGGAAGAGCTGACCTCTACCGTCAAGCAAAATGCAGACAATGCACGCCAGGCGAACCAATTGGCGGCTTCGGCTTCCACCGTGGCGGAAAAAGGCGGTGTCGTCGTATCGCAAGTAGTCGACACCATGGAAGAGATCAATACGTCGGCGAAGAAAATTGTCGACATCATTGGCGTCATCGACGGCATTGCATTCCAGACTAATATCCTGGCCTTGAATGCCGCAGTGGAAGCGGCACGTGCCGGTGAACAAGGGCGCGGCTTTGCCGTGGTGGCAAGTGAGGTGCGTAACCTGGCGCAACGTTCCGCTGCCGCTGCCAAGGAAATCAAAACCCTGATCGGTGATTCGGTCGACAAGGTCGAGATCGGCAGCAAGCTGGTGGCTGAGGCAGGTGTGACGATGAAGGAAGTCGTACACGGCGTACAGCAAGTGACCGACATCATGTCTGAAATCACGGCGGCGAGCCAGGAACAAAGTGCTGGTATCGAACAAGTCAATCAGGCGATTAGCCAGATGGATCAAGTCACCCAGCAAAACGCGGCATTGGTGGAAGAAGCCGCAGCGGCAGCTGAATCGCTGAATGAGCAAGCCGGTAAGCTGGCGGAAGCAGTCAGTGTATTCAAGCTTGATGGTGTGGCCGCCGCCGCACCGGTCAAAAAGACCGCCAGCAAAATCGCGGCAGTAGCCAGCAGCCCTGCACCAGTCAAGCGTGCAATTGCAGCTCCTGCTCCGGTGCGTCAAAAAGTAGCAAATGGCGCAGCAACAAACGGCGACGATTGGGAAGAATTCTAAGTAAAAATTTACCTGAGAGTCGCGACCAGGAACGGGACCTGGTATTGGTCCCGAACCGACCTGGACAATACGAAAACATCAAGTTCGCCGGCTGGTCTGGCAACTTGATGTTTTTTCGTATACGTATTTTCACAACATCATTCCCCCCAACTTGAGAAATAAAAATGAAAATAAGTAATCTGAAAATTGGTATGCGCCTGGGACTGGCTTTCGCTGTGATCCTGCTGTTGATGGCATCAATGATCGTGGTAGGTGTGTGGCGCTTGCAAGACGTAGCCCAGGCAACTGTGCATATGGAAGAGGCCGCACATAAGGAACGACTGACGCATGAATGGTATCTCGGCAATGTCGCGAATGCGATCAGGACGGCTGCGCGTATCAGAAGCAATGATGCGGAAATACAGAAGCAGTTCCAGAAGGAAATGGAGCTGCAAAGCCAGGAAATAAGCAAGCTGCAGAATGAGATCGTTGCATTGATTCATAGCGAAGAAGGCAAGAAGCTAATGAGCGTAGTCGGTGAAAAACGCACTGCCTATATGGATATTCGTAAAGACGTCTTCAAACTGAAGGCTGAAGCAAATGCGGCAGCCGACTTGGCAGCAACGAAATTGGTGGAGACCAAGATGGATCCCGCCATGGCGGCCTACAACGAGTCGGTGCAGGCAGTCGTAAGCTTCCAGCAAGTGATTTTCCAAAGAGCTAAAGCAGACGTGGATGCGCTTTATGCTTCGGGTCGTACTATCCTGATTACATTGGGAAGTATCGCATTGATATTGAGCGCATTCCTGGCGTGGCTGCTGTCACGTAGTATCACGCGTCCGCTTGATTACGCAGTTTCCGTTGCACGTACGGTTGCTTCGGGCGATTTACGCAACAAAATTCAATCCAGTTCGAACGATGAGACTGGTCAATTATTGCGTGCGTTGCGCGATATGAATGACGGCCTGGTGCAAAGTGTGAGCCAGGTACGTACCGGTATCGAGACGATCGCGACTGCCTCCAATCAGATTGCTGCCGGCAATCTCGATTTGTCCAGCCGTACCGAAGAACAGGCAAGCTCGCTGGAAGAAACTGCCTCGTCGATGGAAGAGTTGACCTCTACTGTCAAACAGAATGCCGACAATGCACGCCAGGCAAACCAGTTGGCGGTCTCCGCTTCAGGTGTTGCCGAAAAAGGCGGTGAAGTTGTATCGCGCGTGGTAGATACGATGGAACAGATCAACGCGTCGGCGAAAAAAATTGTCGATATCATTGGTGTCATCGACGGTATCGCTTTCCAGACTAATATCCTCGCTTTGAATGCCGCAGTCGAAGCAGCGCGTGCCGGCGAACAGGGGCGCGGCTTCGCGGTGGTGGCAAGTGAGGTGCGCAACCTGGCGCAGCGTTCAGCTGCTGCGGCAAAAGAAATCAAGACGCTCATCGGCGATTCCGTCGATAAGGTGGAACTGGGCAGCAAGTTGGTAGGCGAGGCCGGTGTCACGATGGATGAAGTGGTACAAAGTGTCAAGCACGTGACAGACATCATGTCCGAGATCATGGCCGCGAGCCAGGAGCAAAGCGCCGGTATCGAGCAAGTGAACCAGGCTATCGGCCAAATGGATCAGGTCACGCAGCAAAATGCGGCATTGGTAGAAGAAGCTGCAGCAGCGGCTGAATCCTTGAATGAACAGGCAGCGAAACTGGCTGAAGCGGTCAGCGTATTCAAACTGGATAGCATTACCGCAGCAGCTGCACCATCGAAGAAAGTGAATGTGGGCACCAGGGTCGCGTCACATGGCGCACCTGCAAATCGTGCGATTGCCGTGCCGGTGACAAAGAAAATTTCAAACGGCGCTGCCACGGGTGGCGATGATTGGGAAGAGTTCTGATTCTTTTGTTGTAAAAAAACGAAGCCGGCTTAGTCCGGCTTTTTTTTGTTTACGTTTTTTACAAATGTGAACTTGGCGATATCGACTCTCCGTTTTCACAAACGATTCGCATAAATCACACACGCGTTCGCGTTGTGTTTGCAAATGTTAACGCTACGAAAAAAATCGCTATTTTATTTCCATGTGGAAATATTAATCGTGTGCGTGTTGTGCGTACGCGCTCATCAAACGCAAGCTAACTTCTTGTTTTGTATGTGAGAAATTTTTCCTTGTGGAAAAATTCTTGCGGGCCCTCTGTTCCAACAATCCCCTCCATATCTCCTTCCTTTACATCAGTACGTATCAGGATTTGTCAGCATTTCCATCGCGAAACTAATTAACCTCGCGCAGCAATTATTTGCACGCATGCCGCGTTAAATGCCGCGAATTCATTGGGTCTCCAACGAGCCGTGTTTACAAACGTTGACGAACGTTTACATGCAGTTTCGTTGTTGCAACTTTATATTCCGTTCAGAAATTTATTGCGCTGGATCAACTTTGCAATCAGTCGATGGTTGCGATCCGCATTCAAAAATTAATTAAAAAGTAGATAGGCCTGTCATGTCGCGATCCACATTTTTTGCCAAATCGTCTTTTGCATCACTGCTCCGATCAATGCCATTGGCCTTGATGCTGGGCGTGTTGCCAATGTCTGCATTTGCTGCGCTGACTGCGTCGGTGACGACGCCGGACCCGTCTTCTTTTTATCCAGGCGAGATTCGCACTCTGCGTATCACCTTGTCTAACAGCGCTTCAGACGCAATCAGTGCAGCCACTTTCAGCAATAATTTGCCGGGTACTTTGCCAAATGGTTTGAAAATTGCCGGTGCCGCTGTTTCCACATGCGGAGCAGTAACTGCGGTAATGGGTACGCAGCAAGTCCAGCTGAATGGCGGAGCGATCCCGGCGGCAGCCGGTAATGTGGACGGCACTTGTACGATTGATATTCCTGTCACTGCAGGGACATCCAGCGGAACCGCAGCCAGCTACGATTATGTCCTGGCCAGCGGTGCGGTGAGTGGTACCGAAGGCGTCGGACCAGGTGTGCCGGTCGCAAATAGTGGCACGGTTACCCAGACATTTGGCGTACGCGCACTGGCGCAGCCGAAGATAGAAAAGTCATTTGCAAATTCCACCCTGGTCCTTGGCGGCGCACCGACTACCTTGACGGTAATCGCCAGGAATCCGAATCCGGTTGCGATCGATAGCTTCAATATCGCCGATGCTTTCCCCCAACTTGGCGGCAATGCGATTATCAAGGTCGCGGCGACACCAAATGCAACTGCTGTGTGTAGTAGCGGTGCCGCACCGGCTTTCAATCCGGTTCCGGTAAGCGGTGACACCACGGTAAGTGGTAACGGCAGCTTGCCGGCGAATGGATTTTGTACTTTCACAATCAATGTCGAAGCGAACCAGACCAACGGCACTTACACGACCGGCATACAAACCAACCGCATTAATCGTTCGACCGGTTTTACCACCGGTTTGGGGATTCCGGCCGATGCGGATGCGACTGCAAACCTCACGGTAATTTCGCCATTGAAGGTTTCGAAGGCTTTTTCGAATAACGCATTATCGAGCGGAGAGAATGGCAGCTTCATCATCACGCTGACAAATGACGGCGATACGGCGCTCGCCATCAGCAGTTTTACCGACTCACCGATTGATGGCGTGGGTGGCGCAGATGGGACCAAAGGATTGTTGGTCACCGGTGCCAGCAGCACATGCGGTGCAGTTCCGTCGTTTACGCCACTCGGATTTACGCTGGCAGGCGGTAGCATCCCGGCAAAAGTTGGTGCAGTACCCGGTTCTTGTACCGTCACGGTGAACTTCACCGGTCGTGTGCAAACTACAGGCGTTCCCGTCACCTATACCAATGCTATCGGAGAAGGTGACGTCAATGTGGGTAATCCGGCGATTCGCAGCCAGGCCGCTTCTGCATCGATTCTGGTGGCCGATGATTTGCGTGTTCTGAAGAGCTCCACGCCTACCGTCGTTGCTCCCGGTAATCCGATTCGTTACAACATCACGGTAGAGAACTATGGTGCCGGCGCCATTAACAATGTGACGGTTTCCGATACTTTCACCAATGGCCAAACCTTCCTTACAGGCACCATCAATGGCGTCAACTACACGCCTACTGTGTCGGGTGCAGGTTGCGGTGCGGTGAGTTCCAGCAGCCCGCTCGGTACTACTGCGCCTACTGCCGTTGTGGTCGGATTAACGACTATCCCCGGCCGCGTCAGCATCAATGCACCGGGCTCTTGCACGATCAGTATCTGGGCGATGACTTCGCTGACTACAAATACATCGACCGCCAACGTCATCAATAGTGGCGGAGTCTGCTACAACAATGGCGGTGGTCAGGTATGTAATGGCAGCGGGTCCAACACGACTCCGCCGAACAATACTGTTCCAGTCCTCGCAGTACGAAAAGCATTTGCGGAATCGGCTCCAGGCGTCAGTACCTTTGCCGAAGGCACGATTGTTCGTATGGCGATTACCTTGTCGAACAAATCGACCAATCCACTGACCAGCGTAACGATTTCCGATACCTTGCAACTGGCAAACTCCGGTGGTGGGCAGTTACGGATTGCCTCGCCGTCGAATGCTGCCAGCACTTGCGGCGCACCGACTATAGATGCGGTACCTGGCTCAACCTCTATCGGCATGAACGGGGCGACCGTTCCGGCACGCGCCAATAACGGTACCGGTGCAGATGGGACCTGCGTGTTGCAGGTGGACGTTGTCGGTCCGGCCGGCGTATATCCGAATACTGCGACGGTAGGCGGTAATGAAACGCTGGCAAATAACCAGGTGCGTTCCCTCGCACCCTTGCTGACTAATTCGGCGACGCTGACTTATACCTCGGCTTTAGCCGCCAACAAAAGCTTCAATCCTGCCAGCGTTACCTCCGGCGGCAAATCAACGGTTACCGTGCAGTTGCTGAATTCCAGCTCGCTGCCATTGACCAATGTATCGGTGACGGATCCTTTGCCTGCCGGCATGGTACTGGCCGATCCGACTAACGCTTACTCGACTTGCGCAGGAACCCCCGTCATTACCGGTGCGGCCGGCGCTGCTGCAATTTCCCTTACAGGAGCCAGCATCAATGGTGGCGGCACATGTTCATTGTTGTTCGATGTGATTGCGACCGGAAATGCGAACTGGCTTAACAGTATTCCAGCCGATGGCATCAAGGCAGATGGCGGAGTCCGCAATGTATTGCCGGTCACTGCAACCTTGATCCATAACGCCGCAACCAGCCTGACCATTCTCAAATCCACCAATCCGTCGACTTTGACTTTCCCGGGTCAGGTTAGTCAACTGACGATTGATATCAACAGTGGTACCCAGGGTGTTACCAATATGGGCGTGACCGATTACTTCACGACCGATGGTACTGCCGGTGCACCGGAAAATGGTTGGGTTATTACAGCTAACCCGGTGGCAAGCACGACCTGCCCAGGCGGTAATGTGGTGGCGGTGCCGGGATCGCGTTCTGTCAGCCTGAGTATTGCTTCACTGGCGGCAAATACAACTTGTTCGGTCAAGGTCAACGTGACCTCCACCGTAGCGGCAGGTGTGACCAACATCATTCCGGCCGGTGCCTTGCATACCGACCAGGGTTTGACCAACAGCAATCCGGCATCGACCAGCCTGGCAACCAGCAGCAACGTCGGTATCGTCAAGCAGTTCACGCCGAATGTCGTGCAGCCAGGCGATCGTTCGCGTTTGCGTATTACTTTCTACAACCCGACTTCGCAAGTTGGTAGCAATCTGACCGTAACGGATACCTTGCCGGCAGGTGTCACCATCCCTGCAGATGGCGGAAATCCGACTACGACTTGTGCCGGTGGCGTGGTAACGACTTCCGGTGGTAACGCGGTACATGTAAATGGCGGCAGCATCGCTGCGGCGAACGGCTTGGTGCCAGGCAGCTGCCAGGTGGAAATCGACGTGCAGGTTGCCGCACAGGGTGACTACGTCAATACGATTCCGACTGGTGCCTTGTCGATCACCCTTGGCGGCACAACCGTCAACAATACCGCGCCTACGACCGATACACTGCGCGCAAAAGTACCGCTCTCAGTGCACAAAGCGTTCAGCCTGCTTACCCTGGATGCAGGTAATCCGGCAGGCTTCACCACCGGTATCGATAACAAGGCACCAGGTGCAGTTGCCGTATTGACCCTCAGTTTTCAAAACAATAATGCGACCAGCCTGACCGGCGTCAATGTGACGGATGTCTTGCCGGCGGGCCTGGTAGTTGCGCCGACGCCTGGCGCAAGTACTACTTGCGCCGGTGGCGCTGTGTCGGCCGATCCTTCAGCGACCAGTATTCGCTTGAGCGGTGCGACGATTGCCGCGACCAGTTCTTGCACCGTGACGGTCAATGTCCTGAGCAATGTCTCCGGTACGTATACCAATTTGATCCCGGCTGGTGCTGTGACGACCAATGAAGGCGTCGTCAATGAAGAGCCGACACGCGCAGAGCTGGTCGTCTCTACTCCGCCAACTGTCAGCAAACAGTTTTCACCGGCGGTGATTCCACCGAATGGTGTGTCACGCCTGAGCATCGTCATTAGCAATAACAATGCGGCGACGATGACTCTGTCATCCAATTTTGATGATGTCTTGCCGATTGCGCCTGGCCAGATCAGCCTGACTGCGACTCCGGCAATGACGACGAGCTGCGGTGGCATAGTTGATGCGGCACCTAACGCAACCAGTGTCCGACTGCGTAGCGGCGGCACGATTCCACCAGGTGGATGTTCTATTGACGTCAATGTCACCGGCTTTGCCGCGGGTGTACACGTCAACAATATACCGGCCGGTGCATTGCAAACCAATCTGGGCAATAACCAGAATCCGGCCAACGCACCTTTGACGATCAATACGCGTGGCTATATTTCCGGCAAGGTATTCAAGGACAACAACGTTGTGCCTAATGGCACCTTCGAAAGTGGAACCGATACACCGATTGCCAATACTCCTATTGAGTTACGTAGTGGGCCAACTTGTGCCGGTCCTTTACTGAATACGACGACGACAGATGCGTTGGGTAATTACATCTTTGCCGACCTGCCGGCCGCCAGTTATTCGATCTGTCAGGTCGTTCAGCCAGCAGGAACTGTGAATGGTGCAACTACCGCCGGCACTATCGTTGGTGTTGCTGGTAGCACCGGTACGGCCGGTGTGGCATCGAATCCTAGTACGACTACGAGCCAGATTGCCAATGTCATCCTGAACGCTGGTGGCGGCGGAGAGATTTCCGGTTCGGTTAACAACAACTTTGCAGAGATTGCGGCGTCGACTATTTCCGGCAAAGTTTTCAAGGATAACAACCCGGTTCCAAATGGCACATTTGAGAGTGGTGTCGACACGCCACTCGCAGGCGTCACCATCCAGTTGCTGAATGCGGCGAATACAGTGGTTGGCACGACTACGACGGATGCTGACGGCAATTACAGCTTCAGTGGTTTGTTGCCAGGGACTTATTCCATCCTCGAGCCGACCCAGCCGGCTGGTACCGGTAACGGCATTACTACGGCAGGCCCGGTACCAAACGGTGGTACACCGGGTACGGCTACGACACCGGCAGTAACGCCAAGTCGTATCAGCAACATCATTCTGCCGCCGAATACTTCGTCGCTGAACAATAACTTCGCGGAAGAAGGGCATGGCGGTGCAACGGGTGTGGTGTATGACGCGATCACACGTCAACCGGTGGCAGGTGCTGTTGTCACTATCCAGGGCCCGGCCGGATTCGATGCGGCGCTGCACGTGGTGGGTGGCATTGCGGCTTCAACTACAGGTGCAGATGGCCTGTACCAGTTCCTGCTGAACTCACTTGCGCCACCGGGTACCTATACCCTGGTCGTGACTACATATCCGGCAGGCTATGTGACATCACCATCGACGATGCTGCCGACATGTACGAATACCTTGCTGGTTTCGCCGACGCCGGATCCGGCTCTGGTGCAATCCAACATTGGTGCACCGGCGCTGGCAATCACAAAGCAAAACCCGGTTACTTGTCCGGCAACGACCAGTTCCCTCGGATCAGGCAGCACGCAGTACTACACCACTTTCAACCTGACCAATACGCCGGGTCCTACCAAGTCGGCCAACGTAGGGAATAACCATATCCCGTTGGATCCGGTGCTTGGTGGTGCGATTGTGATGACGAAGAGCACTCCATTGGTGAACGTCGTGCGTGGCGACCTGGTGCCATACACCATCACCGCAACCAATACCCTGGGTGCGACCTTGACGGGTATTGATGTGGTCGATGTAATTCCGGCCGGCTTCCGTTATCGCACCGGTACCGCATCGCTGAATGGCGTGCCGACAGAGCCATTGGTCAATGGCCGCAACCTGACCTGGCCGAACCAGACCTTTACAGCGGGTGAACGTAAGACATTGCGCATGATGCTGGTAGTCGGTACCGGTGTTGCCGAAGGTGAATTCGTCAATCGCGTCTCTGCGCTCAACAACATAGCCAAGACGCAAGTCTCGAATACTGCGACCGCCACCGTGCGCGTGGTACCGGATCCTACCTTTGACTGTTCGGACATCATCGGCAAGATTTTCGATGACAAGAACGCCAACGGTTATCAGGACCAGGGTGAGCCAGGTATCGCCAATGTGCGTATCGCTACTGCACGCGGCTTGCTGGTGACCAGCGATCAGGAAGGACGTTTCCACGTGGCTTGCGCGGCAATCCCGAATGCAGACCGCGGTTCCAACTTTGTCATGAAGGTGGATGAACGCACGCTGCCATCCGGTTATCGCCTGACAACAGAGAACCCGCGTGATGTTCGTGTGACGCGCGGCAAGATGGTCAAACTCAATTTTGGTGCAACCGTACATCGCGTAGTGCGACTGGAACTTTCCGGTGCTGCATTCGTTGGTGATGGCACGGAATTGCAAGCACCTTATATCTCGGAGCTGGATAAATTGCCTGTGCAACTGCAAACACGTCCTACGGTTTTGCGTATCGCATACCGCCAGGGTCAGGAATCGAAGGATATTGCCAAGAAACGTATTGCTGCCGTCAGTGAACGAATACAGCGAATGTGGAAGGAGAAGCGGAAGAAAGGTCATGAGGAAAGCGAACCACTTGTGCCGCTGATGATTGAAACTGAGCTGGAGGGCGCGCAATGATGTTCCGACCACACACCATCGCATTGGCGATCAGCATGTTGTTTGCAGGCCCATCCACATGGGCGGATACAGATGTAGACGGCAAGCGTATCGATAACGGCCGCATCGATTTGTATTCGGTACCGCCGCCAACAGAAGTGCAGCCGGCAATTGCCTATCCTATGCCGTCCGGCGTGACGCGCGCAGAGGCGATCGAAATGCGTAATCGTGCCGCCCAAGTTCCTGCTGCACAGGCGGATATGAGCAAGTCATTACAGGAAGCAAAGGGTTTAAGCCTCTTCGTTTCCGGTAAAGCTGATCTCACGCCATCGGCAAAAGAATCACTCGATGCGCTGGTAGCAGAAATACACGCAAGAAAAGGCGTGATCGCCGGTATGCGCATTGCGGTCGTCGGCCATACCGATAATCAAGGTCTGTCGCCGAACGCCAAACGTATCTTTACCGATAACCAGGGTTTGTCGGAAGCGCGTGCCCTGACGGTTGCCGCATACCTGAAGCAGGCGCTGAACAATCCTGCGATCACGTATTCGATAGACGGCAAAGGTGAAAGCCAGCCGCTGGCGTCGAATGCGACACCTGAAGGCATGTCGCGTAACCGTCGCGTCGCCTTGCAAGTCTGGTTTGATGTGGCTCCGCCAGTGGTCGCCTTGCCCAAGCCTGCACCTTGTTCGCCACAAGCCGTATCGCAAATAGATGCGCCGTTCCGTATCACGATCGATGGTGAACCTTTCCACGGCAATGAAGCGAACGAAGCCGATGGCCAGCGTTGTACCGACGTTGCATTGGAACGTGCAGATATCCAGGTGCGCTACGACAGCCTGGCAATTGCACCGACGATGAACATCTGGGCGACGCCGAATGCGGCGGTGAAAGGCCAGCCAGTCGAATTCCGTGCCTGGTCCAACTATATTCCGTGGCTGAAGAAGGCCGAGCTGCGCTTGTTCCGTGCCGGTCAAAAGACCCAGGAAAAGCCAATCGAAGTATTGCCCGTTTCCTGGAACGGTGTAACCAACTGGACAGCGCCGGCCAACACGACGGATGACCAGGTCTTCTATCTGTTGCGCGTTTATGACGAACAAGGGCGTTTCGATGAAACCAGCCTGAAGTCATTGAGCTTGCTGAATCGCGCAATGCCTGCGAATGAAGACAAGGACAAGATAGAACGCGAACGCCTGACCGGCTATGGCGAAAACAGTCTGGCGCTGCGTAATATCCCGGTGACAGGTGGCACCATTACCGTTAATGGAACGCACATGCAGGCGGGACAGCGTGTGGCGGCACTCGGACTGGATTTGCCGGTTGATGCGAATGGCAAATTTGCGATGAAGCAGATCATGCCCGCCGGTCCACAGTCGGTCGAAGTAACGGTGACCGAAGCCGACGGCCGTGCAAACAGCTTCCGTCGTAACCTGAATATCGCAGCGGATGACTGGTTCTATCTGGCACTGGGTGATCTTACTGTCGGCAAGAATAATGCGTCAGGCCCGATCAAACTGGTAACAGGTGATAACGGTGATCACTACGACAACAAGGTCTATGTCGACGGTCGCGCTGCGTTTTACCTGAAAGGGAAAATCAAGGGCGAGTACCTGTTGACGGCTTCCGCAGATACGCGTGAAGGACCATTCAAGGATTTGTTCTCGAACTTCTCCAGCAAGGATCCGAAGTACCTATTGCGCAGTATCGATCCGAATCTGTATTACCCGGTGTATGGTGATGACAGTACGACCGTGGACGACGCACCGACCCAAGGCAAGTTCTTCGTGAAATTGCAAAAAGGCGATTCGCATGTGCTGTGGGGTAATTTCAAAACCACATGGTCGGGCACGGAATTGATGCAGTACTCGCGTGGCTTGTACGGTGCGCAGCTGCGTCATCGTTCGGAAGATGCGACTACCTACGGTGAGAAGCAAACGCAGATCGATGCCTTCCTGGCAGATCCGGGCACGTTGTCTTCGCGTGAAGAGTTCCGTGGTACCGGTGGTTCGCTGTACTACCTGCGCCATCTGGATATCACCCAAGGCTCGGAACGGGTATGGGTCGAGGTACGTGACAAGGATTCGGGCATGGTGATAGAACGCCGTGAACTGGCACCGGCGCAAGACTATGAAATCAATTACCTGCAAGGTCGCATTCTCTTGCAATCGCCATTGTCATCAACCGGTGGCAGCGCCAGCCTGATCATGACGTCGGCCGTCAGTGGTAATCCGGTTTACCTGGTAACCACTTATGAATATGCGCCGGGCGTTACAGCCATTAACAATCTGTCGACCGGTTTCCGCGGCAGCCAATGGCTGAATGACCATGTGCAGCTGGGTATCAGCAGTTATCACCAGGGTGAAGATGGCACCAGCCAGACTTTGAAAGGCGTAGACGGTACCTTCCGTTACAAGCCGGGTACCTGGGTCAAGTTTGAAGTAGCGCAATCGAAAGGAGCAGGCAATGGTTCGCAAACTTCGCTCGATGGCGGCTTTGGTTTCAATAGTCTCAATACCAACACCAACCAGACTGCCGGTGCGCAGCGTGTGGAAGCGGCAGTCGACCTGGCTGAAGTGACCGACAATATGAAAGGCAAGTTCTCGACTTACGCACAGAATCGCGAACGCGGCTATTCCGCACCCGGACAGATTGGTGTCGGTGGCGAAGCGATCAAGCAGCATGGTGTGAATGCTGATGTCGAAGTAGTTGAAGGCACCCGCTTGCTGGTTAAGGCTGACCAGCGCAATGGCGACCTGCAGGACAGCAAGAACCTTGAGGTCGCAGTGCGTCAAACCATTAATCCGGAATGGGATGTGGCCGTCGGTGCACGCATGGATGATCGCAGCAACGTGGTCGCGAATGCGAGCCCCTTGTTGTCGCAAACCGGTGCACGTACCGATGCGCAGGTGCGCGTAGGCTATAAGCCGGATCGCAAGGATGGCAAGCCAGGTGAGAAAGATGATTGGGAAGCTTACGGTTTTGTACAGGCGACGGTGGAACATGACGCCAGCCGCGATGCAAATAATCGCGTTGGTGTCGGTGGCTCCCTGCAAGTCAGTGAACGGGTCAAACTGATCGCTGAGTTATCGGATGGCAGTATGGGTGTAGGTGGTAAGGTTGGTGCGGATTACCGTGTATCGGATCGCAGCAATGCCTACCTGACTTATGCGATGGAAACCGAGAGTCCTGATATCGCCTGGCGTGGCCGTCAAGGAACGCTGGTGTCCGGCTCCAGCACACGAGTTTCCGACCAGTTGCGTGTGTTCGGCGAAGGCCGTGCGTCGAATGGCGCCGGCCCGCAAAGCCTGACGCAGGCTTTCGGTATGGACTGGGCACCGAATGACCGCTGGAACTGGGGTGCCAAGGCAGAGTACGGTACGGTGTCCGATCCGTTGGCAGGCGACCTGGAGCGCCGTGCCTTGGGCGGCTCGGTAGGCTATAAGAAGGATGGCCTGAAGTATGGCGGTAGCCTGGAATGGCGCAAGGACAACGGTAACGTTTCCGGCGAACGGACCACCTGGCTGATGCGCAACACCCTGGGTTATCAGGTCGACCCGGCGTGGCGCATCCTGAGTAAATTCAATGTCTCACGCTCGAGCAACAATCAGGGCGCGTTCATTGATGGCAATTACCGTGAGTTCGTACTGGCGAGTGCCTACCGTCCGATCGATAACGACCGCTGGAATACCTTGTTCAAGTACACCAATCTGAACAACGTTCCTACCAATGGTCAATTGACGCCGTCCGGTCTGAATGCAGATTATGCGCAGCGTAGCCAGGTGTTTGCAGTCGATACGATTTACGATTTGCTGCCGTGGTTATCAATAGGTGGCAAATATGCGTTCCGTATCGGTGAATTGAAGACGCCGGTGGCCGGTGGTGAATGGTTCTCCAGCCGAGCCGATCTGTGGGTGTTGCGCGCCGATATACATTTCGTCAAAGAGTGGGATGCACTGATCGAATTCCGTAACCTGCGGGCGACGGAAGCGAAAGATGCGAAGGCTGGTGCATTGCTGGGTCTGTATCGTCACTTCGATAAAGGTATCAAGGCTGGTGTCGGCTATAACTTCACCAACTACTCGGATGATTTGACCGACTTGTCCTATCGCAGCCGCGGCTTCTTTGTGAACGTATTGGCGACGTATTAATTGTAAATTACACCGGGAAGGTGGTTTTTACCTTCCCGGTTTTGACGAAAACTGTTTCTGTATAATGCGCGGCCTATAAGGTCGGCATCGCAGTGCTTTGCCGTTTCCCGTTGTCCAGGGTCACGCATTCCGTTTTCGTCAGAAGTGTAATGTCCATTAAACCGCTCGTTTTCGCTTTACTATCCGTCGTTTCCGCCGTTTCGTTTGCAGATGAAAATAAGGCCGGGAAATTCTATTTAGGCCTGGATGCCGGTAGCGGCAAGGTAAAAAAAGACCCCCTGACACCGAATTATCGTATTACCTCGGAAACCGACAGGGTTGACGGCGGCCGACTTTATATTGGTTATCAGATCACTCCAAAGCTGAGTGTAGAGTTGGGGGCGGTACGGCCCAGCGACTATAAGCAAAGCGCGACGAACGGTGTCCTTTCCTACAATGCACGGGTCGAGACCAAGAATCATGACCTGACTTTATTCTATAAAGTACCGGAGCTTCTGCCGGGCCTGTTTGTACTTGGCGGTGTCACGTATTCGAAGGTAGTCACTTCGGCCCAGTTTACCTCCGTCCTGCTTCCTTCGCTTCGCGTATCCGGCTCGACAAGAAAAACGGATACAGATTTTGCATGGGGTGGTGGTTATGAAGCCAGGTTATTCGGCAACGTGGATGGACGCATCATGTATGCGCGATATGCCGGCACTAACCTCGTCACGGTCGGCCTCAAATATCGCTTCCAATAGGATGCAATAAGGCGCAGCTGCCTTATTAGTGATCGTTCAAAATACTTCTATGTCGGCACAAAAGCTGTAACCCTTGCCGTGCTCCGTGCGGAATGGAAGTTCTTCCGGGCAGTTTTCACGCCAGCGGCGGCGCAGACGACTGACGATTTGCTCCAGTCGGCGTTCATCGTAATCCAGCCAGTCGGCACCAAAGGCATTCGCGATAGTGCGACGGCTGACTGCCTGGCCGGATTGTGCGGCCAGCAGTTCAAATAGCTTCAGTTCATGATCAGACAATGCTTCTGCATGCCCATTCGGCGCATACAGCTTGCGTTCCAGCGTATCAAGTCGCCAGCCGCCCAGGCCCATGCGTCGTTCCAGTGCCTTGATATGGGCTAACAACTCGTCATAGCGCACCGGCTTGACCAGGTAATGATCGGCGCCACCGCGCAGGCTGGCAATCTTGTGGTTGATACCGCCCTGGGCGGTCAGCATGATGATGCCGCATTTATTACGGTGTTTGCGTAGCAGGGCTGCGAGCTCGAAACCATCGGCATCGGGCAGGCCGACATCAATCAGCGCAATGTCCATCTCATCCATCAAAGGAGTGAATTCGGCTGCGCTTCCTGCCTCCAGAACCTGGTGCCCTTCACTTCTTAAAAAGTCAGCAATTTCCTGACGATAGTCGACTTCATCTTCCAGTAACAACAGCTTTGCCATATCTGTACATACCCGTTATTTGAATGCCCAATAATCCTGCTTTGCCAAGGCCCGCAGCGCGCATATTGCCATACATTTTTCCGGGCATGGCACGGGCAACCCAAATGAATACATCTTACCAAGATGAGAAATGCTTAAAGTGGGGAGGCGCAGCACTCGGTTGTGTCGGTGGCTTACCATCTCGATAGTGGAAATTACATTAGTGAAAATCACATTTTTGACTTTGATTTGTTCGCAAGGGTCGTTTTACTATAGCTAGTGTATGGAGAGTCTCGATCAGAGCAGGTATCGTCATTAGTAATCGCTTATTTCACTGTGCGAAACAAATTCTCTGGTTCCAAAATCATTGGTAACAAGAAATGATTTCTGCAATCTGATTGAAGTAGAAATACTTGTTTCCGCGTTAGACGATTGGGAAGGTTTCTAAATATAGACAGGACGAAACCAGGCTTGCCGAACTCACGCACTTCATTTATTGCCCTTTTTATCCACAAAATACAGCTGTTCGTCGATTGGGATAGTCATGCGAAATAAGGCACCGCGATTAGATATGCTTGCAGTCGATATCATTGTTTACCCGGGCTTCAAGGCATTGGAAGCAATCGGTCCCATGAAGGTGTTCGATTACACCAACAAGCACCTAAGAAAACTTGGCTTGGCCGGAGGTTATCAAGTAAACATCGTCTCCAACAAAGTTGGAATGGTCGCTTCAGATACCCTGATGTCTTTGTATGCTGGCAAGGCAATTTCGGCGTGGACTTTGCCGGATCTCGCATTGATTGTTGGCTCGCCGGATATTGAAGATGCATTGGAAGAGTCCCCAGAAATAGTCGATTGGATTACGAGCGTGGCATCCAGAATCGGTCGTTTGGCGGCATTGTGTACAGGAAGCTTCTTTTTGGCCGCGGCGGGCGTTCTCAATGGAAGGCGTGTGAGCACACATTGGGGTTTTGTTGAGCGATTGCGCAACATGTATCCGGAGGTGATCGTCGATGCTGATGCTATTTTTATTCGTGAAGGTAATATCTGGACCTCGGCCGGTGTTACTGCCGCCATGGATCTGACACTGGCATTGGTTGAAGAGGATTTCGGACGCGAGGTGGCGTTGGAAGTAGCGCGCGATCTGGTAATTTATCTGAAGCGGCCGGGTGGGCAATCCCAGTTCAGCGTGCATCTCTCCAGCCAGATGAACACTCATCCGACGATTCGCGAGTTGCAGAACTGGATTATGTCGCATCTTGAAGGGGAACTGACGGTGCCCAGGCTGGCGCAAAGAATGGCGATGAGCGAGCGTAATTTCGCGCGGGTATTTCATCGGGAGGCTGGCGAAAGCCCTGCTGATTTTATCGAACGGGCGCGTTTCGAAGCTGCGCGGCGCATGTTGGAGGGCGACAAGTTGCCGCTCAAATTGATTGTCGGCAAGACCGGCTTTGGGACAGAAGAAAAGATGCGCCGCGTATTCAAGAAGAAGGTCGGCCTGACGCCCAAGACATATCGTGAGCGGTTTTCCAGCACGATGTAAAAAAAGGCCGCCCCTTGCTTACTACGGGAGTGCGGCCTAAAGCAGATCTGAATGGATCTGGACGGGACTCGATGCTTACTCTGCTCAGTGCACGCCCTTGGCTTTGGCTATATGCGTGGAGATGGCGTCCATCAATGCGGGGGAGAGCGCGTCGTAAGGTGGCAGGCCCAGTTCGACCAGCCTAGTGCGTACGGCGCTCATATTTGCCGGATTTGCGCCCGATTCAATGATCGACGAAACGAACGCTGCAAATTCTGGCGCTGCCCAGCCCGCTTCTTTCGACAGTTCCGTATGCACGAAATCCAAACCATAAAATGGATGTGCCTTGTTTTCGATGCGACCGTACATGTGTACACCGCATGCCTTGCACGCATGGCGCTGGATGGTGGCAGAGTCATCAATCACGGCCAGCTTATCCGCATTTTCGACGACGCTGACCTTGTCCCGAGAGACCACGGCGATCTGTGCGAAGAGCGCGCCTTTCGGCTTCCAGCATTTGGTGCAGCCACAAACGTGGTTGTGGGCGACCTGACTTTGAATCGCGACTTTTACCGGCTGGTTTGCGCAGTTGCAGGACAATGTACCGCCAGAAAAATTGGGATTTCCTGGTTTCACGCCGTTGTCGACTGCAGGATGAATTTTACTTGCGTTGTTCATGATGCTCTCCTTGATCATGTTTTAACTTCGATGTTCTTACTGCAATCTATCTCTACTGCATTCGGTTGATGGCTGGATTTTGCGCGAGAAGCAGGAGATATTGGGGGCGCGATATTCATTTTGTCTGGAAATGCTGCTATTCAGGCCGGGTATGCAGGGTAAAGGGCAAGAAATACTATGTTGAAAATAAAAACGGCCTGTGACATGTTTTTCTTCCTTGTTTCATGCGGCTAGATAAGCTTCAGCTATCAGGCCATCAGGGCAAACGATTGGACTCCATCCCTAATGCGTAGCAAGCTCCTTATCTGAGGAAGTACGCCATGCGCGCGTTTGCACCCACTGTAAATGAAAATACCGGCATTGCGCTCTCACGTGCTTTCGGGCTGTTTGCGTTCAAACCGGTGATAGGTGATGAGCCTGAAATAGTGCAAATCCAACGACAGGCCGACGATCTTTTCCTGGTGCTGGGATCGGATGTTGTGTTTGATTTACTGCACGTGGAAACGGTCTATGGAATCCTTGCAGCGGCAGGTTCCGTCCAGCAAGCGGCCGATGCCATCATTGCTGCGGTGTTGAAACTGGGTGCTCCAGATAATGCCAGTGTGGTCGTGGTGGATGTGCGGAAGTCAGCAAACTAGGGTGGCGAAAATTATGCCGCCAATGCAAATCCTGGGACATATACTATGCGTCGATATACATATTTTCTTGAGCGAAGCAGGTAGCTGATGATTGCTGCGTATAAAACAGTTAGGAGTAACTCCATTTATGCAAGTCGAAGAACGCATCTATATCGCAGTCCCTCCAACAATCATCGACGACATTTGGAGTGAGGTTGACCGATGGCACCTTTGGGACCCGGATACCAAGCAGGCCATGCTCAATGGGCCATTCGCGGTTGGAACAACAGGAAAAATAGTCCCGAGTAAAGGCATGGGCGTTCCTATGGTGGTCACAGAGCGCTCGCAAGGCCGATCATTCACCGTAGAGGGCTATATCCCTCTGTTTCGCATGCACTTTGCGCATACTGTTTCTGCGGTAAATGGCGGCTCTGAAGTTGTGCACTGCGTGTGGTTTACCGGCGCCCTTGCTTTTCTGTTCGGGCCAGGCGTAGCCAAACAGCTTAAAAACGGACTCCCTCGAACCATGCTGTCGCTCAAGGCATATGCAGAGAAACGGCAGGAACTCCCTGGCGGTGATGCCTAGGCAAGCAGTATGGGACGCGTATTATGCAATCCTGATTTTACCTCGCATTTCGCGGCATCGATCTCGTTGGTGTCGATGCCATCATTGTGGCGGTATTGAAGCTGGGGCGCCTGCTAATGCCATTCTGATGAATGGTATTTCTTTTAATGGTAGTGGAGTGGACGGCAGAAATTGAATTGCCAATCACTAGTCTTAAATCTCAACAAATTAGTCGATTAGTCATATGGACTGCACAGTGTGGAAACTAGGTTTCCACACTGTGCTCAGTCTAATCATACAGAACGCTTATCCAAGGTAAATGTGAATTCTTGGTTCTAAATTCAGGGCCAAAGTACTCGCTATTGTAGACCGGTGACGCCGCCAAAGTTAATGTTGGGTCTGGTTTTCTTTCTTCATAGGGAAATTTACAGCGATAGAAATTTTTTTGCCCGAAGTCAGATCAAGCAACGACCTTTTTGCAATTGGCCAGGTTACGTTGGTAAGCAGTTTTCTCTGATCGCGATCTCGTCTGGCATGGATACTGTCTTGTTTGGTGAACGACATGGAATAAAGCTGGAATTCGAACGCAGCCTCGTGGCAACTTGAGTATTTTTCGGCCGGCGGATTTTTGAATTCCCGGCGCTGCTCGGTCCAACTTCTCAGTAATTGTGCAAATGGTGCAGATTCGGATTGAAACGATTTTGTAGACGCTCCGGTCGGTGTCACGTGAGAAAAACGTACAACAAATCAGTTCGTCGGCCGCACGCCCTATGGCTAGCGAGAGCGAACTACGTTTTAGGAAGTAGTTTCCCCCTTATGAGCAGCCGGATGGTGCCAGCCGCGATCGTGACAACGATAATGTTTGCAATCAAAAACATTGCCGGGGCTAGCGTTGTAAAGACACCTTGTTGGCTACCTGCCGCCAATCGGATGATGGCACTCGCAAGCGCAGTAGCACCGAAGGTAAATGCCCAATACGACGCCCCAAAAGCTTGTTCACCTATCCATCGGCTCATTCTGACAAGGATCAACGCCTGTAGTAATGCATATCCGATCAGCATATGCACCAGCAGGTCAGGATGCCCACCGCTCACTGCCATATAACATACAGCGCCGACTGCTGGTGGTGCAAGTTGAATGCCCAAGGTGGGGCGCAAAGGAAGAGACAAGGGAGGCGCAACATAGAGTCGGTGAAGCAGGACGGATTCAATTGCCAGCCATCCAAAAAATCCCGCACCAAAGGCTAGTTCACCCCACTCCTGCCAGCCCAGGGAGCTGGCTACTATGCCTGTGACAAAACCACCTGCGACCAAAGGCAAATAGAGTACAGGTGTTGTTGACGCAGGATCACGATCTCCGCGCCAAAGAAGTCCGGTACGCCACAGGCCAAAGAAAATTGTGAATCCAGCGCCCAGGAAGAATAATGTAATTGCAAGCAAGCGGGAGTAAGGCAAAGCGCCCTGTGCAATAAGTAGTGTCGAGACACCGGCAAGACCAATGAAGCAGCACTGAACCGCATGTTCAGCCTCTTCTTTCGCGATCGTCGGTGCAATGATCCATTTGAGGAGGTAGAGCAAAACAATCACAAGCCATGCGACGGCCGCAAGAGCATAAATTGCTTCCCCGATGATCGACGGCATATCCCAAACGGCGTGTGCTGCTCGCCAAGTGCCGGCTAAACCAGCCAGGCCTAGTACGATGCCGAAGAATGATGGCGGCACGAGCGGCACTGCCAAGGATTTATGCTGTCCGGACATGTTTACTCCTTACTTGATGATCACCTGGGGCGGCTTTAGCCGACACCAGGTAATCATGCGATTGCTATTGAATAGGAAACCGAATGTTCCCAACCTGTTTATTTGCTATAGCCGCTGGCAACCTGTCCAACCAGGGTGGCCCAAGGCATATCAAGGGCACCGTAGACAGCAGCAGCTTCCGGACGACCATTATCTTTAAGGATTTCGACCATCAGGGTTGCATAGTCAGACAAGATTACTCCAGCTTGCTGCATACGCAGTAGACCAACTTCGTGTTTTGTTTCGCTAAACGTTCCGGATGCATCAACCGCTACATATGCATCCAAGCCGCGTGCGACAGCAGTCATCGCCGGAAATGCAGCACAAACTTCCAAGGAGATGCCGGCAAAGATCAATTTTTTACGGCCGGTCGCTTCTATCGCCTTCGCAACGCGTTCATCGTCATAGGCATTTACCGAAGAGCGGTCAATGATTTCAATACCAGGCAAAGCTTCAACCAGCTCAGGGAATGTCGGCCCCCACATGCTGTCGCGCGCGGTGGTTGTGACAACGATTGGCAACTTAAGAGCTTTGGCCGCTTTGGCCAGGGCCACGACGTTGTGCTTCAGTTCGCCGGTTGAGTAGTCGCGAACACCTGTCATCAGGCCGACTTGGTGGTCAACCAGAATGAGGGCTGCGTTATCGGCGGTAAGTGCTTCGTAAGTACGGTTAGTCATTACTTTCTCCTGGATGAATGCATATGAATTAATTTCTGGAACGTTCTAGATCGAACGCTGCGGGCACGCTTGTTTTTCGTGGCAAGGGAATGTTAGCCATTGAGCCAGCGGACCAGAAGACGGTAAAATTGAGACTTAACGTCCAAATGGTTGGACAATGGAGGGGGAATGCTGGACTTAAACGATTTCTACTTTTTCGTGCATGTCGTTGACCGCGGCGGATTCACAGCGGCAGGGCGGACCCTGCAGGTTCCCAAATCCACTCTCAGCCATCGAATGCAGCAATTGGAAAGCAATCTTGGTGTCCGATTGTTGAACAGGACATCACGTCGCTTCGGCATGACTGATGCCGGTGAGGAGTTTTACCGCCATGCGGTCGCGATGTTGCGAGAAGCCGAGTTGGCCGAAACGACGGTCCGCAACAGGTTAGGTGAACCGACAGGCACAGTGCGATGTACAGCTGGTGTCGCGACTATGCAGTTTGCATTGGCCGAAATCATTACTGATTTTCTAAAAATATATCCAAAGGTAAATGTGGTCGCACATTCTGCAGATCGGCCAATTGATATCGTCGGAGAAAATTACGACATCGCGATTCGTGCGCATACGGATCCATTACCTGATTCCAATCTCGTTCAAAAAACGCTGGCCCCTACGCCGTGGTTTCTATTTGCCGGTGCAGATTATATTGATGCGAATGGAGCCCCGAAAAAGCCGCAAGACTTACAGAATCACCCATCACTTTTCATGATGCGGACTAACGTGGCTCCGGTTTGGAAACTTCGTCATGTAAGCCAGGCAAAAGATGAAATTGTCATGCCACTCACGCCAAGGCTGCTCAGCGACGATATGGTAGGACTTCAGCGCGCAGCAATCAACGGTTTGGGCATCGTGGCATTGCCAAGCTATATATGTCGTGAGGCGGTGCGAAGTGGTGCCTTACGCCGAGTGCTACCGGATTGGATTGCCGGCGACGCGACGATTACAGCGCTTATTCCCTATCGGAAAGGGCTACTTCCTTCGGTACGCGTTTTTCTCGATCATTTGGCCGCCGAATTTCCGAAGAGGGTACTAACGTAACAATCAAGGAACATATCTACTGATCCAGCCAATCGTCCAAGCTATTGGACATTAAGTCCCAATTAATGCGTCTTCTCGTCTGATTACTCTTCCCTTAAATTTACTCCCGGGATAAATATTTATGGGAGTAGTTTGAAATGAGCAATTCGACATTAGCGGTCACCTCCGCGGAAGAGGCCGGCATTGTTTCCGGGAGACTTGGAGAAGTGGTGCCTGGCCACACCCACGAAATCGGAGACGGTTTTACCGCGCTTCATTTTTCGGAAGAAATGTTCGGTGGAAGCATGGATCCGCTTTTGATGGTGGATGACTTTGTAATGACAGCCCCGACGTTTGAGCCGCATCTTCATGCAGGAATATCGGCCGTGACCGCCATGTTCGAAGATTCAGAAGGCGCTTTCATTAATCGCGACACACTTGGGCACAACATTGGCTTACAAGCTGGCGATCTGTATTGGCTGACTGCCGCCAGCGGCGCGGTACATGAAGAGCACCCGGAAGAGGGCGCCAGGATCCACGCTCTCCAGATATTCGTCAACCTGCCGGCGCACCTCAAAAAAGAAGGAGCGCGCGCATTGCATGTAAAGGCAGGCGAGGTTCCGCTCCTTGAGGGAAACGGATATCGGATGCGGGTCTTGTTGGGTCGTAGCGCTACTGTTGTGGGCTCCGAAAGAACTCCGCCAGATATGACAATGCTCGACGGGCTCATGGAAAAAGGTGCTTGCTTCGCACATCATCTGCTCGGCGAACAACAGGCATGGATCTACGCTGCAAGCGGTTCGCTCACCATTCGTTGTGGCGATGAAAATCGCACACTGAAAGCCGGTAGCGCAACCACTATCCGGGCTGGCGCAGGGATTGAAGTCGTATTCAATTCCAGCGAACCATCCCATTTCGTATTCATCGCAGGAAGACCAGTTGCTGAACCATTCATCAAGCATGGGCCATTGGTGATGTCGACGGTTGCAGATATCCGTCGGACACTCGTCGGTTATGCCAACGGTGAGTTCGGCCGCATTCCGACTTAGCCATTCAAACCATTTTTCGCACTGCGCATCGCCTCAGCCTTGCGTAGATGGCATCACTTTGTCCAGACAATTGGAAGACAGCACAAAAAAAGTTTCGCAGATCACAAACAAATCGGAGAGTAATCATGTTTGATACAGCAAACGGTAGCAGTGGGAAAAGCAAGACGAGCATCGTCAGGATAGGAGTTGAAGAACGTCAGCGTGAAAGTGCATTGCGCGAAAAATTCGCCGATTTTTGGCGCTCAGCGACCGGGGACATTCGATCAATCTACGATTCCTTCGTTTCTGCTAGCCCCATTGCAGAAGAAGTTGTATTTGAGGCAGTCGAACAGAGCGGCATTCATGGTTGGTGGGTGCGGCCGGTCCAGAGCGGTAAAACACATACACGAGCGATTCTCTATATCCACGGCGGCGGCTACGTGCTTGGTTCAGCGACGGCATATCGTGGCTTTGTCAGTCAGCTGGTCGGCAGGACTGGCGTGCCGGCGTTTGTCATTGATTATCCGTTGGCACCAGAAGCAATACTGCCGAGTGCTCCCGAGGCAGCCCTGGAGGCCTGGAACTGGTTGGTGACACAGGGATTCAAACAGATCGCGATCGTTGGAGATTCGGCGGGAGGTGGGCTGGCGCTGGTCACCCTTGCGGAACTGACCAAGGAAAGTCGGGATGTATCCCCGATTGCCGGCCTTGCTTTTTCGCCTTGGACCGATCTTACATTTACCGGCGCATCGATGAAAGATCCTTCGATAACGGATCCGTTGATCAGCTACGAATACCTACAAGATTGCGCGCATAAGTATCTAGGTGCAGTTGACGCCGGTAATCCGCTAGCGTCACCTCTATTCGGCCATATGAATAATTTGCCACCTGTCCTCATACAGGTAGGTACGGATGAACGTCTACTCGATGACTCCCGACAATACGCCGAGCGTGCAATGACGGCCGGCGTATCCGTACAACTCGAAATATGGGAGGGCATGCATCACGTCTTCCAGCTTGATGTCGCGCATCTCGAAAGCAGTCGGCGTGCGCTCGACCACGCCGCCGATTTTCTCGTGAATGCTTTCAGGCACAAATGAAATTGCACTGAAAAATCCAGTCCATCAAAAAAGGAGTATTTCCATGACAATTGAAATGAAATCTACCAGAGCGTTTGACGTATTGATCGTTGGTGGGGGATCCGCCGGCGGGGTACTGGCAAATCGTTTGTCCGAGGATGGCAATCGACGCGTCTTGTTATTGGAAGCCGGGAAATCATATGCACCAAACCAATACCCGGACGTGATTGCCAATGCAAACCGTGTAGGTGGTGATCCTGCCCACGATTGGGGCTATCACACGCAAGACCATACCGGACTTGGTCATGACGTCAATGCAATTCGTGGCAAGGTTCTTGGCGGCAGCTCTGGCGTTAACGCTGCGGTCGCGATGAGGGCCCGGGCAGCGGATTTTGCACGCTGGACAGCGCGTGGAATCGACGGCTGGTCCTTTGCGGATGTGTTGCCGATATTTAAAGCTCTGGAAAACACTCCAACCGGTGATGACGCCTGGCACGGACGTTCAGGACCATTCCCGGTCCGTCAACGGACGATGGAAGAAAATACACCTTCGATGCAAGCATTTGTTCGAGCGTCGGAAGCTGTCGGTATGAAGCGTATAAGCGACTTCAACGGTGCCGAGCAAAACGGCGTATCACCCTATCCGTTGAATGTCGTCGATGGCCGACGTATCAATACCGGAATGGCTTATCTGACAGATGAGGTACGTAGTCGTCCGAACTTGACCATCATGGGAGAAGCGGAGGTCGACGTCATTCTGTTCGATGGTCGTCGTGCAACCGGTGTACGCCTTATCAATGGTGACAGCTTTATGGCTGGCCAGGTGATTCTGTCAGCCGGAGCATTTGGTAGTCCTGCAATCCTGATGCGCTCGGGTATCGGACCTGCAACGCACCTGGAAGAACTCGGCATTCCGGTGCTGCAAGCTGCGCCAGTTGGCGATCGTCTCAAAGAGCATCCCTTTTATTACAACGTCTATGCGCTAAAGCCGGAAGCCATAGCCATGGCGCCAGTCGCGGGAGCAATCATCTGGACTCATTCCAGTGAGGCGAATGCAGGCGAGCTTGATCTGCACATTTCAGGGACGCATATTTTTGATGCGGCGCAAAGTCCTACCGGAGGCGCCATCGTGCTTGCGTGCGCAGTGACGTTGCCCAACTCCGTCGGCTCGGTACGTCTCGCCAGCCGAGATCCGCGTGCGATGCCAGTCATCCGCTATAACTTCTTTCAGGATGCGAGCGATCTGCGACGAATGATGGAAGCAGTACGTCTGTCACGGCGCATAGGAAAGACGTCACCATTTTCCGATTTGATTGAACTTGAGATGACGCCGGGAAACGAGATAGAAGACGATATCGCACTTCAGAATGCCGTGATTGCTGGCGTCGATGGATATGCGCATCCGACTTCAACTGTACCGATGGGAAATGATAGTGATGAAACGGCAGTCGTCGATAAAAACGGGAAAGTGCGTGGCGTGAGCTGCCTGCATGTTGTTGACGCGTCGATAATGCCGGATATTCCCTCCGTGGCGACGAACCTGACAACAATCATGCTGGCTGAGGCTATTAGTCGGCGATTTTAAATGATGGTGCCCGCATGTAAAAGGCGGGCACCTTCCTCACCGTCATGTGCTATTTACAGCCTAGAGCGTTACAGGAATACAGAACCCTTTGCCGGGGCGTGCTAAAAAAGAGGGCATGACTCTGAACCTGCAATCTCAAAGATTCTCGAATTCAGCCATACGACGACGGCTTGCAGCGGCAGAACATGTTCGTTGTTATCGCTTCCCAAGTGATCAGGCTCATGGCGCCGGCATCGCTTTTGACATGGGCGGATAGCACCCTTGTAGTTCGATTTTCACAGCATCAATACAAATAAAAAAGGCCATCCTGACGGATGACCTTTTGTATTTGTGGTGGTGGGGTGGAACCCCGCACCAAACCTCAGTAACTCAGCGCCTTACAACCGCTTCTAACTCGTGCGGAAAGGTGCGGAATCCAGCCCTTGATGCCCGCCATCCTACCAGTTCCGACTGCCCGTTGGCATCAACCGTGTGCAGGTAACCGGCCGCCAGTTCGATTCCCATTCACGGAATTGAACCCGCGTCCGCAAATCCGGATCAGTTGGTACGGTTTCACTCAGCCGAACCGGCTCCGGGAAGGACCGCGTGCTTCCGAAGTAAGCGCCGGAAGAATGCTTCGATCCGTTCAGCCGACCCGTGGCCGGTGAGCTCGTTGGCCCCAAAACGATAGACCTCGTACCCGGCGAGCCGTAGGTCACGATCGGCCGCCACCATGTCCGCGTACCTGGCGAGGGATGGCTTCCCGTCTTCGGCGAAGTGCTGTGATCCGTCAACCTCGACGACCACACGGCCTGCGTCACTGAACAGGAGCAGGAAGTCCATGCGTTGCCGAGACAAACGCCCAACCCCGCCGAGCTGTGCCAGCGTGTATGGGTCGTAATGCAGATAGACCTGCGGAATGAGGGCTGGCAGCTTGTCACCGAGATCCTTGAATGCCCGGTAGTAGACGCTGAATACGTTTCGCTCGCCGTCCGATGCCAGGGATGCCATCAGACGTTGAGAAAGCGATCGCCGTGCATCTGATTCGTCCTCGGTGCCTTGCCGTTCCTTCCACCAAGAGAGCATCTCCTCCTTGGTAAGCCCGCTGGCTTGCATCGGGCGGTCGTACACGAGGCAATGCTCTTCATTCCTAACGATTCGGATGTCGTTGTTGATGGCATCCTGGATGACGATCTCGGGCTTCGGCCCCGTTGACGCGAAGATCAAATTCTTGGGCGCGCCAGATACGCCACCACTGATTCGACACACCGCGAACGCCGAATATCCTGAGATGCTCCCCGATGGCCTTAGTTGGAAGCCGTCCGCCTTGAGGGGAGCATTCAGTGTCTCAACGAGCTGCGTCTGCTCCTTTCCTCTTCGTGTTGCCGCTGACCGAAAACTGACCCAGTAGAGGCTGTTCTGCCGACTGAAAACTGACCCAGGTGTTCAACTGCTTCTGCTCAATTTTTGAGCAGGAGAACACAGGGTGATCAGTATGGAAATGATGGGCAAAATCCACCGGATGTATTTCCGCGACAAGCTGTCGCTGCATGAGATAGCCAAGCGCACCGGGTTGGCGCGCAACACGATTCGCAAGTGGGTCAGAGCACCTGAGGCCAAGCCGCCGGTCTACCAACGCCGCGCGATCTTTAACAAACTCAGCCCTTTTCACGCCACGCTAGAGCAGGCGCTAAAAGCCGATTCTCTGCGCCCCAAGCAACAGCGGCGCAGTGCCAAGGCGCTGTTGGCGCAAATCAAAGCCGATGGTTATGACGGTGGCTACAGCCAGCTCACCGCGTTTATCCGTGCCTGGCGAGGGGGACAGGGCAAGGCGTCGCAGGCCTTTGTGCCGCTGACCTTTGCTCTTGGCGAGGCGTTTCAGTTTGACTGGAGCGAGGAAGGCTTGCTGGTCGGCGGCATTTACCGGCGTATGCAGGTGGCACATCTGAAGCTGTGTGCCAGCCGTGCGTTCTGGCTTGTGGCGTATCCGAGCCAGGGCCATGAGATGTTATTTGACGCCCATACACGCTCGTTCGGCTCCTTGGGCGGCGTGCCGCGCCGGGGCATCTACGACAACATGAAGACCGCCGTCGACAAGGTCAATAAGGGCAAAGGCCGGGCGGTGAATGCGCGCTTTGCGGTGATGTGCGCGCATTACCTGTTCGATCCGGACTTCTGCAACGTCGCCGCTGGTTGGGAAAAGGGCATCGTTGAAAAGAACGTGCAAGACAGCCGCAGGCGTATCTGGCTAGACGCCCAGGACTGCCAGTTTCACTCCTTCGAGGAACTCAATGCCTGGCTGGGCCAGCGCTGCCGCGCGCTTTGGAACGAGCTGACGCACCCTCAATACAGCGGGCTGAGTGTGGCCGAAGTGCTGGAGTTGGAGCGCGCTGAACTGATGCCTGTGCCAGCGCCATTCGACGGTTACGTCGAGCGGCCTGCGCGGGTCTCCAGCACCTGCCTGGTCAGCGTCGGGCGCAACCGCTACTCGGTGCCGTGTGAGTATGCGGGTAAGTGGGTCAGCAGCCGTTTGTATCCGACGCGAATCGAGGTGGTGGCTGACGACGCGCTGATCGCCAGCCATGTCCGCTTGCTGGATCGCGACCAGGTCAGCTATGACTGGCAGCACTACCTCCCGCTGATCGAACGCAAGCCCGGTGCGCTGCGCAACGGCGCGCCCTTTGCTGATCTGCCGGCGCCGCTGCGTCAGCTTAAGCACGGTCTGGGGCGTCATGCCGGCGGTGACCGGATCATGGCGCAAGTTCTGGCTGCCGTACCGGTCGCCGGGCTCGATGCGGTGCTGGTGGCTGTTGAGCTGGTACTGGAAAGCGGCAGCCTGAGCGCCGAACACATCCTCAATGTCGTGGCGCGCCTGGCCGCGACCGAACCACCACCCAGCGTCGAAACCCACTTGTCGCTCAAGGAAGCCCCCGTCGCTAACACGGCGCGCTACGACCGCCTGCGTGGCCAGACCGAGGAGATCGGTCATGCGTGATTTGATGGCGGAACTCAAGGAGCTGCGCCTGCACGGCATGGCCACGGCCTGGGCGGAGTTGACTGCGCAGGGTGAGTCGAACACAGCCTCGTCCAAGTGGCTGCTCGAACACCTGCTGGAACAAGAGCACACAGATCGCGCCATGCGCTCGGTGAGCCACCAGATGAACATGGCCAAGCTGCCGATGCACCGCGACCTGGCCGGCTTCGACTTCAGCGCCTCCAGCGCAGACGCTCGTTTGATCAGCGAACTGGCCAGTCTGGCCTTTACCGACACCGCGCAGAACGTGGTGCTGATCGGTGGGCCTGGCACCGGTAAAACCCACCTGGCCACTGCGCTGGCCGTGTCCGGCATCACCCGGCACGGCAAGCGCGTGCGCTTCTACTCCACGGTCGATCTGGTCAATCTGCTGGAGCGCGAAAAGCACGACGGCAAAGCCGGGCGGATCGCCCAAGCTCTGCTGCGCATGGATCTGGTCATCCTCGACGAACTGGGTTATCTGCCCTTCAGCCAGGCCGGCGGTGCGTTGCTGTTTCACCTGCTATCCAAGCTGTACGAACACACCAGCGTGGTGATCACCACCAACCTGAGCTTCGCCGAATGGTCGAGCGTGTTCGGCGACGCCAAGATGACCACCGCCCTGCTGGATCGGCTGACCCACCACTGCCACATCGTCGAAACCGGTAACGAGTCCTATCGCCTGCAACACAGTAGCTTGGCGGCCCAGGCCAAGATCAAATCACGGGAGCGAAAGCGTAAGGGCGGCCAGGAACCGGAGGACGATGAGCCGTTCTGATTTCATGGCGACGACGGCCTGCTACATGGCTGCGTGTGGCAGGTCTTAAACAACTGAACTGGGCTAGCGAAGGAGTGGGGGCAACAGCAGCTGCGCTGGTAGACTTATCCACAGTTGCTGGTAACAAAATCAGCAATCCGCCCTGGGTCAAATTTCAATCGGCAGGGTGGGTCAATTTTCCATCAGCGCCAACACCGCCCAAGACGATCTGCACTGAAATCAATACTTTCTGATGCCTCTTGATTAGAGATGCCAGCCATAATCATCTCATCGCCAACGCATACGGCGTTCGGCAGCCAACACACTCTCACTCACTACTGGAAGCTCAGACATGAAAACCATAGGCATTGAAAACTCGAAGTCCAGCGTACAGGCCCACTTAACGCTTGGAACCAAAACTATGGGGCTAGGTATCTATGGCGCGTACTTGGCTCTCGCTATTATTTACTTCTGGTTCGGCGGCATGAAATTTACCCACTACGAGGCCGAGGGCCTGGTTCCACTGGTGAGCAACAGCCCGCTTTTGGGATGGGTGTATAGCATTTTTTCGGTCGACATGTTCTCCAGCCTGCTCGGCATACTAGAGATTTCGATCGGCACTCTGATCGCAGGCCGCATGCTGTCGCCCAAACTATCCGTGGTAGGAGGCGCTCTGTCTGCAGGCCTGTTCTTCACAACCCTTAGCTTTATGTTTTCCACTCCGGGCGTCATTGAGCCTAGTTTAGGGTTTCCGGCGATTTCCGTTGCGCCAGGTCAGTTTCTGCTTAAAGACTTAGGGTTGCTTGCTGTTTCGATATTTGTGGCAGGCCATTCGCTGGTTGAACTGGAAAAACGTAAAATTAATGCATAATTTTTTCAATGGCTTAAGGCAGTAATGCCTTAGGCCTTTTTGCCATCATTTTCCCCCGCCAGATCTTTCAACCAGTCACGAGGGCTCAACCCCGTCTTGCGTCTAAATGCGCGAGACAGCGCCGAAGGACTTTCGTAGCCGACTTGAGCTGCAATCAGCGTAATCGAGCGCCCTTCTCGCATCAGCTTCTGAGCCAGGCTAACTCGCCAACTCAACAAATAATCAGCAGGCGTCTGTCCGATGACTCTCTTGAAATGCACGGCATACGCAGCGCGTGACATATTTGACTCACTGGCCAGCTCTGCTATTGACCAGGCATGTTCCGG
Organism: Janthinobacterium sp. Marseille; assembly: GCF_000013625.1. NCBI lineage: Bacteria > Pseudomonadati > Pseudomonadota > Betaproteobacteria > Burkholderiales > Oxalobacteraceae > Janthinobacterium > Janthinobacterium sp. Marseille. The sequence goes on along the minus strand of NC_009659.1, from coordinate 3,144,371 downwards.
GGAGTTGTGCATCTGTAAAAGCGATCGGGCAAGCCGCATGTCGGCCAGTCCAGCCATCATTCCGGTGCGCAACTGGTGATGATCGAGCAGGTAACGGAGCAACAGAATGATTAGGAGCTCAAATAAGCGCTCAAGCGCGGCTTCCCTTCCACAATGCACATTTGCCGCCTCGGCAAACATCCACTCCAACGTGTCTGCCAGCATGGGCAGATCATCGAGTGCGAGCACCAAACAGTCCGGTAATGAAGCCGACAAAGGATTATCAATTCCGCCCTCAAACTCCATGGAAGCACACAACAACTTTGCGCCATCGGACTCACCCGCAAACAATTGATGCTTGGCGGGGCGTGGCATAAAAATCAAGCTAGGGCGAGTGAGCTGCAAATCCTTGCGATCGGGACCAAGCAACGTCACGCTGCCGGCCTGAAGCAGATGGATATAACCTCGCCGCTCGGCGCCATCGTAAGATGCAGAGCCGCATAGGTCGCCGTCATAGAACAGATTGGCCCGCACGCCGAACCGCGAGAGCAAATTAGACAAACGATCCATTGGCCGATCCTTGACGAGTCAGAACGCACAGATCATACCATCTGCGTTGTCGTTCAGTGCCTGTAGCGAACATGCCGGCGTAAATCAGCCAACGGATAAAGTGATCACTGAGCAGCTCAGCCTCCCTTTCCAGTTCGGCTGTTAAAAAAACAACACCGTTGTTTGAAAGCACCAGCAAATCAAGTGCTCACTCTTCTATTTTACAGTACCTGGCAACAGCACTTTGCGGTGCAGTCGATCAGATATCCGGAAGGTTGATCGTAAGCTTCAGCCTAGCGCTCTTCGAATTTAATGTCGTCGAGCTTCGGCCCAACCATTCCCCCGACCTACTCTTCCCTCCCCTAGAGACCCTAGCAGTCACTTGAATCGCGGCTGTCTGCGATAAGGTGTTGCTGGTAACTATTGCATCAGCGCCTGAAAACTCCACCTCGGCCGGCAGACTTGAGACCTTAAGTCGTATGGTAGCGAGAGGTACCTTGGAGCCCGATAGCGTCTGTACGAAAACGAACACACTGTCATCCAAAGCGACCTTTTCGAAAATTTCCGGGGAAATGTCCACCCGTACCTTGAGCGGTGTTGGTGGCAAGCCAGCAACATGGTTAATCGTCAAATTGTTGTTTTTTTCATCCGCTGAAAGACCGTTTCTTGCCTTTCCAATGGCCTGTACTAAAGCAGCGTGTGACGGATGGTCGGAACCCATCTCTGCTAATGCGTGATGCCAATATTTTAAAGCATCTTGGTAACGATGCTCTTCAAACGCAGCCAGACCTATGAGACTCAAGCTCTGGAGCTCACCCGGATTTCCATTTAAAGCTTCATCTGTCAGCGCCTTGATTGGCGGAGACCACATTTTGTTGTTAGAGAAATACAATGCTTTAGCCCACTCGCCTAATAACTCCGGTCGGCGACCGGCCAGTGACACCGTTCGTTCGAACATTCTAGCGGCATCGTCGGGCCTCCCTTGAGCCATGTAGTTTTGGGCCAGGTTATAAGCGTTCTCAGCTGACTCCGGTTGGGCGTTAACCGCGCGTTCCAGACGGTCGTTCATTTGCGCGAGTGAACCGGGAGGCTGGGCGAACTCACGAACCAGCTCGACTTTGTCGCTGGCGCCAAAATGCAGGTACAGCGCGAGCCCCAGCGCCGGTATCAAGAAAGCCACGAATACTGGTAGCGGCTTGCCTGTAGTCGAAAAACGTTCGAGGCCAGCTCCTTCGGTGTCCGCCAGCAATTCGCGGTCCGCCTCAGAGCGGGCACTGTTTTTTTGCGCAGGAGACATCACTCCGTCCCCTTGCTGAAGCTGTAGCTCCGCCAGGCGTTCCTGATACAGCGCCACGTAAAAAGCGGTGCGATCTTCTTCGCTTTGGGCACGACGTACAAACAACACAGGGATTAGCACGAAACTGAGGGCAACCAGCAACAGCAGGCCGACCCATAGCCAGAAATCAATCATTAGATTCTTTACCCAATAGGAGGAGGAGCCGTTGACGCTCTTGGTCAGAAAACACCTCAACATCATCGCCATGCCGACCACGATGACGTGCAACGATCAAGTAAATCACCCACACACCGCCCAACAACAAACCGCCAGGCCCAAACCAGAGCAACCAGGTGTGGCTGTTCAGCTCAGGTTTGTAGCGCACGAATTCGCCATAGCGATCGACCATGAAGTCGATGATCTGCTGATTACTCTGACCTTCATCGAGCATGCGAAAGATCTCTTTTCGCAGATCGGCGGCGATGGGGGCATTGGAGTCTGCGATATCCTGGTTCTGACATTTCGGACAACGCAGTTCCCGGGTCAACTCGGTGTACCGGGCGCGTTCGACCTCATCCTTGAACGCGTAAGCATCGATGGCAGCTTGGGCGGCACTAGCGGAACACAACACTAAGAGAGTTCCACATAGAAACCGGCTCATTGCGTGCCCTCCTGCACCAGACCTTGATAAAGATCTGCAAGCTGTTCACGCCACACCGTCTCATCTATAACGCCGACGTGCTTGTAGCGAATGATGCCCTTACTGTCGACCAGGAAGGTTTCCGGCGCGCCGTACACGCCCAGATTCAATCCGAGGCTGCCGGCTTCATCGCGAATATTCAGCTGATAAGGGTCGTGAAAATCCTTCAGCCAGTTCAGAGCATCGAAATTAACGTCTTTGTAATTGACTCCATGAATCACCACCCCCTGCTGGGCCAGTTTGTTCAGCACTGGGTGTTCTGCCCGACAAGCGACGCACCAGGTACCCCAAACGTTTACCAGCGCCGGTTTGCCCAGCAAATCGGCACGGGTCAGGGACCTATTGTCTTGCACGGATTGCAGGGAGAAATTGGGGAACGGCTTGTCAATCAACGCTGAGGGCAACGCCGAGGGATCGAGGTACAACCCTTTACAGAGAAATGCTGCCATGCCAAGAAAAAGCACCAGCGGCAGTAGTAGTGGCCAACGCTTCATACGGGGGCTTCCGAGAGGCCCAGTGCGTCACTGACCTTGCTCCTGACCTTGACTCGATACCGCTTATCCAACGTCGCCAGTAAGCCCCCCATCGCAGTGATCAAGCCGCCGAACCAGATCCAGCGCACGAACGGCTTGACGTGTACTCGTACTGCCCAAGCACCGTTGTCCAACGGCTCGCCCATGGCAAACCCGGCGATGATCGCCAGCACCGCGCTGCTAACCAATACCGGGGCGAGCATGCTCAATAGCCATTTGACCGGTGTGTCTTTCCATCGCACCAACACACCTACGGCCATCAACGCCATGAGCAGGCCCATTAGTGGTACAAACAACGCATTGAAGTATGGCGGGCCCACGGACATCTTCGCCCCGCTCAAGGCGTCGAGCGCCAGAGGATACAAAGTGCCGAGCAGAATCATCGAGGCCGCCACGACCAGCAAAAGGTTATTGCCTAACTGTCAACGGTATTCCAATTTTCCCCACCCGTGGTCGTTCAAATTTCCCCACCCGGTTGAGGATCGGACTCGTCGGAACGAACGAGCCCGGCCTTGAGTTTTTCCTTGAGGCGGTATGAGTTGCCCCGGATGTTGAGGGTGACTGCGTGGTGCAGCAGCCGATCGAGGATGGCCGTGGCGATGACCCTGTCGCCGAAGACCTCGCCCCAGGCGCCGAAGCTCTGGTTGCTGGTCAGGATCATCGGCCCGCGCTCATAGCGTCGGCTGATGAGCTGGAAGAACAGGTTGGCGCCTTGCTGGTCGATGGGCAAGTAGCCGATCTCGTCGATCACCAGCAACCTGGGTGTGGTGAACACCTTGAGTTTGTCGTCGAGCTTGCCTTCGGCGTGAGCCTTGGTCAGTTGGGCGATGAGGTTGGCCGCCGAGGTGAACAGCACCCTGTAGCCCGCCTCGATGGCCTTGAGCCCCAGCGACACCGCCAGGTGCGTCTTGCCCACGCCCGGTGGGCCCAGGATGATCACGTTGTCGCCATGCTCGATGAAGTGACAGGTGGCCAGTGCGCCCACCTGCTTCTTGTCGATAGAGGGCTGGTAGCTGAAGTCGAAGGTCTCCAGTGGCTTGACGAAGGGGAAGCGGGCCATGGCGGTGCGCATGGCGATGTTCTGGCTGCGCTTGGCGGCCACCTCTTCGCCCAGCACTTGCTCCAGGAAGTCGGCATAGGGCAGCTCCTGGGCGGCCGCATGCTGCAGCATGGCTTCGAGCCGCTCGCTGCTTTTGTGCAGCCGCAGCTTGCGCAGGTGCTCGCCCAGGCGTTCGAGCTGCGCCGGTGTGGTCATGACGGTGGCGTTCATGCAGCCTCCAGTGCAGCTGCCAGCTGCTCATAGACCGACAGGTCACGTACCTCGACTTCTTGGGCCAGGGCTGGATGCGCAGGGCGGTCTGCCGTGGGTGCGGGTGGAGCCAGAGCGGGCACCTGATCACCTCGCTGGCTCCGTGGGCCGTGCTCGGGCTGCACGCACAGTTGCGCCTTGCCGGCCAGCACCTCGTGGCGCGCCACCTCCAGCCCTGCGTGGCGGATGACCCAATGGGCGCCTTCGCGCACCACCTGCACGGTCTTGCCGATCAGCTTGAATGGCACCGAGTAGCGGTTGCCCTCGATGCTGATCAGCCAGTCCTCGGCCACCACACGCTCGCGCACCATGGCGTCGCGGAAGCTGGGCTGGCTGGCCGTGGGCGCCAGATGAGCCGCCTCCTCTTGGAATCGGTCGATGGGCCGCTGGTGCGTGGTGCCATGGATGCGCACGTCGGCCACCTCGGCCTGCCAGGTGCGCAGTTGCTCATTGAAGTCGTCCAGGTCGCGGAAGGTACGCCCAGGCACGAAGTTGCGCTTGACATACTTCACGCCAGACTCGACCTTGCCCTTGGTCTTGGCGCGATAGGGCTGGCACAGCCTGATCCTGAAGCCCCAATGCTGAGCAAAGGCCTCGAAGGTGGTGTTGAGGCGGCTGCCCTCGCGATCGTGGTGCACCACGGTGCGCATGCGGTCGAACAGCAAGCTCTCGCAGCGGCCGCCGAAGTGGGCGAAGGCATGCTCGTGCGCGGCCAGCAGGTTGTCCAGCCGCTCGTGCAAGAAGCCTTCGGCATAGCCGCGTCGGCTATAGCCCAGCGTCATGACGAAGATGTGCACCCGCACGATCTGCTCCCCGAAGTGCACCTTGACCTGTCCCCAGTCAACCTGGGCTTGCTCGCCTGGCTCGGTCTCAAAGCGGCGCTGGGTGAGTGCCGCTGCCGCAGCCTGGGCTCGCAAGGGCCGAACTGCGACCTTGACCACCTCATAGCTGCCGTCGAAGTCCCGCTGCAGCCGCAACTCCTGGTGGAGGATGCGCGCCGAGAAGTTGACCTGCGGGGCGCGCTCGCTGAGCCAGGCCATGTGCTCATCGAGCTTGGACGGACGCGGCGAGCGGCTGTACGGCCGCCAGTGCTCGCTGTGCAGGGCCGCGCGAACCGTCTTGCGGTCCAGCCCCATCTCTCGTGCGATGGCCGAGACGGTCTTGCCCCCAGCCTTGGCTTCGCGTATTGCCTGCCACTGTGTTTGCCCAATCACGTCGCCCTCCGTGTCCCGGGTGCCCCCTGACACGGTAGCGGCGCCGCCCAGCAGGGCCCTCGGGCCCTGCTGGGCAACTGCGTCATCTGTGACGCTCAAGCATTGCTGTTCCTGCTCCATCTGATGCTCCTTGCATGAGATGGGTGGGGAAAATTCAAATGCCACAAGTGGGGATTATTGGATGACCACTGACACTAACAGCAGGGTTTCACGCGACCACAGACCAAAAGCGATTCGGCTTTTTACAACCGGTGCCCGAAAGGCGAACAAGGTCAGCGAAACGCCCACTATCAACAACAGAAAAATCAAAATGAATACACCGCGAGCGGGGTCGGAAGCGAACGCGTGCACTGAGGTCAGCACGCCAGAACGTACCAGGAAGGTACCCAGCAGACTTAAGGAAAACGCAGCAATGGCCAGCAACACTGTCCAGCTTTTGAACACACCGCGCTTTTCAGTGACTGCGAGTGAATGTATGAGTGCTGTCCCCACCAGCCAGGGCATGAAGGAAGCATTTTCTACCGGATCCCAAAACCACCACCCTCCCCAACCGAGTTCGTAGTAGGCCCACCACGACCCGAGCGTAATACCGATACCAAGAAAGGCCCATGCAACGATCGTCCACGGTCGTGACCAGCGTGCCCAGGCGGCGTCGAGTCGACCGCCGAGCAACGCAGCAATGGCGAAAGCGAAGGCTACAGAAAAGCCCACATATCCCATATACAACATTGGCGGGTGAATGATCAGGCCGATGTCCTGGAGCAATGGGTTGAGGTCACGACCGTTCTGCGGAATCAGCGGCAGGATTCGGCTGAAAGGATTGGATGTGAGGATTAGAAACAACAGAAAGCCGACACTGATGATGCCCATGACGGCAAGCACACGGGCGAGCATGACCTGCGGTAATTGGCGAGAGAACACCGACACCGCAAACGTCCAGGCCCCCAAGATCAATGTCCAAAGCAACAGCGACGCTCACACCAGGACAGGGTGCCGACTCCTTGCCAGCCTTGCCATGCGCTCACCCAAGCGCGAACGCCGTCGACTTGCCTCAGCGCAGCCTGCTCCGTCGGTATGCCGAGGGGAACTTCCAGCGGCCATTGGCTCTCGCCCGGATCGCCGATCAACCACTCCCGGTGCTTGCTTTGAAAGCGACGGGCAAGAAGCTGCCGAACATCTTCAGGAAGCTTCAACGTTAGCCTCCTCTCGAGCGTGCTCCGGCAGCTTCAACCGCTGGCGGTCACCGTCGTACTCGATCAGCAGAACGCCTGATACTCGCCGGTCGCTGATATCTACGAAGCAAGCACCACCGATAAATGGTTCGAGGGTCATAACTGACTTCAGCGGCGTAGCGACCACCATTTGAAATCCGAAATTGGTAAAGATGTTCATCGCCAAAGCGGTGAACTCGTTGTCAGCCTTATCGAAGGCTTCATCAAGTACGACCGGCGCATACATTGGCACGCCGTGGTCATTCCCGCCCAGTTGATACCGCAGGGCTGCGGCCAAGCACGTGGTAGCCAGCTTCTGGCGTTGACCGCCAGACTTGCCTGCTCCGCTGCGGTAGATCTCGACCTCGACACCACTTTCATCTATCTCCCGCCCGATGAACTCAACGTGCTGTCGAACGTCGAGCACGGTCTCACGCCAACGTTTCTGCTCGGGGTCCTGACTGGCGAGTCGATCAACAAGTCGCCGCAGAGCAAGGAACCGCGCCTCGGCAAACTCGCGATCCTCTGTCCATGCATGGCTCAGTGCCTGCTGGATTTCCAGCTTGAACTCCTTGACGTCAGCAAGCTGCCGGTCACTGGCGTCGATGTGGAGATAGGTTCGCTGATTGGCGCTTTGGTTGAACGGTACCTGGCCAAGACTGTCGTTGACCAGATCCATCCGCTCCAGGATGGCTTTGCGCGCATCGTTCAGGTAGGTGGAAAGCGCCGCCAGATTCTGGTGACTTTGGTTTTGCAGCAATTCGAAGAATCGCTGCTCATAGGCCGGAAGGCCATCCGTTTCTAGTCGGACCAACTTGGCGAAATAATCAGGCGCACTGGCGAGGCTCGTGTCCATGTCGCCAGCATCCATTGGCCACTGCCGTTTGAAATCGGCAAAGCGTGCTTCTATTTCTTTCTCGCAATCGGCGATTTCATCTTTGATCTCACTGATTTCTGTGTTGAGTCCTCTCTCAACAGCTGTTGTTATCGATGCGGGCTTGCTCGGCCATGAGCCGGTCGATGCGGCGGAATTTGTCAGTGTCGGTGTCCTCGGCAAGTCGGGCCAATGCCTCAATGACGAGCGTCAGGCGACTTTCGGTCGCCGCGGAGTGCGGCTGTGCCAGTCCAGATACGAACCGAATGGCTTCGACAGCCGCCGTGGAGAGTTCATATTCTTCTTCTGAAGCCCCAGCCGGGAAGCGTCGCTCCAGGAACCCATCGGCGAGCCAGCTAGCGACATACGCCTGTGCCGTTTGGGGAAAGTCTTCGCCTTGGGCGCGCAGTTCCTCCAGATCCCTTGCAATGCGTTCGTGAAAAATGGAGGCAGGGAGGCTTCGCTCGCTCTCATACAGATGAGATTGAAGCAGGCCAATGACGGTAGGCCCGGTAGTCGAGGCAAGCAGACGCCACAGCGGCTGCGCCCGCATGCGCCGGTAGGTCGCGATGGCTTTGTCTGCTTTCACTCCCATGCTCCAAAGTGCGGGCATTGCCCGTCATGTGGTAATCACAATGCAACGCATACAAGAATCAAAAACATTGCATTGCCACATTCTAGAGCAGCTTATATACTTCACGCAACAACCCGTACAAGCATTCGTTAATCCGATAGAGCACTCAGGAATGCCCAAAGACAAACTTGCAGAATTGACCCAGCCTCAGCGCGATCGGCTCGCGTTCATTGAGCTGCGTGTGCGCTTCGTGGGGGAGATCCGTAGGCAGGACTTGGTTGGGCGGTTTGGCATCCAGTCCGCAGCGGCAACCCGGGATTTGGCGCTCTATAAGGAGTTGTCTCCGGGCAACATCGACTACGACCCCAAAGGCAAGGCTTACGTCCTGGGACCGGACTTCCGGCCCGTGTTCGACTATCCCCCGGAACGGGTGCTGTCTTGGCTGACTCAGGGCTTTGGAGACGGCGAACCGATGCGGCTCAATGCGTGGGTGGCTAGCGAAAGCCCGTCACGGCTCACGCACCCGGATCTGGATGTCTTGGCAAGCGTGACTCGTGCGATCCATCAGGGGTGTCCGCTCCGCGTTGAGTACTACTCCATATCTAGCGGCTGTACTGAGCGGGAAGTCGTCCCCTTTGCGCTGATCGACAACGGCCTGAGGTGGCATGTCAGGGCGTTCGACCGGAAGTCTCAGGAGTTCCGGGATTTCGTCATCACCCGGATCAAAAACCCCGTTGTGCTCAAGGGGCAGCCAGTTGCAGCCCATGAGATGAGCGATCAAGACATTCAGTGGACCCGGATCGTCGAACTGGAGATGGTGCCGCACCCGGATCAGCCCCGGCCGGAGATCACCGAAATGGATTACGGCATGCGCGACGGCGTGCTGCGGATGAAGCTGCGCGCCGCCACAGCTGGATACATCCTGCGCAAATGGAGTGTCGACTGCTCGCCTGATCATTGCCTGCGCGGACCGGAGTACCGGTTATGGCTCAAGGATCACCTCGCGATTTACGGCGTAAAGAATGCCGTATTGGCACCGGGCTATAGCGCCACTACGAAGGCGGACTCTTGATGGAACTAATCGACAACATCAACCGCCTGCTCGGTGATGATCTCAAGCAAACGCTCAAGCCTGGTGCCCGCCTGAAGATCGCGGCCTCCTGCTTCTCGATGTACGCGTTCGAAGCGCTGAAAGCAGAACTAGAAAAAATCGACGAGCTTCAATTCATCTTCACCTCGCCGACATTCACCGCCAAAGAGGTCACCGACAAGATTCGCAAGGAACGCAAAGAATTCCATATCCCGAAGGCCGACCGCGAACGGAGTCTGTACGGGAGTGAGTTCGAGATTCAGTTGCGCAACAAACTGACCCAGCGCGCGATTGCAAAAGAGTGCGCGGACTGGATGCGGCGCAAGGCAACGTTCAAGTCCAATCGCAGCAAGGCACCGATGCAGCAGTTCGCCTGCGTTCAGGCTGCCGCCACAGAGACTGCCTACATGCCATTGCACGGCTTTACTGCCGTCGATCTCGGCTACCAGCAAGGCAACGCTGTCTCCAACCTCGTCAACAAGATGGACGAGCCGACATTCACGGCGACCTACCTCAGTCTGTTCAACCAGATCTGGCAGGACCCCGAGAATGTCCGCGCCGATCCAAATCTGAGCCACCGTGCCGATCCAATATTGAGCCAGGGCTGGTAGCCGACCAAAGGGTGGTCAGCTGTGGATAAGTGTAGAGCCTGGCCTGGGTTTTGAGTTTTCCGGCCGGCTTGGTTGAACATCAAGGGGGAAGCCGCGCAGCGGCTTCCCCCTTCGCTTTGAGCTTCAGGCCTTGCCCTCTGCTGCAGCCTGCATCCGAGACTGCTCTCGTGCCTTGATGCGCCTCTTGGCCGTGCTGGAACTGTGCAGGAATCGGTGTGACTCGTTGCCCGTCTCCAGGATGTGGCAGTGGTGTGTGAGCCGGTCCAGCAGCGCCGTCGTCATCTTGGCATCACCAAAGACACGCGACCATTCCGCGAAGTCCAGATTCGTCGTGATCATCACGCTGGTGTGCTCGTACAACCGGCTGAGCAAGTGGAACAGCAGCGCACCGCCTGCCTGGCTGAACGGCAGGTAGCCCAACTCATCGAGGATCACCAGGTCCAGGCGCAACAAGCTCGTCGCGATGCGTCCGGCCTTGCCTTGTGCCTTCTCTTGCTCCAGCGCGTTGACCAGATCCACCGTGGAGTAAAAGCGCACGCGCCTGCCATGCTTGGTGATGCCGGACACGCCAATGGCTGTGGCCAGGTGGGTCTTGCCGGTGCCAGGCCCTCCCACCAACACCACGTTGTGCGCCACTTCTGTGAAGCCTGTCTCTGCCAGCGTGTGAACCAGCTTGCTGTCAACGGGGGACACAGCGAAGTCGAACCCAGCCAGGTCTCGATGCACAGGGAACTTGGCTGCATGCATCTGATGGCTCACCGAGCGCATGCCTCGGTCTGTGGCCTCGGCCTGCAGCAGGTGTTCAATCAACCACCGTGCATCCTCTGAGCCCGTACTGGACCCTTGTTCGATCAGGTCCAACCATGCGCCCGCCATGCCGTGCAGGCGCAGTTGTTTGAGCTCTGCAGCGATATCACGCATGGTTGATCTCCTCCGTGCCGCCTTGCCCGCGCAAGCTGTCGTAGCGCGCCGTGTTGGCCAGTGGGGCCACTGTCGCCTGCAAACAGGTCTGTGCATCTTCAGGCGTGGGTGCAGGGTTGAGCCTGCTCAGAACATTGATCACATGCTCGACGCTGACCTTGCCAGACGGTGGCGCGCTCTCCAGCGCCAATTCAACTGCCACCAGCACCGCATCCAGGCCAGCTGTGCTCACAATGGCCAGTACCTGCGCCATGACACGGTCGCCACCGGCCTGGCGTAGCAGCCCTCTGCGCAACTGCTGCAAGGCCGGGGGGAGGTCGGCAAACGGTGCGCCATTGCGCAGCGCACCGGGCTTTCTTTGCACCAGCGGGATGTAGTGCTGCCAGTCATAGCGGGTCTGTCCACGGTCACTGAATCGCTCATGCTGCGCCACCACCTCATCGTTGGCCACCACGACCACCCGCGTCGGGTACAGCCGGGTGCTGACCATCTGCCCGGCCAGCTCGCAAGGCACCGAGTAACGGTTGCGTGCGACCGAGACCAAGCAGGTGCTGGTCACCCTCGCCGGGCGCTCCACATAGCCGTCAAAGGGCTGCGGCATTGACATCAAATGGGCACGTTCATGCTCCAGCATCTCGGCCACACTGAACTGCGAATGCTCTGGGTGGCGAACCTCCGCCCACAGGCTGCGACAGCGCTCGCCCAGCCAGGCGTTGAGTTCTGCAAAGGAGCCAAAGCGCTGCTTGGCCGCATCAATCCAGATTCGCCGCCTGCTATCTTGCACGTTCTTCTCGACGACCCCCTTCTCCCAGCCACTGGCCACGTTGCAGAAGTCGGCGTCGAACAGGTAGTGCGCGCACATCACCGCAAAGCGTGCGTTGACCACTCGGCCCTTGCCCTTCTTGACCTGGTCCACCGCCGTCTTCATGTTGTCGTAGATGCCGCGCCTGGCCACCCCACCCAGCGCCGCAAAGCTGCGCGTGTGCGCATCGAACAGCATCTCGTGTCCCTGACTGGGATACGCCACCAGCCAGAACGCACGGCTGGCACACAGCTTCATGTGCGAGACCTGCAGCCGGTAGTAAATGCCGCCCACCACCAGGCCTTCTTCGCTCCAGTCGAACTGGAATGCCTCGCCCAGCTCGAACGACAAGGGCACGAAGGCTCGCGTCGCTACCGCTTGCCCCTCGCCTTGGCGCCACTGGCGGATGAAGTCCGTCACGCGGCTGTAGCCGCCTTCGTAACCTGCCGACTTGAGTTCGCTGTACAGCGCCCGTGCCGTGCGGCGCTCGTGCTTGGCCCGATAGGCATCGGCCTTGAGCGCCTGCCTGAGAACCTCGTGGAAGGCCGTCAACTTGCCCGGCTGCTCGATTCGCCGGTACTTGGGCTCGCCATCCAATGGCGCCTTGAGCCACTTGGCTATCGTGTTGCGCGATAGCCCCGTCATCCGCGAGATCTCCCGCTCTGACTTCTTGCCTCGGCTGTGCAGCCGCCGGATTCTGCCGATCATGTCCATGGTGATCACTCCTCGAACCCCGCTGCATCAAAAAGCAGCAGAGTAGGTTGAACACCTGGCTCAGTTTTAGATCGGCACACCCCTCATAAGTGGCTCAGTTTTCGGTCGGCGCCAACAACTTACGACGGTCTGAAAGATGGCGAAGCATTCGTGCTCAAGGCCACTGAAACCGATAAGAACGTGCATTCGATTCACTCGGTAGTGAAGTACGACCTCATCGGCAAGATCGCTGAAGGCACGCAACTGACGCGCCGCACGACGGCGGACATCCTGAAGGAAATCAACGTCGCAGTGTTTGCACAGTTCCGCACCAATCCCGAGAGCTTCATCGCCGAAGCCGTGCGACTGATCAACGAGCAGAAGGCAACGATGATCATCGAACACTTGGCCTACGACCCTGTCGAGGACAAGTTCGATATCGACATCTTCACCGCAGGTCAGACCAAGCAGGACTTCAGCAAGGCCGGTGACAAGCTCAAGCGGCACATCTACGACTACGTGATCACGGATTCCGGCATCGAGCGTAAATTCGTCGAGACGCTCGACACCTGCACCGAAGTGGTCGTGTACGCCAAATTACCCCGAGGCTTCCTGATCCCGACGCCAGTGGGTGACTACAACCCTGACTGGGCAATTTCGTTCAAAGAGGGTGCCGTCAAGCACGTCTACTTCGTGGCGGAGACCAAGGGGTCCATGTCAACGATGCAATTGACGAAGATCGAGGAAACCAAGATCGAATGCGCGCGCAAGTTCTTCGACGAAATCAACCGGAAATATGCCCCTGAAAACGTCAAGTACGACGTGGTGAAAAGCTTCGATAAGTTGATGGATTTGGTGAAGTGAAGATGAAGGCAAAACAATGAGCACTTTCGACAGCACCAAGCGGCTATTGCCAGAGATCCTTGCCGAAATCGTCAAGGCGAAGATTCAGTTACCTGATTTTCAGCGTGGATGGGTGTGGGATGACCAGCACATTCGCAGTCTGCTGGTGAGCATTGCCAGGTCATTCCCGGTCGGGGCAGTCATGCTGCTGGAGACCGGCGGCGAGGCCAAGTTTCAGGTACGGCCGGTGGAAGGGGTTTCGCTCCCATCGGGCGCATCAGATGCGGAACTGCTGATTCTCGACGGACAACAACGCCTCACCACCCTCACGCAAGTCTTGGCCACGAAGGATGCGGTGAAGACCCGCACCGAAAAGGGCAAGCCTATTCGAAGGCACTACTACTGGAACATTGAAGTAGCGCTGGAAGGTGGGGATCGCCTGGAGGACGCTATTGAGGCCATCGAAGAGGACAAGATCAAACGCTCCAACTTTGGCCGCCAGATCGATCTTGATTTGACTACGACGCAGAAGGAGTGCGAGCAGCTGTACTTTCCGTGCGATCAGATCCTGAACTCGGATGCATGGGAAGAAGCGCTGCAGGAGTACGCTCCCGAAAAATTCGGCCTGTACATGCAATTCCGTCGGCAGGTATTGAATGCTTTCCGCAACTACCAGCTACCCGTGATCCAGCTGGGCAAGGCTACGACAAAGGAAGCGGTTTGCCTGGTCTTCGAGAAGGTGAACACCGGTGGCGTCCCACTCAACGTGTTCGAGCTGGTCACGGCGACCTACGCGGCTGATGGCTTCAACCTGCGTGATGACTGGCATGGCAATGCCACTCGAAATGTCTCGGGACGGTATCAGCGCTTGTGCAAGGAGGCGCTGCTGTCGCAGGTGGAGTCCACGGACTTCCTGCAGGCCGTATCGATGTTGCACACGCTGGAGTTGCGCCGCGCCGATGTGGCTTCGGGGAAAACCGGTAAGTCCGTACAGCCGGTGAGTGCAAAGCGCGTATCGATACTTGCGATGCCCTTGAGCGCATATGCCAAATGGGCAGACGAAGTCGAAGCGGGGTTCCTTCTCGCGGCCAAGTTTTTGCGCAAGGAATGTGTGAAAACTCCGCGCGAGCTGCCTTATCGAACTCAACTGGCTCCTCTCGCCTCGGTACTCGCGCACCTGCGCGAACGCTGGCTTGAGCCGCGCATTTACCAGAAACTCTCTCACTGGTACTGGAGTGGCGTTCTCGGCGAACTCTACGGCAGCGCCATCGAGACCCGAATCGCGAACGACGTCGAGGATCTATTGCAGTGGATCGACAGTGACGACGCAATACCGCGAACCATTGCAGATGCGGCGTTCAGCCCCGACCGCCTAGACACGATGACGTCGCGCCTGTCCGCCGCGTACAAAGGCCTGAATGTGCTGGTACTTCGTGAAGGCGCGCAAGACTTCTTCTGGAAGGCAAAGATCCAGGAACTCGACGACGAGGAGCTTGCGCTGGATATTCATCACATCTTTCCGCAGGACTGGTGTGAGAAGAACGGCATTAAGCGCGCTGTCTACAACACAGTCGTCAACAAAACCCCGATTTCCTACAAGGCAAACCGGATGATCGGCGGGCATGCGCCATCGATCTATTTGTCAAAACTGCAGGCTCATACGCAGGTTCAGCTTGCAGACCCCCAGATGGACGCCATTGTCGGGTCGCACCTCATCGATACGACCGCGCTCCGAGCGGACGACTTCGACAGCTTCTACAAGAGCAGAAAGGCCGCCCTGGTCAAACTGGTCGAACGGGCTATGGGTAAAGCGGCGGCGGTTGTTGCGGACGGAGCTGATCCTGGCGATGCTGAAGAGGATGAGAGCGATCAGCAGCAAGTCATTTCGCCAGTCGGGTGAACTGCGCTTGAGCGTTGGCGATCAGGTCTAGGCGAAGGTTTGGTGCAATGCCAGTCGCCAAGTAATTCAGTGTCCAGTTGAGCGCCTCAGCCTTCCTGGCGGGGCTATCGGCTGCGTCGAACTTCTCGATATACGAGTCAAGTTCTTGCAGAGCACGCATCAACGTGCCACGCGCGTTGGCCAGCGCGTCCGCTGCGTTTTGCGCTGCGATCTGGGTCTGCCATTCGGTTTCATTTTTCATGATGTGCTTCTTCGAGTGGTTGGTGGCGTGGATGACATGAACGCGCTGTTCGGCAGTAAAGCCAAGCTCTTCCGCGTGCCTCTGCAGTCAGGCGTTGCGAAGCAGCCAAGCTGCCTCAGCCTCGCGCCGAGTGACGAGTCCTGGCAGCACTTTCCCGCCGCCATAGACCCATCGGCGCAGTTCACTCGCTGCGGTAGGCCAGTCCCGCTGATTGACCCGCCGTCGCAGCGTTGATGTCTGCAGCCGCCCCACGCCGAGGTTGAACGTGAAGTCCACAACGGCCGCGAGCCGCCCCTCCGGCTCAGTGGCCAGCACTGGGCAGAAGCGCAGCGTCGCCGCCAGTGCAGTCTGCAGATCGCGCACCAGATAGACCTCGGCTTCTGCCTCCGTGATCGGCGGATGCTTGGGATCGCAGAGATGGCCATAGCCAATCGTCCAGAAGCCTGCGGGGCAGATGTAGGGAATGGCAGTGATCTCGACTCCGCGCTTCACCCTGCGCTCGAATCCCTCGAAGCGCTTTGCCAGTTCAATGGCCGCTTTTGGTACCTCAATCACGGCCGCACCCGGTCGAACACGCGCCCGAGGAACCAGAAGTTCAGCACCCCGGCCCACAGTGCTTGATCGGCCTCGGTCCATGCGTGGAGGATGGCCGTTCCCCAGCTAGCTCCTGCAGTCACGGCTGCTGCGAATGCCGCTGTCTTGGCGGCGCAGTACAGGGCCATGAACCAGTAGGTGATCACGGGGCGCACGCTGATCGACAAGGCGTCGGCCCAGCGAACCCCGGTTTTCTCACCTTGGGTGCGAACGGCTTCGCGCAAGGTTTCAATGGCTCCGACATTCCACGCCGCATCGGCACCCGCGCCGATTTCCGACAGTCGCTGCGCGCCACGCAGCTTCTCGAACTCCAGCGCCTTGTCCTGCATCGCCAGTTCGTGGCCACGCTCGCCTTTACGGTCGAGCCATTTGAGGATTTCAGGTGCGAGACGAAAAGCCCCTCCGAGGAGACCACCGAGCAAGGTCTCGATCATTGCGGGCCTCCCATCAGTTTCAACTTGATGGCTGCGCCAACGAGCAGTGCTGCCAGGATGCCGGTAGTGATGACCTTGACGGTGGTCTGCCAGGCCGTGCGTCGGGCATCGCGCCAAGCTTCCAGCAGGTCGCGCAGTTCGCGGATGTCGCGTGCGGCGTGGCCGTTTTCCAGGCCAAGGTGGGTCAGGACACGCTCAGCCCCGCGTTCAGCGGCGCGGTCCAGCAGTTCGTCGAAGTCCTCGCGGCGCAAGAGGAGCATGTTCTCGACGAGCGTAGGCTGTTGTTGTTCGGGTTCGGTCATTGCAGTCTCCAGAAATGCGAAACCCGCCCAGTGCGTGAACATCTGGGCGGGTTTCTGGTGGGTACGAAGATGGGAAATCAGATGGCGATGCCTGCGCTCCAGCCGGTGGACTTGTAGGCCGAGAGCTTGGCCTCGTCCTCGATGTAGCAAAGCCAGCCGATCTTGGGCGAGTGGAACTCCCAGGCATCGGCAATGCGCACCGCGATCTGGTTGGTTTTGCCTGCCCACACACCCGTGGCAGCAGCAGGCACGATGTAGCGGTCGCCGTTGGCAGGGCTGGCCGGTGGTGTGGTGAGGTCGCGGTCTTTCACGGACAGGCCGACCACAGCGCCGAGGCGCTTGAGGTTGGCGTCCATGCCGGTGTCCCAGCCGCTCTCGCCGAGCGTCCAGCCGTAGTTGAGTCCAAGGTTCGGATCGGTTGATGACATGGTCTATCTCCAGAGGTTCGATGCTTGGCGAATGCGCCGGACAGCGTCCGGGTCGCCTGTGCGATGGCTTTGCTGCGGGTGCTGTCGCCAATGCCGCCCAACGATGGGCAGGTACAGCACGCCGCCGCGCTTGGCTACGAGCAGGGTCAGCAGCCAGTCGGCGAAGTTGTTGAGGTCGGTGGTTTCCTTGAGCACGGCTTCGACGATGGAGCGCCGCATCACGATCAGGCCGTGCACGTGGCTGGCGCTGTTGGCGTGTTGCCAACGGCTGTAGGCCAGACGCCGCACGGCAATGTCCTGGCCGTTTTCGTCGGTCAGTGCTTCGTCGGTGTAGGCCATCACGGCCTGCGGGCAGGCATCCAGCGCGTCGGCCAGTTGTGTGAAGGCGCTGGCTTCGTACAAATCGTCGGGATCGACAAAGGACACCAGCGGCAGCGTGCCTTGTGCATAGCCTGCCGCGCGTGCCTCACCGATACGGCCCGGGATGCCGGGCAAAACGTGCAACTGGATCGGTGCGTCCTCGAGGCTGGCGATGCAGGCCTCCCGCCATTCGGCAGGCTCGTTCAGGGTGAGCAGATGAACATCGATGCGCGGCTCCATCACACACCTCCCCAATACTGTCCCCACCGCAGGCCGTAGCCCGCGCGATCCATGACCCGCACCTGCGGCTGCCAGCTGCTCACACCATCGCGCTCGGCACTGATTTCGACTGTGATGCGGTCGCCCAGTGCACCGGCATCCAGCGCGGCCACTGCTGCCGTCCAGATAAAGGCAGTGCCGAGCAGTCCCGTTTCGGTGTGCGCCAGCACGCCATTGCGATTGCGGATACGCAGCGTGTAGGTCACACCCAGTTCCGGCCCGATGTCGCCCTCGTCTTGCTGCACGAGGTAGGCGGTCTGCTGCGTGCGGTCGCGATGGGCCCACGTGACGTTGAGGTCACCGGCCACCACGACAGGCTCGGTCTGGCCATTGAGGCGGATACGACCGGGTGGATACGGCAAAGCCTGCCGACCGGTCAGCACCATCGGCTGTCCATTGGCGGCCAACACAGGATCGCCCTGATCGGTCGACGTGCGAGGAATCGCGCCCACGAATACCGACTCGCCCGGGGCCCGCTCCGCACCTTCGGATGCCAACCATTCGCCGACACCGATCAAGCGAATCCCCGAGGCATGCGCTTGGGGCGTGGTGTCGAGCACACCGCGTGCGAGATCGATGGTTCCGTTGGCAGCATCGAAGGCCAGGACGACTACAGCCTCTGCAATCGCTCCATTGGCAGCCACCAGATAGGCGTAGTCGCCTACGGCCATTCTCTCCGGCTGGCTGATGGCCGTCACTGGCACACCGATGGCATCGACCTCGCTGGCCGGCAAGGCTGCATCGAGCGTCAGCAGTGGTGCGTAGTCCTCGCCCACCACGGCAGTGAGGTCGCCGCCTGAAGCGCCGGTAGCAAGTTGCCAATTCAACTGCCCGCGGCCACCGGCGGTGGCCAGCGCACCGAGATAGGTGTCCGTGTCGGTCAGGTAGGCCAGATCTGCGCGCGACAAGCGCCGGGCCAGTTCCCAATACGGCACCTCGACGGCCAGCACCACGGCGGGCGGCAAAGGTTCGATGGTCGGCTCTTCGACGTGCGGTGGCGGGGGCGACAGCACGGTGTTGCTCATCCCGAACACGTCTTCCATGGCTTCGATGCGCCACTCGGCCGCGCCCAAGGTGCCGGTGTCGATACCGGTGACGCGCACCACCATCTGATCCACACCCAAGCGCGGCCAGTTCAGCAGAAACACATCACCCGGCAGCGGAGCACGCTCCAGGGTGTCGCGTGCCACGGTCAGACTCATTCGGGCCAACGGCGAACCCAAGGCGCGCAGGTCACGCAAGGCCAGCCGCGCGGCCAGTGGCCCGTAGTTAACGCCCGGGTAATCTCGGCGTTGATTGATCACGCCGCCTTGTAACTGGATGGCGGCCAGGTTCTCGACCGTGACGGCAGCATCACCGCCGGTCTGCCAGTCGGTGTAGACCACCGTTAATTCGTTGGGCAACTCGCCCCACTGGGCGCGCTCGAAGCGTTCCAACCGCACGATTTCGTCAGGCCCCAACTGCGGCAGGCTGTCGATCCAATAGTCGTCGCGCAGCAGCTTGAGCTCAAACGTGCCTTGTTCCGGGTCGGTGTAGAGAATGCCGCCGATGTGGTCGATGACTTGCCCGATGAAGCTCTCGATGGGCTGCTGCCGTGTCCAGATCAGATTGAGGCCGAAGCCCTCACTAGACAAAGCCCATGCTGCGTTCCAGAAACTCCAACCGATGGTGCTCTGCGGATAGCCCATGCCCCAGTGCGGATCGGTGAGGCACTGAACCAGGATGTGCGCCGGGTTCATGCCGACGCTGATTTCCTGGCCTTCGTCCTCATCCCAGGTGCGGACTTCGGACTTCCATTCCATCCACGGCGCATCGAACCAACCCGCCGTGAAGCGCCGGACGCGCACTGCCCACGGTTTGATGTAGGGGTTGTTGGCCGCGAACAGGATCTTGCGTGCCACCAAGGACAGCACGCCCCGAAATGCCGGAATGGAACTGCCGAGGCGGCTCATCAGGTAGTCGTTGCGTCCTTGTCCGGCATGACCAGAAAGCACATCGATGATGCCGACCACGCCGCCTTCGCGCTCGTCGCCGCCAAACAGCGTGGGCTTGTTGATCGAGAGGCTGGTCAGCCCATGCCCGCTGGACAGCGGCGCGCGGTCGGCATCACCCCATGCGGTACGGTCGCCCATCTGGATTTCCTGCACGGCATCGACAGGCCCCTGGCACAAGGCCAGATGTAGCCCCATCCGGTAGCGATAACCGACGGTTTGCTTCTTGCTGCTGCCACCCATCAGCCTTGCTCCCGCTGGCAGGATTGATTGCGGGCATGCTCGACCACACGTTGTGCCATTGCATCGCCGGTGGCCAGCAAGGTGTCGGCGTCACAGCCTTCACGCAGGAAAGCCCGGAAATCCAGATCGTGACGCGCAAACCATGTGCGCGTGCCGTTCACGCACAGGCCTACGGCGCGTACGTGATCGATGGTGATGACGGTCTGCGTGGTCATTTCTTGCCACCTTTCTTCTTGATCGGGTCGGCTTCCAGATCGCCGTACCAGACGACGTTGGAGCCACGCAGCAGCACGGTGCCGAACACGACGGGAATCGGTCGGCCTTCTTCTGCGGTGGGGGCATCGACGTCAGACAGGGACGCCGGTTTGGGTTCGGGCGGTTTCGGCGCGAGCGCGACCGAAACCAGCGCCGCCACCACGATGACGACGAGGTACCACATGGCGATTTCTCCAGGGATTCAGAACACGCCCGTCGAGAACGGGTTTTTGCTCGGGATGGCGGGAAAGCCGCCGTAGTTGTCGAGGTTGCCGAAGCGCGACTCGCACGTGGCCGTGCTGTGATCGCAGCCGACCGTCAGCAGCACCTCGGTGCCGACTTCAATGGCCACCGGATAGAGCAACTCCACACCACCACCGTAGTCATTGACGATCATGTGGTGCGCACCTTCCGGGGTTTGCAGCCAGCCACCGGCCAAGCCACCACTGACGCTGCCGGGCGTGCCACCGTCGAGATCGACGTTGCGGCCATTGCTGTTGCTCACCAAGGCGCTGGCAGAAATCGGGGAGGCACCACAGGCAGCCGAATACAGCACGTGGGAACACTTGCGGCTGTAGAGCCGCCGCAACCCGATACGCTTGAGACTGACTTGCGCCGACTCGCAGCGAACGCGAGCGACATCGTCAGCAACTTCGACGCCCAACACCCGGCCCATCCAGCGCGTGCCGGAGATCCACCAGTAGTCGCCCCAGGTGTCGCGCCGTCCGATGCGCAGGGTGATCGAGGTGGTGTCGCCGGTCAGCGAGTTGGCGAGCAGGTGGCGCACGAGATCGCAGCTCGGCGGCAGTTTCAGATCCAGCCCAGCCTTCGCAGCTTCAGCTCCCAGCGCCAGTTCGTTGCGTTCGATGGGCTGGCTTGCGTACAGATTGCCGTCCAGATCGACGTCGAATTCGTGCGGCGTCAGGTAGAACTGCGCGCTGTTGCTGGCGAAGGCGTATAGCTCGACTTCCAACAATGGGTTCTGGCTCATCGTGCTTACTCTCCCTCGTAGGTTTGACGATCATTTCCGCGTGGTTCGGGCAACTGACGTGCTGTCAAAGTGATCTCCAGCAGCGTCGGGCTGTGCCAGTACAGATCGATGGCGTCGTGGTCGAGGCGGCAGCGCACGAGGCGAATGACGCTGCTGCCTGCGGGCACCCAGTCGTCAAGGCCCGAGCGCAGCACCAGCACACCGCCTTGATCCAGATGGCAGGTCGCTGTCAGGGCGTACTGCCGATAGCCGTCTGGCTGCACGATCAGGCAGGCGGCGGGGCGATGCCAAAATTCTGAAACTCGCGCGGAGATGTCTTTGCCATCCACGCGCAGGAAGCCATCTTCGGGATCGGCTTCGACGGTCACCCACAGGATCGGAGCCAAGCCATCGGGCAGCCAGAAGGCTTCCAGACGGCCTTGGGTGCGCCACAACCGCGCCCGCCAGATCTCGATTTCATCGAGTGGGCTGGCCAGATAGCGCCGCTGCAAAGTCGTCGTCGCCCACGGATCGTCCCTGCGCACCCACGGATCTGCAGGCGAGAAGTCTTGGCGGGTGATCGTGGCTTGCGCGGCGACTGTCGGATCGTCACGCCAGTTGCCATCTGGCCAGATCGGGATCTCGTCGAGCCATGGGTCATCGAGGACATCCTGGTCGGGTAGTGGCGCAGGCTGGATCTGTGTGGGGACGTTTCCGCCGACCATGCCAGGCACCCACTGCGTGAGATCCACCGGGTCGATGGCCTTGCCCCACACCAAGGGCATGATGGTGCTGCCCACGGCTGCGGCGCGTGCCAAGGGCTCCGTCAGCCACAGCAGATCGCTTTCCACATCGCTGAGTTGGGCGATCTGCCAGCCATCGGCGGCGATGATCAGCACCCAGCGGCCATTGTTCTCAGTTTCCTGCCAGCCCTGCACCCCGTCGTAGGTCAGATGCACATTGGCCGAGAGTGGCCCGAACTTTCGCCCGTCAGCCTCCGTCACGTTGAGTGCCAGTGCGCCACGTTCGCAGGACTCGGTCAGGTGCACCGCGTACTGCGGCAGCGGCCACAGCGCCATTTGACCAAGATGATCGGCCAGCCAGTCGGCCACCAAGGCATCGGTCTGCCGGGCGTTGCCCACCTTGTAGGTGAGCCAGCGCCGAGGTACACGTCGGCGTGCCTGACGGGATTCGTTGCCACTGGACAGCCGTGTGACGCTGGTCTGCCACTCCAGCCGTTCCACAAGGGGCTCCATCCAATCATGACGGAAGGCAAACACGCCGCGCTGCGCATCCGGCCAAGGCTGGTCGCCAAAGGCATCCATACCGGTGGCGACGACGGCGCTGGATGCGGTGTCCCGGCGCAACACTTCGACCAGAAAGGTCGGTGCATCGATGGGTGGCCAAGGGCCTGCCAAGGATTCCGCCAGCAGGCTGGCCGCCAGATTGGGAGGCAGCGGAGCCACAGCCGTTTCGGGCGTGAAGCTGGCTGCGCTCGCCCCAAAAGTGGCGCGCGAGAGCACTTCACTCTGGAAGGCGGGCAGTTCGCTTCCAGGCGTCGGCTTGCTGGAAACCTCCGCGAGGTCTTGAACGACAACGCGATCCGTCATGCCGACTCCACGCCGAACTCAGCGGCATTGAAGGCGGCCTCCGTCCACTGCACGTTGCCGTTCGGATTACGCTCGAACAGCGTGCTCTGCCACGCCAGTTGCTCCTGCAGAATGATGTCGGTGCTGACGGCGCTCTGCGCACCACTGACCACGAGGCCTTTGACCTTGCCCAGACCGGCGTCGGTCTTGCGCGCCAGCATAGTGAGCTGGACGCCATAGATGGCGGGCGTGGCCATCACCGGCAGCGGCTCGACATCGAAAGACTGGCGCAGCCCCACGCTGGGCGCACTGATCGCAGTGGCCTCGTCTTCGTCGCTCACGGCTTCCCATGCGGTGGTACCGACCGGGCTGGCCGTCCACTGGTTCAGACTGCCATCGGCCTGTGCCTGCAAGGCATCGACGCGCACATCGCCGAGAAAGGTGTTGTTGATCGTGCCGCTGGTATCGGCGATGTAGAAGTCGTCGACGTCGATGGTGAGCGGGCAGTTTTGGCCAGGCACTGCACCCACGAATGCCGTGAGCAGTTGGCCACCGCCCTGAATGGTGTTCTGCGCGGTCATCTGGATGGCCAGGATGCCGTTGATGCGCACCGACAGCACGCCGTTGCTGGTGCCTTGCGTGACCTGCAGCTCGATGTAGTGCCAGCCGCGCGCCGGAGCGCTGGCGACTGAGACAGAGATCAACTGGTCATAGCCGTATTGCCAGCGGTAGAGCTTGAGCCGACCGTCCTCGCCGATTTTCACGAGATGCGCGACCTGCGAGTTGGCATCGCGCACGCCCAGCAGCAGTGGCTCGGTGTAGGTGTTTTGGTACGGCACCACGCGAATGGCCGCCCCGACGATCAGGCTGGTCTTGGTGGCGTCGAGGTTCTTGACGTAGCCACCCCCCGAACCTTCCGGCAAACGCAGGGCATAGGAGGACGGGCGACGGCCATTGATCCGGGTGGCCTGCGGCGACAGATACGCCGCCTTGCCACGCGCAAGCCACGGATCGCCAAAGCTGTCCACGGCCTGCGGGTCGTAGTGGTCGAAACCGTCGATGAACAGAAGTGCCATTGGACTTTCCTCTGAAAATTCAGCCTTGCAGCGCCGCACGGATGGCCCGTGCATTGCGCCCGATGATGTTGACGATGACTTTTTCCCCGGCAGGCGATTGCAGGTGGTCGTGGGTGACGCCCGGATCGACCGCATTGACGATGCGCACTGCCTGATTCACCTGCGGTTGCGCGGGTGGCACTTTCACCTCCGGTACCAGCCCGCCCGCTGCGAAGGCCAATTCGCCACCCTTGAAACGTGGGCCGGCCGACAAGCCGTTGAGCGAGTCGAGGAAGGCCACACCGACTTGGCGCACGGCGGCCGCCCGCACCACGTACTCGCCTGCGGACAGACGCGCCGGGATCGAATCCGAGGTGGCGCTGCCCGGCCCGGAGACCAGACCGCCTCCCGCGAACTTCTTGATGCCACCCAAGAGCGCCATCACAGCGGCGACCATGGCTACCATCGCGGCCACCGCGAGTGCAGGGCCAACGTAGGGAATGGAAGCCTGCGACGCCGCCGCCCCGGCTCCCGCCTTGGCTGCATCCATCGACACCACGGCGGTGGTTTCGGTGGTCTTTTGGGCGACCTTGGCGGCGCTGGCCGCCGCATCGACGGTTTGCTCCTGCTGGATGAAACCGAGTTTGAGCGCCAGCATCCGCGCCTGCATGGCGATCCACTGCTGGAACGGCTGGATCACGATCTGCTGCAGGAAGGCATCGGCCACCTGCTGGAAGATGCTCGCCAAGGCACTGCGCCAGGTCTGCGCGCCGGAGATCATCCCGTTGAGCGCACCGCCGAAGCTCTCGCCGATGCGATTCCACAGCGGGGCCATTTCATCGACAGTGAGCTTGGTGCGATCCAGCTCGTTGCGCCACGCCTGCACGCGAATCACCGCATCCGGCCCGATGGCCTGCGCGGCTTGCTGCATGGTCGGCAACAGGCGCTCCATCTCGGTGGCCGATTGCTGTTGCAGGGCCACGATCTGCTGACGCGCCTGTGCTTCGGTCAGCAGCCCGGCCTGCTGCTGGGTCTGAATGGCCTCCTGCGCATTGCGCAGACGCTCGGTGACCTGCCGCCATTGGGCTTCCAGCGCCGCCAGATTGGCCTGCGCCGCCTTCACATCGATCAGCCGGTCGACGAGCGACACACCGTCGGTATCGCTTTCTGCCGCCAGTCGTGCCCGCAGATCCCGGTAGCTGCGCTCGATAGCAGCTTGCCGGTCAGCATCTGTGGCCGTACCTGTGATCTGCGCCAGTTCCTCACGCGCCTGCGCCAAGGCATCGGCCAGCTCACGCTCGGCTTGCGCTGCCTTGCGCGCATTGGCCTGCTCGATGTCCGTGCGCCGGTTGTTGAGCGTGATCAGGTCGGCTTCCGACTTGGCCACTTCGGCCTTGGCGCGCAGGCGGTCGTTTTCCGATTTGCCCGTAGTGGCGACTTGCTGACTGCGGGCCAGCTCCTGCTGCTTGCGGGCGATCTCGGCGTCGACCTCGCGCTGCTCGATGGCTGTTTTCTGCGTGTAGTAGTCGCGCACCGAAACCAGACGGTCTTCGAGTGCAGCATCCAGCGCAGTTTGTTGCCGGGTCAGACCGTCCTTGAGCAGGGCGAACTCGGCGTCTAGCTGCGCTTTCATCAGCGTGGTTTGCGCGCCGGTCGTGTCCTGCGCTGGCTTGACGGCTTTGGGCTTGGTCAGGCGTTGAAGCAGTTCCGGATCGGCCTGGATCTTGGGTGCCTTGACCTCGATGGGCTTGGGGTCGAACAGGCTGTCACGGAAGGACGCCAGTTCATCCAGCCGTTTGATCAGATTGCCTTTGAGGTCGGCAATGATGGTCTTGGCCCCATCGGTGTTGCCCTTGAGCGCCTCAACCGCCGCCGCCACACCGGCACCAATGGCCTCGCCCAAGGCGACGAAGGCCTTGCCGACGGTGGCGGCACCGAGCGCCAGGGTCTTGAGCACCAGCACCACGCCATCCAGGATCGCGCGCAGTGTGCCGCCTTGCTTGGCCGACTCGACCATGCCACCGGCCATATCGTTCAGGGCGGGCAGCAAGGACGCGATGATCTGGTTGCCGATGCTTGTGGTGGCCAGTTTCAGCTTGTCGAGCGCATCGTTAAAGTTGCCCGCCTGCGCCGCAGTTTCACTACTCATCTGCACGCCGAGCGCCTGCATCTCGGCAGCCAACTCGTTGATGCCGTCGCGCCCCTGATTCAGGAACGGGATCAGCTCGGCTCCCGACTTGCCGAACAGTTGCACTGCCAGCGCGGTTTTTTCCGCACCGTCGGGCATGGCCTTGAAGCGTTCGGCCAGATCCAACAGCACCTGATCGGTGGCGCGCAGGGTGCCGTCCTGGTTCTTGAACTCGACGCCCACCGCAGAAAATCCACGAGCGGCATCTTCCGACCCGGTCGCGGCCTCCAGCATCGTGGTGGACAGCTTGCGCAGCCCCTTCTCGAAGGACTCGCCGGAGACGCCTGACTGCTCGGCTGCCGGTTTCCATACCGACAGGGTCTCGACGCTGACACCGACACGCTGCGACATCTCATCCAGCGCGTCGCCGGTGTCGATGGCCGACTTGACCATCGCCGTCAGACCCGCCACGGAGACAGCCACCCCGAGGTTGGCCAGCACGCCGTTGACGCTCTTGGCGGTGTCGGTCAGGCCACCCAGGCCCCGCTTGATCGAGTCGAAAGCGGTCTTGGTCTGGTCGACGGCACTGATCAGGATTTGGGCACGATTGCTTGCCATCAGACTTTGTCCAGTTCTTGTTGAATCGCCCGCGCCAAGGCAGGTAGTGCGCGTTGCACGCCACCCGCCAGATTCAGTCGTCGTTTGAGATCGACGCGCTTGACCAGCACGGCGATGGGAATTTCCTGGCCGCGCTTAATCTGTTTTGCGCCAGTCCGGGCACGCTCGGCACGCTTGAAGCGGTTGAGCTGCCCGGCGTTCTCTTTGATGTTCTCGGCCATCAGCAGCACGCGACCGTTCTTCTCGATGAAGAAGGCATTGCCACTGCGCATCAGGCCGTCAATGACCGCCTTGAAACGCTTGGGGCCGATGCGCCCGGGCAGCAGCGGGATCAGCAGGTTGCCACTCACCGTGCCGCCTTTCTCGTGCAGGCCGAGCCAAGGGATCTTGCTGCCCACCAGCAAGGCGGGCAGCAGTTCGGGCTTCTTGTCGAACACCTTCACGCCCATCGAGGAGATGAAGCTGTTGCGTTTGACGGTGAAGGCGCTGCGCATCTCGGATCGCGCGGCGTCACGCACTTCACGCCCGCCCCATTGCATGCCCTTGGCGACGGCAGCGTGGATGGCACGACGCCGCTCGGTACTCCACGCCGCCAGCTGGCGCGGGTCCAGCAGGCCGGTGGTGGTGAGCGAGAGACGCATGGCTCAGTCCTTCAGAAGATCGCGTTGCAGTTGTTCGATGCCACGTTTCTCGCCCTGCGCTGCCACGGCATGAATGCCGAGCAGCTGGGCCAGTTGCTGCCGCTCGATCTGTCCGTCGGTGTCCAGAAAGGCTTGCGCCTGTGTGAGCGTGTAGCCCATCAAGTCACCGAGGCGGTGACCGGCGCGGATCAAGCGGGCGACGGCAGCGTCCCACCCGAGTTCGTCAGTGAGCGCAGCGTCGGCGCGAGTCGCTGGGCCGCGCCCTGAATGCTCGGCACGACGTGCGCCACGAAAAAATCCGCGTTGACCTCGAACACGGCTGCGGCCAGTTGCACGGCGTCCGCAAGCTGAAGGTCGTTGATCCACGCGCGTTCACGCCGGGCGGTGATCGCCAGCAAATCCAGCACGGCATCGCCGTGCCGTCCCAGCAGCGCCATCCAGTCCGGATCACTGGTGATTTCCTCGGCCAGCGGGCGCACCACGGCCAGCAACCGTGGCAATTCGCCCAGCCTGATCGGCGTCAGTTCCAGCGAGGTACCAGACAGCGTCACGACCACAGGCTCAGGGGGGAAGGTCTTGAAGCCGTCCATCACAGCAGCACCAGACGACCGAACTGACCGAGATCACCACCGACCGGCTTGGTCAGATCCGCCAGTACTTGGCCCGACAGCTCGAACTTGAGCAATTCGTCCGTGATGATCGAGAGCTCCTTGGCCGGGTTGATGGCCACGCGGTAGAGGTCGATCACCACCTCGCGGTTGCCGTCGGCGGTGTTGAGCCCCTCGAAGCGAATCCAGCGCTCGGGCAGCGGCTGGGTGAACATCGCCGTGCTCTGCGCCGCGCCATAGGCGTAGTCGACGGTGAACGGCTCGGTGTACGGGCCGCCCGACGTGGCATCGAGCACCACCAGCGAACCGTGCTTGGCATTGACGCTGTATTGGCTGGCCGGGAGCGTCTTGGGCGTGGCATCAGAGTCCTGGATCTGCACGGCCGATACGTTCTGCATGGTCAGCGGGTACAAGCTGCCGGGTGTGACCGGGTTGGGCAGCAGTTCACCGGTCACCGTGCCGGGTGTGATCGTGGTCGTGGTGCCGTAGAGCGCGAGCGCCAGGTTGGTGGCGATCAGTTCCTCCAGCGTGCAGGCGAACTCGCCTTTCTTGGTCTTGATGAGTTGCAGGTCGGTTAGGCGCTGACCCGACTGCGCTTCCTGGTGCTCGATGGTGTCCACCGACAGCGACACCTTCAGCTCGGGCACGTTGCCAACGAAGGTCAGCCCAGCAGGGTTGCCGAGTTCATCGCGTGCGCCGATGTAGACGCGGCCTTGTCCGGAAAAGTAAGCCATGTTCAGTCTCCTTGGGTGGCTGCAGTTGTGGAAACGCCGGAAGTGGCATCACGGCGGTTGGGTTTGGAATCGGTGGCAGTGGTGGCCGCTTTGGCCGTGCCTTGTGTGATCAGCCAACGGGCGCTGGCGTCATTCAGATCAAGGCGATCACCCACGGCGAGGCGCTTGCCTGCGTGGATGTGGGGTTTCAGTAGTTCGATGGAGAGGGTTTGCATAAGGTGTTCATCCTGTTTGGGTGAGGTCGATGGCGTGGGTGCGGTAGCGGATCTCGTAGCGGGCAGGCAGCGCGACGGCCCCGGCATCGGCGTCGTCGAACTCCCATTCGCAGTCGATCTCGCGCACGGCGATGGCCAGTCCGCCCAGATTCGGGTCGGCGAGCATTGCCGCGTGGGCCGCGACCAGCGCCTGGTCGGCCACGTCGAAGGCATCCGCGCCGCGTGCCACCACGGCAAGCCGGACGATCAACAGCCGGTCGACGAGGTGGTTGGCGTGGGCGGTGATGCTGTCGCCATCGACAAAAAGCAGCAGCGCCGGACTGGCCTCGCGAGTGACCGGAACGGCTGGCATGCGCAGCACCGGGATCGGGGCAATCGCGGATGCCATGCGCGTGACAATCTCCCGCAAGACGCGCTCGCGGATGGAGTTCATGGGGCGCTCCTCAGAGTTGGGAGAGCGAGGCGCGACGCTCGGTGCCGTCGCCGATGGCACGTACATCGCGTACCTGAAAGGTGTTGCCTGCCACCTCGACCGTGACCCCAACTGCCAGCGTCAGCCAAGACGCCGGGTAGTCGATCTGGTAGTCCCGCGACAGCGCGAAGCCATCCAGCACGGTTTCGTCAGGAGCGCGGAACGCGCAATGCACCGTTCCGCCCGCAACCGTGACTGGAGTCAGCAGACCGGCGTTGCGGGCGGCTTCGTAGAGCGTCGTGACATCCATCAGGCAGAGGTCAGCTTGATCAGCACGCCTGGGCGGTGGCACATCGGCAGCGGGTTCGATTGCGTGTGCAGATCAGTGCCCCGGTCGAATTTGCGCGGCTCCTGCTTGGCATACAGCGGCTGACCGATGGTGTTCACGGTCTCGTTGAAGTCCGCTGGCGCGAAGTAGGTGGCGAAGGTGTCCACCGTGCCGACCGGGAATGCATGGGCTTCACCAGCTGCGATGAACCGGCGCGACCCCAGCGTGCCGTCGGCCTGCACAAAAGACGCCTGGCCCCGGTATTCCTCGAAGGTGATGCCGCTGTAGCTGAAGCCCGAGCGCATGTCGTTGATCAGCACCGCGCCCTGTTGCCAGTTCTGGTAGGCGGTCTTGACCTCCTTGTGGGTGGTCAGCGCCCGGAAGAACTCGGTCGAGCACAACACATGCACGCCGGTCGAGAACTCGCCCGTGAGCCCATCCTCCATGAGTCCAAGCAGCTCCAGGCAGGCACTCTTGATTTGCCCGTTGTCGGCCGCCGTCGAAAACTCGAAGGACACCGATTGCGCAGTGATGTCGAACTCGTCGAACAGATCGACGAGCTCACTGCCATCAGCGTCGAGGATCTTGCCCTTGAGCGCACCCATGCGCAGATGCTCCAGGGTGATCGCGTGCTTGTTGCGCATGGTCTCCAGATGGCGGGCCATGACACCGCCGATGGCTTCCATTTCGGTTTCGGAACCGAAGGCGCGCAGTCCTTGCACTTCCTCGGGCAGCACCACGTCGTCGTGCGGGATGTGCGGGATCACGAAGGAGCGCAGGTTGCGCTTGCCACGTTCACCCACCGTGCCGGGCGAACCGGGCGCCCGGGTGGGCAGCAGGTTCAGACGACCGGCGTACTCCTCGACGATGATCTGCCGGGTGCGCACCGGCTTGGCCGGGAACAGGTTGAGTTGCTCCAGCCGCCCATAGCGGTTGGGCAGGAGGTTGATGGCGGCCGTCAGGCTGGCCATCGAGAAGCCGGGGTTTTCAAAAGGGTTCTGCATTTGGGATCTCCAGAAATGACGAAACCCGCCAGCGGCGGGTTTTGGGGGAGTGAAACGGAGCGTTGGAAGTGGGTCAGGCGCTATCGCGGGCCAGGACTCCACGTTCTGCGAGTTGCTTGATGGCAGCCACTTTGTGCGCAGTGCTGATGCCGGTCGGCCAGATCAATGCGCCGCGCGCGACGATGGCGTGGCGGGCGATCAGGATCGCGTCCTCACGGTCAATCAGCGTCGCATCGACGTCATTGCCGAGCACGCCGACGGCGGTTTCCGTGCCGTCCGAAGCGCTCGGGTCGATGGCCTTGAGCTTGGCGGTAGCCGTTTCGCGGCCCACCACGGTACCCAGCGACAGGTTCTGCGCGGCCGCGACGGTGTCCTGGTCACGCGAGTAGAGATTCGGCGCTTCGTACTTCAACAGGTCGCCGAGATTCTTGGGTTGAGAGACAGTGGGCATGGCTTACTCCTTGGCGGTGAGTTTCTTGACGGCAGCGACCACCGGACTGTTTTCCGGGTGCTGGCTGGTTCCTACCTCGGCGGTGATGCGCGAGGCGATTTCGGGTTGGTCGGCACGGGCGTCGAGCAAGGCGCGGCGCACCTGCGCTTCCGAGAAGCCTGCTGCGAGGAATTCCGCCGTGCGTTGGGACTGGCCCGCGATCAGGCACATCTCTGCAATGGCCTGAGCTTGGCCGCGCCCGCTGGCGAAGGACTGCGCCAGTGCGGCTTGGGCAGCAGGCGTCGGTTGCGGATCGCTGTCGGTCTGCGGTTGGTCGCCCTGTGGGTCGGTGTCGGCCGGTCGCGTAAGGTTGTCGTGGTCGTCTTTGGGGTCGGTCATGGTGTTCTCCAGGGTGAAAGACTTGGTTCGGGGCGGGTTTGAAATGGATTGAGTGGACAGGCTTCGCGGCGAGGCGCGGGCCACGCCGGGCTGCGCCAACCGCTGCTTGGCCGCCAACGCGTCGGTGAACTCGGTCATCACCGCATCAAACGGCATCACCGCGTCGGCGAGGCCTGCTGCCACCGCCTGCTCGCCATAGAACAGCCCCGCCTCGGTGGCGCGCACGGCATCCGGATCGAGACCGCGCATCTGTCCGACCTGATTCACGAAGATGTCGTAGAGGCGATCCACCTCGGTCTGCAACGCGGTGATGGCCTGCGGGCTGAGTGGCTCGTGCGGGGAGAAATCGTTCTTGTGGCTGCCCGCGAAGACAGCGGTGTAGTTCAGGCCGTCCTTGGCGTCCTTCACCGACTGGTCGACGTGCAGCGCGATCACACCAATCGACCCGACGCCAGCGGTCTGCGACAGTGTCAGGCGCTGGCAGGCAGCCGCGATGGCAAAAGCCGCCGAGTACGCGGCATCGTTGGCGTGCGCCCAGATCGGCTTGATGGTGCTGGCGGCGCGGATGCGCTCGGCCAACTCAAACACACCCGAGGCCTCGCCGCCGGGCGAGTCCAGATCGAGCAGGATGCCCGCCACCTGCGGGTCGGCCAGCGCGGCGTCCAGTCGGGCTTCGATCTCGCCGTAGGACATCAGGCCGGAGGCGGCTTCGATACCCATCGAACGTCTGACCAGCGTGCCGACCACCGGGATGACGGCAATGCCCGCCTGACCCGATGTGGAGCTTTGGCGCGGCATGGGCAGCGGCATCGCCATGTCCAGATCGGGCAAGCCGATGCGGGAACCCAACACGGAGAGGATCACGTCGAGTTTGGGACGCGCAATGAGGAGCGGCGTCCCGTAGAGGCGGGACGCCAGATGAACGAGTTGCATGTCAGTTGTCCTGTTGGTCTTGCGGCACGGCCACTGTGGCGGCCGCATTCATGGGAGCGCCCAATGTCGATGGTTGGGGCGCTTTGTCATGGCGCGGGTCGGAGTCGAAGACCAGACCGAGCGCATCGGCACGCTGGTTGTCGGCGGCGATCTCGCGGTCGATGTCCTCGGCGTCGTAGCCGAAGGCCGAGATGGCTTCCGATCGAGACAGCAGCCCGGCGCGAATGGCGGTCAGCATCGCGTCGAATTCCTTCTTGGGATCGACCCACTGCCAACCCTGTGGAATCCACTTGGCCGCGAAGTAGTCGCGCTTCTTCTCGGTGAAATGCGGCAGCGCCAGCGCGCCTTCAAGTAGAGCCTGCTCCATCCAGGCACGCCAGATCGGGCGGCACAGCTGGTGGACGATCACGCCGTGCTGGATGGCCTCACAGCGGCGGCGAAACTCCAGCAGCCCGGCCCGGATCGACGAATAGTTCACTTGCGTCAGGTCGCCGGTCAGCATCTCGTAGGTGATGCCCATCGCCGCTGCCACCGCCCGGAACTGCATGCGCAGGAATTCGGCGTAGCTCGCGCCAACGTCGGCAGGCTGACTGAACTTCACGTCCTCGCCGGGCTCCAGGATCTGCATCGTGCCCGGCTCCAGCCCGGCCAATGCCGCTCCGCTGGCATCCGGCAAGCCTTCACCCATCAGGTTGTCCTCGGGCGACAGGCGCGTGATGAAGCCCGCGAACATCGCGGCGGTTTTCTTGCGCACGAGCTCGGCGTCGTCGTACTGGTCGAGTTCGTTGAGCTTGACCAGCGCGCGCGCCAGCCACGGTTCGCCCCGGATCTGTCCGGGCCGCAAGGGACGAAACAGGTGGATGATTTCGCTGGCCGGGACACGCACTGTGTCGAGACCGCCCACCACGCCACCTGTGCCTGACATCGGGGCCAGTGAGCCGTCACCCGGATGCGAGCGATACAGGTGGTAAGCCACCCGCCGTCCGAGCTTGTCGAACTCGATGCCCGCACGAATGACGTTTCCTGAAGCCAACTCCTGATTCAGCGTGGCTGGCAGGTGTTCGGGTTCGAGTAACTGCAACTGCAGGCCCACCGGCAGGCCATCTTCCGGGCGGCGATAGCGCAGCCGCACCAGACATTCCCCGCCTTCGAGCATGGCGCGACAGGCCAAGGCCTGCAGGCCGTAGAAATCAGTCAGTCCGGCGGCATCGGCTTCCTCGCACCAGTCCCACCACAGGCTGTGGATCGCTTCGCGCAAGGACTGATCGGCCAGCATGCTCTGCGGCTTGATGCCGGTGCCGATGGCGTTCGAGACAAAGGCTTCAACGCCTGCCGCTGCCCAGGCATTGCGGCGTACCAGATCGCGGCTCTTGGCGCGCAATTCGTTCTGGGTGAACGCCAGTGCTGCGACTGCGCCTGGATTGCCGACCTGCCACGCCAATGCGCGGCGGCCGCCACCGATACCGTCATAGAACGGGGTGCCGCCAAGCAGACTCATGCCGACGCGTCTACGCATTCGGTCAAACCATTGCATGTTCAGAACCCTTTGCCGGTGGTGACCCGGATCTGGCGTGGCGCACCGGGCCACAGCCCGGTATCCACGGCCTGCTCGAAGAGGTCGCGCTTGACCGCCGCAATGGCCGCCTGGAGTTCATCGACGCTGCGGTACTCGACGGTCTTGTCGCCAAAGGTCACGCGCTTTTCGCCCTTGACCAGCGCCGCTTCCAGTGCGTCGAGGTGTGCTTGTGTGTAAGCCATCAGCGGTACACCGTGAGGTTGATTTCGGAGGAGTCGTCGAACGATGCAGACGTGGTGGCGCAACTGATATCGACGTACTGAGCGGTCTTCTGGTCGGTACTGGATCGCACGATGGCAATGCGCTGCGTGCCGCTGTTGGTGCTGCTGCGGGCAAGCGCCGTCCAGCAATAGTTGGCGTCGGGCATGGCAACGGCGAAGGTCACGCGGTAGCGACCCGCCGCCGTCCGGGTCACGCTGGCCACGTTGTGCGATGCACGCACGACGACCTGCGTGCCGACATAGCCGAAACACACCCACGCCCGGGCCACGCCGGGGTGGGTGGCGTCGATCTTGGTTTTGACCTCGAGTCCGACACGACTGGCCAACGCACTGATGCGCGATGCGAGGCTCATCAGACCAGCGCACCCACAAAGACCGCGACGAAGTCAGTGTCGGTGTTGCCGACATCACTGGCTGCGACGGCACCGATGTTGCTGCGTGCCTGAAGTTGCTCGGCCACGGTCAGCGACTGCGCCGCATCGAAGCGCACACGGTTGTTCACGGCGGCGAGCAGCGCATCCAGACCGCTGGTGCCGTTCTGCAGCAGTTGCTGGATTTCCACCAGCGTGTCGTAGGCGGCATCGGCACCGCCCAAGATCTCGGTCTTGAGCGCATCGAGCAGCGAGACGATCTTGTTGGACGAGTACGTGGTCGTGGCCGCGACGTGCGCATCGTCGATCACCGCCGACGACACCACAGCGGCTTTCAGTTCGTTGATGGCTGCGACCAGATTCGACTTGTCGGTGGTGGTGAGGTTGGCCAGGTTGCCTGCCTTGGCGCGGACGTCGTTGAACTCCTGCGCGACGCGGATGACCAGACTTTCGATACGGGTAGCAAGACTCATGTTTTCTCCTTGAGGTGTCAGGACAGCCAGCGGCTTTTGATCACGCGCCGACCGGTGTTACGGTTGCCAGAAACAGCGAGGCCACCGCGTTGGGTGGCCTCGTTGATCGATTCAGTAGGTGTTTCAAGGGATGGCGGACTGGCCACCCCAAGCTGACGCTCCAGTTCCCGCCAGTGACGTTCCTCGAAGCGATCCAGACCCGCCGCCGATGCAGCCGCGCGGGCGTAGACGTAGCAGTCGAGCGCTTCATTGCGCTCGCGCATCTTTTGCCACTCACGCACCGGGAAGCCGTTGCGGTCGCGGCGGGTAATCAGTTGTTCCGCGCAGAGTTGCTGGATGAACTCAGCGTCGATCTTGGGCAGATGGACGAACCCGGCCGGGAACACCGTGGTCAATCCGTCCTCGCCAACATCTGCGCTCTTGCGCAGGTTGTTGTAGAACTCGAGCTTGGCGATGCTGACCGCCACCGTGTACACCTTGATGCCCCGGCGCAGCTTCTTGCCACCCTGCGAGACATCGATGGCGGTCGGCGTGCCGATCAAGGCTGCACCGCGAGGCACACCCTTGACCGCCATCACACGCGAATCGCGGCAGGCCCGCACAAAGGCGTAGGCCTCCTGCGTTGCAAACCCGGTATCCAGTGCAAAGCGGGTCAGCGGCATCGATGCGCCCGAAGCGTGTGTCCAGGTCTCGGCCAGCATTTCAGCAAGGTGCTTCCACACCGTGTCGCGGGCGGTGTCCCCCATCAGCACGCGGTGCTCAACCAGCCAGGACTCCTTGCCGCGCCCAAAGGCCCAGACCGACGCCTCGATGCGATCTTTCTGCACGTCGGCAGCGCCGACCAAGAGCAGACCGCCTTGCGGCACCGTGCCGACGCGGTAGTCCTCTCGGCGCTCGACCAGTCGTTGCCAGTCCGGGGCTTCGCCTTCCTCGACCCAGGTTTCACCCAGCTCGGTGTTCTTGAAGGTCTTGATGGCAGCGGCCGATCCCGACTCTTTACTGACGGCGGCTTCCCACGCAGCGGCGATCTCCCGCCACGAACGCCAGCCCACCGGGCTGTATAGCGACGACAGGTGGAAGCCTGCCGTCTTGCCCGTGCCATCGGTGATCATCGCGCGCCACTCACCGTGCTCCAGCATCCATGTCTTGTGGTGCTCGGCAATCGCGGTGTCACATGACTCGCAAATGTAGGCAGCGGTCTCCGGTTGCCCTTTGTCCCAACGCAGCTGCTCGAAACGCAGCCACTGACGGTGGGAGCAATGCGGACACGGCACAAAGTAGCGACGTTGGTCACTGGCCTCGTACTCGCGCTCGATAGCCGATGCCCCTGAGATCGTCGGCGTCGAGACGATGAAGATCTTGCGCCGCGCGAACGTGCGTGTACGGGCTTCGGCCAGCGAGATCGCATCGCCTTCACCCTCGACGTCCAACGGATAGCCATCGACCTCGTCGAGGAACAGATACCGCACCGGCATCGAGCGCAGCCCGACCGCGCTGTTGGCACCGGTCATCACCAGCACGCCACCCCGGAACTCCTTGGCCAGGATGGTGTTGCCGGAATCCCGGCTGCGCGCCGGTGCAATCAGTTCAGCCAGTGCGGACGACTCCTCGATCAGCGGATCGATCCGCTGCTTGGAGTTGCGCTTGGCCATCTCCACGGTCGGCCACACCGCCATCATTGGCCCGGGTGCGTGATGGATCACATAGCCGATCCAGTTCGATCCCATCTCGGTCGCGCCAAGCTGCGCCGCTTTCATGAACACCACACGCTCGACCGGCGAGGTCGGCGACAGGCAGTCCATGATTGCCTTCAGGTACGGCGTGCGGCTGGTACGCCAGCGCCCGGGCTCGGCAGATGCCTTGCTGGAGAGCATTCGGTGGCGATCCGACCATTCGGACACGGTCAGCAGCGGGTCGGGCGTCAGTCCTTCGCGCCACGCGCGTTCAATCTCAGCAGCGCCTTCGTAGTCCATGTCCATCAATCCACCCTCGGGCGCATCTCGCCCAGCTCCTGCAGGTGCTCACGCACCGCCGCCTCCAAGGCGATGTGCATCGTGTGGGGATCGACGCCGAGCTTGGCTGCCATCTGTGCCGAGATGCGTGCGGGCCAGTTGAGCCAGGCATCGCGTTCGGAGCGCGCCAGCTTGAAAACATGGGCGATGGCCTGTGGCCGATCTACCAGTTCGCCTTTGAGACGGGCCAGGCGCACCTTGTTGGTTTGCGCCTTGACCACTTCGTTGACCGTGCGCGCTTGGAGCAAGGACGTGCCGCCTGCTGGCAATGCCGCTGGCCCATCCCCCGGGGTGCCACCGGCTTCCGGTACGGCGACCTTGACCGCGCGGGTGGCCGTGCCGTTGCGCGGCGCATCGGAATTGCGTGCCCACTCCCGGTCGACGCGCTCGGCATCAATCGTTCCGTCTGCCTCCGGCGTGATCCGTCCCGCAGCGATGGCCTTGCGCACCGCCGCATCGGACACCCCTCGGTGGCGTGCGTAGGCACGAATCGAAATACCCATATTTCCCCTTCGGGGCACCTTCAATCATTTGTTCGCTCATTTGCCAAATTCGCATGCAGATTGAGCTTGGCTTCCATGTGGAACAGCGCGTTCATACGTTCGTCATCAACACCATGAAAGGACACGGACATGAGCAAGGTCGAACAACTCCTGACCCAGATCGCGCAAAACAAGCTGGGCATCGAAACCCTGGAAACCCGCCGCTCGGACAGCCTCGATTTCCACGACGTGGCGGTCTGGTGCTTGCGCGATGCGCTCGAAGCAGCCTTCAACGCCGGTGTCGAGCAGGGCCGCAAAGCCACGCAGTCGGAAAAGGCCAACACCTGATTGCCAACCCTGTAAGCCAAGCAGAAAGCGCTTGGCTTCACTTGGGAACAGCGCGTTTATCACATCACCGTCCACCACATCGAAGGAGCAAGACATGACCACTACCCAATTGACCCCGGCACAGCACGCGATCCTGGCCCACGCTGTTGAGCACACCAGCGGCAAAATCGACTGGTTCCCTGACAACATCAAAGGCGGCGCGCGCAAGAAAGTGCTCGACGGCTTGTTTAACCGCGCGCTGATCACCACCGACGGCACCGACTGGTTTGTCGCGGCTGAGGGCTACGACGTCCTGGGCATGCCGCGCCCCGGATTGAAAAAGAAGAACGTCGGTCAATTCGAAGCCCATCTCGACCAGATCATCGCCAACGCTGAAGGCGCGTTAGCCGACAGGAGCGATCACGAACTGGAAGCCGCCGTCACCGCCGCCGAAGCAACGTGGACACAAGAGCCAACGCAGGCCAAGCCGCGCACCCGCGACAACAGCAAGCAGGCCGAAGTGATCCGGATGCTGCAACGCCCCGAGGGCGCAACCATCGGCCAGATCTGCACCGCCACCGGCTGGCAGGCGCACACGGTGCGCGGCACCTTCGCCGGAGCCTTCAAGAAAAAGCTGGGCCTGAACATCGTCTCGGACAAGCCACAGGGCGGCGAGCGGGTCTACCGCATCGCATGAAAGAAGATGGGGAGAAGAGCCATGAATAGCTTGGCTTCTCTCCCCACCAGCGCGTTCATACAGGTGTCGTGATTGACGACGCCACACCAGGAGAACCGCCATGAGCACCATGACCATCACCATCGAACGCACCCAACGTACCCTGCAGTTTGGAGGCCAGAGCCTCCAGGTCGAAGAATTGAGCATCCGCCTGCCGTTTGCACGCAAACCTGCCGACCTCGACGAACTGGGCGGTCGCGACCAGCACAAGGTCTACGTCACCGAGACCAGGGAACTGACCCCTGCCGAATTCGACGCCTTTGGGCGCAGCCTGCTGGTGTCGCGCGACTGGCTGCGTGGCAAGGGTGGCGGCACTGGCGACGGCTACCTTTGCGTCGAGGTCACTGCTCCTGGACGACCCTATCTCTACGTCAATCCCGAGGGCGGTGATTACGCCCGCTACGTAGCCCGTCTCGGGTGATCGAATTTGATGGAGAAAGAAGCCAGGAACAGCTTGGCTTCTCAATCGAACAGCGCGTTACTACAGGGGTCGCAACGATCAACCCGAAGGAGCAGCCACCATGACCACCAATCAGATCCCCGCCACCCAGAACGAAGCCTGGGGCTTTTGGGGCACGATGAACGAGCACGCGGAAGCCGCATGGCCCTTGACCATGACCGCCATCTCGGACGCCACTCACCAGCCCCTCGAGTCGGTGCGAATCTTCCTCGACAGCCGCCACGGACGCCACTTTGCCGACGACGTCCAGAACGGTTTGTACCAAGGCCAAGCCTTGCAGGATGCGATCAACGCCGCCACCCAACGCTGGATGGGCTGGACGATTGGCCGCCAGACCAGCAAGCAGCACGGCATCCCGCGCGGCATGCCTTACCTGACGGGCTTTGTGATCCACTGCGAGATCTGCGAAGAGTTGGCAGCCTGATGAAAACACCTGCCGCCGAACGGGAGCATGCGCTGCGTTGGCTGATTGCCAACCGGCGTCCCGACATTTCCATCGAGCAGGCCGTGCGCATCATGTGCATGGCACTGCCGCGCGATCTCACCACTATGCAAATCCTGCGGCGTATCGCCGAGGAAGAAGAGACCAAGCAGCCCGGCCAGCCATTCAACTGGCGCACACTTCCTGGTCTGCCGCCTCGCGGATAGCCGTCTGGCCGGTGAAGTCCTCCCACCGGCGCACGATCACATCCACGTACTTCGGATCGAGTTCGATCAGCCGCGCGACGCGACCTGACTTCTCCGCTGCGATCAGCGTCGTGCCAGAACCGCCGAACGGATCGAGCACCACGTTACCCGGGCGGCTCGAATTGCGGATCGCCCGCTCCACCAGCTCCACTGGCTTCATCGTCGGGTGCAAGTCGTTCTTCTGCGGCTTCTTGATCGCCCACACATCGCCCTGATCACGGTCACCACACCAGTGACGTTGCGCACCCTCGGGCCATCCGTACAGGATTGGTTCGTACTGGCGCTGGTAGTCGGCGCGGCCGAGCGTGAAAGTGTTCTTGGCCCAGATGATGAACGTCGACCACTTGCCACCAGCGGCGCGGAAGGCCGCCTGCAGCACATCCAGTTCGCTGGATGACATCGCTACGTAAATACCGCCCCGGCAATGTGTGACGGTGGGCGTCAGTGCTGCCAGAAGAAAGTCATAGAAGCCATCGCCCAAGTTGTCGTTGAGGATCGCGCGATCCTTTCCGCGCAT
Source organism: Janthinobacterium sp. Marseille (assembly GCF_000013625.1). Lineage (NCBI taxonomy): Bacteria > Pseudomonadati > Pseudomonadota > Betaproteobacteria > Burkholderiales > Oxalobacteraceae > Janthinobacterium > Janthinobacterium sp. Marseille. The sequence continues at coordinate 3,104,239 of NC_009659.1, read as the reverse complement.
CTTGTCCTTGGCGCTGTTGGCGTAGTTCACGTTGTACGGCGGGTCGGTGAAGACCATGTCTGCCAAGTCGCCTTGCATCAGCCGGGTATAGCTCTTTGCCACGGTCGAGTCGCCGCACAGCAGCCGGTGCTGACCCATGATCCAGACATCGCCCGGACGCGAGATCGGTGTCTCGCCAACATCCGGTACAGCATCCTCATCGGTCTGGCCTTCGTTGTTCGGCTCGTCGCCCGCGATCAGTTCGGCCAGGGCGTCGGCGTCAAAGCCGGTGATGTCGAGGTCGAAACCGTCCAGCTGCAGCGCCTCCAACTCGATCCGCAACATCGCATCATCCCAGCCTGCGTTCTCGGCGATGCGGTTGTCCGCGATGACCAAGGCGCGGCGCTGAGTTGGGCTCAGGTGATCGAGTACGACCACGGGCACGATCTCCAGCCCGAGCTTCTGCGCAGCCGCCAAGCGGCCATGCCCGGCGACGATGATGCCGTCACTGCCTGCAAGGATCGGATTGGTGAAGCCAAACTCTGCAATCGATGCGGCGATCTGCGCCACCTGATCATCCGAGTGCGTCCGCGCATTGCGTGCATAGGGCAGCAGTTTGGCGGTTGGCCACTGTTCGATCTTGTCTGCCAACCAGTTCATGCCAGCACCTCATCATCAACGGTTGTGGCGCGCTCGGCGGCAACCTGTTCGAACGATTGACCTGTTGCCAGCAGCGTGACCGGCACGCCAGGGTGGTTCTGCTGAAAGCGCTTGATGGCCACGTCCACGTACTCCGGCGCGATCTCCATGCTGCGGCAGAGGCGGCCAGTGCGCTGCGCGGCCAGCATCGTGGTACCGCTTCCACCGAAGGGCTCGAACACAATGTCTCCGGCTTCGGTGTAAGCCTCGATGGCAAACTCCGGCAACGCCACTGGGAACACAGCCGGGTGATCGATGTCCTGCCCGATCTTGCCCTTGTGGCGCATCACGCGGATCACCGAGTCGGGGATGCGAGTGTCCTGCGTCGGCTGACCCTTGTGTGTCCAGCCGCCGACCTCGCCATCCTTACCGCGCATCGCCGTAGACGACCCGTCAGCGCGCAGGTGTGATTCCTGGCCTGCGTGCTTGCAAGGCACGATCTTGTTGGGTTTGCGGGTGCTGCGATTGAAGTGGAAAACAAACTCGAAGCTGGGAGCCAGTCGGCCCTGCCAGTCGCCTGGCATGCCTGGCCCCTGATCCCAGACGTACCAGGCAAAGCGCCGCCAGCCCTGTGACCGCATCCAGGACAGCCAGCCGTCCCAATAGGGGATGACTTCGTTGTCGCGGTGGATCAGCCCGAGGTTGATCAGCACCTGTCCGTCGCCCGCCATCGGCAGATGCGCGAACACACCGCGCATCAGTGCATCCCAATCGGCGATGCCGCCGGAGGTGTAGTCGCGCTGGTTGCCATACGGCGGCGAAGTGAAGCACAGCTGCGCGGTGTCACCCTGCATCAGCGTGGCGACAACGGCCGGGTCGGTGGCGTCGCCACAGATCAATCGGTGCGAGCCGATGGCCCAGACATCGCCTTCGCGCGACACTGCGATCACTGGCGCAGCAGGCACATTGTCTGCTGCATCGGGTTCGTTGGCGTCTGCTTCATCCTGTACCACCGGTTCTGCTTCATCGGACGTGGCATCAGCCAGCAGCGCGTCGATCTCGATGTTCTCGAAGCCGGTCAGCGACAGCTCATAACCTGCTTCCGAAAGCTCCGCCAGTTCGAGCGCCAACATCTCCTCATCCCAGCCAGCGTCAAGCGCCAGTCTGTTGTCGGCGATGACCAGCGCACGTTTCTGCGTGGTGCTGAGGTGAGCCAGTTCGATCACCGGCACTTGATCCAGCCCGAGCTTGCGAGCAGCAGCCAGACGACCGTGGCCCGCGATGATGCCGTTGTCGCCATCAACCAGAACCGGGTTTGTCCAGCCGTATTCGACGATGCTGGCGGCGATCTTGGCGATCTGCGCATCGGAATGCGTGCGCGGATTGCGGGCGTAGGGAATCAGCGCCTCGACCTTGCGGTACTCGACGTTGAGCGTGTTCAAAGATGATGTCCTGAAAATGGAAAACCCGCCGACGAAGCCGTGGGCGGGTTTTGGGGTTAGTGCGAACTGGCGGGGTGCGAACTGCGAACCGTGCGAACCTTGGTTCGCACCCTGACGCTAAAAAAGCGTCGCGCTCGCGCCCCCCGCATAGGCTTTTGGCCAGGGAGGACCCGTTGCAATTCGATCTGGCCATCGCGAGCCAGAAACGACGAAGGCCACAGATCGCTCCGTGGCCTGCACGCACCCAATGCTCGCAAGATTAGCCGTAATACTAGCGAAAAAACCTCCAGATGTTGCATGCCTAAAAGTGGTCGGAGTTCGCATCGGTACGCACGAGTACGAGCGGCTTTACATGCGCTCGAAACTGCATGAAACGTCAACGAAGTTTGTGACCCACTCGGTGCTCCCTCACTGCTTGCAATTGGGTGACGACGACTGTCAGGGCCTTTTCCCAACGACGCCATGCGGTCGTTCGGTCACAGGCAAAGCGGCAACAGATATCCTTCCACGGGTACCGTTGCGCCCGCATCCAGACCAGATGGCGCTGCTCCTCCTCAAGCCACAACACCCATTGCATGGTCTCCAACATCCGTTCGACCGATGCTGGGTCTGGCGGGTAATAGCGTGACGATGGTTCTTCGCCCATGTTTTCCCATGGCATGCGAACGATGGTAGGCCAGCAGTTGAAGTGGCCTTGCACCCGTACGGGCGGCAGGCGGTGGGCGGTACGTGCAGCTTCAATGAACCGATCCGCGACGGTTTCGACTGTCCATTCAGCCATGGCGGACTCCTTTCTCTCCGTACAGGCGATCGCCGATCCGGCGCAGCAGCTCACGTTCTACCCAATCAAGTCGGTCGTCTTCGGGCGATACAACCAGGATGTGTTGGTCTCGCCAGCCTTCGCGTTTGACTTGCTCGGGATCGGGGCGCGACTCTGGTTGAAGCCGCCCCAGCGGACTCTGATAGCGTGGTGTCGGAACCTTCATGTCACACCTCCTGTGTCTCAATGGCCCACAGCAGGATTGCCAGCGCGTCGGACTCGTTGTCATCACCGGGCTGGAAGCCACGTTGGCGCATTGCACCGATCATCTCGTCCTTGCTTGCGTTGCCCTTGCCGGTGGCGTGCTTCTTGATCGTTCCGACCGGAACGCCCTGGTAGGGGATCTTGTGGTGCTCGCACCAAGCCGTGAGATGGGCCATAAAGCCGCCATAAGCGTGGGCAGCGTCGACGCCAGCGTGCCGACGGACTTCCTCGAAAAACACCGCGTCGATGCCATCGCAGGATTGCTTGATTTCGGTGAGCCAGCGTTTGAAGCGCAGATATCGCATGCCGCCGCCTTCAAAGCGCTGTGGTTTGAAAGCCTCGCTGCTGCTGCAGATGGTGCCGTCACGCCCGCGTAGTGCCCAGCCGGTGGTGGTGCCCAGATCCAATGCCAGGATTGAGGGCAGACCACCCGGGCACGCTTTTCCATCCGAACCACCGTAAGACCCTCCACGTAGGTCAGAGGGAACGTCAGTTCCCTCTCCTACGTAGTAGGAGGGGGAGTTTTCGCCAACTTCAGAATCATCGAAAACCCAGCAACCATGCGGGTCTGGGCTAGTTGGCAAATTGGCAGCACTGCCAACTTGCCAATTTGCCGACAACGCTGCATCTTCTTGATTTGTATGGGCTTGAAGTTGGCGGGCGCTTTCCAACTTGCCAACGTCTCCGAAAATCGGGGGAATGTTGGCAACCGTCTTGCCAACTTGGCTGTGCGTATTCATGCGGGCTCCTGCGAATCGTTGATGTCATCTTGGTAAACCCACACTTCGGGGTTTTCGACCGGCAATGCGGCCCCCGACTGCAGGCATTTGAAATGGGTGGGCAGTACTGCGACCTCGCGCGTCGGTAGTTCGCCGGTGTTTGGATCAGGCTCGCCAATAACCGAACGCAGGACCATGCCCTCGACACACAGGTAGCCGAACTTGGTGCGGGCAGGCTGCAGCCCGTAATCCGATGCATTGCGGAAATACTTGATATAGCCCTGTGTCGCGAGCGCAGAGAGGCGGTCGCGGATCGTGCGTTCACCACCGAGACCTGCTTTGCCCTCAAAGGCTTCTGCGAACTGGTTGGCGGTGTAGCAGCGTCCGTTGGCGGATTCGTCGAATAGGATCTGCAGGATCACATCGCATTTGCGGCGACGTTCGGCGTCCAGACGTTGCCCGTATTCCTGCATGACCAGACGCTCACTGGAATCCACCTCGCGCCATTCGCCGTGGATTTTGTCCACGTGTTTGAGGGGGATGCCGGGGCCATTGCGTAATTCGAAGATGAGCTGGCGCGTACTGCGAGACTCGTCTGGGCGGTACAGCACCATCCCGCTTGAGTAGTAGCCGCGCAGACTCCCAGCACCGGCCAATGCCTGGAACGGGTCTTCTTCGAACTGCTTTTTCCCGAGCTTCTTGGTGTGGTGGGCGAGGACGACTCCGGCATCCGGGTTCACCTCCTGACGAATTCTTTCCACCCGCTGCGACAGAAAAAACAGCATCGCGCCGTTGTCGTTCTCGCCGCCTGCGTCCCCGCCATCGAACAGGTTGCGGATCGGGTCGATGGCAATGATGTCGGGAGGTAAGCCCCTAAACGCGTTCGCGATTGCAGGAATGATTTGGGCCAGGCCCGCGTCATCCAGCACCATGTGCAGTTGCGAGGTGGCAACGAAGTTGTCGCGTGCTTCAAGCAGCCGGTGGGATGGCAGCCGCACGTCCTTCACGCGTTCGCGTAGGTAGTGGTATTGCACCTCGGCTTGTAAATAGAACACCCGCAGTGGCCGGGGTGGGCGCATGTCCAGAAAGGTCGCGCCAGCAGCCATGTGCGCGAGCCACGACAACAGGAAGTCGCTCTTGCCAACCTTCGGTGCACCGCCAAACACCAGCATGCCGCCGGGGGTAAGCACGCGCGGCGAGATCAGGTCAGGTGGCAGCGGTGAATCATCGTCGAGCAGTGCGCCCAGCGTGAACGTGGGTAGCGATGGAGCCGCAGCTTTCACCACACGGCGTTCGCCTTGGGCAATCATCGTCGCGCAATCGAAGCCTTCCGCGACCGCATCAGCAGCGTCCCATTTCTCTGGTTTGGTCGTGGGCGGAACTAGGATCACCACGGAGGCGCAACCGGCAGCCACGCAAGCTCGCGCAGCGTTTTCGGCGTAGTCCCAGCCCGGCGCGTCCCGATCCGGCCAGATCACTACCGACTTACCGGCCAAGGGTAGCCAGTCCGTTTTATCGATAGGCGCTTTGGCTCCGTTCATGGCGGTGGTCGCCACGATGCCTGCTGCGATCAATGCATCAGCGCATTTTTCACCCTCGACCAAAATCACCTGCTTGGCCTTGGACACTGCGGGGAGGTTGTAGAGCGGACGCGGATCGGGCGCTCGCCACATACGGGCACGGACATCCCATGGCCGGTACTCCTTGCCTGACGGCGGGTCATAGCGATAGACGCAGGCGATCAGTTGCCCGTCTGGCGTCAGGTAATCCCATTTCGCTGTATACGGGCCGAGCTCGTCGACTGCATTGGTACGAGCGGGTTGGCGGACGACAGACTGCGAGTGCGAGTGTGAGTGCGACACGATGCCCAGCCACTGGCGGATCTCGGCTGCCAGCCTTGGAAAGTCATGCCGAGCGGAGCGTCCCTGCGAACGCGCCCACAGATCAATGACATCGCCACCCTCATCGGTGGAAAAGTCTTTCCATAGACCGCGCCGTGGACCGTCAAGCTCAACCACCAGGCTCTTACCAGCGTTACCGTCGACGTCGCCCACGTAGAACTTGCCACCCCGGATGCGTCCCTGCGGAAAGAGGTAGTGAAGGACAGCCTCGAGACTATCCAATACTCCTACTCGTAGCACATCGGTGTCGGAGACCAGCTCGTCGCGCTGCTCGGGCGCGTCATTGAAATCGAGCCAGATGATGTTGTCGGTCATCATGTCGACCTCCAGCAGCGGTCCTGCCACAGACAGAACTTGCACTCAACATGCGTTGGCGTGGTGGCATGGCGCGGCAACAGGTCTTGGCTGTCCGTGGCCGTGATCACCCGAACCGCACGATCTGACATCCTTTGCGCCAGGCCGCCGTCGAATGGCACCAGCTCGAACCAGATCTCTTCAGAGTCCTTGTTGATGGCGGTAAACAATGCAGGGTTCGCAGAAATGCCCGGAATGCTGGCTTCCATGTAGGCTTGGTAGATGGCCATCTGCGCGGCATATACCGGTTTGGATTTGCTGACGCCGTGCTTGACCGTGTCCCGCCAGGACTTGTCGTTCATGGTCTTGCACTCCCACAGGGCGGGATAAGCCATGCCAAGCTCGGTGGGGCCACCATTCAAGACACCGTCGATGTGTCCCTGAATGCGACCGCCCGCGACGGAAAAGCCGAACTGACCGCCGCTGGCTCTCTGCGTGTAAAGGTCGAATCCGGCCATGCGTAGCCAACGGATGGCCAGATCTTCTAGGGTGTGTCCGACCTCAAAGATGCGCAGCACGCGGCCTGGCAGGTCGCGGCCAGGATCGACGGGGGTTTGCAGATACTCGTATTGCAAAGCGCGCTCGCAAGCAACGCCCAACCTAGACGCACCGAGGTACTTGCGCGGCGCTTGCCTATCACGCTGCTGGCGCAATGCGGCATCGATCAGCTCGCCGATCTGCTCCTGTATCTTGGGGCGGTGATTGAAGTCCAGCATCAGAACGGCACTCCCGTCGAAGCACGTTGACACTGGCGCGATAGGCGTTCCTCAAAAAATGCGCGATCCTTTTCGGCTATGCGTTCGTGCTCGACAAGCATGTGCTCCTGATAGGCTGTGACTACAACCTCGACCAGCATCAGCACTTCCTCTTTGCGGTAGTCCGCCAGCGGTCGCTGCATGCCGATCGATCCCACGTAGTCACCCAGCGGAGCCAGGCACGACGCCATCGCGGCAAGCTCCATGTCACTGGGATCGATCATGTGACCTCCGCTTTTTTCCATCAGCCGCGAGAAGGCGTTCTGGCAACGCATAGAGCAGAACACCCAGCGATCCGAGTAGCGTCGTGGATCGCTGCGCGGCAAGCGCGGATTGAAGTAGCCGAAGCCTTTGGCGGTTCGTGAACAGACGGCACATTTCACGCGGCCTCCCGATAGGCATCGTTGGCTGCCATGACCAGGCGCTGGATCGACGACTTGTTGAAATGAAAGGACAGCAGGGTCGACGCCTGATAGCGGGTCATGCCGAAGTCAGCACGCATGGCCTGCGGCAGGTATTGAAGCTGCTTTTGGGTTGGCGGCTCGTTCAGCCAGCGGCGGGTCTTGTGTGCGGAGTCAGCTGTCTCCTGATCGTTGAGCCAGTCATCTGCCTTAGCCATGCAAACAGTACGTTCACCAACAGCCAGCAGGTGCGGCTGTACGTCTTTCGCACCACCCACAGCGTGCCAGCGACCATTGAGGAAGAAGATCCCACCCCAAGCATTGAAGCCCGTCGCCATCAGCGCATCGTCGCTGCCAAACAAATCGCACCAGCGGAAATTGGACCGCTTGAGCAGATCGATCTCGCTCATGATGAAATCGGACAGCACGCCAAATTCCTGTGGCTGCCGTTGCCAGACGTAGCCACACAGCGGGCACTCCATGCATGCCAGCGGCACGATCGCGCCGCAATCAGGACAGTCTTTGGTCGGCGCATCGCCGTCGTGAAGGTGACCTTCGAGATTGACCTCTTGCTCCAACGAACCGTGCATCAGACTGGCTGTACCGAAGTCCAAGACGATGCAGTCTGATTTGATGACGCCAGGAAACTCCTGCGGATCGACAGTACGCAGACCGCGTCCGACCATCTGGATGAAGGTGGACTTGTAGGAGCTGGGTCGCAGCAACACCACACAACCAGTGGGCGTGTAGTCGTAGCCCTCAGTCAAAACCGCAACGTTGACGACCACCTGAGCCCGCCCGGTTTCGTACTCCGCCAAGCGCGCTTTACGCTCACCATCGGATAAATCGCCGTAGATCAGCACTGCCTGTACGCCTGATGCCACGAAGGCATCGCAGACGTTTTGCGCGTGGGCTACCGTTGAGCAGAAAATGATGGTCTTGCGAGTTGATGCCTTTTCTTTCCAATGCTTGATCACGGCTTCGGTAATCAGGCGCTTGTCGAGAATCGACGCGACCTCGTCCATGTCAAAGTCCATGGCCGTCTTGCGGACGTTTTTGAGGGCCTCCTGTACGCCGACGTCAATGACGAAGGTGCGCGGCGAAACGAGGTGTCCGGCAGCGATCATCTCGCCCAGGGTGATCTGGTCGGCCACGTTCGAAAAGACATCGCGCAGCCCCTTGCCGTCTCCTCTGTTCGGCGTGGCGGTCAATCCACAGATGCCTGCTTTCGGATTGCGAGTCCGCACGGCATCAATGATCGCCCGGTAGCTTGGCGACGAGGCGTGATGGGCCTCGTCGATCACGAGCAGATCCAGCGTTGGCATCTGCTCAAGATGTGGCAGACGCGACAAGGTCTGGACCATCGCAAACGTGGCCTGGCCGTGCCAGGACTTTTCGTTCGCGTCGAACACCGACGTTTGCATGCCCGGATTCACGCGTTCGAACTTGGCGCGGTTTTGGCCAGTGAGTTCAGTGCGATGCGCCAGGATGCAGGCCTTGGCATCGGGTTCGACCAAGAAGCTGCCGGTCACCGCCGACAGCATGATGGTCTTGCCCGACCCCGTCGGTGCGACGGCCAGTGTGTTTCCGTGTTCATCGAGCGCAGACAAGGTGCGTTCGACCAACAGTGATTGGCGGGGACGGAGCATCATGAGCGTGACCCTCCGTTACTGAGCCCAGCTCGGACGGCCCGGAATCGGGGCGCGGCCGGTGGCTTGGGCATAGGCGTTGGGAGTATTGGCTGTCGATGCGGGCTGAGCGGTGCCGCCCATCAGCGCTGCGTAATCCTTGTGGTCAGGCGTGATCGCAGACTTGATCACGCACTTGTCCTGGCCGTTCTGGTCCTTGTCCCAGTCGACTTTGCCGAGGAACTCGATGCCGTCCAGATCAGAAAATCCGCTGATACGGCGTGCATTCTGTGCTGCGGGGCTGCTGTCACCGGGATGAACGCCACGAGCCGAATTGAGAATCGCCTTGACGAAGGTGCGGCCCATATTGGCCCACTCAGGGCCTTTGGGACTGTGCAGACCAATGAGCGACCACATCTTGCGCCTTGCGAATTCGCCTTCCATCACGACGAACTCGCAGTTCAGGTACACCGATCCGGTGTTGTCATTACGCGTGGCGTAGCCGCCAGTCCAGCCCTGCGATGCGTCATCGAAGCCACCCGGCTTGACGGTCATGCGGACACGCACCAGCGTGCCCTTGGGGATCAGGTCGAAGGAGGTTTGTTCGGACGCGGAATTGAAATCGAAATAGGTCATGATCAGGACTCCTGAGTTGAAATGGATTCGGGGATTGAGGCGGGCGCAGGACGCGCGAAATCGAGCCGCTCTGCAGCGGGCTTGGCAGGACCGGCGATTTTTTCCATCAGACGGCCGAGGTGTGGCTCCTCGATCGGATCGAGCCGTCCGGAGCGGTCTTTGGCTGGGAAACACCAAGCGTTCAGCGTGTGGCAAACAAAGGCGCGGTAGCTGGTGCCGTCGTCAGCCTTCAGTTCGGCGAGGGTGACGACTTCATCGACGATGCCTGGCAACTCAAGGCCAGTTTTGGAGCCATCAATCTGCAGCGAAAAAACGCGCCGATTGAAATCGTCCAGGGCCTCATTGAGAATGCCGACGAACCACACGTTCTTGCCGCGTGTGTGCTGCAAATGAGTGAGCCAGCCGATCATTTCTTGGCCCATCAGCCCATACGCACCACGGCTGTCAGGCTTGCCAGTCTTCTCCGAATAAGCCTGTGGCTGACCCTTGCACCACTGCAGGCACAAGCGTCCGGCCACGGTGATGGAGTCAACGAATACGGTGTCGTACTTGTCCAGCGCCGCCGGGGCGCCGAAGCGTGCGCACACGGCATCGAAGTGGGCTTGGCTGTAAGGCTGGTCGTCGCGCAATGCTGGGTTCGGGCCGCCGATGAAAACGGCGAAATCGCGACACTCCTGCCAAGTGCGGGGACGGATCGTGTCCCCAGCCCAGCCCTCTACGGCCAGATCCCCGGCCTCGAGATCAAAGAACAACGTAGCCGTCGGTTTCAGAGTCCAGAGTTGCGATGTTTTTCCGATGCCACTCTTGCCGACGAGAACACCTTTGACGCCACGGCGCTCAGCCAGGCGCTGGTCTGCGGTAATGATGGGGAGACTCATTTCACGACCTCCTTGGTGCTGAGGTCGATGAATGCGTCTGCGACGGTGGTCACACCCAGCGCGCCACGGTTGCGGGCCATTTCGTAAAGGTCACGCAAACCACTCAGACGGCGGTGGATCAGTCGTGATTCAGACTCAAGGCCTTGGATCGCGAAGGCCACGTCATCGATAGTGGCGTCTTCAAGGCGGCGCACCACCTCATCGGGGCGGCTGCCATCCAAGGCCGGGATGCGGATGGTTTCCGGCAGATCGCGGAGATACATCTCAGGCTGTTTGCGCAGCAGATCGAGTAGCGTAGGTTTCGTTTGCATGGTGATTACTCCTGAACCAGCGCGAGACGAAAGCTCGGCTTGCCGGTCTTGACGGTGCGTGCGGGGACGAACGGGGCTTTGAAGGCTTCGGGCCACGCGTTGAACTTGGTTTCCGAGATCCGGTAGCTGACTTCCACGTATTCGGATGGGTCGTCGCCATTGGCGGCAATGCGTCGGGTGATCTCGGCGAGCCGTGTCTGATCCCAATCGACTTTCTTGGGCAGGTCGGCAGTGATGCGGACGCGCCCGTCGTCAAAATGAACGACACCGGTGTCCTTGTTCGCAGCCAAGCGCAGCTGGTGGGCTCGGTCTGCGTACTTGAGATCCAGTGCGCGATCGATGTGCTCGCTGATGGCCTTGGCAATCGCCAGGAGGTCAGCAGCGTCGTTTTTGAACTCGAACAGCGACTCGCTGGCGAGTGCTGCAAGATCGCCTGCCGGTGTGGCCAGGACTTCTTCGGGGGATTTGCGGATCACAGTGCACCTCCTGCATTGACGCGTTCAGAGGTGCTCTTGCGCAGGCTGTCCGCCTCGTAGGCTTCGATGTCTTCGATGCGATACAAGACTCGGCCCTGCAGCTTCAGAAATACGGGGCCGATGCCTTCACAGCGCCAGCGCTCGAGACAGGCTTCGCTGATACCCCAGCGACTTGCCAGTTCGACTTGATTCAGGTGTTTGACACTCACGATGCACTCCTTTTGGTTGTTGCGAATTCGTGAAGTCAGTTTCGAATTTGGCCTGTACGGGCGTCCGCCACCGCCATGTGCGGGCGGATGTACGGGCACGGAGATTTCGAGAAATTGCGAGGCCCAGAAAGCAAAAAACCGCCCGAAGGCGGTTGTGCAAACTCATGAATACTCGTGCGAGGTCACTCCAACTGGATGCCATATCCATCGCCGTCATGCACGATGTAATCGGCCCACAGCGTGTTGCCGCTAAAGATGCTCGCGACCCGTTTGCCGCTCGCTGCCGCGCGTGATCCGTGTGCAGCGACCAGAATGTCTCCGGCTGAGACGCGATGACGTTCCTTGTGGAACTGCTCCACCAGATATTTCACCACTGCGATTTGCTTGGGGCCAGTGATCGTCCAAGGTGCAATCGAACGTGTGGTGATGTGCAGGGTGTTGGTGGTTTCATCGAATCGCACCGCAGGCGTGTGATCAGCTGTTTCCCCTGGAGCGGCGACCAACAGACGACGGATTAGATCGGTGTCGACTACTGGGGCTGCGCTGTGTGGCGTCAACACACTGGCCAATGACATGACCCGGTAGTTTCTGGGAGACTGAATCATTGCAGGCAAGGCAGACCCAGTGGTGAAGATGATGCCGGTATCAGGCAGAGTCGATTGCTGGAAATGCTGGAATATCGTTTCAACATGAGTCGCCAGCCCTCGGGTCAGCCAAACATCGGTGTGGAGCAGGCCGATGCGCATCTTCCCAAGGTGCCAGAGCGTACCGTCGATGGCAGCGGTGTTGATACCGCGTCGCAGTGCCTGCGGTATATCCATAAGGTCTGCCAGATAGTTCAGCAGCTTCGTCGCTGTCACTGAGCGAACGACAGCGGCGTCGGCGGAGATGTGCTTTACGCGAAAGGTTTCTGGGCAACGGTAGCGATATCGATTTGGATCGGCATCCTCCTCAATTTCCACCATGACCTGCTGGTCGCCACAAGGCGTCGGATAGCTCCCGGCATAGCCAATGCACTCGGACCAGGCAGATAGATCATGGTCAGACAACGAGGTTTTGCCTGCCAGTGCCCACCCGGGTACACCGAACAGTCTCTGTCCGTCGCCGTCCGCGATGGGCTGTGCCGATTGATCGAACAGCCTGATTAACTCAAGCAGCGACGGCGTCGACAGGTGCTTCGACGGCATGGTCGATCTCCTTCAGAAGGTGCCATTTGGTGAGCAGTCGGTCGCACAGTGCCCGGTCTTTTTCGCGCTTCGTCTTGATGTTGCACTTGTTGTCATCACGCAAAATAACTGTGATAGTTCGCGCACGATCCTTGCCGACCTTCTTGAGTTTGATGGATAGCTTGGCGAAGTTCAGGTGGTGCTCGCGGAAGTCGAAAGTAGGACTGATCAAGGCCCTTGCTGCGGTGTAGATGTCATCAGCATCCTTGCTCCAGATCTTCACCAGCAATGAACGACCGTTGGCAGCGGAATAGCCGAGTTCGACGACCTTGACCGATGCCACCGGTTCTCCGGTGATGTCGAAGTTGCGGGGCGCGCACAAGCTCTGGTAGTCGTATTGCTTAAGCGGGATCTTTTCGCCGGTAATGGGGGACTGCAACAGCGAGTCGGCCACGATGCGCGCCAGCGCTTCGCGTCCTGCTGTGTCCTTTGACAGCACCTCCAGGTGCCCATTGGCTGGTTCATAGGTGATGTGCGAGGAGATGGCACGGATCACCTCTTGGTGGACCAGTTCGCTGTCTTGAACGTAGTCCTCAATCACCGGCGGACGGTTGTGGTGGATGCTGATCTGGTAAAGGTCTACCTCTTCGCCAGTCAGCGTGTCCGGCCGCAACCGTTTGAAGATCTGGACCGCAACGGCGTCATCAGCACACCCGAGCTGCTCGGCAACACACTGATGAAACGCTGTTTTTGCGGCGGCATCGTCCAACACTGCCAGGTTTGCAGGAGCCATAAAGCCCGAATAGCACGATGCACTTTGGCGGAAGATGTCCGCCTGTCGGGCATTCAAGGCTTCTTCGAACAGCACCGGTTGATTGGCGAAGAGCCACAGTGCTCGCTGATACTGATTGGGAATCGCGACAAAGGCTTCTCGGTCTGCGTCATCGAAGATGTCGTCCTTGAAGCCGTCAATGACATCCTGGCCAGGACCGTCCGAGAGCAGCACGATCCGTTCGGCCACATCCTCGATTCGCTGGCGTTCGCTGACCCCGAGCGCGGACAGCGTCGCCTCCATCGGCTCACGCTGCTCCTTTTTCAGCTTTTTGGCGTCCAGTTCCGGCATGACCAAGCCGAACTCGTCCACCATGAATGCACGGAACACCGCTGGCGGCAGGTGTCCCAGGAGCTTGGTCAAATTCTCTGCATCGTTCATCTACATACCCCTCATAAAGTGTGGATCGGCTTGGTATCAGCCACTACGACCCCTTTTTCATATTGGGGGTGTGCAGACCGATTGCGTTCGGTGTGCCGAACATTTATGATTATTTCGAAGCAATGATGGGTTTGTCAAGCAGTTACGAATTCGTTCGGTACAATGGTATATTGACGACCTGGTTCAAGAGATTTAGGAGAGACACGTGCCTTCACCCCTGGGTGACAAGATCCGCACCCTGCGTAAGCAGAAAAAATTGAGCCTTGAGCAGCTGGCCGAGCTGACCGACTCCAGCAAAAGCTATATCTGGGAGCTGGAGAACAAGGACGACCCCAAACCATCCGCCGACAAGATCGGGAAGATCGCCGCTGTGCTGGAGGTCACCACAGAGTTCCTGCTGACCGAGTCCACTGCCACGCCTGACGAGGCCGTGCTTGATGAGGCCTTCTTCCGCAAGTACAAGACCATGTCGGAGCCGGACAAAAAGAAGATCCGCAAGATCCTCGATGCCTGGGAAGATGAATGACGGAGGCGAAAAGGCCCATGGCCGAGGCCAACCGTATCTCGTCCATGCTCAACACGGTGCTTGGTGCGGATCGCTTTCCGGTCAAGGTTGACGAGCTGGCGCTGGAGTATTCCCGCCAGTGTTTTTCAGACTCGCCGATCGACAGGGTCCAGGGAGAGGATCTCGATGGTTTCGATGGTCTGTTGAAGGCCAACAAGTCACGGTCAAAGTGGCTGGTCCTCTACAACAGTGCCAACCCTTCGGAGGGCCGTAAGCGCTTCACGATCGCGCATGAGTTCGGCCACTACATCCTGCACCGCCACCAGCAGGACCTATTCGAGTGCGGCGACGGCGACATCGAAACGGGCGACAACAACGAGCGGGATATCGAGACTGAGGCGGATTTGTTCGCCTCGACGCTGCTGATGCCGCTGGACGACTTTCGGCGACAAGTGGATGGTCATCCGATCAGTTTCGATCTGTTGGGCCACTGCGCCGACCGCTATGGCGTCTCGCTGACGGCCGCCGCCTTGCGCTGGACCGAGATCGCTCCCAAACGCGCTGTGCTGGTGGCCAGCCGTGACGATCACATGCTCTGGGCCAAGTCGAACAAGGCGGCGCTGAAGTCTGGCGCCTACTTTGCGACGCGTAAGAACACCATCGAACTGCCTCACGACGCGCTGGCTCACAGCTACAACGCCCTTGCCATGGCTGACAGCCGGACTGGCCGCGCCCAGTCCTGGTTTTCGCGTGAGCCCGCCAGCATGCCGATCACCGAAATGACCCGCGTTGCGGGCCAGTATGACTACACACTGACATTGCTGGTGCTGCCTGAAGCTGAGTGGCAGGGGGCACGCCACGAAGACGAAGAGCCGGAGGAAGATACCTACGATCGGTTCATCCGCAACGGCCAGTATCCAGTGCGCTGAGGAATGAGCCGATCATGACAGCGCATAAATGGCAATTCACTTCCCGTTTCCGCCGCCACGCCTTCGGTTGGCGCTCTGACACGCCCATTACGCGCATCAAGGAAGCGCTGACGGAAATCAAGCAATTCACCCGCAAGGAGCCGGTTCTGTCAGCCGAGGGTGCCATCACCTTGCTGGAAAAACTCTCGCCGGCGCTGGAACAGGTGGACAGTTCATCGGGCGCCCTGGGTTCGGCAGTCAACAAGGCCATCGATACCCTCGTGCCGATCATCATCAAGGCCGACGTCGAGCCAAAGCTGCGGCAACGCTGGCTGGAGCGGCTTTGGCAGGCGCTGCAGGACGACGAGATGCCCTACATCGAACTGCTGGGCGACTACTGGGGTGAGTTGTGCGTGACGCCGGAACTGGCATCACGCTGGGCCGACGAGTTCATGCCGGTTGTTGAAAGCGTGTGGAGCCCGAATGCATCTGGGCATGGATTCTTCAAAGGCACCAGCGCCTGTTTGTCCGCGCTGTACGCGGCTGGGCGCTATGACGATCTGTTGACCCTGATCGACAAGGCGCGGTTCAAGTGGTGGCATGACAGGCGCTGGGGCGTGAAGGCACTGACAGCAATGGGCAAAAAAGCCGAAGCGATCCGTTATGCCGAAGATTCGCGCGGGCTGAACGATCCGGGCTGGCAGATCGCAGAAGCCTGCGAGGCCATCCTGTTGTCTTCAGGTTTGGCCATTGATGCCTACCGGCGCTATGCCATTGAGGCCAATCAGGGCACCACGAATCTCGCCACCTTTCGCGCCATCGCCAAGAAATACCCCAGCATGCCACCTGAGCAAATCCTGCGTGACTTGGTAGCGAGCACGCCAGGTTCAGAGGGCAAGTGGTTCGCTGCCGCGAAGGATCTGGGATTGTTCGAGGTGGCGATCGAGTTGGCTACGCGCAGTCCCACCGACCCGCGCACGCTGACACGCGCCGCCCGAGACTACGCAGAGGAGCAGCCTGAGTTCGCGTTGTCGGCTGGGTTGGCAGCGCTGCATTGGATCTCACGCGGGCATGGGTATGAGATCACCGGCGGGGATGTGCTTGATACGCATGCTGCCGTGATGCATGCCGCCGCGAAGGCAGGCACCGCCACCGACGGCATCAATGCGCAGATCAGAGAGATGTGCGCGGCACAGGGAGGTCGGTTGTTGCAGACCATTCTGGCCCGACATTTGTCGCACTGAGCGTGGCCGCTTTTTGAAATAGCCCGCACGAGTTCGAGCGGCTTCGAAACTCCCTCATGGCCTTGGTGGCCCTCCATCCGGACAATTTCACTGCATGTGAGTTTGACGGAGAGGACCGCTACCCATGCATCAAATAAACCATTTCCCACCCGAACGGATGACGCCGGAGCAGCGTCGCCACGAGATCGCGTCACTACTGGCCAACGGCCTGGCGCGCCTGCGAATCAGCGGTGCAGAACAGTCCGCAAACATCGCCGCAGATGGCGAGTTTGAACTTGGCTTCTCTGGCAACCAGCGCGTTCATACAGACCCCGTCAACAAGATATCCACGGAGTCAAAATGAGCACGCACATACCAACACCTTCAACGCCACCTTCGGTGGCAGCGCAAATCGCCAGATTGCCGGATCTGCCGATGGCCGACATCAAAGCGCTCTGGCAACAGCTGGTCGGGGGTGAAACGCCCACCCACAACCGCCAGTTCCTTGAGCGACGCATTGCGTACCGGCTGCAGGAGGCAGAATTCCGCAAGGTCAACGCCAATCTGCTGGACCGCAACCAACGCCGCATCGCATCGCTAGTGGAAACCGGCAAGGTGAAGAAGCGTGACCGCGATTACCGTCCGGCTGCTGGCACGGTGCTGGTCCGGGAATACAAAGGTGTCGAATACCGCGTGATCGCGACCACCGACGGCCAATATGAGTTCCAGAGTCGCATGTACCCGAGCCTGTCGATGATCGCCCGCGAGATCACTGGCATGCGCTGGTCGGGGCCCTTGTTCTTTGGGCTCAGGCCGCCATCCAACGCCAAGGCCAAGCCATCCACCAAGAAGAGAGGTGCACGATGAGCGAAGTCTTGAAGCGCCGCATGCGCTGTGCGGTCTACACGCGCAAATCCAGCGAAGAAGGACTGGATCAGGAATACAACTCAATTGATGCTCAGCGCGATGCCGGTCACGCCTACATTGCCAGCCAACGTGCGGAGGGTTGGATTCCGGTGGCCGACGACTACGATGATCCCGCCTTCTCGGGCGGCAACATGGAGCGCCCGGCACTGCGCCGCCTGATGGCGGACATTGAAGCTGGCAAGATCGATGTAGTCATCATCTACAAGATCGACCGCCTCACGCGCAGCCTGGCGGACTTCTCCAAGATGGTCGAAGTGTTCGAGCGCTACGGCGTCTCGTTCGTATCGGTCACCCAGCAGTTCAACACGACGACATCCATGGGGCGGCTGATGCTGAACATCCTGCTGTCCTTCGCGCAGTTCGAACGTGAGGTCACGGGCGAACGCATCCGCGACAAGATCGCAGCCAGCAAGCGCAAAGGCATGTGGATGGGCGGCGTGCCACCCCTGGGCTATGACGTCGAGAGCCGGCGGTTGGTACCCAACGAGCGCGAGGCCAAGCTCATCCGGCACATCTTTCAGCGCTTCGTCGAACTTGGCTCCAGTACGGCGCTGGTCAAGGAGCTGAAACTGGATGGCGTGACTTCGAAGGCGTGGACCACGCAAGACGGCAAGACCCGCGACGGCAGACAGATCGACAAGGGGCACATCTACAAGCTTCTTAGCAACCGGACATACCTTGGCGAGTTGCGGCACAAGGAGCAGTGGTACCAAGCCGAACATCCGCCCATCATCAGCCGCGAACTGTGGGACAGCGTCCATGCGATCTTGGCCACCAATGGCCGGGTGCGCGGCAATGCAACGCGGGCGACCGTGACGTATCTGCTCAAGGGGATCGTGTTCGGCAACGATGGGCGCGCGCTGTCGCCTTGGCACACGACCAAGAAGAACGGGCGTCGCTACCGCTACTACGTGCCCCAACGCGACACCAAGGAGCACGCGGGTGCCTCGGGCCTGCCGCGACTGCCGGCGGCCGAACTCGAATCGGCCGTGCTCGACCAACTGCGCGCAATCCTGCGTGCCCCGAATCTACTCGGCGACATGCTGCCGCAGGCGATCAAGCTCGATCCAACCTTGGACGAGGCGAAGATCACCGTGGCCATGACCCGGCTCGACGCGATTTGGGATCAACTTTTCCCGGCCGAACAGACCCGGATCGTGAAACTGCTGGTCGAGAAAGTCATCGTGTCACCCAACGACCTCGAAGTGCGGCTGCGCGCCAACGGTATCGAACGTTTGGTGCTGGAGCTGCGTCCCGAGCCTACCAACCAAGCAGCCGAGGCACTGGCATGAGCGATATCCGCATCCAGAAAACCGGCGAGCCGGACATTCTTCAGACCAGCGACGGCAGGTTGACCCTGTCCGTGCCGATCCAGATCAAACGCCGCAACGGCCGCAAGTTGGTCACCTTGCCAAACGGCGAGACCGCGCCGGTCAGGCCGTGGGACGTGGCACCGACCACCATCCAACTGGCGCTGGCCAGAGGGCACCGCTGGCTAGCGATGCTGGAATCAGGAGAAGCGAAGTCGTTGAAGGAGATCGCAACGCGGGAAGGGATCGACAACAGCTATGTGAGTCGGATGGTCAACCTGACCACGCTGGCACCTGACATCGTGGCTGCCATTCTGGATGACACCTTGCCGAACCATGTCACGCTGTTTGACCTGGCGGTGGACCCGCCTGCGCTGTGGGATGAGCAACGGGCCAGGCTTGTATAGACCTAGCGGTGGCACCGGTATAAAATTACCGCTGGTGCCCACCATACTTGCACACGAGTAAAAAAAGGCGTTGCTTCACAGTCACTGAAAACTTCTCTTTGAGCCTCGTCGTCGGGGACTTAAACGTGTGCGTCTGACCCGAAACCGGCGTGGCATTAAGGAAAAGTTTGTCATGACAATCAAAGAACTCGCGTACTCCGCGCAGCAACACGTACAGGCCAGAACAGGTGCCTCTTTCAAGAGGGCCCACATCTACGAACTGCTGGCTGCTTCCTTCGGCCTCAACTCCTACGCCGCGTTTGGTGTGAATACCGTACTTGCGGAGCTACGCCAGAACGATAGGCAGGCACTCCCGCAAGGTGCGTTCATCAACCGACGTTGCATTGAGCTTGGATATCGACCAGACACTGCGACTCTCGCGACGTCGGCGCTGGAATCCTTCCTGTCAGAGCGGCAAATTGGCATTGCCAGCATCTCGTCATTGATCAGTCGCCTGCGAGGCGAATCGCCCAACCAGGACGACGAGCTCGAATACGATGAGGATGAATTATTCGAGCCTACCGACGAGGCGTTCGGACCGATCCTCGTTGACGGTTTGGATGCTGCAGCCAGCAAGGGCAATGCTCTGGCTCACTACGCGCTGGCACTGATATACGCTCCTGACGATGAAGATGACCCGGACGCTGGAAGTTCCTATTGGTACGAACAGGGACAGCAGGGACGCGTCCTGACGGGGGTGGAAAAGGAGTGGGCCGAAGCGTATGCGTCTCGTTTGGCCCACGCTGAAAAGTACGCTCACCATTTGAGGGAGGCTGGTCGGCTGGGCCATCAAGATGCACTTCTCGACCTAGCGGAGCGATTTGACGATCCGTCCTTCTTCGAGCAACCACGTCACGATGTTGACGCTGATCCAGCAGCAGTTGCCGCTATCGCAGAACGCATGGGTCGCCCTGCTGATGTCAGGCATTGGCTGACCCTTGCTGCCGAGAGTGGAGACACGGAAGCCATGCTCCAGCTCATTGAAGAATATGACCATGGTGACCTGCAGCGCTGCTGGACGTGGGCGTACCTGTCCCGGCTGGTCGGAACGGATCTAACCCAAGATGCGCATTACGCGATCAACGAGGACGGTTCGGACTACGACGATGATGTCGGTGGTCCAGCCTATGTCGCAGGTCGTGACGGGGTAGATCTTGAACCACTCGATCCGGCGCAAGACGCCACTGCCAGGCTTGCTGCACAGAAACTGTTTGAGCAAATCGAACAGAACGCACGGTGAGTCTGTTGGCATTGCGCCAGGGACGCTTTACCCGCTTTGGTAGCCAATGCCGCAATCCAACCACTTGATTCGTCCGCGCGTAACCCATTGATCTGTAATGGGGGCGGTCGTGGACTTTGCGGACTTCTGGCCTATTTCGGAGAGCGAGGTCGGAGCGAGGAATGGCCAGGAGAGAGTGGAATGTGGCCCGGAACGGCCAATTCAGGCGGCTGGCGAAGTCCGCAGGCGTTCGCAGGAACCTGCACCAGTACGCGGGAACCGGCGCGATCAGACAAGAAAAAACCCCAACCGAGAACGGTTGGGGTTTCAATATTGGTGGTGGAACACGGAACCGAACCCGCGTCCGCATCCCGACAAGGATAGCAAGGTTTTGATCTTGAGGGCGTGGATTCGAGTATTTGGCCGAATTCAATCCGCCCGCGCCTAGCCTGTGAGGGCGCATCGCCCGCGAAACTTGGGCTTCCACGGCCCAATCGTCGAACGCCAGTTCGATCCCCGGCTCCGCTATCGAACATCACCCATCGTGCCAACCCTGGTGTCGGACGGCTCACATGGTTGAATTCTTATCATCATCAATAAGCGACAGACCACGCTTCAATATGCGGCGCTTGACGTTGTGTATTGAGTCGTATAAACTCTGCTAAACAATACCGATAGACCATCAAAGCAATAGCAAATGTCCAGCGACCAACTTTCAGCAATGACCCAATCGCAACGCGACCGCCTCGCGTTCCTTGAGTTGCGCCTGCGTTTTGTCGGGGAATTTCGCCGTCAGGACTTGGTGGAACGGTTTGGCATCCAAGCAGCGGCGGCAACTCGCGACATCGGCCAGTACAAAGAACTAGGCCCTCGCAATCTTGACTACGACACCAAGCGCAAGGTCTATGTGCGCGCAGATTGGTTCCGCCCGGTGTTCGACTTTGCAGCGAGTCGCGTCCTTACGTGGCTGTCGCAGGGCTTTGGTGATGGCGAGCCGATGCGTGTCCGCCAATTGGTAGGGTGTGAAGGTTCTGAGCTGTCGATCAATCTGGATCTCGAAATGTTGTCGGTGCTGACTCGCGCCATCCACAAGAAAACAGCTGTCGAGATTTCTTATCGCGCGCTGTCCAGCGGATTGACCACCCGGGAGATCGTCCCCTTCGCCTTGGCCGACAACGGCCAGCGCTGGCACGTTCGTGCATTTGACCGTCGCAGCGGTGACTTCCGCGATTTCGTGTTGACTCGAATTGCTGACGCCAGATCGGTCACCGGGGCCGTGCAAGAGCACGAGACATCCGATCAAGACATTCAGTGGAACCGGATCGCGGAGATTGAACTGGTTCCTCACCCCGCCAACGTGCAGCACCCCGACACCATCGAAGCCGAATACAGCATGGAAAACGGCGCGCTGCGGATGCGTGTGCGTGCGGCAATGGCCGGATACCTGATGCGTCGCTGGAACGTGGACTGCACCGAAGATCACAGTCTCAAGGGGGCCGAATATCACCTCTGGCTGCGCAATCGCCAAGCACTTTATGGCGTGACCAACCTCGTGCTTGCACCGGGATACGAGGCATAGGAGAAGGCTAAAAAATGCTGAAACTAGAAGACATCAAGAAAAACGCCGCAATCTCCGGAATAGAGCCCGGGCATGTCGTGCGCATCGTCACCACTGAGCCTGTCGGCGACAACGCCCTCACCGTTTACTACAAGACGGCAGACGGCAAGCTTCTGGAGCGGATGCTGTTCCGCAACGACGAGACGAAGTTGTCTCTGGCCGAAGCTGGCCGCCCTTGGGCATTTGATGCGCCGGGCGAGGAATTCAAACTGGCGGCGGAAGCCTACCGGATCAATCTAGCCCATCTGTTCGATCCGATGATGGCCGTTCACACATCCAACGTGGAGCCGCTGCCTCACCAGATCACTGCCGTTTACGAAT
Source organism: Janthinobacterium sp. Marseille (assembly GCF_000013625.1). Lineage (NCBI taxonomy): Bacteria > Pseudomonadati > Pseudomonadota > Betaproteobacteria > Burkholderiales > Oxalobacteraceae > Janthinobacterium > Janthinobacterium sp. Marseille. The sequence goes on along the minus strand of NC_009659.1, from coordinate 3,082,031 downwards.
CGATGCTGCCGCGCCAGCCCCTCCGATACGTGCTGGCAGATGACCCGGGCGCGGGCAAAACCATCATGGCCGGGCTGTTCATCCGCGAGCTGCTGATGCGCGCCGATGCCAAGCGCATCCTGATTGTTGCGCCGGGCAGCCTGGTTGAACAGTGGCAAGACGAAATGTTCGAGAAGTTCGGCCTGTCATTCACGCTGTTTTCCCGCGAGCAGGTTGAGCAGTCGCGCGGTGGTAACCCCTTTGACGACATCGACCTGATGGTCGCGCGGGTAGATCAACTCTCCCGCAACGAAGACCTTCAAGAAAAACTGCGGCTTTCCCATTGGGATCTGATCGTCGTCGATGAAGCGCACAAACTGTCGGCCAGCTACTTCGGCAATAAGGTCAACAAGACCAAGCGCTTTCAACTGGGCGAACTGCTGGGTTCGATCACGCGCCACTTCCTGCTGATGACCGCCACGCCGCACAACGGCAAGGAAGAGGACTTCCAGTTGTTCATGTCCTTGCTGGACTCTGACCGCTTCTATGGCAAGTTCCGCGACGGTACGCACAAGGTCGACGTCACCGACTTGATGCGACGCACAGTCAAGGAGGAGATGCTGCGATTCGATGGCACCAAACTATTTCCTGACCGCCGCGCCATCACCGCCAACTACAAACTCTCTGATCCGGAAGCTGCGCTTTACGCAGCGGTCACCGACTACGTCAAAGAGGAAATGAACCGGGCCGATCAACTGGACGGCCAGCGCAAAGGTAACGTCGGCTTCGCCCTGACATCCCTGCAACGTCGATTGGCATCGAGCCCCGAAGCGATTTACCAATCACTCAAACGTCGGTGCAACAAACTCAAGCGCCGTGTTGAAGATGAGAAGCTACGAAATCGTGGTCAAACGCTGGCTGAAACGCTCAACCTCAATGGCGCACCGGAAGACATTTGGGAATCTGCCGACGCCATGTCGCCAGACGACTATGAAAATTTCGAAGAGACCGTGGTCGATCAAGCGACCGCAGCTCAAACCATTCAGGAACTTGAGGCCGAAATCATCATCCTTGACGCCTTGGAAGAGCAGGCAAAGCAGGTTGTCCACTCCGGCCAAGACCGCAAGTGGGACGAACTATCCAGCCTGCTGCAGTCGCCAACCATGCGAGAAGAAAGCGGTCGCCAGCGCAAGCTGATCATCTTCACCGAGCATCGCGACACGCTGAATTACCTTGCGGTCAAGATTCGTGGCCTGATCGGCAACGAAGACGCAGTGACGATGATCCACGGCGGTATCAAACGTGAAGAGCGTCGCAAGGTGCAAGAGCTGTTCCGCAATGACCCGGCAACGCGTGTCCTGCTGGCTACCGACGCCGCTGGAGAAGGTGTGAACCTGCAAAACGCCAACCTGATGGTCAATTACGACCTGCCCTGGAACCCCAACCGCCTGGAGCAGCGCTTCGGCCGTATCCACCGGATTGGCCAGACCGAGGTCTGCCACCTGTGGAATATGGTCGCCGCCGAAACCCGCGAAGGTGACGTTTTCCAGCGTCTGTTTGAAAAGCTGGAAGTCGAGCGCGAAGCGTTGGGCGGTCGCGTGTTCGACATCCTTGGCGAAGTGTTTGAGGATAAGAGCCTCAAAGACCTGCTGATCGAAGCGATCCGCTACGGTGAAGACCCTGAAGTCCGCTCGCGCCTGCTGCGCAAGATTGAAGGTGCGCTTGATACCGTCCACCTTGAGAACATCATCAAGCGCAACGCCCTGTGTGAAGAGGTGATGAGCACCGAACGCCTGTTTGCCGTCAAAGAAGAAATGGAAAAGGCTGAGGCCCGCAAGTTGCAACCCTATTTCATCCGCTCCTTCTTCAATCAGGCCTTCCAGCAACTCGGCGGTGAACTGCGCCCACGCGAGCAAGGCCGCTACGAGATCACCCACGTTCCGGCAAATATCCGGGAACGCGACCGCCAAATCACTGGGCGTGATCGCCGCAATGCTGACACCGTACTGCGTCGCTACGAACGGGTTTGCTTCGAGAAGCAATTCGTCCGCCTGATCGAGCGTGTCGGTGCGCCGATGGCCAGCCTGATGCACCCCGGCCACCCGCTGATGCAATCGGTGACCGACCTCGTATTGGAGCTGCATCGCAACAAACTCAAGCAAGGCGCTGTGCTGGTCGACCCCAGTGATATGGGTATCACTCCCAAGGTGATGTTCATCATCGACCACTCGGTGCGAGAAGGTGCAGATCCCGCCCACGTCGTTTCTCGCCGGATGCAATTTGTTGAGATCGACCCGCAGGGCAAGACCATCAATGCTGGCTGGGCCCCTCACTTAGATATGGAATCCATCGGCAAGGCCGATCTGGCACTGATTCAGGACGTGTTCGCCGCGCCTTGGCTCAACGGCACAGACGCGCAAAACCTCGAGCAGGTTGCGCTGGCGCACGCTTCCACCCATCTCGTGCCCGAGCACTTTGACGAGGTACGCAATCGCCGCGAGAAGAATGTCGACAAGACCCTGACCGCCGTTCACGAGCGCTTGGTCAAGGAGATCAACTACTGGTCAGATCGCTACATCAAGTTGCAGGACGACATTGCCGCAGGCAAGGACGTGCGTCTGACGCTCGAGAACGTCCGCCGCACCATTGACGACCTGACGGCGCGCCGCGAGTCACGCGAAAAAGAACTGCTGGCCATGCGTCACGTTATTTCGGCAACACCTATTGTTGCCGGTGGTGCCTTAGTGATCCCCGCAGGCCTGCTGGCCCAGCGCGCAGGCCAACCGGGCTGGACGGCAGATGCCGACGCCAGAGCCCGGGTCGAATGGGCTGCCATGAACGCCGTGATGGATGCCGAGCGCGCCCTTGGCCACGAGGTCATCGACGTATCGGCTCAAAAGTGCGGCTGGGATGTGACCAGCTTGCCAAGAGCGATAGACGGAAAACTCCCTCCCTCACGCCACATCGAGGTCAAGGGCCGCGTCAAAGGGAGCAGCACGGTCACGGTCACCCGCAACGAAATCCTGTACGGGCTGAACCAGCAGGACAAATTCATTCTGGCCATCGTCCTCATCGACGGCGACCAGCACGAGGGGCCGTTCTACGTGACCAAGCCCTTCACGCAAGAGCCTGACTGGGCTGTGACAAGCATCAACTTGGACCTCGCGTCCTTACTTTCAAAGGCGCAATCGGCATGACACCAATAAAAACACCTAAAAAGCTTATCGAAGTTGCGTTGCCTCTCGACGATATCAACGTTGCGTCGTCAAAAGAAAAGTCTATTCGACATGGACATCCCTCGACGCTGCATCTGTGGTTTGCTCGGCGTCCCTTGGCAGCAGCTCGTGCAATTCTTTTTGCCCAAATGGTCAATGATCCTGGGTATGAACGGCAACTCGGTCGAGGGGTAAACAAAGAGAAAGCCAAGATTGAACGAGAGCGTTTATTCAACATCATTCGAGACTTGGTGAGGTGGGAAAACACTGACAACCAAGAAGTTTTGGATCGAGCGCGACTGGAAATTCGCAAATCATGGAAAGAAACGTGTGATCTCAACCCAGGCGTTCCTGGTTTTGATCCCGAGGTGTTGCCCGTATTCCATGATCCATTTGCCGGAGGCGGTTCTTTGCCATTGGAAGCACAGCGCTTGGGTTTTGAGAGTTACGCAACCGATCTAAATCCTGTGCCAGTCGTGCTGAATAAAGCAATGATTGAGATTCCTCCAAAGTTCAAGGACATGTCGCCTGTTGGGCCTCTATCGTTGGCCGCAAATCAACAACGCATTCCTGAACAATGGATGGGCGCGCGGGGTCTGTCCGAAGATTTGCGCCGCTATGGGACATGGATAGGCCAAAGGGCGAAGGAGCGACTCTCTTCGCAATACGGGCAAGTCAAGTTGCCTAAGCGGCTTGGCGGAGGCCTTGGCACTGTATTGACCTGGCTTTGGTGCCGCACGGTTGCGAGCCCCAATCCAGCAGCCAACGGAATGCACATTCCATTGGCAAAGTCTTTTCAACTTGCGACACGCGAAGGCCGCGAAATTCACATTGTTCCGAAGGTTGCAACTGACAAACGAAGCTACTCATTCGTGCTTCAAGAGGGTGGAACGCCAAAGGTTACCAGCACAGTGGGGGGACGAGGCGGTGTTTGCATATTGACTGATTCTCCTATCCCCCTTGTTTACATCCGAACTGAAGGGTTGGCCGGACGAATGGGGCAACGGTTGATGGCAGCGGTGGTGGAAACACCAAACGGAAAGGTCTATGTCGCCGCAAGCGAGATGGAAGAGCCCGATTTCTCGTCTATCGAGCCCACAGCGCCGGAAGCCGACATTCTTCATTGGGCTGGGTGCACCAATGTCGTTGTTTATGGGATGAAGACTTTTCGCAGTCTGTTTAATTTGAGGCAACAACTTGCATTGTCAACCTTCGGGGCATTGGTCGTTGAAGCGCGCGAAGTGATCAAGCGCGACGCAATCAAGGCAGGTATGAAGGACGATGGATTGGGACTGGAGCAAGGAGGGCTTGGAGCGACCGCCTACGCAGAGGCCGTGTCGGTCTACTTGACTTGTGCGATCGGTCGTGCGGCCGACTACTGGAATACGCTGACTTCGTGGGAGGCCGGTGGTGAGTTTGTTGCTCACGCATTCACAAAGCACGCCTTGCCGATTGTTTGGGACTACGGAGAGATCAATCCATTGACTGATGGCGGTGGCTCTTGGGTCAGTGCATTGGGTTGGATCGCCCGCGTGATCGACTTGCTTCCGGCTTATAAGACGGGACACGCTATGCAGCTCGACGCAGCAAAGTCGAGCATACCCAATGAGTCGCAAACAGTGGTTTCGACCGATCCTCCTTACTATGACAATGTTCCATATTCAAACCTGTCAGACTTCTTCTACATTTGGATGCGTCCTTGCTTGCTCCAAGTCTTTCCCGATATTTTCGCGACAAGGCAAACGCCGAAGGAAGATGAGTTGGTGGCCTCGCATAGCCTCTATGAAGACATTAACGATGCGATGAAGCACTTCACTGACGGCATGACATTGGCTTTGAAACAAATGCATGAGAAGTCAAATGAATCGGTCCCGGTGACGATCTATTACGCGTTCAAGCAGAGCAACACAGGAGCCAATGGGACTGCTTCGTCGGGGTGGGAAAGTTTTCTTGAATCGGTTATCAAGGCCGAGTTTGTCATCACTGGAACTTGGCCTGTTCGCACGGAGCGAAGTAGCCGAGGGCGTGCGATTGGGTCGAATGCATTGGCATCATCCATTGTCTTGGTCTGTCGAAAACGAGACAAAAACGCACAGACGCTGTCGCGACGCGAGTTCCAGCGTGAGCTCAAAGAACATATGGCCGAGGCGCTGGACGTGATGATTGGCGGAGCTGAGGGCGTCTCCCCCGTTGCTCCTGTGGACTTGGCGCAGGCCGTGATCGGACCTGGCATGGCCATCTTCTCCAAATATTCGGCAGTCCTTGAGGCTGACGGGAGCCCTATGACTGTGCACACGGCACTCACTTTGATTAACAAGATGTTGACCGAAGGGGCAGACGATTTTGATTCTGATACACAGTTTTGTCTTGCTTGGTTTGACGAGCAGGGTTGGTCGCAAGGCGATTTTGGGCAAGCCGATGTACTTGCTCGTGCAAAAGGAACCAGCGTTCAAGGCGTTGCGGCTGCCGGCGTGGTTGAGTCCGGGTCTGGAAATGTCAGATTGCTCAAGCCATCTGAATATCCTGCTGATTGGAGTCCGGAAAACGACAACAACACGCCAGTTTGGGAAGCGTTGCACCAGATGATCAGGGCCTTGCAGACACAGGGTGAGGCGTCCTCAGGAGCGTTGCTTGCGGGAATGCCTGCGCGGGCGGATCACATCCGAAACTTGGCATATCGTCTCTACACCTTGTGCGAGCGGAAGGGTTGGGCTGATGAAGCTCGTGCCTACAACGAGTTGATTACATCATGGACTGGCATCGAGGTCGCTTCTCACGCGGCCGGGCACTACGGCTCGCAAGTCCATCTCGAAATTTAAGGGAGCGCAAGAATGAGTTTGAAACCTTGGCGTGAAATCGCCGTTCCGCATGAAGATGTCCTGAAGGGCACATTCCAGCAAGCCGAGTTCGCAGCAGACTTGTCGCGCGTCCATGACGGCACGGCGACGCCGGAATACCAGGACCCTGCGCTGTTCTTTCAGCGTACCTTCATCACCGAGGGTATGCGTTTGCTGCTTGATTCCGTGGTGAAACGATTATCCGGCCAGGGTGGCGATCCGGTCATTCAGTTGCAAACCGCATTCGGCGGGGGCAAGACCCACACGATGTTGGCGGTCTACCACCTTGCCAAAGGCGAAGCGCAAGCCAGTGACTTGCCGGGTGTGCCAGCCATTCTCGATGCGGCCGGAGTGACTGAAATGCCGCGCGCACGGGTTGCAGTGCTGGACGGCATCAAGTCATCGCCTAACCAGCCGTCGATTCGGCAGGATGGTGATATGAAGCAAGCCATCCGCACCCTTTGGGGTGATTTGGCGTGGCAACTCGGTAAGGCTGAGGGCTACGCCCTGGTGGCGGATGCGGATTCTTCCGGCACTTCCCCCGGCAAGGCCGTGCTCGAAACACTGCTCAGTCGCTATGCGCCTTGCGTTATCTTGATCGACGAGTTGGTAGCCTACGTGCGCCAGTTTGAAGAGGGCAAGACACTAACCGGCGGCAGCTTCGATTCCAACCTGAGCTTTGTACAGGCACTGACCGAAGCGCTGAAAGCCGTGCCGACGGCAGTGCTGTTGGCCTCGCTGCCAGAGTCGGACAAAGAAGCGGGTAGTCAACGCGGCGTAAAAGCGCTCGCTGCTCTGGCGCACTACTTCGGGCGCATTCAGGCGTTGTGGAAACCGGTAGGTACCGAGGAGGCGTTCGAGATCGTCCGTCGTCGTCTGTTCAGCAGCATCAACGACAAACTGGCTGCGGAAACGGTGTGCCGCGCCTTTGCTGATTACTACACGGCAAACAGCGACGACTTCCCGCGTGAGACGCAGGAGAGCCGATATTTCGACCGAATGGTGCACGCCTATCCGATCCATCCAGAGGTCTTTGACAGGCTGTACGAGGACTGGTCGTCGCTGGATAACTTCCAGCGTACCCGTGGTGTGCTGAAGTTGATGGCCAAGGTCATTCACCGGCTTTGGGAAAAGAACGATAAAGACCCATTGATCATGCCGGGTAGCTTTCCGCTTGACGACGCAAATACCCGCAACGAGGTGATTTACTACCTGCCTCAGGGCTGGGACCCGGTCGTCGAACGCGATATCGATGGCGAGCGTGCCGAAACCACCGAGATTGAAAATAAAGACACGCGACTTGGTAGCGTGCAGGCTTGCCGCCGCTCGGCTCGCGCCGTATTTCTCGGCAGCGCACCGACCACGGCAAACCAGATGGTGCGAGGCCTCGAACTGGAACGCATTGTTTTGGGCGTGGCTCAACCGGGCCAGCAGGTCGGTATTTACAAGGACGCGCTGCGTCGCTTGAGCGATCGCCTCCACTACCTGAATAGCGGCAACAACCGCTTCTGGTTTGATACCCGCCCGAACCTGCGCCGGGAAATGGAAGAACGCAAGCGCCGCTTCCAGGACAAGGAAGATGTGTTCCCGGCCATCCGTGATCGTGTTCAGAAGAGTTTCGCCACTGGCGTATTCGGCGGCATCCACGTTTTCACGGCCAGCGGCGACGTTCCTGATGATTGGCAGCTACGCCTCGTTGTGCTGCCGCCCGACGCTGCGTTTAGCCGCAGCGGCCAGAGCCTTGCCATCGAGCGTGCGACTGAGATTTTGAAGGCCCGTGGCGATCAGCCGCGTTTCAAACAGAACCGGTTGATCTTCCTTGCCGCCGACTACGACAGCGTGAGCCGTCTCAAGGATCAAGTGCGGTCAACCTTGGCGTGGCAATCCATCGTCAGCGACATCAAGGAGATGAAGCTCAATCTCGATCAGTTCCAGTCCCGGCAGGCGAGCAAGAGCTTTGAGGATGCGAACGACGCCTTGCGCCGCATGATCCGTGAGACGTACAAGTGGATGGTTGCGCCAATGCAGGAGGCCCGTCCCGGCAAGGGGCTGTCTGAGATTCAGTGGGAGCACTTCCAGGTCAATCCAGGCGCGCAGAATCTGTCGCAGGAAATTGAGCGTGTTCTGAAAGAAAACGAACTTCTGATCACCGAGTGGGCTCCCGTCCACTTGACCAAGGTGCTGAAAGACTGGTTCTGGAAGGCCGATAGCAAAGACACCAGCGCACTCAACGTGTGGCAGCAAAGTTGCCAGCAGCTCTATCTGCCTCGCATCAAGGACGATACGGCGTTTCAACACACGATGGCGGTTGGTGCGGAAAGCCGGGATTTCTTTGGCTTCGCCCAAGGCAAGGAAGATGGTCGCTATGTTGGATTCAGTTTCGGCAAGCGCACGTCACTGTTCCTCGATTCGTCGCTGTTGCTGATTGAGCCGGTCGCCGCAGCCGCATATTTGGCCACTGAGATCGAGGCGCAGAAGATTGCCGACGAAGCGGCACGGCCCAAGTCTGCTGACGATGCAACCAACCCCGCCGGAGACTGGCCACCGCGTGTCGAAGATTCGGCCAAGCCGACCTACCCAACCGGTGGCGGCAGTGCGCTGCAGGCAGTCAAGAAGCAGTTCTACGGCAGCATCGAACTCGACGCCATTCAGGCCAAAAAGCAGTTCGCAGATCTCGTCGACGAAGTGATCATGCAATTCACCGCTCGCCCCGGCGTGAAGGTAAAGATCGCCATCGAAATTCAGGCCGAGTCAGCAACAGGTTTCGACGATGGCTTGCAGCGCGCCGTGAAAGAGAACTGCAATGTGCTGCGGTTCAAGAATGCTGAGTTCGAGGGCGGTGAGTGATGGATCGCGAGATCGAGCTCTTCATCCAGGACTATCTCAAAGAGATACGGGAAGATAACGCCGCCATCTTCGCAGGTGCAGGATTGTCTGCGCCTGCTGGGTTCGTGAACTGGCGGGATTTGTTGCGCCCGATTGCGGAGGAGCTGCGTCTTGATGTCGATAAAGAGCACGATCTGGTGGCAGTAGCCCAGTATCACTGCAATGAAAATGGTGGCAACCGGCACAAATTGAATCAACTGCTGATCGAGCAGCTCACTGTTGGAGCTGTCCCAACGAATAACCACAGAATATTGGCTCGCCTTCCGATTAGCACCTACTGGACGACTAACTACGACCAGCTAATTGAAACAGCCTTGAAGGACACGGGAAAGATCGCGGACGTCAAATACATTACAGAACAACTCGCCACGACAAAGGCAAGGCGAGATGCAGTTGTCTACAAGATGCACGGCGACGTGGAGCATCCACACGACGCCGTTTTGATTAAGGACGACTACGAGAAATACCACATTAAGAGGGGCGCGTTCATCAATGCACTCTCAGGAGATCTCGTTTCAAAGACGTTCTTGTTTATTGGTTTCAGTTTTACTGATCCAAACCTCGACTACGTCCTCAGTCGAGTACGTGTGAATTTTCGCGAAAATCAGCGGCGGCATTACTGCATTTTCAAAAAACGAACGAAGCAAAGCAATGAGAGCGATGCCGAATTCGAGAATGCACAGATCAAGCAGCGATTGGCAATTGCGGATCTGAAACGATTCAACATCAAAACACTGCTGATCGACGAGTACACGCAAATCACGGAAATCCTGGCACGGATAGAACGGCAGTATCGTCAGCGCACGATATTCATTTCAGGGAGTGCCGAGGAATACGGCGCATGGACTAAGGCGGACACGGAAGAGTTCCTGCGGGATCTAAGCCGTGCATTAGTACAGCAAGGTTTCCGGATCGCAACCGGAGTGGGCTTGGGTGTCGGGGATGCAGTTATCACAGGGGCCATTGAGGAGGTGTACCGGGCACGTACCGGGCATATTGAGGACGCACTAATCATGCGCCCATTTCCGCGAGCGAATCCTGATCCTGCAATCCGAAAGCAACTATGGGAATCATATCGACAGGAGCTTATTTCTAGTGCCGGCGTCTGCATTCTGGTACTAGGTAACAAGAAGGTCGGAGACGACATTGCCCTTGCTGATGGTGTCCGGCGTGAGTTTGAGATTGCTGTTGATCATGGGCTTAGCGTGGTGCCCATCGGTGCGACGGGATACATGGCGCGCGAACTATGGAATCAGGTTGTCGGATCAATAGAAACGTACTACCCAGGCAAGAACGGCGACCTAAAAGGCAAGTTTGATCAGTTGGGAAATGAGGTCGAGAAACCTGCAGAGCTGATTTCACGAATCCTAGATTTCATAACGCTTATCACTAAGGAGTAAAGAATGGCGCGACGTGTATTTTTCAGTTTTCACTATGACCGGGATATCCGACGCGTAGTGCAGGTTAGAAACTCATGGATTGTCCGGGCGGGCAATGAGACTCAACCTTTCATGGACAAGGCTGAGTGGGAATCCATAAAGCGCACTGGCGCGCAAGCCATCGAAAAGTGGATCGATAAGCAGCTGAACGGAACATCGGTAACGGTCGTTTTGATTGGCGCTGAGACCTATGATCGCGAATGGGTTAAGCATGAGATCAAACGGAGCTACGAACTAGGCAAAGGAATGATAGGGATTTACATTCACAACGTAAAAGACCCGCAGAATGGAACGGATACTAAGGGTAAGAATCCGTTTGACCATTGGTCAGTTAAAAAAAACGGACGCGACATTTTATTTTCAGAGCTCTACAAGACGTACGACTGGGTTCGGGATAATGGCTACAGTAACTTTGCTAGCTGGATTGAAGGTGCCGCAGTGGCAGCGGGACGTTAAGCGAGGAATCTGGCGAAATGGCGTTCCTAACAAACAGCGAAGTCAGGCAAGCAGCACAAGGCAGGTTGCAAAAGAGTTTTTCATCATCTGCATCTCAAGTGCTTCGGGAAGCGGTGCGAGCATCCAGCACGGAAGATAAATTCGATATTTTTTTGTCCCACGCATCTGAAGATTCTGAGATCGTTCTTGGTGTCCGTGAAATTCTTGTTGGCCTCGGACTGACCGTATATATCGATTGGATTGACGACCCGCAGATGGATCGAGGCAGCGTTACTGCCGAAAATGCTGACATGCTGCGTCGTCGTATGCGCGCATCGAAAAGCCTAATATTGCTGACGACAAAAAACAGTGCCACGTCACGTTGGATACCTTGGGAACTTGGTTACTTTGATGGGCACAAGACTGGTTTTATCGGGATACTGCCGGTTGTGGACTATTCCGGTGGCGCGTTTGCAGGTCAAGAGTATCTTGGCTTGTATCCCTTGGTCGAAAAACTCCCACTCACTGGTGGTGGAACCAAATTCTGTGTAGTCGAGCGGGCTGGGAAAGGCTATCGATTTCTGGACGATTTTGCCCACGGGCAGTCGACGATACGTTCGTTCAGCGGCTAGAAAGTAAAGCGTTCTCTCAGGGTAGCAACATCAAAACCTCTACGTTGCGCCTTCCCACCAGCCCCGGCAATACACGTCCCCCTCCGTAAATCCACCTGCGCAGTTCCTGCGCCGCGCTCGCCCAGTCGCGCTGATTGATCCGCCGCCTCAACGTCGATGTCTGCAGCCGACCTGCACCAAGGTTGAAGGTGAAATCCACGATGGCGGCGAGCCGTCGTTCGGGTTCAGTGGCCAACACCGGGCAGTACCGCAACGTGGCCCTCAACGCTTTCACGAGGTCTTGTGCCAGATAGGCTTCAGCCTCTTCCTGTGTGATTGGCGGGTGATCCTGCGCACAAAGGTGGCCGTAGCCGATCGTCCAGAATCCTGCCGGGCAGACGTAAGGGACGGCGGTAATCTCCGTGCCGCGCTTCACTCGCTTTTCAAAGCCCTCAAAGCGTTTGGCCAGTTCGATTGCAGACTGCGGCACCATCACGACCGCACCCGGTCGAAAACGCGCCCCAGGAACCAGAAATTCAGCACCCCGGCCCATAAGGCTTGGTCGGCCTCCGTCCACGCGTGCAGGATTGCCACGCCATAACCAGCGCCAGCAGTGACGGCCGCCACAAACGCGGCGGTTTTGGCAGCGCAGTACAGCGCCATGAACCAGTAGGTGATCACGGGCCGCACACTGCTTGAGAGCGCATCGGCCCAGCGCACGCCGGTTTTCTCACCTTGGGTGCGCACGGCATCGCGCAGGGTTTCGATGGCACCGACGTTCCACGCGGCATCAGCGCCTGCGCCGATCTCGTCCATTCGTTGCGCACCGCGAATCTTCTCGAATTCCAGCGCCTTGTCCTGCATCGCCAGCTCGTGGCCACGTTCACCCTTGCGGTCGAGCCACTTGAGAAATTCCGGCGCGAGCCGGAATGCGCCACCCAGCAGGCCGCCAAGTAATGTTTCGATCATTGGGCACCTCCGAACACCTTGAGCTTGATGAGCGCGCCCGCAACCAGCGCCAGCAGGAAACTCGTGGTGACCAGCTTGATCACCGTCTGCCACGCGGTGTGCTTGGCGGTATTGAAGGCCTCCAGCAAGCCGCGCAGCTCGCGAATGTCGTTCGCGGCGTTTTCGCCGTCGAGCCCGACATCGGACAGCGCCGCACGCGCGCCGCGCTCGGCAACACGTTCCAGCAATTCTTCAAATTCATCCTTGGGCATGGTGACCATGCCCTCAGTCACAGTGGGTGCGTTCATTTGCGTTCTCCAGAAATGCGAAACCCGCCTCGTGGGCGGGTTTCAGGGGTAAAAATTGGCGACTCAGATGGCGATACCGGCGCTCCAGCCGGTGGCCTTGAAGGCCGAGAGCTTGGCCTCGTCCTCGATGTAGCAAAGCCAGCCGATCTTGGGTACGTGGAATTCCCAGACGTCGGCAATGCGCGCGGCGATCTGGTTGGTCTTTCCGACCCACGCCCCGGTGGCGGCTGCGGGAACAAGGTAGCGGTCGCCGTTGGCCGGGCTGGCAGGTGGTGCAGTCAGGTCACGGTCTTTCACGGACAGGCCCACCACTGCGCCGAGGCGCTTGAGGTTGGCGTCCATGCCGGTATCCCAGCCGCTCTCGCCAAGCGTCCAGCCGTAGTTGAGTCCAAGATTCGGGTCGGTTGATGACATGGTTTATCTCCAGAGATTCAATGCTTGGCGAATGCGCGGGACAGCGTCCGGATCGCCAGTTCGGTGACTTTGCTGCGGGTGCTGCCGCCAATGACGCCCGACGATGGGCAGGTGCAGCACGCCGCCGCTTTTGGCGACGAGCAGCGTCAGCATCCAATCGGCAAAGTTGTGGATGTCGGTGGTTTCCTTGATCACAGATTCCACAGCGGAACGCCGCATCACGATCAGACCGTGAACGTGGCTGGCGCTGTTGGTGTGCTGCCAGCGGCTGTAGGCCAGACGTCGCACGGCAATGTCGCGGCCAGCCTCGTCCGTCAGCGCTTCATCGGTGTAGGCAATCACTGCCTGTGGGCAGGCATCCAGCGCATCGGCTAACTGCGCAAAAGCGCTGGCTTCATACAGATCATCGGGATCAACGAAGGACACCAGCGGCAACGTGCCTTGCGCATAACCCGCCGCGCGTGCCTTACCGATGCGGCCCGGGATGCCCGGCAGCACGTGCAACTGGATCGGTGCTCCTTCTAGACTGGCGATGCAGGTCTCGCGCCATTCGGCAGGTTCGTTCAAGGTGAGCAGATGAACATCGATGCGCGGCTCCATCAAACACCTCCCCAATATTGGCCCCAGCGCAGGCCGTAACCTGTCCGATCCATGACGCGTACCTGTGGCTGCCAATTGCTCAATCCATCGCGTTCGGCGCTGATCTCCACCGTGATGCGGTCGCCCAGCGCACCGGCTTCAGCGGCGGCAACCGCTGTGCTCCAGATGAAGGTGGTGCCGATCAGACTTGTTTCGGTGTGCACCGCGCTGCCGACCCGATTGCGGATGCGCACGGTGTAGCTCACGCCCAACTCCGGCCCGATATCGCCCTCGTCTTGCTGCACGAGATAGGCGGTTTGCTGCGTGCGGTCGCGATGAGCCCACGCCAAGGTGATGTCGCCCGAAACCGTTGCCGGATCAATGTCGCCACTGATTCGGATGCGACCGGGTGGATACGGCAGCGCCTGCCGACCGACCAGCGCGAGCGGTTGACCATTGCTGGCCAGAACCGAATCGCCTTGATCGGTCGACGTGCGCGGAATCGCTCCCACGAACACCGACTCACCGGGCGCGCGCTCTGCGCTCTCCGATGCCAGCCAATCACCGACGCCAATCAGGCGTGTTCCAAGCGCGTGTGACTGCGGCGTGGTGTCGAGTACGGCGCGCGCCAAACCAATGGTCGCATTGCCCGTGTCGAAGGCCAGGATCGCCACGGCTTCACGCAGTGTTCCGCTGGCATCCACCAGATAGGCGTAGTCGCCAACGGCAAGTCGTTCTGGTTGGCTGACGGCGGTCACCGGCACTGCTCCCGCATCGGACTCGGTCGCAGGCAAGGCCGCGTCGAGTGTCAGCAACGGTGCATAGTCCTCACCCACGACGGCGGCGATGTCGCCACTTGATGCGCCGATGGCCAGTTGCCAGTTCAGCTGCCCGGTGCCGCCTGCCGCCGCCAGTGCGGCGAGATAGGTGTCCGTGTCGGTCAGATAGGCCAGATCCGCACGCGACAGCTTGCGCGCCAGTTCCCAGTACGGAATTTCGACGGCGAGTACCAACGCTGGCGGCAGCGGCGCAATGGTGGGTTCCTCGATGCGTGGCGGCGGTGACGACAGCACGGTGTTGCTAATGCCGAAAACGTCCTCGATGGCCTCGATACGCCACTCGGCAGCGCCGAGCTTGCCGGTGTCGATGCCAGTCACGCGCACCACCATCTGATCGATGCTCAAGCGAGGCCAGTTCAGCAGAAATACATCGCCCGGCAACGGTGGGCGCTCCAGTGTTTCGCGTGCCACCGTCAGACTGAGCCGGGCCAAAGGGGAACCCAATGCCCGCAGATCGCGCAAAGCCAGCCGCGCGGCCAGTGGCCCGTAGTTGACGCCAGGATAGTCACGGCGCTGGTTGATCACGCCGCCCTGCAACTGAATGGCGGCGAGATTCTCCACCGTGACGGTGGTGTCCCCGCCGGTTTGCCAGTCCGAGTAGATCACGGTCAATTCGTTGGGCAGCTCGCCCCATTGGGCACGTTCAAAGCGTTCGAGACGCACGATCTCGTCGGGGCCCAGCTTCGGCAGGCTATCGATCCAGTAATCGTCGCGCAGCAACTTGAGCTCGAAGGTGCCTTGCTCGGGATCGGTGTAGAGGATGCCGCCGATGTGGTCGATTACCTGACCGATGAAGCTCTCTATGGACTGCTGGCGGGTCCAGACCAGATTGAGGCCGAAGCCTTCGCTCGACAGTGCCGACGCCGCGTTCCAAAAACTCCAACCTATGGAGTCTTGCGGATAGCCCATGCCCCAGTGCGGGTCGGTGAGGCATTGCACCAGGATGTGGGCCGGGTTCATGCCCACGCTGATTTCCTGGCCTTCGTCGTCATCCCAGACACGCACCTCGGCGTTCCACTCCATCCACGCTTGCCCATGCCAGCCCGCAGTAAAGCGGCGGACGCGCACGGCCCATGGTTTGATGTACGGGTTATTGGCCGCGAACAAGATCTTGCGGGCCACCAACGACAGCACACCCCGGAATGCCGGGATGGCGCTGCCCAGTCGGCTCATCAGGTAGTCGTTGCGCCCTTGGCCCGCACCACCTGCGAGCACGTCGATATTTCCGACTACGCCGCCCTCGTGTGAATCGCCCCCAAAAAGATCGGGCTTGTTGATGCTGATGCTTGTCAGACCGTGCCCGATAGGCAGGATGCCTCGGTCAGCATCGCCCCACGCGGTACGGTCACCCATCTGGATTTCCTGCACGGCATCGACCGGCCCCTGACATAAAGCTAGATGCAGCCCCATACGGTAGCGGTAGCCGACTGTCTGGGATTTGCTGCTGCCACCCATCAGTCTTGCTCCTGCTGGCGGGCGTGTTCAACCACGCGCTGGGCCATTGCATCGCCGGTGGCCAGCAAGGTGTCAGCATCGAGCCCGTCCCGCAGGAACCCCCGGAAATCTAGATCGTGACGCGCGAACCACGTGCGCGTGCCGTTCACGCAAAGGCCGACGGCACGCACGTGATCGATGGTGATGACAGTTTCAGTGCTCATTTCTTGCCGCCTTTCTTCTTGATCGGGTCGGCTTCCAGATCGCCATACCAGACGACGTTGGCTCCGCGTAGCAGCACCGTTCCGAATACAACGGGAATCGGTCGGCCTTCTTCTGCGGTGGGTGCATCGATGTCGGAGAGCGACGCCGGTTTAGGCTCGGGTGGCTTGGGCGCGAGCGCGACAGAAACGAGCGCAGCGACGATGATGACGACGAGATACCACATGGACAGCCCTCAGAAAACGCCCGTAGAGAACGGGTTCTTGCTTGGAATGGCGGGGAAGCCGCCGTAGTTGTCGAGGTTGCCAAAGCGCGACTCACAGGTGGATGTGCTGTGATCGCAGCCGACCGTCAGTTGCACGGAGGTAGCAGGTTCGATGGCAACGGGATAGAGCAACTCCACGCCGCTGCCGAAGTCGTTGACGATCATGTGGCGAGCCCCTTCCGGCGTTTGCAGCCAGCCACCGGCTACGCCACCACTCACACTGGCTGGAACCCCGCCGTCGAGTTCCACGTTGCGGCCATTGGTGTTGACCACGAAAGCGCTGGCAGAAATCTGCGATGCACCGCAGGCGCTCGAATACAGGACGTGCGAGCATTTGCGGCTGTAGAGCCGACGCAGGCCGATTCGTTTGAGACTGACCTGCGCGCTTTCACAGCGAATACGTGCAGCATCCTCGGCGATCTCTACGCCCAGCACCCGACCCATCCAGCGTGTGCCCGACAGCCACCAGTAGTCACTCCAGGTGTCGCGCCGTCCGATCCGCAAGGTGATCGAGGTGGTTTCCCCGGTCAGAGAGGTGGCGAGCAGATGACGCACGAGATCGCAGTCGGGTGGCAGTTTGAGCTCCAGCGCCGACTTGGCCGCTTCGGCACCCAGCGCCAGTTCGTTGCGTTCGATGGATAGGCTCGCGTACAGATTGCCATCGAGGTCGACGTCGAATTCGTGCGGTGTCAGCAGGAACTGGCCGCTGGCACTGTTAAAAGCGTACAGCTCGACTTCCATCATTGGCTGATTGCTCATGCGGCGTACTCCCCATAGGTTTCTCGGTCATTGCCACGCGGTTCGGGTAACTGGCGCGCGGTCAGCGTGATTTCCATGAGCTGCGGGCTGTGCCAGTACAAATCGATGGCGTCGTGGTCGAGACGGCAGCGCACGAGGCGAAACACCCGGCTACCCGCAGGCACAAATTCATCGATGCCAGATCGCAAGACCAGCACGCCGCCTTGATCGAAATGGCAAGTCGAGGTCAGCGCGTATTGCCGATAGCCGTCTGGATGCGCAATCACGCAGGCAACGGGGCGATGCCAAAAGGCCGACACGTCGTCCCCACTGACGCGCAGATAGCCATCGTCAGGCGAAGCTTCGCTGGCGACCCACAACACTGGAGCCAAACCATCGGGCAGCCAGAAGGCATCCAGCCGACCTTGGGTGCGCCACAGCCGCCCACGCCAAACCTCGATCTCATCAAGGTTGCTGGCCAGATAGCGCCGTTGGAAGGTACTCGCCGGCCAAGGGTCGTCCCGGCGAATCCACGGATCTGCCGGAGAAAGGTCTTGGCGCGCGATGACGCCTGCCACATTTGCCGTGGGATCGTCGCGCCAGTTTCCATCCGGCCAGACCGGGATCTCGTCGAGCCACGGGTCGTCGACGGCATCCATGTCCGGAGTTTCTGCAGGCTCGATGTAGGCCGTGGCGCTACCGCCGACCATGCCCGGCACCCACTGGGTCAATGCTGCCGGATCAACAGTGGTTCCCCGCAGCAGCGGCATCACGGATGACCCTGCCGCAACGGCACGTGCCAATGGTTCGCTCAGCCACAACAGATCACTTTCGACGTCGGTCAGTTGCGACACTTGCCAGCCATCGGCAGCGCAAATCACCACCCAGCGATCTTCGCCTTGCCAGCCCTGCAAGCCGTCGTAGGTCAGTTGCAGTTCCGCTGTAGATGGCCCGAAATTACGCCAGTCAGCATCCGTCACTTCGAGAGCCAGCGCGCCACGTTCTGCAGCTTGGGTCAAGTGAACGGCGTACTGTGGCAGTGGCCACAGCGCGGGTTTCCCAAAATGGTCGGCCAACCAGTCGGCGACAAGTGCATCGGTCTGACGGGCGTTTCCTATCCGGTACGAGAGCAATCTCCGGGGCACGCGACGTAGGGCCTGACGCGATTCGTTGCCACTGGCCAGTCGCACTACGCTGGTCTGCCACTCGAGTCGCTCCACAAGTGGCTCCATCCAATCGTGGCGAAAGGCGAACACGCCGCGTTGGGCGGTTGGCCAGGGCTGGTCGCCAAACGCATCCATGCCGGTCGCGACAATGCCGCTTGCGGCAGTATCCCGTCGCAGCACCTCGACCAGAAAGGTCGGCGCATCGATGGGCGGCCACGGCTGCGCCAGTGACTCGGCCAGCCAGACAGCAGCCAGATTGGGGGGCTGAGGCGCTGTCGATGTTTCCACCTGCAGGATGACTGCACCTGCACCGAACGATGCGCGAGACAGCACCTCACTTTGGAAAACCGACAGTGCGGCCCCGGGCGCAGGCTTGCTGGAAACCTCCGCGACTTCGCGGTCGACAACGCGATCCGTCATGCCGACTCCACCCCAAACTCAGCCGCATTGAAGGCGGCCTCCGTCCACTGCACGCTGCCATTGGGATTGCGCTCGAACAGCGTGCTCTGCCACGCCAGTTGTTCCTGCAAGATGATGTCGGCGCTGATTGCCGTCTGCGCACCGCTGACCACGAGCCCTTTCACTTTGCCCAGTCCGGCGTCGGTCTTGCGGGCGAGCATCGTCAGTTGCACGCCGTAGATGGCGGGTGTGGCCATCACCGGCAGAGGCATCACGTCGAAGGACTGGCGCAAACCGCTGCTTGCCGCGCTGATGGCGGTGGACTCGTCCTCATCGCTGACCGACTCCCACGCGGCGGTACCGACGGGACTGGCTGTCCACTGGCTCAAGCTGCCATCAGCCTGCGCTTGCAAGGCATCGACGCGCACATCACCCAAAAAGGTGTTGTTGATCGTGCCCGTGGTGTCGGCGATGTAGAAGTCATCAACATCCAGCGTCAGCGGACAGCTCTGGCCGGGAACCGCGCCGACAAAGGCGGTAAGCAGTTGGCCACCACCTTGAATGGTGTTTTGCGCGGCCATCTGGATCGCCAGGATGCCGTTGATGCGTACCGACAGCACCCCGTTACTGGTGCCTTGTGTGACCTGTAGTTCGACGTAGTGCCAGCCGCGCGCCGGGGCCGTGGCCACCGAGGTCGAGATCAGCTGGTCGTAGCCGTACTGCCAGCGGTAGAGTTTCAGCCGTCCGTCCTCACCGATCTTGACGAGGTGGGCAACCTGCGAATTGGCATCACGCACGCCGATCAGCAGCGGCTCGACTCCAGTGTTCTGAAACGGCACCACCCGCACGGCCGCGCCCACGATCAGGCTGGTTTTGGTGGCGTCGAGGTTCTTGACGTAGCCGCCGCCCGATCCTTCCGGCAGACGCAGCGCGTAGGAGGACGGACGACGACCATTAATGCGGGTGGCCTGCGGCGAGAGATACGCCGCTTTGCCGCGCGCCAGCCACGGATCGCCAAAGGCGTCCACGGCTTGTGGGTCGTAGTGATCGAATCCGTCGATAAATAGTAGTGCCATAAGTTACCCCTGCAGCGCCGCGCGGATGGCCCGCGAATTGCGCCCGATGATGTTGACGATGACTTTTTCTCCGGCAGGCGACTGCAGGTGGTCGTGGGTGACGCCCGGGTCGATGGCATTGACGATGCGCACCGATTGATTGACCTGCGGCTGTGCCGGTGGCACCCGTACTTCGGGCACCAAACCGCCCGCAGCGAAGGCCAGCTCGCCACCCCGAAAACGCGGCCCAACGGATAGACCGTTGATCGAGTCTAGAAAGGCCACTCCGACCTGACGCACAGCAGCGGCGCGCACGATGTATTCGCCTGCTGACAGGCGCGCCGGGATCGAGTCGGACGTTGCACTACCCGGGCCGGAGACCAGACCACCGGTAGCGAACTTCTTGATGCCGCCCAACAGCGCCGACACGGCAGCCACCATCGCCACCATTGCGGCAATGGCGAGCACCGGGCCGACATAGGGGATGGATGCCTGAGAGGCGGCAGCGCCCGAACCTGCTTTGGCCGCGTTCATTGATACCACCGTGGTGGTCTCGGCAGACTTCTGTGCGACCGTTGCCGCACCGGCGGCGGCGTCTGCGACTTGCTCTTGCTGGATAAAACCGAGCTTGAGCGCCAGCATCCGGGCCTGCATCGCGATCCACTGCTGGAACGGCTGGATAACGATCTGCTGCAGGAAGGCATCGGCGACCTGCTGAAAGAGTGTGGACATGGCGCTGCGCCATGTCTGCGCGCCGGTGATCATCCCGTTGAGCGCGCCACCGAAGCTCTCGCCGATGCGGTTCCACAGCGGGGCCATTTCATCGACCACCAGCTTGGTGCGCGCCAGTTCATTGCCCCAGGCCTGTACGCGGATCACCGCATCCGGGCCGATAGCCTGCGCGGCCTGTTGCATCGTCGGCAGCAGGCGCTCCATCTCGGTGGCCGATTGCTGTTGCAGCGCCACGATCTGCGTTCTTGCCTGCGACTCGGTCAGTAACCCAGCCTGCAGCTGGGTCTGGATCGCTTCCTGCGCATTGCGCATCCGCTCGGTGACCTGCCGCCACTGCGCTTCCAGCGCCGAAAGGTTGGCTTGCGCCGCCTTCACGTCGATGAGTCGGTCGACCAGCGAGACGCCTTGCGCGTCGTTCTCGGCCAACAGTCGCGCCTTGAGGTCACGGTAGCTTCGTTCGATGGCGGCTTGCCGGTCGGCATCCGTGGACGTGCCGGTGATCTGCGCCAGTTCTTCACGTGCCTGCGCCAGTGCATCAGTCAGTTCACGTTCGGCCTGCGCCGCCTTGCGGGCATTGGCCTGCTCAATGTCGGCGCGCCGGTTGTTGAGCGTGATCAGATCGGTTTCCACCTTGGCCACCTCGGCCTTGGCGCGCAGGCGGTCGTTCTCCGTCTTGCCGGTGGTGGCGATCTGCTGACTGCGGGCCAGTTCGCTTTGCTTGCGCGCGATCTCGGCATCAATCTCGCGCTGCTCGAGGGCCGTTTTTTGCGCGTAGTAGCTGCGCGCTGAGATCAGCCGGTCTTCGAGTGCGGTATCCAGCGCAGTTTGCTGCCGCGTGAGGCCATCCTTGAGCAAGGTGAATTCAGCGTCGAGTTGCGCCTTCATCAGCGTGGTTTGTGCAGCGGTGGTGTCCTGCGCTGCCTTGGCCGTCTTGGGCTTGGTCAGCCGTTGCAGCAGTTCCGGGTCCGCCTGAATCTTCGGTGCCTTAACCTCAATGGGCTTGGGATCGAACAGGCTGTCGCGGAATGACGCCAGTTCATCGAGCCGTTTGACCAGATTGCCCTTGAGATCGGCAATGATGGCCTTCGCCCCATCGGTGTTGCCCTTGAGGGCTTCCACAGCAGCAGCGACACCGGCACCAATCGCTTCACCCAGCGCCACGATGGCTTTGCCGACGGTGGCGGCACCCAGTGCCAGGGTTTTGAGCACCAGCACCACGCCATCCAGAATCGTCCGCAGCATACCGCCTTGCTTGGCCGACTCGACCATGCCGCCGGCCATATCGTTCAGTGCAGGCAGCAACGAGGCGATGATCTGGTTGCCGATGCTCTTGGTGGCCAGATGCAGCTTGTCGAGGGCGTCGTTGAAGTTGCCCGCCTGCGCCGCCGTTTCGCTGCTCATCTGCACGCCAAGCGCCTGCATCTCGGCGGCCAGTTCGTTGATGCCGTCTCGCCCCTGATTCAGGAACGGGATCAGATCCGCCCCCGCTTTGCCGAACAGTTGCACCGCCAAGGCGGTTTTCTCCGCACCATCGGGCATCGCTTTGAAACGCTCGGCCAGATCAAGCAAGACCTGATCGGTCGCACGCAACGTGCCGTCCTGGTTCTTGAATTCGACGCCTACCGCCGCGAAGTTGCGGGCGGCGTCCTCCGATCCGGTCGCGGCCTCCAGCATCGTGGTGGACAGCTTGCGCAACCCCTTCTCAAAGGACTCGCCGGACACGCCGGACTGCTCGGCAGCCGGTTTCCAGACCGACAAGGTTTCGACGCTGACGCCCACACGCTGAGACATCTCATCCAGCGCATCGCCGGTGTCGATAGCCGATTTCACCATCGCCGTCAGGCCCGCGACCGATACGGCCACACCAAGGTTGGCGAGCACGCCGTTGACACCTTTGGCGGTGTCCGTCAGGCCACCCAAGCCGCGCTTGATCGAGTCGAAGGCGGTCTTGGTCTGGTCGACGGCACTGATCAGGATTTGCGCGCGGTTATTTGCCATCAGACTTTTTCCAGTTCTTTTTGAATCGCCTGCGCCAATGCGGGCAAGGCGCGCTGTACGCCACCGACCAGATTCAGTCGGCGCTTAAGATCAACGCGCTTGACCAGCACGGCAATGGGAATCTCCTGGCCACGTTTGATCTGCTTGGCACCGGTGCGCCCACGCTCGGCACGCTTGAATCGCGTGAGTTGGGAGCCGTTTTCCTTGATGTTTTCCGCCATCAGCAGCACCCGTCCGTTCTTCTTGATGAAGTAGGCATTGCCCGAGCGCATCAGACTGTCGACAATCTGCCGAAAGCGTTTTGGCCCGATCCGTCCGGGTAGCAACGGGATTAGCAAGTTGCCGGAAACGCTGCCGCCTTTTTCATGCAGACCCAGCCAAGGAATCTTGCTGCCCACCCGCAAGGCGGGCAGTTGTTCGGGCTTCTTATCGAACACCTTGACGCCCATTGAGGACACGAAGCTGTTGCGCTTCACCGTGAAAGCGCTGCGCATCTCGGCGCGTGCGGCGTCGCGTACCTCGCGTCCGCCTGATTGCATGCCCTTGGCCACGGCGGCGTGAATGGCGCGCCGCCGCTCGGCACTCCACGCCGACAACTGGCGCGGGTCGAGCAAGCCGGTAGTGGTGAGTGTTAGTCGCACGTTTTAGTCCTTGAGCAGATCGCGTTGCAGTTGTTCAATGCCGCGCTTCTCCCCCTGTGCGGCCACGGCGACCACACCGACCAGTTGAGCGAGCTGCTGGCGCTCCAGTCGCCCATCGGCATCCAGAAAGGCTTGTGCCTGCGCCAGCGTGTAGCCCATCAGGTCACCAATGCGGTGACCGGCGCGGATCAGACGGGCGACGGCGGTGTCCCATCCGATTTCGTCAGAGAGCGCAGCGTCGGTGCGAGCCGTTGGGCTGCGCCTTGAATCGCCGGAACGACGTGCGCCACGAAAAAATCCGCGTTCACCTCGAACACGGCGGCGGCCAACAGCACGGCGTCCTCAAGCGACAGGTCATTGACCCATACGCGCTCACGCCGCGTGGTGAGCGCCAGCAGATCGAGCACGGATTCGCCGTGACGCCCCAGCAGCGCAATCCAGTCGGGGTCGCCCACGAGCTCCTCGGCCATCGGCCGCACGACCACCAGAAAGCGTGGCAGTTCGCCCAGCCGGATCGGCGTCAGTTCCAGTGCGGTGCCCGCCAGCGTCACGACGACCGGCGCGGGTGGAAAGGTCTTGAAGCCATCCATCACAGCAGCACCAAGCGACCGAACTGGCCGAGATCACCGCCGACTGGCTTGGAGAGATCGGCCAGCACCTGACCGGACAGCTCAAACTTCAGCAGCTCGTCGGTGATGATCGACAACTCCTTGGCCGGATTGATGGCCACGCGGTAGAGGTCAATTACCACTTCACGGTTGCCATCGGCGGTGTTGAGACCCTCGAAGCGAATCCAGCGCTCGGGCAAGGGCTGGGTGAACATCGCCGTGACGTTGGCCGCACCATAGGCGTAGTCCAGGATGAATGGCTCGGTGTAGGGGCCGCCGCTGGTCGCATCCAGAATCACGACCGAACCGTGTTTCGGGTTGACGCTGTACTGGGCGGTCGGCAGCGTTTTAGGCGTGACATCCGAGTCCTGGATCTGCACAGCAGACACGTTCTGAAATGCCGTTGGATACAGGCTGCCGGGCGTGACCGGATTGGGCAGAATCTCGCCAGTCACGGTGCCGGGCGTCACCGTGGTCGTGGTGCCGTACAGCGCCAGTTCCAGATTGATGGCGATCAGCTCTTCCAGCGTGCAGGCAAATTCGCCTTTCTTGGTCTTGATGAGCTGCAGGTCGGTCAGGCGCTGACCCGACTGGGCCTCCTGGTGCTCGATGGTGTCCACCGACAGCGATACCTTGAGTTCGGGCACGTTACCGACGAAGGTCAGGCCTGCAGGGTTGCCGTTGATGTCACGGCTGCCGACGAACACGCGGCCTTGTCCAGAAAAGTAAGCCATGGTCAGTCTCCTTTGGTGAGTGGGGTGCCGGGTGTGGCGAGGTCGCGGCGGGCGGGCTTGGCGTCGCTTACGCCTTCGACTTGTTTGGCGATGCCTTGCGCGATCAACCAGCGGGCGCTGGCCTCTGGCAGTTCAAGGCGGTCACCCGCAATGCGGCGTTTGCCCGCGTGGGTGTGGGATTTCAGTAGTTCAATGGTCATGGGTTCATCCTGTTTTGGTGAGATCAATGGCGTGGGTTCGGTAGCGGACTTCGTAGCGGGCGGGCAGCGAAACAGCCCCGGCATCGGCATCCTCGGCGTCCCACTCGCAGTCGATCTCTCGTACCGCAATGGCAAGTCCGCCCAGATTGGGATCGGCGAGCAGTGCGGCGTGAGCGACGACCAGCGTCCGATCTGCTTGATCGAAACCGTCGTCACCGCGTGCGATGACGGTCAGACGCAGGATCAGAATCCGGTCGACGAGGTTGTTGGCGTGCGCGGTGATGCTGTCGCCCTCGGCAAACATCAGGAGCGCCGGACTGGCTTCGCGCGTGACTGGCACGGTCGGATACCGCAGCACCGGGACTGGCGCGACGGCAACCGACAGGCGTGCCAACACCTCCCGCAAGAGGCGCTCGCGGATTGAGTTCATTCCGAGGGTTCCTAAAGCAGCGAGAGATCAGCGCGTCGTTCGGAGCCGTCACCGATTGCGCGCACATCACGCACCCGATAGACAGCGCCGCCGATGGTCACCGTGTGGCCAGCCGCGAGATTGGGCAGTCCGGATAGTGGGAAGCGCATCGAGTAATCTGCAGAGAGCGCAAAACCGTCGAGGACCGTTTCGTCAGGCGAACGGAAGTCCACCGCGACGATCTGCCCACCCACTTCAGCGTCCACCAGCAGGCCTGCACTTGCAGCGGCTGCGTACATATCCTCGACGCGCACCATCAAGCAGTGACCTTCACCAGCACCGCCGGACGATGGCACATCGGCAGCGGGTTGGATTGGGTGTGAATGTCGGTGCCGCGCTCGAACTTGCGCGGTTCCTGCTTGGCGTAAAGCGGCTGGCCCAGCGTATTTGCCGTCTCATTGAAATCCGCAGGCGAGAAATACGTGGCGAACGTGTCCACCGTGCCCAAGGGAAAAGCGTGCCCCTCACCGGCTTCAATGAAGCGATGGATGTTGTCGTCGCCATCGCTGGCCTCGCCGGAATACTCCTCGAAGGTAATGCCTGCAAAGGTGAAGCCGGAACGCATGTCCGAGCGCAGCGCGAAGCTGTCCTGCCAACGGTCGTAGGCGGCGACCACCTTCTCGTGGCTGGTGAAGGCGTCGAAGAATTCCTCGGAGACCAGGCAGTGAACACCGCTCATGCGCTCGCCCTTGAGGTTCTTCTCCAGGTAGCGCTTGAGATCAAGGCACTTCTTCTTGATGTCCGTGCCTGCTGCGCCCAACTGGAAATTGACCACCTTCGGCGTGATGTCGAACAGGTCAAAGAGGTTGTACAGCTCCGACCCGTCGGCATCGAGGATGATGCCTTTAAGCGCGCCCATGCGCAGGTGCTCCAGCGTGATGGCGTGCTTGTTGCGCATCGTTTGCAGGTGCTCGGCCATCACGGAAGCGACGGTCTGCAATTCCGATTCAGAACCGAATGCCCGGATGCCCTGGACTTCCTCGGGCAGCACCACATCGTCGTGCGGAATGTGAGGGATGGCGAACGAGCGTAGCTTGCGCTTGCCACGTTTGCCCACCGTTCCGGGCGAACCCACCGGCATCGTCGGCAGCAAGGTCAGGATGCCGTTTTTCTCCTCCACGACCACCGAGCGAAAGCGCACCGGCTTGGACGGGAACAGGCCCATGCTGTCCATCAAACCGTAGTTGTTGGGCAGGATGTTGATGGCGGCGGTCAGCGCCGACATCGAAAACGCGGGATTTTCAAAGGGATTGTTCATTTTCAGACTCCTTTACGAACGAGAACGCCGAGGCTCTTGAGTTGCAGGACGGCGGACTGCTTCTCGGCCAGCGTGATGGCAACGGGCCAGACCAGCGCGTGATCGGCAACGATGGCGTGACGCGCCACCATCAGTCCGTCCTCACGGTCGATGAGCGCCGCGTCACACGGCTGCATCAACACCCCGGCGGCGTACTGAGTGCCGTCAGTCGCGGAAGGGTCGATCTGCTTGACCTTGCCGGTGGCAGTCACGATGGAGACGACTGCACCCAAGCGCAGCGTCTGGCCAGAGGCGACCGTGATTTGGTCGCGGGAATAGAGGTTCGGCGCTTCGTACTTCAAGAGGTCGCCGAGATTGAGTCCTTCGGTGATGGCGGTCATATCAGTTCTCCTTGCCAGCACGGGCACGAGCGGCCATCACCAGCGGGTTTTCGTTGAGGGATTGGGGCGTGGGATGGGTCGCATCCGGCACGATCCGGCTGGTGATTTCCGGGCTGTCGGCGCGGGCGTTAAGCAGTTGGCTGCGCACCTTGGTTGGCATCGTGCGCGTCGCGAGATAGGCGGCGGTGCGTTCAGGACAACCGGCGAGTGCACACAGTTCGGCGACCTCCTGGGCGTCATCGATGGTCATCAAAGGGGTGGGCGGCGCAGGATTAGCGCGATCAGGATCAGCGCCAGCCCCATCACCAACAGGGGTTCCGGGTTCATTCATGAAAGTCTCCAGTCTGAGTTGCGAAGAAATGCCCTGTGCGGCCGCAGACATCGGCAACACAAGACTTTGAGAAAGTGATTCGGTAAATTCGGCCAGCACGTCGTCGAAGGTGCCGACCGCGTCGGCTAAGCCCGCAGCGACGGCATCAGCCCCGTAATAAATGCTGGCTTCGGTAGCGCGCACGGCATCGGCCGAGACGCCACGATTGCGGGCAACGGTCTCGACGAACAGGCCATAGACGCGCTCGACCTCGTTTTTGAGGAAGGCGTGCGCCTCATCGGAAATCGGTTCGTGCGGGTTGAGATCGTTCTTGCGGGCCCCGGCGAATACGGTGGTGTAGCGAACGCCATCCTTGGCATCCTTCACCGATTGGTCGGCGTGCATGGCAATGACACCGATGGAGCCCACGCCACCGGTGCGTGTGACGATGAAGCGACTGGCCGCCGAGCCAATGGCATAGGCCGCCGAGAAGGCCATATCGTTGGCCAGCGCCCAGACCGGTTTGCGTTTCGCCGCTGCCGCTACCCGGTCAGCCAAATCGAACACGCCGCCGGATTCGCCTCCGGCACTGTCAATATCGAGCAGGATGGCGGCGACGTTCGGGTCGGCGACCGCTGTATCCAGCATCGTCGCCAGCTCCTGGTAACTGGCCATTCCTGACTCGGCCTCAAGCCCGACCGTGCGGCGCACCAGCGTTCCGTAAATCGGCAGCACGGCGATGCCCGTCGCACCAGTCGGTGCCGTGCGGGACGTAATCGGATTGGCTGGCACAGCAGACTGAGCCAGTCCAATACGCGGCCCGAGAACGGCAAGAATCACCTCAAGTTTCGGGCGATGGATCATCAGCGGCGCACCGAAGAGGCGTGCCGCCATGTGTGGCAACAAGTTCATAGGAATCTCTCAGGGAGGAGGCGTTGTGGTATCGCCAAGTGCGGCGTTGGGCTCGGCACTGCCGCCGTCCTTGGATGTGCGGCGCGGGTCGGAGTCGAAAATCAAACCCAGTTCATCGGCCCGCGCGTTGTCGGCGGCGATCTCCCGGTCGACGTCCTCGGCATCCATGCCGAAGGCCGAGATGGCTTCCGAACGGGACATGAGGCCCGCGCGAATCGCCAGCAGCATCGCTTTGAATTCCTTCTCGGGATCGACCCACTGCCAGCCCTGTGCAATCCATTTGCAGGCGGCGTACTCGCGACGGCGCTGGGTGAATCCCGGCGCAGCGATCGCTCCTGACAGGACGGCCTGATCGAGCCACGCATTCCAGACCGGGCGACACATCTGATGAACCAACACGCCGTGCTGGATGGCTTCCATACGGCGGCGAAATTCCAGCAGACCGGCGCGGATTGACGAGTAATTCACTCCGGACAGGTCACCGGTCAGTTGTTCGTAGGTGACGCCGATGGCGGACGCCACTGCACGAAACTGCGTGCGCAGAAACTCCCCATAGGAGCCGCCGACATCGGCCGGATCGGAGAATTTCACATCCTCCCCGGGTTCCAGAATCTGCAGCGTGCCGGGCTCAAGTCCCGCGAGAGAAATACCGTTCGGGTCGGATAGGCCTTCGCCCATGAGGTTGTCCTCGGGCGACTGACGGGTAATGAAACCGGCGAACATTGCGGCGGTTTTCTTGCGCACCAGCTCGGCGTCGTCGTACTGATCAAGCTCGTTCAACTTCACCAGGGCGCGGGAGAGCCACGGCTCGCCGCGAATCTGGCCGGGCCGCAGCACACGGTAAAGATGCATGATCTCTGCCGCTGGCACCCGCACGGTGTCCTGGCCGCCTTGCGCCGACATCGGTGACAGGCGTCCATCCTCGGGGTGGGAACGGTACAGGTGGTAGGCCACGCGCCGACCCATCGCATCGAACTCGATGCCGGATCGGATCACATTGCCCGTTGGTAATTCGGTATTCAGCGTCAGCGGCAGGTGTTCGGCCTCCAGCAGTTGCAGCTGCAAGGGCACGACCAGTCCATCTTCGGGACGGCGCGGGCGCAGGCGAATAAGACACTCGCCACCCTCGCACATCGCCCGAGCCGCCAGCGCTTGCAAGCCGTAAAAATCCGTTTGGCCGGTGGCGTCCGCTTCCTCTGTCCAGTCGCGCCAGAGCGCTTGCACTGCAACGCGGAAGGTTTCGTCCTGTGCTGTCGATTGCGGCTTGATGCCGGTACCGACGGCATTGGCGACGAAGGCTTCGATACCAGCATTCGCCCACGCGTTGCGGCGCACCAGATCCCGCGATTTCACGCGCAGTTCGTTGGAGGTCGCCAGCATCGCAGCCACCGCGCCGGGATTGCCGGGCATCCACGCCATTGCGCGCCGCCCACCGCCTGCAGCCTCATGGATGGGGGCCCCGCCGAACAGGGTGCGAATTTTCGTGACCCAGCTCATCAGAAGCCCTTCCTGGTTGTGACTCGGATCTGACGTGGCGCACCGGGCCACAGGCCGGTGGCGACCGCTTGCTCGAAGATGTCGCGCTTTACCACGTCAATGGCTGCTTTGAGCTCATCGACAGTGCGGTACTCGACCGTCTTGTCGCCGAAGGTCACGCGCTTTTCTCCCTTTGCCAAAGCGGCTTCGAGCGCATCGAGGTGTGCTTGTGTGTAGGCCATCAGCGGTGCACCGTGAGGTTGATTTCGGTTGAATCGTCGAACGATGCGGCAGTAGTCGCGCAACTGATATCGACGTACTGCGCGGTCTTCTGGTCGGTGGTGGAGCGCACGATGGCAATCCGCTGCGTGCCGCTGTTGGTGCTACTGCGCGCCAAGGCAGTCCAGCAGTAATTCGCATCCGGCATCGGCGCAGCAAAGGTCACGCGGTACCGACCGGCTGCCGTCCGGGTCACGCTGGCCACGTTGTGCGAGGCGCGCACGACGATCTGTGCGCCGACATAGCCGAAGCACACCCACGCCCGGGCCAAGCCGGGGTGGGTGGCGTCGATCTTGGTCTTGACCTCGAGCCCGACACGACTAGCCAGCGCGGTGATGCGCGATGCAAGGCTCATCAGACCAGAGCACCCACAAAGACAGCGACAAAGTCGGTGTCGGTGTTGCCGACATCACTGGCCGCGACCGCACCAATGTTGGTTCGCGCCTGAAGTTGTTCGGCGACGGTCAGCGACTGCGCAGCATCGAAGCGCACGCGGTTGTTGACGGCGGCAAGCAAGGCATCCAGACCAGTGGTGCCGTTCTGTAGCAGCTGCTGGATTTCCACCAGGGTGTCGTAGGCCGCATCAGCTCCACCGAGAATTTCGGTCTTGAGGGCATCGAGCAGCGTGACGATCTTGTTCGACGAGTAGGTGCTGGTGGTCGTTACCTGAGCATCGTCGATGACCACCGACGACACCACGGCCGCCTTGAGTTCGTTGATGGCCGCCACCAGATTCGACTTGTCGGTGGTGGTGAGGCTGGCCAGGTTGCCTGCCTTGGCGCGGACGTCGTTGAATTCTTGGGCAACCCGGATGACCAGGCTCTCGATACGGGTGGAAAGACTCATGAAATGCTCCTTAAAGGTCAGGACAGCCAGCGACTTTTGATGACGCGCCGACCTGATTGACGAGACCCGGAAACAGCGAGGCCACCGCGTTGGGTGGCCTCGTCGTTGTTCGGGATGAGATCGGAATCGGGTGGTGCCGCGATCCCGAGTTGTCGTTCCAGTTCGCGCCAATGGCGCTCCTCGAAACGGTCGAGGCCCGCAGCCGATGCGGCGGCCCTCGCGTACACATAACAGTCGAGCGCTTCATTGCGCTCGCGCATTTTTTGCCACTCCCGGATGGCAAAGCCATTGCGGTCGCGGCGGGTGATCAGTTGCTCGGCGCACAGTTGCTGGATGAATTCGGCATCGATCTTCGGCAGATGAACGAATCCGGCAGGAAATGTGGTGGTCACACCATCCTCAAGCACGTCGGCGGCCTTACGGAGGTTGTTGTAAAACTCCAGCTTGGCGATGCCTACTGCCACCGAGAACACCTTGATGCCCCGGCGCAGCTTCTTGCCGCCCTGCGAGATATCCACCGCCGTTGGCGTGCCAATGAGCGCTGCGCCACGCGCGACACCCTTGACCGGCATCACCCGTGGGTCGCCACAGGCCCGCACGAAGGTGTAGGCCTCCTGCGTGGCAAAGCCGGTGTCGAGCGCGAATCGCGCCAGTGGCAGCGCCGCACCCGACTCGTGCGTCCACGTCTGGGCGACCAACTCGGCAAGCCGCTTCCACACTGCATCGCGGGCGGTGTCGCCCATCAGCACACGATGCTCGACCAGCCAAGATTCTTTGCCGCGCCCGAAGGCCCAGATCGAGGCCTCGATGCGATCCTTCTGCACGTCGGCCCCACCAACCAGCAGCAAACCGCCGTTGGGCACTGCGCCGATTCGGTAATCCTCCCGGCGCTCAACCAGACGCTGCCAGTCAGGCGCTTCGCCTTCCTCGACCCACGTTTCGCCGAGCTCGGTATTCTTGAAAGTCTTGATGGCGGCCGCCGATCCCGACTCCTTGCTCACGGCGCTCTCCCACGCGGCGGCGATATCGCGCCAACTGCGCCAGCCGACCGGGCTGTACAGCGACGAGAGGTGGAAGCCTGCGGTCTTGCCTGCGCCGTCGGTAACCATCGCACGCCACTCGCCGTGTTCCAGCATCCACGTCTTGTGGTGCTCGGCAATCGGCTCATCGCAGGACTCGCACACGTAAGCCGCCGTTTCCGGCTGACCTTTCTCCCAGCGCAAATGCTCAAAGCGCATCCATTGCCGGTGTGCACAGTGCGGGCACGGTACAAAGTAGCGGCGCTGGTCGGATGCTTCATATTCCCTCTCAATCGCCGACGCCCCCGAGATCGTCGGGGTCGACACAATGAAAATCTTTCGACGCGCAAACGTGCGCGTCCGGGCTTCGGCCAGCGAGATCGCATCGCCTTCACCCTCGACGTCAATCGGATAACCATCCACCTCGTCCAGGAACAGGTACCGCACCGGCATCGAACGCAGGCCCACCGCGCTGTTGGCACCGGTCATCACCAGCACGCCACCCCGAAACTCTTTGGCCAGGATGGTGTTGCCCGAGTCGCGCGAGCGCGCCGGAGCGATCAGTTCGGACAGCGCCGCCGACTCCTCGATCAGCGGGTCGATTCGCTGCTTGGAATTGCGCTTGGCCATATCCACGGTTGGCCACACGGCCATCATTGGCCCGGGCGCGTGGTGGATCACGTAGCCAATCCAGTTCGATCCCATCTCGGTCGCGCCGAGCTGGGCAGCTTTCATGAACGCCACGCGCTCGACCGGCGAGGTCGGCGACAGACAGTCCATGATCGCTTTCAGGTATGGCGTGCGACTGGTGCGCCAGCGTCCCGGCTCGGCGGATGCCTTGCTTGAGAGCATCCGGTGCCGATCCGACCACTCCGATACGGTCAGCAGCGGATCGGGCGTCAGTCCTTCGCGCCACGCGCGCTCGATCTCGGCGGCCCCTTCGTAGTCCATTTCCATCAATCCACCCTCGGACGCAGTTCGCCCAGCTCCTGCAGGTGCTCGCGCACGGCGGCCTCCAGGGCCACGTGCATCGCGTGCGGATCGATGCCGAGCTTGGCCGCCATCTGTGCCGAAATGCGCGCTGGCCAGTTGAGCCACGCATCACGCTCAGAACGCGCCAGCTTGAAAACGTGGGCGATGGCCTGTGGCCGATCCACGAGTTCGCCCTTGAGGCGGGCCAGCCGCACCTTGTTCGTCTGCGCCTTGACCACCTCATTGACGGTGCGCGCCTGAAGCAGCGACGTGCCGCCCGATGGCAGCGCGGCGGTCTGCTCCCCGGCGTTCTCCCGTACCGCGATGCTCTCTGCGCGCTGTTGCGTTCCTTTTTTAGGGGTGTCCGTGTTGCGCGCCCACTCGCGGTCGGCACGGTCGATGTCGATGGTGCCGTCAGCTTCGGGCGTCACCCGACCGGCACGAATCGCCTTGTGCACGGCGGTGTCGGTGACCCCACGGTGACGGGCGTAAGCGCGTATCGAAATTCCCATCGGCCTCTTCAATCATTTGTTCGTCATTTACATGGATTCAGCTTGGCTTCCATCTGGAACAGCGCGTTCATACGTTCGTCATCAACTTTTTCAAAGGACACGGAAATGAGCCAGATCGAAACCATCCTCACCCTGATTGCGCAGAAGCACCTCGGCATCGAAACCCTGGAAACACGCAAGTCAGACAGCCTCGACTTCCACGACACGGCGGTCTGGTGCATCCGCGACGCCCTCGAAGCCGCGTTCAAAGCGGGTGCCGAAGTCGGCGCATCGTTGCCAAAGGCCACGGAGTCAGAGATTGCCAACAGCTGATCGAAAGACAGCGAAGCCAAGCACGAAACGCTTGGCTTCAGTCCCGAACAGCGCGTTCATCACATCACCATCAACCACCTCGAAGGAGCACCAAATGACCACCACCCAACTCACCGTGACCCAGCACGCAGTCCTTGCCCACGCCATCCACCACAGCGATGGCAAACTCGACTGGTTCCCGGACAACATCAAAGGCGGCGCACGCAAGAAAGTCCTCGACGGACTGTTCAACCGCGCCCTCATTACCACCGACGGCAGCGTCTGGTTCGTTGCCGCCGAGGGCTACGACGCCCTTGGCTGCGCACGTCCAGCGCCTGCGCCCTTGGCAGCAGACCCCGAGATCGAGGCCGCCGTGACGGCCGCAGAGGCCACGTGGGCGCAAGAGCGCACCGACACCAAACCCCGCACCCGCGAGAACAGCAAACAGGCCACCGTGATCCAGATGCTGCGGCGTCCCGAGGGCGCAACGGTGCGTCAGATCTGCGAGACCACCGGCTGGCAAGCGCACACCGTGCGCGGCACTTTCGCCGGAGCCTTCAAGAAAAAACTAGGACTCGCCATCCTCTCGGACAAGATCGACGGCGGCGAGCGCGTCTACCGGATCGCGTGATCCAGAAAGATTGAAAATGAAGCCGACAACGCTTGGCTTCTCAATCGAACAGCGCGTTACTACGGGTGTCGCAACGATCAACCCCAAGGAGCCAACGATGAACACCACCAACCAAATCCCTGCCACCCAGAACGAAGACTGGGGCTTTTGGGGCACGATGAACGAGAACGCCGCCACAGCGTGGCCACTGGCGATGACCGCGATCTCGGACGCGACCAACCAGCCTCTCGAATCGGTCAGACTTTTCCTCGACAGCCGCCACGGACGCCACTTTGCAGACGATGTCCTCAACCAGATCCACGCGGGACGCGCTCTGGTCGACGCGATCCACGCAGCAACAACGCAGTGGATGACTTGGAAGATCAACCGCCACACCACCAAGGATTACGGCATCCCACGGGGCTTGCCCTACCTGACGGGCTTTGTGATTCACTGCGAGATCACAGACGAATCGCTCGCCGCCTGATCATCGAACGCCAACCCATCAGATTCGCGGGTAGCCTGCTTGCCCGTCCAGTCCTGCCAGCGGCGCACAATCACATCGACGTACTTGGGGTCGAGTTCGATCAAGCGCGCCAGCCGTCCTGATTTCTCGGCGGCGATCAGCGTCGTGCCGGAGCCACCGAATGGGTCGAGCACCACATTGCCCGGGTGACTCGAATTGCGAATCGCACGCTCCACCAGTTCCACCGGCTTCATCGTCGGGTGCAGATCGTTCTTGTGCGGCTTCTTAATCTGCCAGACATCGCTCTGATCGCGATCCCCGCACCAGTGGCGCGTCGCGCCTTCGGGCCATCCGTAGAGGATCGGCTCGTACTGGCGCTGGTAGTCGGAGCGACCCAGCGTGAAAGTGTTCTTGGCCCAGATCACGAAGGTCGACCACTTGCCACCCGCCTCGCGGAAAGCTGACTGCAGCACATCCAGTTCACTGGAGGACATCGCCACGTAGATGCCGCCTCGGCAGTTGGCGATGGTCGGCGTCAACGCAGCCAGCAGGAAATCGTAGAAGCCATCCCCGAGGTTGTCGTTCAGGATCGCGCGGTTGGTGCCGCGCATCTTGTCCTTGGCCGTGTTGGCGTAGTTCACGTTGTACGGCGGGTCGGTGAATACCATGTCCACCTGCTCGCCCTGGAGTAGCTGCTCGAAGCACTCTGTTTTTGTTGAGTCACCGCACAGTAGGCGGTGGCCATCCAGCAACCAGACATCGCCCGGACGGGAAATCGGTGTCTCGGTAATCTCTGGCACGGCATCGTCGTCAGTCTCACCGTCACCGTTGCCATCCTCATCCGCCAGCAACTCGGCCAGCGCATCCGCGTCGAAGCCGGTCAGCGATACATCAAAGTCGTCGTCCTGCAGCGTCACCAATTCGATGCGCAGCATCGCTTCGTCCCAGCCCGCGTTCTCGGCGATCCGGTTATCAGCAATCACCAGCGCACGCCGCTGAGTCGGGCTCAGGTGTTCCAGCACCACGACCGGCACCAGTGCCAGTCCGAGCTTGTGGGCGGCGGCCAGTCGTCCGTGACCAGCGACGATCACGCCATCGGCCCCGGCCAGAATCGGGGTGGTGAAACCAAACTCGGCAATCGAGGCAGCAATCTGCGCGACCTGTTCATCCGAGTGCGTCCGCGCATTGCGGGCGTAGGGCAGCAGTTTGGCGGTCGGCCACTGCTCGATTTTGTCGGCAAGCCACGATGCGCTCATGGCGACACCGCCGCGCCTGCCAGTCGTTCGGCGGCCACAGCCTTGAAGGTCTGGCCCACATTTTCCCCATCGCCCAGCAGCGTCACCGGCACGTCCGGAAAATTCTGCTGGAAGCGTTTGACCGCGACGTCCACGTATTCGGGGGCGATCTCAACCGCGCGGCACCGGCGACCGGTGCGCTCGGCAGCCAGCATCGTCGTACCACTACCGCCGAACGGCTCGAACACAATGTCGCCGCTGTCCGAGTAGGCGTCGAGAATGAACTCCGGCAGCGCCACCGGGAATACGGCGGGGTGGTCGATGTCCTGACCGATCTTGCCTTTGTGCCGCATCACCCGGATCACCGAGTCGGGAATCCGCTTGTCCTGCGTGGGCTGGCCTGCGTGCGTCCAGCCGCCAACCTCGCCATCCTTGCCGCGCATCGCTGTCGACGAGCCATCGGCGCGCAGATGCGAATCCTGTCCCGCGTGCTTGCAGGGCACGATCTTGTTGGGCTTGCGGTTTTGCCGGTTGAAGTGAAAAACGAATTCAAAGCTCGGGGCCAGCCGCCCCTGCCAGTCGCCGGGCATCCCCGGCCCCTGATCCCAGACGTACCACGCGAAGCGCCGCCAACCCTGTGTGCGCATCCACCCGAGCCAGCCGTCCCAATACGGGATGACTTCGTTGTCGCGATGGATCAGTCCGAGGTTAACCAGCACCTGCGCGTCCTCGGCCATCGGCACGTTGCCGAACACGCCGCGCATCAGGCCATCCCAATCGGTAATTCCACCGCTGGCGTAGTCACGCTGGTTGCCGTAGGGCGGCGAGGTGAAGCAGAGCTTGGCTTGCTCGCCCCGCATCAGACTGGCGATCACGGACGGGTCGGCGGCGTCGCCGCAGATCAGCCGGTGCTGACCCAATGCCCACACATCGCGAGAGCGAGACACTGGACTCGTCGGTGTGTCGGGTACATCGTCGGCAGCATCGGGCTCGTCGGTGTCCTGCTCCTGGTCGCCATCGCCATCACCATCACCGAGGTCGTCGGCCAACAAGGCTTCAATTTCGGCATCCTCGAAACCAGTAAGTGCGAGGTCGAACCCGGCTTCTGACAACTCGGCCAGTTCCAGTGCCAGCATCGCGTCGTCCCATCCGGCATCCAGCGCGAGGCGGTTGTCGGAGATCACGTAGGCACGCTTTTGCGTCGGCGACAGATGCGCCAGTTCAATCACCGGCACCTCGGTCAGGCCCAGCTTGTGCGCGGCCGCGAGCCGACCGTGGCCAGCGATGATGCCGTTGTCGCCGTCCACCAGCACCGGATTCGTCCAACCGTACTCGACGATGCTGGCGGCGATCTTGGCCACCTGCTCATCGTTGTGCGTTCTTGGATTCCGGGCGTAGGGGATCAGCGCCTCGACCTTGCGGTACTCGACGTTGAGCATATTCAGTTCGTGTCTCTCAAAAAGAAGCGGCCCGGACGGGTAAGGAGGGAACCCCGTCGCGGGCCGCGAGCGTCGCTGCTGCGTTGAAATGAAAAAACCCGCCGACGTTCAGACCGTGGGCGGGTTTCGTAATGCTTGCTGGATGGTGGCGGGGGTGCAAACTGCAAACCCTGCAAACCTTGGTTTGCAGTCGGACGCTAGCGCAATGCCGCGCTGTCGCCTCCCGCATACGATTTTGGAAAGGAAGGACCCCTTTTGCCTTGGGGCACTTGCTTTATCGTCACCGCTGTCCAGAAGATAGCTGAAATATTACCCCCAAACGGGTCGTTTTGTTGCACGACCAAACCGCGTCAAAAGGGACAAACAGGGCAAAGCGAGGACAAACGCGGCAAGCATTACCCGACGTTGCTCACGATTTTGGACGGTGAGCACCTGCCTTCAGCGTTGAGATTGGTTGCCACGATCTCCAGCGCCTTCTGCCAGCGCCGCCATGCGGTGCTGCGGTCGCAGGCAAAGCGGATCGTGATGTCACGCCAGCCGTACCGCTTGGCCCGCATCCACACGAGGTGACGTTGCTCGACCTCAAGCCACTGCACCCAGCGCATCGTCTCCAGCATCCGGTCGATGTCGACGGGGCTGGGTGGGAATGGTCGGTACTCAGGCGCGTCAGAGGAGAAAGCTTCCCACGCCGTGCGCACGAAAGCTGGCCACGTGTTGAAGTAGCCCTGCACACGGACAGGGGGTAGGCGTTGGCCAGTGACAGCAGCATCCTCGAAGCGTGCTGCCACATCATCTATCGTCCACTCAGTCATGACGCGGCCCTCCGTACAAGCGCTCGCCAATGCGGCGCACGATCTCGCGTTCGATGAAGTCCAGTCGCTCGTCGGACTCGTTGACCACCAGGATGTGCTGGTCACGCCAGCCGTTGCGTTTCATCGCATCCAGATCCGTGGTGTCTGGTTGCAGCCGACCCAATGGGCAGCGGTATTGTGGTGTTGGAACCTTCATGTCACACCTCCTGCGTTTCGATAGCCCAGTGCAGCAGCGCCAGGGCATCGGCTTCGTTATCGTCGCAAGGGACGTGGCCACGCAACTGGACAGAGGCGATCATCTCGTCCTTGCCTGCATTGCCTTTGCCGGTCGCGTGCTTCTTGATCGTGCCGACCGGAACGCCCTGGTAGGGGATGTTGTGATGTTCACACCACGCGGTCAGATGACCCATGAAACCGCCGTAGGCGTGGGCTGCATCGACGCCCGCGTGTCGTCGAACCTCCTCGAAATACACCGCGTTAATGTGGCCACTGGTGGTCAGCAGTTCGGCCAGCCAGCGCTTGAATCGCAGGAAGCGCATACCGCCGCCTTCAAATCGCTGCGGCTTGAAATGCTCGGTGCCGCTGGTGATCGTGCTGTCCAGTTGGTGCAGTGCCCAGCCGGTGTGCGTGCCCAGATCAAGGGCAAGAATGGTGCTGTTGGTTGTCGTGTTCATCGTCATTGCTCCTGAATTTTTGGGGCGAGTGACGGATGCGACGGGTTCTCCGTATAACTCTCTACACGTGTGCGTGCGCGTGCGCAGGCAAAGAGAGGTATCCGACAAGTCCGTCACATCCGTCACTCGACGGTTTTGCTGGTCAGTCATCGCGGTACGGGTAGCTGGCGTTGTAGGGCTTGGGTCTGAGGGACAGCCCCGTCAAACCGCGCACGCCACCGGTCAGTCGGCACTTCTCAAACTTGCGTGTGGCCATCAGTTCCGAGAAGCGCTTGACCGATCCGACGAATTCGCCCGCACGCTCGGCCCACTCACGCCAGTCGGAAAACAGATCGGACACGCCTTCGCGGCTGGTCTTGGCCAGCAGGCAGCGTTCTTCGATCCATTGCCCGAGCGCGTCCTCGGCTTCGAAATACTCCTCGGTCGCCGACACCACGCTGGCTGGCGGTTTCAGCCCTTGCTGTTGCCAGCGGCTGCATCCCTCGACCGCCCACGCCAAAATGCCATCGCGCTCCTTGAGCAGCTTGTCGGTGAGCCTGCCGTCCCGTTTTTCGGGTGGGATGGTGACCGTGAACGGGATCAGGTGCAGACGTCGCTTCATCGCTTCGTCTACATTGCGGATCGATGGCTTGTGGTTGCCTGCGATCACCAACTTGAACTGGGGCACGTACTCGAAGAAGTCCTGGCGCATGAAGCGCGCCGACACCTTGTCGCCGCCAGTGATCGCCTTGACCTTGGACTCGTTCCAGCGCCGACCCTGTTCGGTTTCGATGGAGGACACGAAGCGTGCGCCGCGCAGTCCGGCCAGATCGGTCGGGTGCCGGTCGTTGCGCGCGTCCATGAACGTGTCCATCGGCGCGTTGGCCGCGTAGTCACCGAGGATCGTGGTGATCACGTTGACGAACACAGACTTGCCGTTCGCGCCGGTGCCGTACAGGAAAAACAGCGCGTGCTCGCTGGTGATCCCGGTCAGGCAATAGCCCACCATCAGTTGCAGGTAGGCGATCAGATCGGCATCGCCGCCGGTGACGTCGGCCAGAAACCCATGCCACGTTGGACAGTCGCCCTTAGGTGTGGCCGTGCTGACCTTGGTCATCCGGTCGTCACGCCGGTGCTCGCGCATCCGGCCCGTGCGCAGATCGACCACGCCACCCGGGGTGTTGAGCGCCCACGTATCGGCATCCCATTCCTCGGCACTGGACGCGTGCTTCGGATCGGATCGAGCGATTTTCTCGACCGCCGAAATGGTGGACGAGCTGGCGAGTTTGGCTTTCTGCCTTGGGCTCTCTGCCTTGAGCGATGCGTTACGGCAGATGCCCCGGGCCAGATGCGAGACGTAAAGCATCTGATCGGCATTCCAGCGCACACCCGTCCACACCAGCCACTTGCCCCACAGCGCGCAATAGCGCCAGTCCTGACCATAGCGACGGGTGAAGGCGGTCGACAGTCCGTCCTCGGTACTCCAGTCGATGCCCGTCAGCAAATCCGGCGGCGCAATCTCCTCGACGGAGCGCATCACGGGCATTCGCTCACCAACGGCAAGAAAGCCCGCCACGTCAAAACCATCAGGAATGGCGTCGGCAGCGTCCCAACCCTCGGGCCGGTCATCGGGTGGTACGAGGATGGCGACCGTGGTCGCACCGGCGTGCAAGATCGCCTGCGAAGCGCGGTCGGCGTAGTCCCAGCCCGGTGCGTCCCGATCCGGCCAGATCAGCACCGACTTGCCTGCCAGCGGTTGCCAGTCAGTTTTATCGACCGGAGCGTTTGCGCCGTGCATGGCCGTGGTCGCCACCACCCCGGCATCGATCAGTGCCTGCGCGCACTTCTCGCCTTCGACCAGGACGATGTGGCTGGCGGCCACCAAACCCGGCTGGTTGTACAAGGGGCGTGGCTCGGGCGGTGCCATCTTGCGGCGCTTGGCATCCCACGGCCGGAATTCCTTCTTCCGGCCCGGTGGGTCGTAGCGGTAGACAACGGCGATCAGTTTGCCGGTGGCATCAAAATAGTCCCACTTGGCGGTCGCGGGGCCGAGATCGTCGGACGGAGGAGCTGCCTTGGCTTTGCGCACCGGTGTTGACCGCGCACGTCCAAGCAGATCGCTGGCTTCCTGCAGCACCCGAGGAAAGTCCGCATGGATGCTGGCTCCGAGGTAGGCCGCGATCAAATCGAAGATGTCGCCACCGTCGCCGGTCGCGCGATCCGTCCAGAGTCCGGCCTTGTCGCCGGTCAGCACCACCTCGAGGCTGTCGCCGGGACTGCCCAGCACATCGCCGATGAGAAACTTGCCCTGGCGCTTTTTGCCCGCTGGGAACATCGAGGTCAGTACCGACTCTAGTCGTGCAATCAGTTCCGCGCGAATTTCGTCGCGTTCAGCATCCCGGTTTTCGATGGGCAGGGAGATGTCGTTGAAGTCGATCATTCGGCTCCCTCGTCTTGCGCTTTGCTGGCGCGTTGTTTGTCACCATCGCCCTGCGGCGCTTTGCTGCTGGCCGCCCACGCGGAAAGTTCGGACATCCGGTAGCGCACCAAGCCGCCGAGCAGGTAATGCGGGATGCGGTACTTGCTGCGCATCGTTTGATCGGCAAACCAGTAGTACGGCAAGCTCAGTGCGGCCGCCGCCTGCTTGGCGTCGATCATTGGTTCGTCGTCGGCAATGTCTGTGTTGTGGTCGTTCATGATTGCGTTCTCCAGCAGCGGTCTTGCCACGCGCACATCCGGCATTCGAAGTGGGTCTGGTCAGCGAAGGCGCGCGGCAGGAGTTCTGCTGCCTCGGTCGCCGTGATCACCTTCACCGCCCGATCCGACATGCGTTGGGCAAGGGCTGCGTCAAAGGGGACGAGCTCGACGTAGATTTCCATCGTGTCGGCGTTCACCGCCGTGAAAATCGCCGGGTGCTCGTGTAGTTCGAGATAGGCCTGATACAGCGCGACTTGCGCCGCGTAGACAGGCTTGGAAATGGCGAGCCGGTTCTTCTCCAGATCGCGCCAGGACTTCGAGCCGAGGCACTTGTTTTCCCAAAGGGCCGGGTAGTCGAAGCCCTCGGGGCCACCGACGAACACCCCGTCGATGTGGCCCTGCAGGCGTCCGTCAGCCACCGAGAAACCGAACTGCTCGCCGTCGGGCTTGTGGGTGCGCAGATCGAAACCCGCGTCCCGCAGCCATCCGACCATGCACTCTTCGTTGACGTGGCCGCGCTCAAAGATGCGCAATATCCGACCCTGCACGTCGCGTCCATAGTCGACCGGTGCTTGCGCAAACTCGTACTGCAGCGCGCGTTCGCAAGCCACGCCCAACCGGGATGCGCCAAGGTAGTGGCGAACCGACTGGCGGGCACGCGCGCGCTGCAGACCGACATCGACCAACACGCTGATTTGCCCGGACACGCTTGCCGTGGAATTGAAGTCCATCATGGCGTGGTCTCCCACGGCAGGTCGTCCTCAAGATCGGCAAACGGGTTCGCCAAGGGATCGGGCGTCGGAGGCATGCCGCGCACCGGCGGAAACTTGGTCGCCTCGTGATGCTCGACCATTGCCTCGGTGTAGCGGGTGACGATGGCGTCGATAACCCGCAGCGCTTCGGCTTCCGAGTAATCCCCGAGGGGCTTCGTGAAGCCGATTTCGCCAGCCGCTTCACCGAACGCCTTCAGGCACTTTTTCATCGAGGCGATCTCGATGTCAGAGGGATCGATCATCACGACCTCCCTGCGCTTGCCCGGCTCGTCCTTGGCTTTGAGCCAGTTGCCGTACATCGCGTGAAAGACGTTCTGGCAGCGCTGCGAGCAGAACACCCAGTCGATGGGGTAGCGACGGGGATTGCCGACACCGTGTCGGTTGTCGGTGTGACCGAATCCCCGCGCCTGACGTTTGCAGACCCAGCATTTCACGCCACCTCCTCAAACTCGTCGATCAACAGACCGAGCTGCAGCGCGCCGCCCGCGAAGGCTGCCTCGCAACGCCTGCTGAAATCGCGGTAGTTGGTCGAGCAGCGCGCAATCGCCGTCACCGAATGAATCTGCTGCTCCAGCCGCGTCAGCCCTTTGTCGGTCAGCCACTGGTGGTGCTTGTCCGAGATGCGCTTGCGACTGCGAATCTCATCAAGCAACTCCTCCGGCAACACCGGCCCGTAGACCCAGCGCTGCGTGATCTGGCCAAGGACGTGGGGCGGGTTCTGGGCGTGGCCCTGGTACTTCCAGCCAAACAGACGGTAGATGGCGCGGTAGTAGTCGGCGTGAAAGCGCCGTTCCCACGAGCCGCTGGACTGGCGCAGCAGCTTGGCAATCAAGTCCTGCAATGCGTCAGGCGCACGGTGGAACTGGTAGCCCGTTGCCTCGTCGATCAGCGCGACCTCGCCGGTGGTGGCCAGCGCGTGCATGATCTTCATGCAGTTGGAGACGATCCCATTGCGAGCCTTGTGCAGCGTTCCGGTCAGCGCCGCATTGACCACGGCAGACGCGAGGTCAGCGATGATTCCTGCCGGAAAGAATTGCGTCTGCCGACCTGACGGCAGCAAAATCGGCTCACGTGTTTTATCCAATTCCGACAAGGAGTTAGGCGCGAAATCGGTGAGGAATCGGGCGAATCGGCCACCCTTGTGGCCTTCGTGGAAGCCGAGCAATTTGGCAAGCTGGCGGCGCACGTAGCCGCGCTCGCCACCCTTGAGGACAACCGCCTCGCATTCCAGATCGCCGAAACGCACGACGCCGTAGTGGCTGGCAGTGAGAATGGATGTGTTCATGGCCATGCTCCTCACTGTGCCCATGACGGTTTGCCCGTCACGGGTGCGCGTTGTGGAGCAGCAGCGGGAGCCTGATAAACAGGTGCTGCCTGTGCGGGTGCGCCAGAGTTGCCACCGCCGGTGTTGGCCTTGGCCGCGACACCCTTCAACTTGGCGTAGTCGGCGTGGTCAGGCTCGACCGCCACCTTGACCACATTGCGATCCGCACCCTTCGCGTCCTTTTCGATATCAACGCGAACGATGAATTCGATCCCATCCAGTTCGTGAAAGCCCTGGATGCGGCGTGCGGCGGCGGCCTGCGGTGTGTTGTCCTGCGGATGGATATTGCGGGCACTGTTGAGCGCAGCGCGGATAAAGCTGCGTCCCATCTGGCCCCAGGTCGGCCCCTTCTTGGACAGCAGGCCGATGTTGCTCCACATCTTGCGTTTGGCATGCTCACCGTCGGTGACCACAAATTCGGCAGAAAGGTAGATCGACCCGGTGTCGAAGGATTCGGTGGCGTAGCCGCCGCCCCATCCTTGTTCCGGATCGTCGTAACCACCGGGCTTGATGGTCATACGTACCGGCACAACGGTGCCCTTGGGGATCAGATCGAAACCGGACTGCTGTGAGTCGGCGTCATTGAAGTCATTCCATGCATTGGCGGTCATTGCGATTACTCCTTGGATTCGGTATGGGTTTGGGCGGCGGTGCCGGACGCGGAAGCGCTGCTGGCGCACTTGGCGATCAGCGCGCCGAGATGCGGCGGCTCCAGCACGTCGAGGCGACCGCTGCGGTCTTTGGCGGGGAAGCCGTAGGGATTGACGGTGTGCGTGACGAAGGCGCGATACGAGCTGCCGTCATCGGCCTTGAGCTCGGCCAGCGTCACGACCTCGTCGACGATCCCGGGCAGTTCAAGGCTGGTTTTGCTGCCCTCGATCTGCGGCACGAACACCTTGCGATTGAAGTCATCCAAGCGTTCGTCGAGGATCGCCACGAAGATCACGTTCTTGCCCCGGGCGTGTTGCAGGTGGGTCAAGG
The DNA here is from genome assembly GCF_000013625.1 of Janthinobacterium sp. Marseille. Classification (NCBI taxonomy): domain Bacteria; kingdom Pseudomonadati; phylum Pseudomonadota; class Betaproteobacteria; order Burkholderiales; family Oxalobacteraceae; genus Janthinobacterium; species Janthinobacterium sp. Marseille. Next base: position 3,037,635 of record NC_009659.1, on the reverse strand, counting down.
CACTGATCATTTCCTGCCCGAGCAGTCCGTAGGCCGCGCGCAGATCAGGCTTGCCGGAACGGTCGCTGACCGCACCCGGTTGGGCCTTGCACCAAGCGAAGCATTGCCGCGACAACTGCGTGATCGAGTCCAGGAAGAAGGTCTGGTAACGATCCAGTTGCGTAGCATCGCCAAACTTCTCGATGACGTGGTCGTAATGCGCTTGCGAAAACGCGCTCTCGGCAGGCAAGGACTTGTCCGGGCCAGCGAGGAACACGAAGAAGTCGCGGCTCTCCGGCCAGGACGCCGGACGGATGGTGTCGCCCGGCCAATCCGCCACGGACAGATCGCCCGCCTCGATGTCGAGGAACAGCGTGGTGGCGGGATCGAGGTCTTTGAGGCGGGTGGTTTTGCCGATGCCGGATTTGCCCAGCAGCAAGAGCTTGACGCCCTTGCGTTCAGCCATGCGCTCGACGGCGGACACGATGGGGAGCTTTTTCATGGTGCGTCCCCCTCGATGGTCAGCGTGAACGAGGGCTTGCCGGGTTCGACCGTGCGGGCGGCAGCGAATTGCTGCTGCAGCGCCGGAGGCCAGTTGGTGTACCGCGACTCGGATACGGCCAGCTTGACGTCGATGTAGCCTTCGACCTTTTCGCCGGAGGACACAATGCGTTCGGCAATTTCGGCCAACTGCTTCTGGTTCCAGCTGACCTTCTTGGGCTGCTCAAACTTGATGTGCAGCGGGCCATCGCTGATGTGGGCGGTGCCAAAATCGCGGCCGGAGTCGCGCAGTGCGGTGCGGCCCTGTTCGCCGAAACGTTGATCCAACGCGGCATCAAGTTTGGTGCGCGTTTTCTTGGCCCAATCGATCAGGTGATCGAGGTTGGCGTCAGCTTCAACAAGCTGGGCGGGCGGCAGGTTGGCCAGTTGGCTCACCGACATTTCGGCGAGGTCAGCGGGGAATACGGTCAGATCGCTCATGGCCGCCCCCTTACTGGTATGCCCGAGCGAAGGTCGAGTAGCGCGATACGCGCCGCTCGAAGGCTTCGACTTCGGAGATCAGGTAGGTGACACGGGCTCCCAGCTTGCAGAAGACGGGGCCCAAGGACTCTTGCCGCCAGCGGCGCAGAGTTTTGACGGAGAGCCCCCAGCGGGTGGCGAGCTCGTTTTCATCGATGGCGATGCGCGTGGCACCGTCTCGGCGGGGGCGGTTGGAAAACCGTCCGGATTGAACAGATGGGGCTTGGTTTTGCATGAAGAACACTCCTTTTGTTGGGGTGTTCTCATTGAATAGATTTGTCCTTTTGGCTTGTGCGAGAGAAATTTCGACTTTGATGTGTGGCCTGCAACGAGCACGGCGGTAGACCGCTTCGCTAAGCTGTTGATCTGTATAGGGCTGGCTACGTCGTTTCGGTTATTGCGATTTCGGTTATTTCGTTTATAATGGGTTCATTCTGAACTTTCACCCATTGAGGAGACCGCTATGAACGCTCCCGCCATCACCAAAACGCTGCCGTCAGCAGAGGACATCGCACTGGCCCGAGAGTCGGGTCGGGCGCTGTCGACCGTGCTTCTGACCCGCTCCGAAACCCAGCAGATCGATTTCCATGACGACAAGGGGGCTGTGCGTGCTGTACGCATCCCCACCTCGGCACTGCGGCTGCTGCTTGAAGTGTTGACCGAAATTGGCCAGGGCAATGCCGTGTCAATCATCCCAATCCACGCCGAACTGACCACGCAGGAAGCCGCCGACGTGCTCAACGTCTCGCGCCCCTTCCTCGTGCAGTTGCTGGAAAAAGGTGAGATGCCGTTCCACAAGATCGGCACCCATCGCCGCGTTCGCTACCAGGATGTGATCTCGTACAAGAAGCGCATCGATACCGAACGCCGCAAAGCGCTGGAGGAATTGGCTGCAGAGGCGCAAGAACTCGGTATGGGGTATTGATTGGATGAGTTCACATTTCACGGTCGTCTATGACGCCTGCACCCTCTATCCGGCACCGCTGCGTGATTTGCTGATGCATCTGGCGCTCTCGGATTTATTCCGGGCGCGCTGGAGCAACATGATTCACGACGAGTGGATACGTAATGTCCACGCGAATCGCCCCGATCTCAGTCTTGAGCGTCTGGAGCGGACACGCGCCCACATGAACCATGCGGTGCGTGACTGTGTCGTCACCGGCTTCGAGTACATGATCCCGTCGATCAACCTGCCTGATCCGGACGACCGGCACGTGGTGGCGGCTGCTATTCATTCCGGGGCCAGCCTGATCATCACATTCAATCTGAAAGACTTTCCCGACGAGGCGCTCAAGCCTTACAACCTTGCGGCCCAGCACCCGGACGATTTCATCGTCGATCTTCTGGATCTGCACCCGGCAGGCGTTCTGGAAGCAGCGGCCAGTCACCGGCGGTCATTGAAATCACCACCGAAAACAGCAGACGAATACTTGGACACCTTGCTCGCGCAAGGTTTGACTCAATCGGTGGCGGTGATGCGCCAATGGACTGTGGCCATGTAACAGGCCGAAGGGATAAATCATGGGCAAAAAGACCCTCACAAACGCACATTGCCTGCTTGATCTGATTGAGAAGGCCCCGGTTTCGGTACTCAAGACCTTCAGTGGGCTTGCGGAATGTCAGGCGCTGGCCCGAGGTTTTGACTGGTCGCAAGACGAAACATCCCTGTGCGCCAATCTGCTGGAGCACATCAAGCACCTGCGCAAGGAACAACGCGACCCCGCCGAGCGCGAGGCACTGCGTGCATTGCGACTGGCTTCACCGCGTGGTGCTGCGATTCTCTCCACCGTTGCCGACCAACTGAACGACACCGATCTTCAGGGGATTTTTACGGCTCAGGCCGGAGGCGAGATTGGGCGCTCGGTCTGGATGCGCACCCACTCTGACGACACCGCCCGCCTGTTCGATGTGGCCGAGACCATCCTGAACACCGGCGACATTCGCGGCAACAAGCGTTTGTACGATGCCTTTGACGTACCAAGCGACGATGAGCCGCCACCGTTTATCTGGAACGACACAGTCAAGAAAGAACTGGAGACGCAGCTCACCAAGGTGATGCGATTGGCCGAGCCTTGCGAATTGGTCTACGTCCCAATGCTCGACGCGGACAAAAATGGCGATAGCAAGAAAATTCACTTTCTGGTGGTGCGCTTCGCCGGTGATCAGGTATCTGCCGTTCAGATGCTGAACCGCAACCGCAAGAGCTTTTTCTATTTCCCGGCACGTGACGCCACGCTGGTTTACTCGCCAGATCGCAAGGTGGTCGAGGTCTACGCCCATACTTTGTCCACCAGAGCCCCATTGGCAGATGTGCTGTCAAAGCACGGTTTCAAAATGCCGCTGTCAAATCGGCCACTGAACCGCTCGCGCTATGACTTGTCGCCGTTCGCACAGCCGCTAAAAGACATCAAGCCCCGCCTTGACGACGCCAAAGTTGAACGGCTCTACCTGACCGAAGCCAAGGCACTGCTGCATCACGCCACCGATGCCGTGTCCTTGCACATCGACAGCGGTGTTGATCTGCAAGATGTGATCGGCGGACGCTGGAGCGATCATCCGTTTTCGCAACCGGGAGCCATTCTTGGCGTGACCTTGGTGGCCGAACTGGTTTTGGAAGGCGAGAAGGTTGAAACTCCGCTGTCCATCGTATTGGCCGAGCCCGGGCGCTGCAGCCTGCAGGGCGAACGCGATCCTCGCATGCGCAAAATTGGCATCCAGCTCCTCGAAGCGCTGGGCGTGCTCAAGCCTTTGCATCCCGGATCAGGCGTCGACGATCCTGCCTTTGTAATCCAGGTTGCGCGATTACTGGAGCACGCGACCAGTCCGATGGATGGCTTCGCGCTGCATCATCTCGGTATCGATATTGACCGCTTCGCGGATGAAGGCATCATCATCGAGGGCGACCGCATCACTGAAAAAGTCGTGGAGTCCGCAGAGGGCGAGCGCTTTTCAGTAAAACTGGAACGTTGCACAGATCCCAATCAGGTTCGCTACCTAGACCCGCTGACGGGTAATAACGTGGTCTTGCCTGCCAAGCATGCGCGACGCTGGAAAGTTGACCTCAACTGGTTGCGCGAAGAGATCATCACCGCACTGGGTTCCTCGTTGCAGGGGCTTCGCGGCAAGCACCTTGATGAAGAGCCGGTATTCCTCGGTGAGGTTGATATCGACGGGCATGGCGTTGCGTTGTACTTCGCCGCCAAAATGTCAAACGACCGGCAATACGCCAAAGTGGATGCCGCGCTTCGGCTGCGGCCACGCGCCGCACCGGGCATTCTGCTGACCACAGCCTCGGTGCCGTTTTCGTTTGCGGGAACGAACGTGATCATTGCCATCGAAAGCGTGTTGGTATCTGGGCAATCGGCAACGGTCATCGATGACGCACGGCTCAAGGTCGCATACCGGCATGGCCAATTGGCTGCGATTGGCGGGGCAACGGTCAGCATCAAAGTGTCGGCGGATGGCTATTCAGCGGTGCTCAGTATTCCGGGCAAGGCTCCGTGGCGTGTAACGAGCAAGAACAAGGTCGCCGTGTTGCAGCGGCTGGTTGATGCTTATGCCGCCGGAACGCCACACGTAAAGACGAAAAAATTGTTGGACGGCACCAGTTACGCTTCGCCTGCCAACCTATTCCCGAAGTCATCGCCTTGGAGAGATTACATGGTGAAAGTTCCCGGGGCCCAAGCGTGGCAACTGAGTCTGCCAATGCTCGATGAGCCGGTTGATGATGGCGAGAGCGAAATCGAAGCCGACGAAGAAGTGCTGACCAGCTGAGATTGATCCAGCCATTACCCTGCGTTGCCATCCGCTTCGGAGGATCACGTTCAATATTCATGACAGTTGCTATTCCCCGGAGCCGTCATGAACAACATCAAACTTGCATCTCCCTTGGAGATGAGCGCCAGCGCCCGTGCTGGTGAAATTACCGCCATCCTTGCGGCAGCCATCGTGCGCACGCTTGTTGGAAACGAGCCAAAACAGAGAGAAGTTGGCCTTGGCTTCCTGCCCGACCAGCGCGTTCATACAACCCCCTATCAACAGGAGAAGTTGTGATGAACGAGAAACAAACATCCGTCGCTGCAAAGATTGCGGAGCTGTCCACACTGCCCATTGCTGAGCTTTGGCCAGTGTGGGATCGGTACTTCAATTGCCGACCTATCAACCCCAACCGTGCCTTCATCGAGTCGCGCATCGCGTACAAGATGCAGGAAGATGCTTTTGGCGGCTTGGCGCACAACACCCGCCAGCGCCTGGAGGCCATCGGAGCCAAGCACTCCAAGATCAAGCTGCGGGCGCGTCCGCGTGACATCAACTTTGCGCCCGGTACCGTGCTGCTCCGCGAATGGGGCGATCTTGAGCACAAGGTGGCGGTCACCGCCGACGGCCTGTTCGAATACGAGGGCAACACCTTCAAGAGCCTAACCGCCGTTGCACGGCAGATCACCGGCACGCACTGCTCGGGGCCGCTGTTCTTTGGCTTGACCGGCAAGCGAGGTGCGCTATGAGCGATGCTGCCAAAATCGCATCTCCTAAAGCGCGTAGACGCTGCGCCGTCTACTGCCGGGTGTCATCGGACGAACGGCTGGATCAGGAATTCAACTCCATCGATGCCCAGAGGGAGGCTGGCCACGCCTACGTTGCCAGCCAGCGCGCTGAGGGCTGGATTCCCGTGGCCGACGATTACGACGACCCTGGTTTCTCAGGCGGCAACACGGAGCGGCCCGGGCTAAAACGCCTGATGGCGGACATCGAACGCGGTCTTGTCGACATTGTCGTGGTCTACAAGATTGACCGCCTCACGCGCAGCCTTGCCGACTTTTCCAAGATGGTCGAGGTGTTCGAGCGCCACGGCGTGTCGTTTGTGTCGGTCACGCAGCAATTCAACACCACCACATCGATGGGGCGGCTGATGCTGAACGTGCTGCTGTCTTTCGCCCAGTTCGAGCGCGAAGTCACTGGCGAACGAATCCGCGACAAGATCGCCGCCAGCAAGCGCAAAGGGATGTGGATGGGTGGCGTACCGCCATTGGGTTACGACGTTGACAAGCGTCTGCTCGTCATCAATGACACCGAAGCTGCGGTGGTGCGCCGTATCTTCGAGGAGATGCTCACCATCGGCTCGCCCACCCAGATTGCCGTCAACCTGACCTTGGACGGCATCACCACCAAGGCGTGGACGACCCAAGACGGCCAAACTCGGCCGGGTGCGCGCATCGACAAGAAGTACATGCACAAGCTGCTGCGCAACCGCATCTACCTCGGGGAGATATCGCACAAGGGCAGTTGGTTCCCGGGCGTGCACAAGGCCATCATCGATCCCGGTCTGTGGGGGCGCGTTCACGAGGTGCTGGCCAAGGATGGCCACACCCGGTCGGTGGAAACTAAGATCAGGTCGCGTACCGACGCCTTGCTGCGCGGCCTGCTGTATGCGCCATCGGGCGAACGGATGTACCCGACCTACTCGCGCAAGAACGGGCGTAAGTACCACTACTACGTGTCCAAGTCGGAAGCGCGGTTCGGCGCGCCGGGCAAGAGCTATGAACGCCTGCCCGCGCTGGAGATTGAGGGGGCGGTGGTGGCTCAGATCCGCACAGTGCTTACCAGCCCCGAAACGGTGGCGTCGGTGGTGCGCCACATCCAACGCAACGGGGCCCAGATCGACGAGGCCACCACCGTGATGGCGATGGGACGGCTCAACAACGTGTGGGATCAACTGTTCCCGGTCGAGCGCCACCGCATTGCCAACCTGATGATTGAGCGGATCGACCTCGTCCACGCGGGCGAGGTGCAGGGGATCAAGGTGAAGTGGCGGGAGGTGGGTTGGAACGCGCTGATCAAGGAATTCGCTCCTGACAGTATCGGTGCCGAACTGCTGGAGGTCGAAGCCTGATGATTGATCCGATGGAAACCTTTGTGCCACTGACGTTTCGCCGCCGTGGCGTCCAGCGCGTGGTCACAGACGAGCGCAGCGTCCACGACGTCACCTTGCTCGACGGTGTAGCACGTGCCTTCTACTGGCAGCATCTGCTGGACACCGGCGCGATGCAGAGCGGATCGGCCATCGCCCGGTCAGAGAAGCTGCACCACTCGGTAGTCAACGAACTGCTGCGCCTGACCTTGCTGGCCCCCGACATCATTGAGCAATTCATGGCGGGCAAGCAGCCACGGCGGCTGACGCTGATGTGGTTCCAGCGAAACCGTCTGATGGTTGACTGGCACGCGCAGCGCCAGCTTATGTCTAGTTTCGAGGAGGACGTATGAGCAAAAAACATCGCGGCCACGCTAAAGGCGACCCAGTGACCTATCAGACACCGTTGCCAGCGGGTGGCGTGCAGATGGAAACCTTCCTGCCCTGGACGCTGGTGCGCCGGGGTCTGAAGAAGCAGGTCATCACGCCGCTCGACGCACCGCAGGAATTTCTGGACGAGGCCCGCCGCGAGCGGCAGGTGCGAGAGATGGCGCAGGACACATCCTTGATGCGGGCGCTCGGCCTCGCGCACCACTGGCAGCGCCTGCTGGACGAGGGACGGTTCAGTTCCATGACCGAGATTGCGGCGGCCGAAGGCATCGACCTTGGCCAAGCGAGCAAGATGAGGCGACTGGCGCAACTGGCCCCCGATCTGATCGAAGCCATCGCCTTGGGACACCTTGAGGTGGGCGTCAGCCAGTTGCTACGCGGCAAGTTGTCGTCGTCCTGGCTGGCGCAACGTGAAGCCCTGGTGGCAGGCTCGCGCTGACATCCCTGCCACAGCGACACGCCGCCGCAAGGCGGTTTTTTTGTGCCTTTCGCTGTCTCGGTCGCGCGCTCCCGAGCAAGCGAAAAAGCAAACCGATGGCCCGCAAACCCGCGCCAACACACGACTTCGGGCCTTGAATGCTCAAGAGGGCAGCAGAGAACAGAGAGAGAAAAACGGCGGAAAGTGCGCCGGGAACGGCAACTTCGGGAGGTGCGTGCTCAAGAGGCCAAGGGCCGGAAACCGCGCCAACACAGGGGGAACGGGCAAAAAAAATCCCAACCGGATAAGGGTTGGGATTTCACATTATGGTGGAGGCGGCGGGAATCGAACCCGCGTCCAGAAGCACTCTACAGACAGTTCTACATACTTAGCGCTGCCATTTGATTTAACCCGGACGACGCGGACGCGCACGCTTCGGACAGGCGAGTCACCTATTATTTAACGTCTTGCCAAGTGACCCGGCCCGACGCGATTCCTTGTATATGACTTCACTGCTGTTGCCAGCCCGCCCCAAGGAAGAAACGGTGTGAAGCTAACCGGTTATTAAGCGGCTAGTGCGTACGAGTTATCGTTTGCAGTTATTACTTTTCTGGTTGTATTTACGAGGTGACCAGTCCTCGGTATGCCCTGCGCTGCTTTGCAACCCCTGTCGAAACCAGGTCGCCCCCAAGCATTGCCATTGTATCTCATTAGATGGGGTGATTCATCGCAGATTCAAGTGGGCCTGTATTTACCGATTGATCAACGTAAATAATTGCTCAGGAGATTCTGCCAGGGCATCGGCATTCCAGCTGGCCGGTGCGATATTGCCGCAATAACCCCAACCTGCCGCAATAGTCGTCATGCCGGCGGCCTGGCCCGCCTGGATGTCACGCAAATCATCGCCGACATACCAGCAGTGCTCCGGGTCGATGCCGATGCGCTTGGCAGCTTCAAACAAGGGAGCCGGGTGCGGTTTTGGATGGCTGGCGGTGTCACCGGAAATGACGCAGGCGGCATGATCGAGGCCGATCTGCGGTACCAGGCGATCGGTCAGGTAGCTGACCTTATTGGTGACGATGCCCCAGACAATGCCTTCTGCTTGCAATTGCGCCAGCAGTTCGGTGACGCCGTCGAACAAACGGCTTTCTACCGCAATCGATTGTTCGTAATTCTTCAAGAACGCATCGCGCAATTCCGGGTATTCCGCATCTTGCGGTGTCAGGCCGAAGGCTGCGCCTATCAGGCCGCGTGCACCGGCGGAAGCAGTAGGGCGCAACAGTTCGTAGTCGGTCGGTTCCAGCCCGCGGGCGATGCGTAATTGATTGACTGCCCCGGCCAGGTCGGGCGCAGTGTCCGCAAGTGTACCGTCGAGGTCAAACAGGATGGCTTGTGGCGTACGTAGTTTCATGCGGGCTCATGTACAGGTAAGGAAGGCAAGGCCTAGCCGCAATGGCAGGCCTTGCAGTAGATCGAAGATCAGGCAGGTTTGGTGCAGGCAACCAGATAGTTGACGCTTGTGTCCTGGTTCAGTGAATAAATCTTGGTCAGGGGATTGAAACCCATACCCTTGAGCGCGTCGATGTCCAGGCCTGCTTCACGTGCATAGCGTGACAGCTCTGCCGGTGTAATGAATTTGGCATAATCGTGCGTGCCTTTTGGCAGCAGGCGTAACAGATATTCGGCACCGATCACCGCATGCAAATAGGCTTTCGGATTGCGATTGATGGTCGAGAAAAATACCTTGCCACCCGGTTTCGCGAGCTTGGCGCAAGCAGCAACGATGGCCGCCGGATCAGGTACGTGTTCCAGCATTTCCATACAGGTCACGACGTCGAAGCGACCGGCTTCACGTTCGGCCAGGTCTTCTGCGGCAATCAATTCATAGCGCACTTGTACGCCGGATTCCAGGCTGTGCAGATCGGCAACCTTGAGTGCTTTTTCTGACAGGTCGATGCCGGTGACATTGGCACCGCTCTTGGCCATCGATTCGGCCAGGATGCCACCGCCACAACCGATATCGACTACGTTCTTGCCTGCCAATGGTGCACGACCATTGATCCAGCCGAGTCGCAGCGGATTGATTTCATGCAGTGGACGAAATTCTGATGTTGGATCCCACCATTGATGGGCCAAATCGCTAAATTTTTTCAGTTCTAAAGGATCGGCATTCATGGGCTAAATGATAACTGGAAAGTGCTGCGAGCGTACTTGTTTGCATGGACGAAAAAAAACCCCGCCGGAGCGGGGTTTAGGTTTCGCAAGAAACGAATTATTTGCGTGTGCCAACAACTTCGATTTCTACGCGACGGTTTTGTGCGCGACCAGCAGCTGTTTTGTTAGTAGCAACTGGTTGTTTTTCGCCTTTGCCTTCGGTGTAAACACGTTTCGCATCAACGCCTTTGCCAACCAGGTAAGCTTTAACAGCTTCTGCGCGGCGAACCGACAGTTTTTGGTTGTATGCATCGGAACCGACCGAGTCAGTGTGACCAACAGCAATGATAACTTCCAGATTCAAGCCGTTCAGCTTGGAGGTCAGGTCGTCCAGTTTAGCTTTGCCTTCTGGTTTCAACACTGCTTTGTCGAAATCAAAGAATGCGTCTGCTGCGAAAGTTACTTTTTCCGAGGTTGGAACTGGAACAACTGCTGGAGCTGGTGAAGCTGGAGCAGGTGCTGCAGCAGCAACCAAGGCACCGTCGCAACCAGGAACCGAATCAGCCGGTGTCCAGTAGCCAGTGTGCCAGCACAGACCGGTCGAATTACGAACGATCGTACCGTTGGTAGCTTGAGCATAAGCGCTGTTTGGTGTGCTTGCTTTGATGTCGGTCTGTGCTTGAGCAGACATTGCGACAATCGCGGACGCAGCGAAGACGAGTTTTGCTAATTTATTCATATTTCTTTCTCCTCTCGAGTGAGATATCCGCAGACTAAACTGCGCAAAATTACGTGAATGACATCGGAAATGGATATTAACACGCGCTTCAACAACCACATGAAACAAATTGTTCGCATGCAATGGTTTAACTTGACTCCATTCTGCCACACCACGCCACTACAACGAACGATTGCTAAATCGACTAATTAACGTTTTTTCCAAAGCGTTGTGTTTAAACAACGCTTGCTAAGAAATATTTCCCCTGGCAAAACATTGACCTTTGAACATCAAAAACGTTCATGTTTTTGAGAAATCTTTAATAAAAAGCACTCTTTTATTTCGGCAAGTTATGCATTTCTATTAAAACGCGCCGATTTGGTGCTAAACATGCAACTAATTTGGTGCGGTTTAATTTGCTGTCACAATCCTTGACTGGCTGGCTGGCACCGACACCGGTGACCTTCATATTGACCGTCACGCCCTTTTTCTTTAGATAGTCGGCGACCGCGGCGGCACGTTTTTCCGATAAGGCCTGGTTGGAGCGTGCATTACCCAGCAGATCTGTGTATCCGGTTATCGTCATGCCGCTGGCGCCATTGCAGGCGGTGAGTTTTGGCAGGACATCGCGGTCTATGCGACTTTTGGCGGCTCTATTTAATACTGCCTGGTTCAGGCCGAAAGTTTGGTCGCTTTCCAGCGCGATAGTGAAATCACAAGAATTTGCCGCAATGGCGGCTGGTGCCACCTTGCCATCCAGATGGCTGGCCACTTCGGGTGCGGTCGGGTTCGGGATTGGCGAGACCAGCGCGCCGTCGCAGCCGGCCACTGCATCGCCCGGCGTCCATGTGCCGGAACGCCAGCACAGGCCGAAGGCGCTGCGTGTCACGACGCCGCGGCTGTCCTGGGCGTAGGCATTGTTTGGCGGGACCTGAATATCGGTTTGCGCGGCGACGTAGGATGAGGAGGCGCCAAGCAGCAAGCCAAGGACCACTTTGTTGATCATGTTTTTCTCTTGTTAATTAGATGAGGGCTGAAAAATAGGCATATTTTTGACAGTCAGCATTTAAACATATTTTCTTCAGGCTACGTGGCTGCAATGGCGACTGCGGCGAAAGCTCCGGGATTGCCGAAAGCGGGGAGCGAAGGCCTCCGCCGTGTTAAAATCTTACGATTTGCCGGATCGCCCGTTACACAAGCTTTACTGCTCAAGCGATTCTTCATTATTAAAACCCCTAGCCAAAGACCAGACGAACCGCCAATGGATCAATTCGCTAAAGAAACAATCCCTATTTCACTCGAAGAAGAGATGCGCAAGAGTTACCTCGATTACGCGATGAGCGTGATCGTAGGCCGCGCCTTGCCCGATGTGCGCGACGGCTTGAAGCCGGTGCATCGCCGGGTCTTGTTTGCCATGCATGAGATGAACAATGTGTGGAACCGTCCGTTCGTAAAATGCGCACGTGTAGTCGGCGAAACCATGGGTAAATACCACCCGCACGGTGACGCGTCGATTTACGACACGCTGGTGCGGATGGCGCAGCCATTTTCATTGCGTTACATGCTGGTCGACGGCCAGGGTAACTTCGGTTCCATCGACGGCGATAACGCCGCGGCGATGCGTTACACCGAATGTCGCCTGGACAAGATCGCCGGTGAATTGCTGGCCGATCTGGATAAGGAAACGGTCGACTTCGTACCTAACTATGACGGCAAGGAAAAAGAACCATCGGTATTGCCGACGCGTATTCCCAACCTGCTGATCAATGGCTCGTCCGGTATCGCGGTTGGTATGGCGACCAACATCCCGCCACACAATATTACTGAAGTCATCGATGGCGCCTTGCACGTCTTGCGCAATGCGGATGCGACGGTTGATGAGTTGATCGAAATCATCCCGGCACCGGACTTCCCGACGGGCGGCATTATTTATGGCGTGTCCGGCGTACGCGATGGTTATCGCACCGGCCGTGGTCGCGTGGTGATGCGTGCGAAAACCCACTTCGAAGAATTCGGCAAGGAAAATCGTGCCGCGATTATCGTTGATGAGTTGCCGTACCAGGTAAACAAGAAGTCGCTGCTGGAGCGTATTGCGGAACTGGTACGTGACAAGAAGCTCGACGGCATCTCCGATATTCGTGACGAATCCGATAAATCGGGTATGCGCGTCGTGATTGAACTCAAGCGCAATGAAGTGCCGGAAGTCGTGCTGAACAATCTGTACAAACAGACCCAGCTGCAAGACACCTTCGGCATGAATATGGTGGCATTGGTCGATGGTCAGCCTAAGTTGCTGAACTTGAAGCAGATGCTGGAATGCTTCCTGTCGCATCGCCGTGAAGTGGTGACGCGCCGGACCATATTTGAATTGCGCAAAGCGCGCGAACGCGGCCATGTACTGGAAGGTCTGGCGGTTGCCTTGGCAAACATCGATGATTTCATTGCGATCATCAAAGCCGCACCGACACCACCAGTTGCAAAAGTTGACTTGATGTCGCGCGCCTGGGATTCGTCCGTGGTGCGCGAAATGCTGGCACGTACCGGTGAAGAAGGCGTTGGCGGCGTGAATGCTTTCCGTCCAGAAAACCTGCCTAAGCACTATGGCATCCAGGCTGACGGCTTGTACAAATTGTCCGACGACCAGGCGCAGGAAATCCTGCAAATGCGTTTGCAACGCCTGACCGGTCTGGAACAAGACAAGATCGTCAATGAATACAAGGAAGTCATGGAGCAGATCGCTGATTTGCTCGACATCCTGGCCAAACCGGAACGTGTCACCGTCATCATTACTGATGAGCTGACCGTGGCTAAAAACGAATACGGCATCGGTAATAAAGATGAGCGTCGTTCGACTATCGAATTGAACGCTACCGACCTCGGTACCGAAGACTTGATCACACCGCAGGATATGGTCGTGACCTTGTCGCATACCGGTTATATGAAAGCGCAGCCGATTTCCGAATACCGTGCGCAGAAGCGCGGTGGTCGCGGCAAGCAGGCGATGGCGACCAAGGATGACGATTGGATTGACCAACTCTTCATCGCCAATACACATGACTACATCCTTTGCTTCAGCAATCGTGGTCGTCTGTACTGGCTGAAAGTATGGGAAGTGCCACAAGGTTCGCGTAACTCGCGCGGCAAGCCTATCGTCAATATGTTCCCGCTGCAGGATGGCGAAAAAATTACCGTGATCCTGCCGATTTCCGGCGAGAACCGCACCTTCCCTGAAGATCACTACATTTTCATGGCGACCAGTCTCGGTACTGTGAAGAAAACCTCTCTCAGCGATTTCAGCAATCCACGCAAGGCCGGCATTATCGCGGTCGACCTGGATGATGGCGACTTCCTGATCGGTGCTGCACTGACCGATGGCAAGCACGATGTCATGCTGTTCTCGGATTCCGGCAAGGCAGTGCGCTTTGACGAAAACGATGTGCGTCCTATGGGCCGTACGGCACGTGGCGTGCGCGGTATGAACCTGGAAGAAGGTCAACAGGTTATCGCTTTGCTGGTCGCTGAAAACGAGCAGCAGTCGGTCCTGACAGCAACTGAAAACGGCTTCGGCAAACGTACTCCAATCACCGAGTACACCCGTCATGGCCGCGGTACCAAAGGCATGATCGCGATCCAGACCAGTGAACGTAACGGCAAAGTCGTTGCTGCGACCCTGGTCGATGCCAGCGATGAAATCATGTTGATCACCACCGGTGGCGTACTGATTCGCACCCGCGTGGCGGAAATTCGCGAGATGGGCCGTGCGACACAAGGTGTGACCCTGATTGCAGTCGAAGACGGCACCAAGCTGAGTGGACTGCAACGCATACTTGAATCAGATGTAGAAGTAGATGACGATCAATCCGGTACGGAGGAAGCAGAATAATGAAGCGTGTGTATAACTTTTCGCCGGGTCCGGCTGCATTGCCGCAAGAAGTGATCAAGCAGGCAGCAGAGGAAATGACAAACTGGAGAGGTAGCGGTTTGTCAGTGATGGAGATGAGCCATCGCGGGCGGGAATTCACGGAAATCCTGGCAACAACCAAAGCTGATTTGCGCTCTTTGTTGTCGATTCCGGACAATTATAAAATTCTGCTGATGCAAGGTGGTGCGATTGCGGAAAACGCGATTGTCCCTATGAATCTGGTCGGTAGCAAAGCACAGCCTGCGACCATCGATTTCGTCAATACCGGTCATTGGTCGAGCAAGACGATAGAAGAAGCGCACAAGTATGCGAAGGTGAATATTGCTGCTTCGTCCGAAGACAAGGATTTCACATATGTGCCTGCACGCGATACCTGGAAGCTGACGCCTGATGCGGCGTATGTGCATATCTGCACCAACGAAACCATCGGCGGCGTCGAGTTCGACTTCACGCCTGACGTCGGCAACGTGCCTTTGGTTGCAGATATGTCGTCGAATATCCTGTCGCGCGAAATCGATATCTCCAAGTACGCGGTGATCTATGCCGGCGCACAAAAGAATATCGGCCCGGCCGGTGTGACAATCGTCATCGTGCGCGACGATATGCTGGGTCATGCCCTGCCTATTTGCCCGTCCGCATTCGACTGGAAGCTGGTGGACGAACATGATTCAATGTTCAACACACCGCCAACCTATCCTATCTATATCGCCGGCCTGACCTTCCAATGGATGTTGCGCCAGGGTGGTGTGGCAGCGATGGAGCAAGTCAATATTGCGAAAGCAAAATTGATTTATGACTATCTGGATTCGACCGACTTCTACGTCAACAGTGTGCCGGCTGCGAATCGCTCGCGCATGAACGTACCGTTTTTCCTGAAAGACGAGTCGCTGAACGGCAAGTTCATCACTGAAGCGGACGCACAAGGTCTGGTACAACTCAAAGGTCATAGCTCGGTCGGCGGCATGCGTGCGTCGATCTATAACGCGATGCCGATTGAGGGTGTGCAGGCATTGGTCGCATTCATGAAAGACTTCGAGAAAAAGTACGGCTGATTTTTATTCAAATAAAAGATTGTTTGCATAACTATGACGACCGACGACAAGCTCAAACCACTGCGTGAACAGATCGATGCGATCGACGCGCAAATCCTCGATTTACTGAACCGGCGCGCACGCGTCGCGCAGGAAGTCGGCCACGTCAAGGCGGAGACCAATGCACCGGTCTTCCGTCCGGAACGCGAAGCACAGGTATTGCGCAGCGTGGCAGAACGTAATCCGGGGCCTTTGCTCAACACCGATATCCAGACCGTATTCCGCGAAGTGATGTCGGCTTGCCGCGCGCTGGAAAAACGCGTGACGGTCGCCTACCTGGGGCCAGTTGGCACCTTCAGCGAGCAAGCGGTGTACCAGCAATTCGGTCGCGCGGTCGATGCGATGCCATGTGCATCCATCGATGAAGTATTCCGCGCTACCGAAGCAGGCACTGCCGATTTTGGCGTCGTGCCTATCGAAAATTCGTCGGAAGGCGTGATCAATCGCACGCTGGATTTGCTGCTGCAAACCACGCTGACCATCAGCGGTGAAGTGTCTATCCAGGTGAACCACAGCCTGATGACGCGCACCGGTTCGATGACAGGCGTAAAGACAATCTGCGCGCATTCTCAGGCACTGGCGCAATGCCAGGTCTGGTTGAACCAGAATTACCCGAACATCGAACGCATGGCAGTTGCTTCCAATGGTGAAGCGGCACGCCTGGCCGGGGAAGATCCGAGCATTGCTGCGATTGCCAGTGAAATTGCCGGGCAAAAATACAGCCTGCAAGTCATCAAGGCGCACATCCAGGACGATCCGCACAACCGTACGCGGTTTGCCGTAATTGGTCGCCTGCAAACGGCCGCCAGCGGCAAGGATCAAACCTCTCTGGTACTGTCGGTGCCAAACAAGGCTGGTGCGGTCTATAACTTGCTGGCGCCTTTGGCCAAGCATGGCGTCTCGATGACACGTTTTGAGTCGCGTCCGGCACGCATGGGTACGTGGGAATATTATTTCTACGTCGATGTGGAAGGGCACCTGCAAGACGCCAAGGTTGAAAATGCCTTGAAAGAACTAAAAGACAACGCAGCATTCTTCAAAGTGCTGGGTTCGTATCCATTCAGTTTGTAATCTGTTGTTGTGCTTGGGCGGACGTCCCTGCGACGTTCGCTTATGCCCCTGACGTGATTTATTTTGGAATCTGCTATGTCAATCAAGTTTGGTCCTGAATACGTTCGTGCGATTGCGCCTTACCAGGGCGGTCGCCCGATTGCGGAAGTCGCGCGTGAATTCGGCCTCGATGAAGCAAAAATCGTCAAACTCGCTTCGAATGAAAATCCGCTCGGCATGCCCGAGTCCGCCAAACAGGCGATGGCAGCCGCGATAGCCGATGCCGGTCGCTATCCGGATGGTAATGGTTTCGAATTGAAGGCTGCCCTGACTGCCAAGTACGGCGTGCCGGCCGAATGGATTACGCTGGGTAATGGCAGCAACGATATCCTCGAACTGTCAGCGCATGCATTCGTGCAGCCGGGACAGTCGGTGATTTACGCGCAATACTCGTTTGCGGTCTATCCATTGGCGGCGCAAGCTGTCGGTGCTCGTTCGCTGGTGATTGCCGCGAAGGATTTCGGCCACGACCTGGATGCGATGGCGGATGCGATTGAAGCTGATACGCGCCTGATCTTTGTCGCCAATCCAAACAATCCAACCGGTACCTTTATTCCCGGTGAGCAGATTGAATCCTTCCTCAAGCGTGTACCGCCTGAAGTTGTGGTGGTGCTGGATGAGGCTTACACGGAATTCCTCGCGCCGGAACAACAATACGATTCGATAGCCTGGGTTGCCAAGTATCCGAATCTGCTGGTGTCGCGCTCGATGTCCAAGGTCTACGGCCTGGCTGGTTTACGTATCGGTTACGGTATCGCACAAGCGGGCATTACCGATTTGCTCAATCGCATACGCCAGCCTTTCAATGTGAATTCGCTGGCGCAAGCCGCTGCGATTGCTGCATTGAATGATCATGCTTTTGTACAAAAAAGCGCGCAATTGAACGCAACCGGTTACCGTCAGCTGACACAGGCTTTCGATGCGCTGAAGCTGCGCTATTTGCCATCCTCCGGCAACTTTGTCATGGTCAAAGTCGGTGATGACGATGGCGCCGGTGCACGCATTAATCTGGCTTTGCTGAAGCAGGGTGTGATCGTGCGTCCGGTCGGTAACTATGGTTTGCCACAATGGTTGCGCATTTCGATTGGCCTGGAAGAAGAAAATGCAGTCTTCATCGCCGCTTTGAAAAAAGCGCTGGCCTGATTTTGTACTGAACCGATCAACTTTAATCCCTACGCTCTCGTGCTAAAAAAAATCGTCATCTTTGGAGTGGGTTTGATAGGCGGCTCGTTTGCGCGCGCGCTACGCCAGGCGGGTACGGTTGAGCAAATTGTTGGTGTAGGTCGTACCGCTGCAGTATTACAGCGCGCGAAGGACCTGGGCATTATTGATGTCGCCAGTACTTCTGTTGAAGAAGCTTTGCGCGGTGCCGACCTGGTATTGCTGGCGGCACCGGTGGCACAAACAGCAGTGATCCTGGAATCCATCAAACCTTATTTGCAAGCAGGTACTGTGGTGACTGATGCTGGTAGTATCAAAGGCGAGGTCGTTGCTACTGCGCGTGCGGTCCTGGGCGACAAGATTGCGCAATTCGTCCCCGGCCATCCGATTGCCGGACTGGAAGCAAATGGTCCGGAAGCGGCAATTCCTGATTTGTATGTCGGCAAGAAAGTCGTGCTGACGCCTTTGCCTGAAAATTCCGCTGCTGACGTCGCATTGGTGGCGCAAGCCTGGCAGCAATGCGGTGCGATCATCCATCAGTTGACGGCTGAAAATCATGATGCGGTATTCGCTGCAGTCAGCCACTTGCCGCACTTGCTGGCCTATGCGCTGGTAGACGATATCGCGAACAAACCACATGCTGATTTATTGTTCCAGTATGCCGCCAGCGGTTTCCGTGACTTCACACGGATTGCCGGTTCGTCGCCTGAAATGTGGCGCGATATCAGCCTGTCGAACCAGGGGGCGATCCTGACCGAGCTGGATGCATATATTGCACAACTGACGCGCTTTCGTGCGCAATTGGCGGCCGGCGATGGCGAGGCGATGCAGGCGATGTTTGCCAACGCACAGCGCGCGCGCCAGAATTGGCAGCGCAGCATAGAAACGGCTGAACCCCAGCCCAAACCAGATGGCGATGAATGAAACACTATCCGCATTATCTTGACCTGAAACCGGCGATGCACGCGAAAGGCGTGGTGCGTTTGCCTGGTTCCAAAAGTATTTCCAACCGCACCCTGCTGCTGGCGGCATTGGCGCAGGGCACGACGCATATCCGCGATTTACTGGCTTCCGACGATACGCATGTGATGCTGATGGCTTTGCAAAAGCTGGGCGTCAAATGGGAGCAAATCGGCGAATCGCAGGATTACATCGTGCACGGCGTAGATGGTTCCTTTCCAGTGCACCAGGCCGATCTCTTTATGGGTAATGCCGGCACTGCGATCCGTCCATTGACGGCGGCGCTGGCGGTGACGGGCGGCGATTACACCTTGCATGGCGTATCGCGCATGCATGAGCGTCCTATCGGTGATCTGGTCGATGCGCTGAATGCGATCGGCACACATATTGAGTACACCGGTGAGCCTGGTTATCCACCGCTGCATATCCAGCGTGGCCGCATCCATGCGCATGAGATGTCGGTGCGCGGCAATGTCTCCAGCCAGTTCCTGACTGCGCTGTTGATGGCTGCTCCCCTGATGACGCGTGAACAGGATGTGATCATCAATGTGATCGGCGACTTGATCTCCAAGCCGTATATCGAAATCACGCTGAACCTGATCCAGCGCTTTGGCGTGGAAGTGCAGCGCAATGGCTGGCAATCGTTCACGATCAAAGCCGGGCAGCGCTATATCAGCCCGGGCAATATCCATGTCGAAGGCGATGCCTCGTCGGCGTCTTACTTCCTGGCAGCCGGCGCGATAGCCGGTGGTCCGGTACGGGTCGAAGGCGTGGGGCGGGACAGTATCCAGGGTGATGTGCGTTTCGTGGAAGCACTTGAACAGATGGGTGCCACCGTACGCATGGGCGATAACTGGATAGAAGCAGAATCGAATGGCGTGTTGCGCGCGATTGATGCCGACTTCAATCATATTCCTGATGCCGCGATGACGATTGCCGTTGCGGCGCTGTATGCCGACGGTCCGAGCATTTTGCGCAATATAGGCAGCTGGCGCGTCAAGGAAACCGATCGCATCAGTGCGATGGCGACTGAACTGCGCAAGTTGGGTGCGATCGTGGAAGAGGGCGAAGATTACCTGAAGGTGACGCCACCGGCAGAGATTTTGTCCGCAGCGATCGATACCTATGACGACCACCGGATGGCCATGTGTTTCTCATTGGCGACCCTGGATGGGGCAGCGCGTCGTGGCAACAAGGAGCGCATCAATGACCCACAATGCGTGGCCAAGACCTTCCCAGAGTATTTCGAAGCCTTTGCCAAGGTTACCGAAGAGAGTTTGTTTTAATGCATGGCGGGATGAGCACACATTCCGCCATGTATCCATTCCCCTTGCGACTCTTGCACCACGCTATAGTTGCAGCTTTAGTTGTATTTTCGACACACTCCTGACATGACTTCCACTCCTTCATCCGCCATTCCGGTCATCACCATTGATGGTCCCACCGCTTCCGGCAAAGGCACGGTCGCCCAGCTTGTCGCGACTGAATTGGGCTTTCACTACCTCGATTCAGGTGCTTTATACCGCCTGACAGCCCTGTCTGCCTTGTATCGAGGTATCGCCATTGATGATGAGCAAGCTGTCGCTAAATCCGTCGAAACCCTCAATTGTGGCTTCAAAGATGGTGACATCTTCCTTGATCGTGAAAATGTCACTATGTCGATCCGGGCTGAGGAAGTTGGTAATACAGCATCAAAAATCGCCGCTTTGCCTGCCGTGCGCAAGGCCCTGGTTGATTTGCAGTTGCGCTTCCGTGAGGCGCCGGGCCTGATTGCCGACGGCCGGGATATGGGAACCGTGATTTTCCCTGACGCCAAGCTCAAGGTCTTCCTTACCGCCAGCGCCGAAGCGCGGGCCGAAAGACGTTATAAGCAATTGATTGACAAGGGATTTTCTGCTAATATAGAAGACCTTCTGAAAGATTTGAACGAACGTGATGCACGTGATGCGAATCGCGCCATCGCCCCGCTCAAGCCCGCCGAAGAAGCATATTTGCTGGATACCTCGAATCTGACCGTGCAGCAGGCGGTGGATCAGGTGCTGGCCTGGTATGCGGCTGTAAAGAATTAATCTGAAGTAGCTGTTTGCAGTACCTGGTGTCTGTCCGGTGCAAAGTCGGGCAGGCGTTGAAAAACCTAACCCATGATTCGTTCCTTTTGCTGTTTTTTATATACGGCAAATCGAGTAAACCCGAATTCTGGTCAACTTGTTTAAATCTATGACTACTGTTGTCACCTCTGAAGCAACACCTGTTGGTATGGAAAGTTTTGCCGCTCTTTTTGAAGAATCGTTGTCACGTCAGGACATGCGTTCTGGTGAAGTGATTTCGGCTGAAGTTGTCCGCCTCGACCATAACTTCGTTATCGTCAACGCTGGCTTGAAGTCGGAAGCATTTATTCCAATCGAAGAATTCAAAAACGACAATGGCGAACTCGAAGTCAACGTTGGCGATTTTATTTCCGTCGCTATTGAATCCCTCGAAAACGGTTTTGGCGACACAATCCTGTCGCGCGACAAGGCTAAACGCCTGGCATCGTGGCTCTCGCTTGAAAAAGCGATGGAATCCGGTGAAATCGTTGTCGGTACCGTTAACGGTAAAGTCAAAGGCGGTCTGACCGTTTTGACCAATGGCATCCGCGCATTCTTGCCGGGTTCGCTGGTTGATACCCGTCCTGTTAAAGACACGACTCCATTCGAAGGCAAAACGCTCGAATTCAAAGTTATCAAACTCGATCGCAAACGTAACAACGTTGTGCTGTCGCGTCGCGCTGTCATCGAAGCATCGATGGGCGAAGAACGTCAAAAACTGATGGAAACCCTGAAAGAAGGCACCATCGTTACCGGCGTCGTTAAAAACATCACCGACTACGGCGCGTTCGTGGACCTGGGTGGTATCGATGGTCTGTTGCACATCACCGATCTGGCATGGCGTCGTGTGCGTCACCCATCGGAAGTACTCACCGTCGGCCAGGAAATCACCGCAAAAGTACTCAAGTACGATCAAGAGAAAAACCGTGTATCGCTGGGCGTCAAGCAATTGGGCGACGATCCTTGGACCGGTTTGTCCCGTCGTTACCCACAAGGCACACGCCTGTTCGGTAAAGTCACCAACCTGACCGACTACGGCTCATTCGTTGAAGTTGAGCAAGGTATCGAAGGCCTGGTGCACGTTTCCGAAATGGACTGGACCAACAAAAACGTGGCACCAAACAAAGTCGTTCAATTGGGCGATGAAGTTGAAGTCATGGTTCTGGAAATCGACGAAGAACGTCGTCGTATCAGCCTCGGCATGAAACAATGTAAAGCCAACCCATGGGATGACTTTGCTGTGACCCATAAAAAAGGTGACAAAGTTCGTGGCGCGATCAAATCGATCACCGACTTCGGCGTGTTCATCGGCCTGGCTGGCAACATCGACGGTCTGGTTCACTTGTCCGACCTGTCCTGGACAGAAACCGGCGAAGAAGCTGTTCGTCGCTTCAAGAAGGGTGACGAGCTGGAAGCAATCGTGTTGGCTATCGACGTGGAACGTGAACGCGTATCCCTCGGCGTTAAACAACTCGAAGGCGACCCATTCAACAACTTCGCTGCAATGAACGACAAAGGCGCGTTGGTAACTGGTACCGTTAAATCGGTTGAGCCTAAAGGCGCAGTGATCCAATTGTCCGATGAAGTTGAAGGCTACTTGCGCGCTTCCGAAATCTCCCGCGATCGCGTGGAAGATGCTGGTACGCACCTGAAAGTCGGCGACACAGTTGAAGCTATGGTTATCAACGTTGACCGCAAAGCACGCGGCATCCAGTTGTCGATCAAAGCTAAAGACAATGTTGAAACGCAAGAAGCAATGCAAAAAATGTCGTCGGATTCGAACGCTGCATCCGGTACGACCAGCCTCGGCGCATTGCTCAAAGCTAAGCTCGATAACAAGAACTAAGACCATCGTCAATGACAAAGTCGGAGCTGATTGCTCGCTTGGCTGAGCGTTATCCGCAACTGGTAGCTAAGGATGCGGATTACGCGGTCAAAACCATCCTTGATGCGATGTCCGATGCCCTGGCAACCGGACAACGCATCGAGATACGTGGTTTCGGCAGCTTTGCACTCAATAGCCGCCCACCGCGTATCGGTCGCAACCCAAAGTCGGGTGACAAGGTGATGGTTCCGGAAAAACGGGTTCCTCACTTCAAGCCAGGCAAGCAGTTGCGTGAGCGTGTGGATGCGATGGTTGGGCAACCAATCATCGAAGACTGAGTTGTTTGTAACGAAATAAGGACGGCATCTTCGGATGCCGTTTTTTTTCACGTACAATTTCGTTAATCTCTGTGCCAAACTGGCATTGTGCGGTAACCCGGATTAGCTTAATAAAGGAATGACGCCATGAAAATCCTGCTCAGAATTATTGCTGTCTTACTTTTCATTGTGTTCTTCGGTTTCGCGATGAAAAATACGCAGGAAGTATCGCTGCAGTTCTTCCTCGGTTACGAAATGCGCGGGCCTTTGGTATTGCTCCTGCTCGGTTTCTTTGTCGGTGGTGCGGCCCTGGGCGTATTGGCGATGACGCCGACCCTGTTCCGTCACCGTCGTGAACTGGCGAAGCAAAAGAAGACGATTACAACGATACAAAAAGAAGTACAAGAACAGGCTTTGGTGAAATCGCAGCCGCCACAGCCGGACGCCGTGATTCATCTGTGAGATACAGTAAGCACGCGCCTTTTGATTATTTGATCACTCTCAACAACACAACATTGCATGGAATTTGAAACTTGGTGGTTGCTTGCCATTCCAGCCTTTTTTACCCTGGGCTGGATTGCTGCGCGCGTAGATATCAAACAATTGGTTTCGGAATCGCGCAGCCTGCCGCGCGGCTACTTCAAGGGCTTGAATTTCCTGCTGAACGAACAACCGGACAAGGCAATTGATGCCTTCATCGAAATCGTCAAGCTGGATCCGGAAACGGCCGAACTGCATTTTGCGCTGGGTAATCTGTTCCGCCGTCGTGGCGAAACCGAACGCGCGATACGGGTGCACCAAAATTTATTGGCGCGTCCTGATTTGCCGCTTGAGCATAAGGTCCACGCACAATATGAACTGGGCCAGGATTACCTGAACGCCGGTTTGCTGGACCGGGCGGAAGAAACCTTCAACCAGTTGGTCGATACCCAGTATGGTGCGCAGGCCAGACGCGCATTGCTGGAAATTTACCAGCGTGAAAAAGAATGGGAACGCGCGATTCAAGCGGCTCATGCATTGCAAGAATCGGGCGCCGGCGGCCGCCAAAAGGAAATCGCGCAGTTTTACTGCGAACTGGCGCAAGACGAACTGGTACATACGCATCCGGATGCCGCGATTACCTTGCTGGAAAAAGCGCTGGCGGCGGATCGCAAAAGCGTACGTGCGACCATCCTGCTGGGTGATGCGCAACTGGCGCAGGGCGATACCGAATCCGCATTGCTGACCTGGCGTCGTGTCGAGCATCAGAGCGTGCCACACGTGGCGCTGGTAGCGCAGCGCCTGATGGATGGCTATCGTGCAGTCGGACGCGCGCAGGAAGGCGTGAACCTGCTGAAATTCTATTTGGCGGAAGCTTCGTCCATCGATTTGCTGGAAGTCGTGTTCAAGGCGGTGCTGGAACTGGAAGGCGTGGATGCGGCGAACCAGATGGTGAGCGATGAATTGCGTCGTACACCGACTTTGCTGGGCCTCGACAAGCTGCTGGAAGCACGTCTGATGGAAGCGCCGCCCGAAATGCGGTCCGAGCTGTCATTGGTCAAGAACCTGGTGCATGGTTATACGCAAAAGCTGGCGCGTTACCAGTGTAGCCATTGCGGTTTCAAGGCGCGCCAGTACTACTGGCAATGTCCTGGTTGCAGCAAATGGGAAAGCTACCCGCCACGTCGTACCGAAGAATTGAATGTCATGAACTGAGTGCACGGGATTACCCCGGCTAGGCTGCTTCCAACCCGAACAGCTTAGTCGGCACTCACTTGCAATTGTTTTCCCTCCTATGCATTTCCTTTCGGAAATGTCCGATTCAAATCCCTCCCTGTTTTCCCTACATTCGACTCTGGTTTAGCGATAAATATGGCTGTTTGTCGTCGTTATTCCTGTGCATTTTCACAAACTGAATAGGGAGATCCATATGTTGAAAAATGTGTTGCTGGCATTCGCAGCTATGTTTTTATCGATGAACCTGGCCTGGGCTGAGGTCGACGTCAATAAGGCCGATCAGGCCGCCCTGGATGGTATCAAGGGTGTCGGCCCCGCCATGTCGAAGGCGATCCTGGATGAACGCAAGAAGGGTGGCAACTTCAAGGATTGGGATGACTTGCAAAAGCGCGTCAAAGGTGTCGGCGAGAAGAATTCCGAAAAGCTGTCAGAAGCCGGGCTTACCGTGAATGGCGTTACCCGATCAGGAGCGACTAAACCCGCGGCCAGGAAAGGTGCTGCGAAACCGGCTGCCAAGGGCAAAGCCGAGAAATAGCTATTGCCTGCTGGCCAGCAAGCCCTGCCGGACTCAATCGGCGAGGCTTTTTGCTATTGCGCGGGTTTTTATCGAGTTCGTACGCGCAATAGCATCTGCGATTAAAATGGCGTTTTACCAGAGACACCATTCAAGCACTCACTATGCAATATTTGACCATCGAAGACACCATCGGCAATACCCCACTGGTACAACTCAAACGACTGGGCGGTGAAGACGCAGTGCGCCGCAATAACGTCATCCTCGGCAAACTGGAAGGCAATAACCCGGCCGGTTCGGTAAAAGACAGGCCGGCACTGTCGATGATCCTGCATGCGGAAGAGCGCGGTGTGATCAAGCCGGGCGATACGCTGATTGAGGCGACCAGCGGTAATACCGGGATTGCACTGGCCATGGTGGCAGCGATGCGTGGCTACAAGATGGTCCTGCTGATGCCCGAGAACTTGAGCGAAGAGCGACGCCAGGCAATGGCTGCGTACGGTGCAAAAATCGTGTTGACGCCAAAAACCGGCGGCATGGAGTATGCCCGTGACCTCGCCGAACAAATGCAAAAGAATGGCGAGGGTTTGATCCTCGATCAGTTTGCCAATCCGGATAACCCGCGTGCGCACTACGAAACCACAGGCCCGGAGATCTGGCGTGACACCGGCGGCCAGATTACCCACTTTGTCAGCGCAATGGGAACCACCGGCACCATTATCGGTGTATCGGAATACCTGAAAGAAAAGAACCCGGATATCAAGATCATCGGCGTACAGCCGGATGAAGGCTCGCAGATCCCTGGCATACGCAAATGGCCGGAAGCATACCTGCCAAAAATTTATGATGCGAGCAAAGTCGATCAGCTCGAATATGTCAGCCAGGCTGTGGCCGAGCAAATGGCACGCCGTTTGGCGATAGAAGAGGGGATTTTCTGTGGGATTTCAGCTGCTGGCGCGTGTGAAGTTGCGCTCAGGATTTCTCAGACGGTAGAGAACGCGACGGTGGTCTTCATCGTCTGCGATAGAGGGGATCGTTACCTGTCAACAGGAGTATTCCCGGCTTAAGCCGGGAATACTCTGCGGGTAACTGACATTACTCTTGCGGCTCGGTTGCGACGCCGCCTTCTTTTGGCTTGAATTGCTTGTCGCTGATACGGAATTTATCGCGACGGTCACCCATCAGGATACGCAGGTCACGAATGCTCAAATCACTGACTTCGTGCATGCGGATCAGCAGGGATGCACCTACCGGCAAACGGCGATGGCGGATTTTGCTGATTACTGGTGGGGCGACTTCGAGTGCGCGCGATAGGGCCGCATCATTTTTCAGATGCAGTCTTTCAATCAACGAGTCCAAGAGATGGTTTGGGTCGTAAGCAACTTGATCGGGGAAATGCAAGGCAGCTTGCAATTTCGACGGCTACTGATATTGGAGTCTTGTCATATTAGTAAAGTTGCAAACGGTGATGATTTTTTCGGGGCCACATATGAAAAAATTAACTATATGCAATCAATATAGCAAGGAATTTCAAAAAAGCAATTACAACTCAGTGTTCTTTTGGCCTCACAATTGACCAAGAGTTCCTTCAAACAATCTTTTCTTTTTGAGAAAAGTAGCGTTATTGAAATTTTATTCTTTTCTGCGCTTTTTCACAAAAAAACCTTAAAAATCAATGCTTGTTGTTGTTTTAAGGAATGATACCATCCGGCAATTCTTACGCTTAAATAATACTTGTATGTCATTGTTTGCGCTCACGCGGCGGTGCTAACAATTGTAAATTCGTCCATCCCTGCAGTCCCAGTTTGCGTAACGTTTCCATATTCTTTTCATAAATTTCTTCGGCTTCGGGGAAAGCTTCGACTGCGCGTTCGATGCTGGCCTCGCGCAAAAGATGCAAGATTGGATACGGAGAACGGTTCGTATAGTTTTCTATATCGTCTGTTTTGGTGCCGGCAAATTGATAATCAGGATGGAAGCTCGCGATCTGGATTTCACCATCCAGCTCCAAATCTTCGATCGCTTCATCTGCGGTATCGAGGAAGTCGTTGTAGTCAAGGAAGTCAGCCAGGACTTCGGGCAGGATCAGCAAGGTGGTGTCGACCTTTACCGGGTCACTATCCTGTAAATACTGCAACTCCGCTTTCAGTTCCGTCAGCAAGGCATCGGTGGTGTCGGCCTTGCTGACGACATAGCGGATTTGCTGTTTGACGTAGACCGCCTTGGCGAAAGGGCAGAGGTTCAGGCCGATTACGGCTTTTTCCAACCAGGCTTGCGTGAGGGCGATGATTTCATCGTGCGTAGCGGCGGGAGTAGGTGTTTGCATGCGGGCCATCCTGTTGATAGTTCTCTATTTTAAACGCTTGCCGTAATTGGTCCGGCCTGCCTCGGAATGTCCGCTAATAAAAATGATCGCCATAGCGCGGCCGGATCGGCTATTCTTGCCACCGTTCCGTCTTGCGCATATGCGCGTTTGATCAAAGTAGAAATTCATGGCTCTTAAATCCACTATCTTCAAAGCCGACCTGCAAATCGCCGATATGGACCGTCAGTACTACGACGGTCATGTGTTGACGATAGCGCGCCATCCGTCTGAAACCGACGAGAGGATGATGGTGCGCATCCTGGCCTTCGTGCTGCATGCAAACGCGGCGCTATCCTTCGGCAAGGGTTTGAGTGCAGACGATGAGCCGGACTTGTGGCAAAAGGATTTAACCGGCGCGATCGAGCTCTGGATAGAGGTCGGCCAGCCGGATGAGAAGCGCATCATGAAAGCGTGTGGCCGTTCAAATCAAGTGATCATTTACAGTTACAGCAGTATGAGCAATATCTGGTGGAATCAGATCGCCGGCAAGGTCGACCGGGCGAAGAACCTGAGTGTCTATAATCTGCCGGCCGCTACCAGCCAGGCACTGGCCAAACTCGCGCAACGCAATATGCAATTGCAATGCACGATCCAGGATGGCCAGATATGGATTAACGGCGAAGGCGAATCTATCCAGATCGACCTCGCCCAATTGAAAGCGCCTGCGAACGCAGTACGCTGAACACGACCGCTCAGTGAGCAGCCGTGTGATTCCTAGAAATTGCGCGCAGCGCGTACCGCACGGCTCAGGTCTATCACCGACATCGCATAGAAAAAGCTGCGATTGTATTGTGTAATGGCAAAGAAGTTATCCGCCCCCAACCAATACTCGCTGGGATCTGCACCATTCTGCAAATCGACCAGGCCGAACAACATGTCGGCCGGTGGTTCAACCAAAGGTGTTACACCGGCTTCCTTCATTTCCTTCAGTGTGAACTTGGCGCTCAATCCCTGATTGATAAAGCGCTGCCAGTTTTCCGTCATGTCTACCTTGGCTGGGAATACGGTTGGTTCGCCGCTGCGCCAACCATGCTGCACCAGGAAGTTGGCTACGCTACCGATGGCATCGACCGGTGAATTGCGCAGGTCGATATGGCCGTTGCCATCGAAGTCGACCGCAAATTTGCGGATGCTACCGGGCATGAATTGCGGCCAGCCAATCGCACCGGCGTAGGAACCCAGCAGCGAGAACGGATCAATCTGTTCATCACGTGCAAACAGCAGTGTGTTTTCCAGTTCACCGCGGAAGTAATTCATGCGGGCGGTGCGATTCGGTGTATCCGGGTAAGCGAAGGCTAACGTCGTGATGGCATCCATTACGCGGAAATTGCCGGTATTACGACCATAGACGGTCTCTACACCGATAATCGCGACGATGATTTCTGCCGGTACGCCATACTTGGCTTCGGCACGTGCGAGTGCATCAGCGTATTGGTTCCAGAAGGCGACACCGCCATTGATGCGTACCGGTTCAACAAAGCGCGCGCGGTAGGCCGCCCAGTTCTTTGGTTTGCCGGGCGGCGCCGGCTTCATCAGCTGGATGGCGCTATCGACGTAATGGGTCTGGTTCAGCGTGCTTTGCAATTGCTGTTTATTGAAGCCATTCTTTTCCACCATCTGGTCGATAAAGCTGGAGACGTCGCTCCATTGCGAGAAGTTGGCGAACTCATCACCCTGTACCGGCTTCACGACTTTTTTGGCTTTGACAGTTGTCTTGCTTGCTGTGGCCGGCTTTTTACCGGTTTCGCCGGCGGATGCGCAACCGCTCAGTGCGAGGATGGAAGAAAGGGCGAGTAAGGGGAAGGATTGTCTGGAGAACAGTGGAAATGTCATCGAATTTGAGTCAAAAGTGATTTGAGTGTGGAAAGCACGTCCGATGGCGACCATTGTTCAGCGCGACCGTAACGAACTTTTTCGTAAAGAGCCATAAATTTCCCGGCAGCATGTTTGTGCTTTTCGCTCAGGGTGGAATCTGCTTCCTGCAAGCGTAGCGCATAGCTGCGCGGTCCTTCATAAATGAGTCGCGCATAACCATGGCGCGCCATCTGTTTGCAAAACTGCGCATAAGCGGCTTCCAGCGGGTCACGCTTGCGGCGCGTGCCAAGCAGCAGGATGGCAAGCAAGGCCATTACCGTAGCACCTGCAGCCAACAGCAGCAATACCAGCGTTTGCCAGTCGATGTTACCGAAGCCCAGTGAACGTAGCAAATTCTTTTGCTCGTCCGGTGTGTAATTCAGCACCCATTGATTCCAGCCGTTGTTGATGGCTTCCCATTGGAAGCGCAGGCTGCGCAGCCATGAAGCCGGTCCACTGTCGGCATTCACCAGGCCACCGAATACCGTTTCGGTGGCAGCCGCAGTTGCTGCATTGCGTTCAATGCGCTCCGGCGCGATAGCCGCGGTCGGATCGACCCGTACCCAACCGCGCTGCTCCAGCCAGACTTCGGCCCATGCATGCGCATCTGATTGCCTGACGATCATATAGCCATCAACCGGATTGATCTGTCCGCCCTGATAGCCGGTCACTACGCGTGCCGGGATACCCATCGCGCGCATCAGTACGACAAAGGCACTCGCATAATGTTCACAAAAACCTGCACGCGTGGAAAATAAAAAATCATCGACACTGTTTGCGCCCAGCAGCGGCGGCTCCAATGTGTAGCGGAACGGCTCGTTGCGGAAGCTTTGCAACACGCTATCGATGGCAAGCTGCTGGTTCGCTGATTTACTCCTGATTTGCGCCGCCAGCTCTATCGTGCGCGGATTAAAGTGTTCAGGCAAAGCCAGCCACTGCTTGAGTGAGACAGGATCCGCTTGCTGCAGGAAATTAAATGCGAGGTTCGATGCGACGTCATAGCGAATCCGTTCCGTGATCGGGCGTGCTGCGCGTAATTCATAGGCCGGCGTTTTGCCGACGAACTTGCCTGCCAGCTGCGGTGCTGCGTTTGGCAGTTCCAGCGCAAACAGCCAGGGTTCGGAACTGGCTTCCTGTGTCACTTGATAACGTACCGGTTCGCCGCGCGTTTGGAGCGTAGGCAGAGTACTCCTGCGCGTTGTTGCTGCTTTGCTCCACGTACGTCCATCATATTGGTCGAGCACGATGCCGCGCCAGTACAGCTGATTATTTTGCGGGACGGTATCAATGAACCTGACGCGAAAGGCGACCTCGGTAGAAAGCGCGAGCTTGGCGATATTACCCGGACTCATGCTGCTGGACAGGCCGCTACGGGCGGTCCTGGTATCGTTTGGCATGCCCCACAAAGGTCCCTGGATCCGCGGGAATAACAGGAATAGCACTATCGTCAGTGGTATTGCCAGCAACAGGATCTTGCCGGCGAGTTGCAGCCGCTTGCGCAAGGAGGGGATGGCATCGGTATATTGAAATGATAGTTGCGCGGCCAGCATCACGATGATGCTGATGATGCTCAGAAACGCAATCGGCAGGGATTGCGAATTGAAAAAATTGGTCAGCAATAAAAAGAAACTCAGGAATACGACGGCGAACAGATCGCGACCTGCATGCATTTCCAGCAATTTGAAAGCCAGTAGCAAGGTCAGCACAGCGACGCCTGCTTCGCTGCCGACAAAGGTTTTGAATGTCAGGTAGACGCCGCCCATCGCCAGCAATGCAAGTGGCAGCAATAGCCAGCGCGAAGGCATGCGATTGCCGCGGAAGGTAATCCAGCCGCGCCACAACAGCATTACGCTAACGATAGCGACGATCCACGGCGGCAGGTTCGATACATTTGGTGCCAGCACCAACGCACATGCCAGTAGCAGGAGCAGGGTATTGGCTTTGTCACGCGACATCGGGCGCATGATGCTTTGTAGTCGCTTCATGCAGCACGCTCGTGCAAGGCCAGCGCTTGCAGGCAGGCGGCTTGATGTGCAGGACCGATCGCGGGTGGCAGGTAGAGCTGGCCGAGGCGGAATGCATAAGGCAGGCCGCGCGCTTCAGCCATCAGTACCCAGTTCGTCAGGCGCGCCAGTTTGTGTTCGACATCCATGGCCGCTGGCAGCTGGCCGTAGTCCAGCGCAAGTTCGCTTGCCGCACCACCTTCAAACTGTTTGGTCACCAATGCACCGTCATTGCTGCGCGCAATCTGGCGCCAAGCCATATGACGGATGGAGTCGCCAGCCTGGTAGGCACGAATCCCGGCAAAATCATCGTGGCCGGCGCTGCCGCGACCATCCGACTGTTCGCCTGTCGTCAGCGGCAATGGCGGGCCATCTTCTTCCGGACGCGGATAAACCAGTACACGCATCGCCGGCTGCCAGTAAGCCCATGCCTGCAGCAAACCAAGTGGAAAACTTGTTTGCAGTCGTATGCGTGGTGCCATCAGCCAGCCGCGCTCCAGTGCCGCGGTACTGAGCGTCACATCGCTGATCGTATTGGCAGGGATATCGGTAAAGTGCGGCACGCCAGTCACACCATCAGTAATGAACGTCAATCGAATCGCGTAGCGTTCATATGGTCGGCGATTGTCCAGGTGCAGGCTGAATTGTGCCGCTTCACCCGCGAATACCGCTATCGTGCGACCCGGTGACAGATGTAAGTATGCGAGGTTGCGGAAAGTCAGGTGCATGCCGACGATGGCGCAACTGGCCAGCAAGAAAGTCAGTGCAAAACCCAGGCCAAGGTTGTAATTGATAGAGCACAGAAACAGTACCAACAGCATGATGCCGAATGTCAGGCCGGCCCGGGTCGGTACTATAAAGATACGGCGTTGCGGCAAGAATACTTCGCCTGCTTCGGCGGCACGGTGCCGGAACAGGTGCTTACCTGCCCAGAGGCTGATGCCGGTTTGTAGGCGAGTAGGGAAGAGACGCACGATCAGTGGCTCCGCTTCAGACGCTGACCGACCTCATTAATTGCAGGACCAGGTCGCGGCTGCCGAGTGCACTGGCGCTGCCGGCTTTGACTGAACGCAGGCGATGCGCGGTCACCGGCACCAGCACCGCTTGTACGTCTTCCGGGATGACATGGTTGCGTCCTTCGAGTGCGGCCCAGGCACGCGCCGCTTGCAGCAGTGCAATCGTGGCGCGCGGACTCAGTCCCTCGACAAACATGCCGTTTTGGCGTGAAGCAGCGGCAAGGGCCTGGATGTAATCGATCAATGCTGACGAGACATGGATGTTTTTCAGTTCTGCCTGTGCCGCCATCAAATCAGTGGCTTGCATCGCCATCGGCAATGCTTTCAACAGCGTGCGCCGGTCTTCTCCCATCAGCAATGCGCGTTCGGAAGCGGCATCCGGATAACCGAGCGACAAACACATCAGGAAACGATCCAGTTGCGATTCGGGCAAGGGGAAGGTGCCGAGCTGATGCGTCGGGTTTTGTGTGGCGATGACAAAGAAGGGTTCGGGCAAGGGGCGGGTGACGCCATCGGATGTGACTTGCCGTTCCTCCATTGCTTCGAGCAGGGCCGATTGTGCTTTCGGTGTGGCGCGATTGATTTCATCGGCCAGCAATACCTGCGTGAAGATAGGGCCGGGATGAAATACAAAGCCGTTTTTCTCGCGATCGAAGATGGAAATACCGACCACATCTGCCGGTAGCAGGTCGCTGGTGAATTGTTGACGGTTGAATTGCAAGCCGAGCGAAATTGCCAGCGCATGTGCCAGGGTCGTCTTGCCGACACCAGGTACATCTTCGATCAAGAGGTGGCCACCGGCCAGCAGGCAAACCAGCGCCTGGCGAATCTGTACATCTTTGCCAACTACGATTTCGCCCACTTGCCTGGCGACTGCATGCACTTTTGCGAACATTCGATTTTCCGTCGTTGATGGGCGCCATAGTGACGCATAAGGGGCGAGCCTCAGATTCTATGCGAAATCACTTGCTTTGGCGCAAGTCACGGATGGGCTGTGATGCAGGCTTATAAATTGAACGAATGTTCGTTTGCAAATGAATACAGCGTTCGTCAATCCTGCTTTTGTTTGCGGATGACAAACCAGCCGGCGACGACGGTGAAGGTGGCGACGATGCCGGCCACGATCCAGAAGCCGTAAGCATGCTCGGCCAGCGGTACGCCGCCGACGTTCATGCCGAGCAAACCGGCAATGATATTGATCGGCAGCGCGAGTACTGTGACGATGGTCAGCACATACAGGCTGCGGCTGTTTTCTTCGTTGACCTGCGCTGCGATTTCTTCCTGCAGCAATTTGATGCGCTCCTGCAGAGAACTCATATCGCTCAGGACCACAGAAAATTCCTCGGTCGACTGGCGTAGTTCCTGGCTATCCAGTTCGACCACCCACACCGGTGGTTTTTGCAGCAGGCGGAACAGGGCTGCAGGTTCCGGTGCCAACAGGCGTTGCAGGCGGACCAGGATACGGCGCAGGGCACCAAGGTCGGTGCGTTGCTTGTTCAGGCGTCCGGCCAGCAGACTGTCTTCCACCCGGTCGACACGGGCGACGGCATCGCGCACGATTTTGACCAGTACATCCGCCTGGTCGCGCAGCAGGTGCACCAGCAGCTCGACCGATGACCGTATCGTATCGCCATGCTCGACCGCCTGGCGCAGGCGCTCGATTGATTTCAGCGGGGTGCGGCGCGCACTGATGACGACATCTTGCGTCACGCTCAGCCACAAGGTAGCGATATCGGCCGATTCAAAGGAAAAGCTGTGCAGCACGTCGTTGACGACTGCAATCAGCGTATTGTCGGCCAGCTCGATGCGGGTCGAACGCGAGCCATCGTGTAATGCTTCATTGAACTCGTCGGCGACGCCGGCATGTTCGCTCATCCATTTTTCGCTGGCGGTATTACTGAGGTTGAAGTGCAGCCAGATAAATTCACCGGCGCGTTGTGCCGGCGCCAGCTGTAGCCAGGCCAGTGCTTCACTGGAATTGATCAGGCTCGCCGGCTGTTCCGGTTTAAACAGGAAGCCCCAGATCAGACCGGATGGGTCCGAGCCGTAGTTCAAGCCGCTGGCGCTGATCATCGTTTATCGAGTCGGGTGGGAGTGAAGCGACACCGTGCTGTGACGGCGGGCGTCACGCGACAGGGCGGCGGAAGGACGAAAGAAGTGCACGATAGATGCGTTTCTTGCAATGTCCGGCAGGGCCGCAACACCGCAAAGGAATTGGTCGGGACCTTTATTGCGCCGGTCCCCGTTGGCGCTGCGGACATGAGTGTGCATGCCGGATATGACGCGCGTATGACAATTTCTGCCGATTTCAGGGTACTTAATGCGTGGAATCTGCCGAAACCGGGGCCGGCTTGTCCTCGAAGGGGGCTGCGAGCGAGTAAAATAGCGGCTTGCTTCCCTCAGATAAAGTCACGCATGTCCATACAATGGTACCCAGGTCACATGAACGCCGCCCGCAAGAAGGCGGCGGAAGCCATGGAAAAGACCGACATGATCATCGAGGTGCTGGACGCGCGCGTACCGCAGGCCAGCCGTAATCCGATGATCGAAGAGCTGCGCACCTTCCGCCAGCGTCCCTGTTTAAAGATCCTCAACAAGAGTGACCTGGCCGATCCGGCCGCGACGCAAAAATGGCTGGATTTATACAATAGCCAAAAGGGTGTGCATGCGGTGGCGCTGAGCTGCAAAAAGCCCTCCGATGTCGCCAAGATCCCGGGTTTGTGCCTGAAGATTGCACCGCATCGCGGGACCGCGCTCAAACCTTTGCGCATCATGATCATGGGCATTCCTAACGTCGGCAAGTCAACGCTGATGAATGCCTTGCTGAAAAAGCGCGTCGCCAAAGTCGGTGATGAGCCGGCCGTGACCAAGATGCAGCAGCGTCTCTACCTCGGCAACAATATGGTGTTGACCGATACACCGGGCATGATGTGGCCGAAGATCGAACATCCAAGTGATGGCCTGATGCTGGCAGCCAGCCATGCGATCGGCAGCAATGCGCTGATTGAAGAAGAAGTCGCGACCTTCCTGGCGGACATCGTCCTCATGCATTACCCGCAGCTGTTGACCGCGCGTTACGGTTTTCCCACCGAAGGCATAGACGGTGTCAGCGTGATTGAAGGCGTCGCTTTGCGGCGCGGCTTCCGTATCAAGGGTGGTGAACTTGACCTGGAAAAAGCAGCACATACCTTCCTGCAGGATTACCGGGTTGGTGCGCTGGGTCGGGTCAGCCTGGAAACGCCGGAGAGCCGCATCGCCTTGTTGGCCAGCTTCCAGCCGCCGCCATCGCTGAGCGATGTGGCAAATGACGATGATGAAGAAACAGAAGAAAGTCGTGACGATAGTGCAGCACGTCGACGCTAAATAAATCCGGAAGTCCCGGGACAAACAAAAAGCCCGCAAGGCCTAAACCTTGCGGGCTTTTTTGATGTGCAGAAAAAGCGCATCGGGCTGCGGCACCGTGCAGGACGGTACCGCAAGCGGAACGACAATTACATCATGCCGCCCATACCACCCATGCCACCCATACCGCCCATATCACCCATGCCGCCTGCTGCTTTGTCTTCAGCGACTTCAGCAACCATGCAATCGGTGGTCAACAACAGGGCAGCGATCGATGCAGCATTTTGCAATGCCGAACGGGTCACTTTGGCTGGATCCAGCACGCCCATTTCAACCATGTCGCCGTAGGTACCGTTGGCAGCGTTGTAACCGAAGTTACCTTTGCCTTCCAATACTTTAGCTACAACAACCGAAGCTTCTTCGCCGGCGTTTTGTACGATCATGCGCAGTGGTTCTTCCATTGCACGCAGAACGATACGGATACCAGCTTCTTGATCAGGGTTGTCGCCTTTGATCTTGATCGCAGCACGTGCGCGCAACAGGGCAACGCCGCCGCCAGGAACAATACCTTCTTCAACAGCAGCGCGGGTTGCGTGCAGAGCATCTTCAACGCGTGCTTTCTTCTCTTTCATTTCAACTTCGGTAGCTGCACCGACTTTGATCACTGCAACGCCGCCTGCCAGTTTGGCAACGCGTTCTTGCAGTTTTTCACGGTCGTAGTCCGAAGTTGCTTCTTCGATTTGGGCACGGATTTGTTTAACACGTGCTTCGATCGTGACAGCCTGGCCGTTACCGTCGATTAGCGTGGTGTTTTCTTTGCCGATTTCGATACGTTTTGCCTGGCCCAATTCTTCCAGCGTGATTTTTTCCAAAGTCAGGCCGACTTCTTCAGCCACAACCTGGCCACCGGACAGGATAGCGATGTCTTCCAACATTGCTTTACGACGGTCGCCGAAGCCTGGAGCTTTCACTGCGCAGGTTTTCAGGATGCCGCGGATGTTGTTCACAACCAGGGTTGCCAGTGCTTCGCCTTCGATGTCTTCTGCGATGATCAGCAGTGGACGGCCGGCTTTGGCAACTTGTTCCAACACCGGGAGCAGGTCACGGATGTTGGAGATTTTCTTGTCGCACAACAGGATGAACGGGTTTTCCAGGATAGCGGTTTGCTTTTCCGGATTGTTGATGAAGTATGGCGACAGGTAGCCGCGGTCAAACTGCATACCTTCAACGATGTCGAGTTCGTCGTTCAGGGATTTGCCGTCTTCAACAGTGATGACGCCTTCCTTGCCGACTTTTTCCATCGCTTCAGCGATGCGCTCGCCGATCGATGCATCGCTGTTAGCGGAGATCGAACCAACTTGAGCGATTTCTTTAGTGGTGGTGCATGGCTTTGCAATTGCAGCCAGTTGTTCGACAGTTGCTGCAACAGCCTTGTCGATACCGCGTTTCAAGTCCATTGGGTTCATGCCGGCTGCAACGTATTTCATGCCTTCGCGAACGATCGCTTGTGCCAGTACGGTTGCAGTGGTGGTGCCGTCGCCTGCGTTGTCGCTGGTGCGGGAAGCCACTTCTTTCACGAGCTGTGCGCCCATGTTTTGCAATTTGTCTTTGAGTTCGATTTCTTTAGCGACCGAAACACCATCCTTGGTGACGGTTGGTGCGCCGAACGAGCGTTCCAGAACCACGTTACGGCCTTTAGGGCCCAGGGTTACTTTAACTGCATTCGCCAGAACGTTGACGCCTTCAACCATCTTGGCGCGCGCTG